>NZ_RBLM01000004.1:0-319136 GCF_003989425.1 Kocuria sp. HSID16901 | reverse complement strand
TTCGGTGGTTATGGCAAGAGGGGTACACCCGGTCTCATTCCGAACCCGGTAGTTAAGGCTCTTAGCGCTGATGGTACTGCACCCGGTAGGTGTGTGGGAGAGTAGGTCGCCGCCGAAAATATTTTTGAGTGATGAGGGAGGCGGTTAGCATCGTTATGGTGCTAACCGCCTCCCTTTATCCATTTAAGAGCCATTTGGGTTAAGAAGGGGGTCGGCGCCGCATGGCGCCGACCCCCTTTTTTGCGTGGTTTTGGTGAACGTGGGAAACCGCGATTCCTAGTGGTTAATGACCACCTTCACTGCCTGGGATTCGGCAGCATTCTTGAAGACATCCCAAGCCTTTTCCATGTCGGCGAAATCGAAGTGGTGAGTGGCCAGGCTCTTGATCGGCAGATGCGTGTTCTGAACGGCCTTGATGAGCATATTGGTCGTATTCGCGGAGACGAGGCCGGTCGTGATGGTGAGGTTCTTGATCCATGCCTTCTGCAGTTCGAATTCCACGGGCTTACCGTGGACGCCAACGATGGCGATGTGGCCGCCCTCCTTCACACTGTTCGAGCAGAGTTCCCACGTTGCGGGGAGCCCAACGGCTTCGATGGCCGTGTCGACCCCTCGGCCGGAGGTTACGGTGGCGAGAAGGTCCTCGAGGCTTTCCTTGCCGGGGTTGATGGTGTGCGTAGCCCCCATGCGTTTGGCCATGTCGAGCCGGTTGTCGTCCATGTCCACGACGATGATGTTCGCCGGTGAATAGAACTGAGCCGTCAGGAGAACTCCCATACCTACGGGGCCTGCGCCGACAATCATCACGTCCTTGCCGGGCGCTACCTGGCCATTGATCACGCCGATCTCGTGGCCCGTCGGGAGAGCATCCGAGAGGAAGACTGCGACGTCGGTGTCGATGTCTGCCGGGAGGTGGAAGAGAGAATTGTCGGCGAACGGGGTACGCACGTACTCGGCTTGCGTGCCGTCGATCATGTAGCCCATGATCCATCCGCCGCCTTGCCGGCAGTGGGCGTAGAGCTGCTTCTGACAGTTCTCGCAGGTGCCGCATCGTGAGATGCAGGAAACCAATACCCGATCGCCAGGTTTGATGGAGGTGACGGCGTCGCCGACCTCCTCAACGATTCCAATGCCTTCGTGTCCCAGAATGCGGCCGTTCCAGCTTCCAGTGGCTTCCCGGGCAGCCGATTCGATCTCGGGGTTCTTGCCTTTGTAGATGCCAAGGTCAGTACCGCAGATGGTGGTTTTCGTGATGCGGACGATGGCGTCAGTCGGGTCGATGAGCATCGGCTTAGGCCGTTCCTCAAATCGAATATCGTGTTCGCCGTAGTAGGTCATGGCGGTCATCGTGTCGGACATGATTACCTCTCTCCAAATGATTTACACGATAATTCAATTTTATACTATGTGTTGGCCACTGGGTATGTTTGCTGCCTCAATACCGGGCCCGGTGCTGACCTGGAGCTGGCGGCACCGGGCCCGGTCGTTCAATCGGACTGAATTAGTCTTCCCGAAGTGAATTTTCTACGTCGTCGCTGGTTCGAGTGTGTTGACGGCGGAGGTGTGCCAAGCGCGCCAGCGCGTGCGACATCGCCTCCGGGCCGGTGACTCGTACTCGGGCGATAGATTCCGCACGGCCCACCTTGACGCCGAGGTCCTGGGGCTCGAGATTCTTGAGCGCGTCTTCATCCGTGAGGTCGTCGCCGGCGAAGATCGTGATGTCCGCACCAGTAAAGTCCTTGAAGAGGTCCAAGGCGTCGCCCTTCGTGACTTCGAGGACGGCGCATTCGACGACGTATTGTCCTGGGGACAGTCTGACGCCCGGAATGTCCTTCAAGATGCGGACGGCTTCCGCTTCCGCGGACTGTGCGGCGTCGTCGTCGCCCATGGTTCTGGTGTGGAAACCAACCCCCGCGGGTTTGTACTCGATCTCGGAGCCTGGGTGGCGGTCGACGAGCTCCTGGACGGCCTCGGTGGCTTGGGCCAGCGCTTTCTTCTGGGACTCGGTGAGTTTCAGCTCGGGCGATTCTTTCCCGGCCGCAGAGTAGTCGAACTCGCCACCATGAGAACCGGAGAGAAGCATCTTTCCATTCGGGTCGGCGACCTCCTTGAGGAAACTCATCGGCCGACCAGAAATCAGGGCAACCGAGGTGTCCGGCTGTTCTGATAGATCCTCGAGGGAGGACTGGGAGAGGGGAAGGGCTCGGGCTTCTTCAGGAACATTGGTGAAGGGGGCCAGCGTGCCGTCGAAGTCCATGGCGACCAGGAGGTTCGGAGCCGCGGCCGCGCGCTGGAGCTCTTCCTCGACCGCCGGCGTCGGGAACGGGCCGTGCCCGCGGTCGAGATCACCGATCATGGGCAACTCATCCGTCTTGGGTTCTGGGCCCAGATCGTCCTCCCGCGTGCGGGAGAGATCGTCAAGGAAGCGAGTCGACCAATCCTCGACGTCGTGAGCAAAGATCTGCTCACGCATGGCCTTCATGCGCGCTTGGCGTTCCTCGAGGGGCATGTTCTTGGCGTACAGCAACGCATCCTTGAACCCGTCAATGTCGTGCGGGTTTATCTGGATCGCATCCGGGAGCTGTTCGGCAGCCCCCGTAAATTCGGAGAGCACGAGTGCACCTGTGTGATCGAGGTGGCTCACCACGTATTCCTTGGCTACCAAGTTCATGCCGTCACGGAGCGAAGAGACGACCATGACATCCGTGGCGAGGTAGAGGGCGATCATCTCTTCAAACGGGTATCCGTGATGGAGATATCGGATCGCGGTATGCGCCATGGTGTCGAATTGGCCGTTGAGGCGACCGACCATCCCCTCGATCTGCTCCCGGAGCTCAATATAGGAGGCGACTCGTTCACGGGACGGGCTCGCAACCTGAATCATCGTTGAATTCTCCACGGTGAGGTCGCCGTCGTTGAGCAATTCACCATAGGCCTTGAGGCGATGGCGGATGCCCTTGGTGTAGTCCAGCCGGTCCACGCCGAGGTACACCGTCTCGGGATTGCCTAACTCTTGCCGGATCTGCTCGGCGCGACGCTTGGTCGACGGACGTGAGGCCATTTCGGTCACGGCTTCCACGTCGATGGAGATGGGGTAAGACGTCGCCCGTGTGATCCACGTGGGTAGGTCGTGGTTGAGTCGCTCTTTCCGAGCCCGCCGACGTGACGTGACGTTGGGCATCGCCGTCGTGTATGCGCGGTGGAACCGTTCATTGCCTTCGTCCCCGCTTTGCTCCTGTGGGGTTTGGGTAACCTCGGCCCTTTCGCCGTCGAACTGGACTCCCAAAATCTTGTCGCAACAGCGCCTGAAATTGCTGGCGTCACCGGGGCGTTGAAATCCGAGAAGGTCCGCGCCGAGGAGGCCAGTGAGAACCTGTTTCCGCCACGGCAACTGGGCAAAGATTTCCAAAGGCGGGAAGGGGATGTGGTCAAAGAACCCAATCGTCAGGTCCGGCCTGAGGTGGCGCAACATCGCAGGGACGAGTTGCAATTGGTAGTCCTGCACCCAAACGGTGGCGTTCTGTGCAGCGCTATCGGCCGCCGCTTCCGCGAACCTGCGGTTCACCGTGCGGTAGGTATCCCACCAAGTACGGTGAAACTCTGGTGGGGCGATGACGTCGTGATACAACGGCCAGATGGTGGCGTTGGAAAAGCCTTCATAGTATCGACGGACCTCGCCCTCGGAGAGGGGGACCGGCACGAGGTGGAAGACATCGTGGTCAAAAGGCTCGAGCTCCTCGTCGGATGCACCATGCCAACCGATCCATGCACCGGCATGCGATGACATGACCGGTGCCAAAGCACTGACGAGTCCACCCGGGGAGCGTCGCCACGATGAGTTTCCCTCGTCGTCGATTGAACGATCCACGGGCAATCGGTTGGCTACGACGACAAAGTCGTACCCGCCACCGTTACTCTCCCGTGTACTCGCGCGTTCCTCGTGAATATTCGTCATGGGGCACATGCCTTTCTCCCTTCGAGCCAGCCTACTTCTAAGCCTATCCGCAGATCTCGCGGGGTGGAGAGGGAATTTTTCGCGGGTGTATCCACCCATGAGGTACCCAGGTATCTCCGTTAGGATGTGGGAGATTCTGTAGTGACTATTCATTCGAACAGGGAGCAAAACGTGGCATCCTCCTCTTCTCCACGGAGTAGCGAGGCGCGAGAAAAGGCGCGTCAAATCGCTGCCAAGCAGAGCAGTCGTAAGACCTCGGGCCTGTGGTGGCAGATTTCCTCAGTGGTGCTCGTCGTGATCATTATTGGCGTGATCGCGGCGGTTTATCAGCACAATAAGAAGTCCGAAATCCCCGATTCCGGTCCAGTCGCTTCGAGTTCCAACCAATATGGCGGAATCGTGGTGACCAAGGACGGTATCAAGAAGGACACCTCGGATGTCGATACGCGTGATATCAACGATCTGAAGACATCGAAGGAAACCGGGCCGGCCGATGACCAGTCGAATGGAAAGCCGGCCACACTTCCGGTCGGTATGCCTTCTGAGCAGGACGCCAAGAAGAATGGTGAGCCCGTCAAGGTCACCATTTTCCAGGACTACAACTGCATTCACTGCGCAGAGTTCGAAAAGTCCAACGGTGAACAGCTGAAGAAGCAGGTCATGGACGGTCAGATCCAGCTGGAAATCAGGAACCTCAACTTCCTGGACCAAGAGACCAGCACGGAATACTCATCCCGAGCTGCCATGGCTGCCTACTCTGTCGCCGAGCAGGTCTCCCCGGAGAAGTTCCTTGACTGGCAGGAAGAGATGATGTCTCACCAGGGTCAGGGCGGCATGAATAACCAAAAGCTCGCAGATATCGCCAAGAAATATGGTGCCGATATCAAGAGCGACTTGGACAACAACAAGTACCGTCCGCTGGTGAACGTCACCGTCAAGGAGTCGCAGAACAACGGCATTAGCGGAACGCCGACGATCTACGCCGACAGTCAGAAGTACGGTAACGGCAGCTTCTCCGATTTCCTGAGCGGAGTCATCAAGGGCAAGTCCGGTAAGTAAGCCGTATCGCTCTCCTGTTGAGGGGGTGTCCCGTCGCGATGGGCACCTCCTCAAGGCATTGTTGGGTTCCGTTTGGGGAACGGGACCGCAGCCGGGTAATGTTAGGTGCCGCGAGAGCCTGCCTCCTTAGCTCAGCTGGCCAGAGCATCTGTCTTGTAAACAGAGGGTCACCGGTTCGAATCCGGTAGGAGGCTCCGTAGGGTCGGTCCGACCTGGCAATAGCCGGGATCGGACCGGCCTTTTTCGTTTTAAGCGGCTTCCGGGGCTACGTTGAAGAGTGCCGAAATCCTCCGCATGTGGAGGTAGCTACCTTGACAGAGGATCCACGAGTGAACGATCAAAACATGGGACAACAGCTGATGAGCGGACGCCTCGTCGTGGTCCGTCACGGGCAAACCGACTGGAATAAGGCCGGGCGAATGCAAGGCAGCTCAGATATTCCGCTGAATGACACGGGGCGTCAGCAGGCGCGGGAGGCGGGAAAGCTCCTGGCCCACAACTATGGTTCGTGGGATTTCCTGGGAGCTTCACCGTTGTCGAGAGCGCAGGAGACGGCGCGCATCATCGGCGAATACGTGGGAATGACGGACGTGCAAACGATTCCCGGCGTCATCGAGCGCGCGTACGGCCAGGCAGAGGGCGAAGTACTGAGCTTTGAAGACTCGCGTCATCCGCAAGACCTCTTCGAGGGCGTGGAACCGGAAGGCGATGTGTACCGGCGTGGAGTGGCGACTTTCAAACAGCTGGTCTTGGATCATCCCGGGAAGAACCTCCTGGTTGTGAGCCACGGGACGCTGATACGACGCACACTGATCGCGACAACGCCGGGGGACTGGAGCGAACACGTCCCGAACGCAACGCCAATCGAAGTGAGCCTCGAGGGGCTGTTCTCGTGGGATCCGGCGAGCCTGGACCTCGACTGATCCGGTGCAAGGGGTCTGGGATCATGATCGTTCCCACACGTTCTCATTGACCAGGCCACTTAAAGCCACATAAAATCAAAAATGCACAAACGGGGCCTTCCCCGTGATCGTCGCTGGGGAGTATTAGCACCATGTTCGCTGAAGAACGACGGGCGGAAATCGCCAAGCTGGTTAGCAGCGCCCGTAGGGTCAACGGGGCTGAGCTGTCGCGTCGCTACGACGTCACGATGGAAACCGTGCGGCGAGATTTGGCTGCCCTGGAAACGGACGGCAAATTGCGCCGTGTTCACGGTGGTGCCGTAACGGTCGAACAGTCAACCGCGGTTGAATCCAGCATCTCGTCCCGCCAGACCGTCAATACTCCAGAAAAGCAGCGGATCGCCGCGCGGGCATACCAACTGTTGCAAGACGCCGACGCCGGCGCCGTCGTGCTCGACGCGGGTTCGACCACCGAAATCCTCGCAGACTTGATTGCGACCTCTGACTTTTCCCTCAAATCGGGGGCGGACCGCCTGATCATTACCCACGCACTACATATTGCGGTGAAACTCGCGGAAGCGGACGGCATCGTGTTGGATCTTGTGGGCGGTCAACTCCGCAAGATGACCTGGGCTGCCGTAGGCACCCGTGCTGCGGACCATTTTTCGACCATTCGTCCCGACATTGCCCTGATTGGGGTTAATGGACTAGATGAAGAATTTGGACTGTCGACGCCGGGACTCAACGAGGCCATCGTCAAGACATCCATCGTCCGATCGGCCCGCCGAGTGGTGCTGCTGTGCGACTCCGCCAAATTTGGGCAGGAGTCGCTGGTCCGATTCGCGGATCTGTCAGACATTGACGCCCTGGTCACCGATAAAGCCCCGGAAGGATCCTTGGCCTCGGCCTTGGAAGAAGCGAACGTAGAGGTTCTCATCGCATGATCGTCACCCTGACAGCGAACCCCAGTCTGGACCGAACGGTCGAGATCCCTGCCCAGCTGGGACGGGGCACCGTGATTCGCGCAACCCGATCCGTGGCGGACCCCGGAGGTAAGGGCGTCAACATTGCCCGGGCCCTCAGCGTGAGCGGTGTCGAGTCGGTCGCAGTTCTGCCAGGGGACAGCGGCGACCCCGTCTTGGCCGGCCTGACCGAAGCCAACGTCCGCTATTCCAACCTCGCCACGGGGTACCCCATCCGTACCAACGTGACCATCGCCGAACCCGATGGAACCACCACCAAAATCAACGCTCCCGGCGAACCGTTCGACGACGTTGCACAACGGGAGCTCACGCGGCTGCTCATCAATGACGCCAAAGGCGCCAGCTGGTTGGTCTTGGCCGGCTCCTTGCCGCCCGGTGTCCCTAGTGATTACTACGCCGTGGTGTCGCGGGCTGTCCGAGAGGTCCTGGGAGACGACGCGCCCCGCATGGCCGTTGACACCTCCGGCGCCTCGTTGCGAGACACCTTGATCGGTCAGGACGGCCTGCCGGACTTGATCAAACCCAATAGTGAGGAACTCGCGGAATTGGTTGGTGGGTCAACCGACGCGGCGGCTCTAGAAGACGATCCGCAAGCCACCGCGCAGAAGGCGCGTGAACTCGTCGATCGAGGTGTCGGCTCGGTACTGGCAACTATGGGAGCGAAGGGAGCCGTTCTGGTGACCCCCGACGGTGCCTGGTATGCCCAACATGCACCCATACGCGCGCGGAGCACCGTGGGCGCAGGGGATTGTTCGCTGGCAGGTTTTCTCTTGGCCGACGAGGCCGGAAAGTCCCCGCGCGAGTGCTTGGTTCAGGCCGTCGCTCATGGGTCGGCCGCCGCATCGTTGCCCGGTACCCAGGTGCCTTCACTCGAAGAAACTACTCCGGAAGCCGTTACTGTCACTGAGCTCAGATAAGGACCTTCTGAGTTCATCTTTCACACTGCAGCCGGGATGACGACACCTCGTATGGGGCGAGGGCTCGCCGGAGGCACTTTCAACAAGGAGCACTATGTCCGCACTAATCACCGTGGATCTCGTCACGCTGGATGAAAACCTTGGCGACGATCGCTTCGCCGTCATCCGGCATCTGACGGGCAAGGTTGTAGACGCCGGACGCGCGACGTCGTTCGACGACCTCTACCGTGATGCCGAGGCCCGCGAAGCCAAAACGGACACGGGCATTCCCGGCGGTATTGCGATTCCGCACTGCCGTTCCTCGGCAGTTACCGAAGCCACGCTCGCCATGGCCCGTCCGGCACCGGGCGTGAGCTTTGGCGCGAAGGACGGCCCGGCGGACCTCATCTTCTTCATTGCAGCCCCTGATGGGGCGGACCAGGAACACCTGACTCTGCTCTCGAAGCTGGCTCGGTCTCTGGTTAAAAAGGACTTCGTGGCAGCTCTAAGGAGCGCATCGTCGAAGCAGGAGATCGTGGAACTGGTGAACTCTGCGCTGGGAGTCTCCTCTGCGCCGAAGGCCGAAGGTGCCACGGTTGCCGCAGCGGCGCCAGCCGAACCGTCGGAATCTGCCGGCCAGCGCAAGCGCTTGGTGGCAGTGACGTCATGCCCGACCGGCATCGCCCACACCTATATGGCCGCCGATTCACTCTCCCAAGCGGCGGAAGAGATGGGCGTGAAGCTCGACGTCGAGACCCAAGGGTCCTCCGGCAACGAAGTCCTCTCGCAGGACGTGATCGACGCCGCGGATGCCGTGATATTCGCGGCATCTGTGGACGTGCGTGATCGGAATCGATTCGCCGGCAAGCCCGTGGTCGAGTCCCCGGTTAAACGAGGGATCGATGAACCGCGCGTCATGATCGAAGAAGCACTTGCCGCCTCGGAGAACCCCGACGCGCGCCGGGTCTCGGGATCGCGGGCGGAAGGCTCGTCGTCGTCATCTGATGATGGCTCGTGGGGCTCACGGGTTTATCGGTCGCTGATGACCGGTGTTTCGTACATGATCCCGTTTGTCGCCGCAGGCGGCCTGCTGATCGCCATCTCCTTCATCATGGGTGGATACGAGATCGCCAACAATGCTCAGGACATCCTGGGCATTAAAGACGGCGTGGTCAGCGGAGACGGCGCTTCCCTCTTCCACCCTGGCGACGCTGGCCTGTGGCAATACCTGGCCGCGGTGGTCTTCGTCATCGGTAGCCAAGCGATCGGACTTCTGGTTCCGGCGCTCGCAGGATTCATTGCTTACGGAATGGCTGGACGACCGGGTATTGCGCCCGGTTTTGCCGCCGGTCTGGTCGCCAACATGGTGGGTGCCGGATTCTTGGGCGGCATCGTTGGCGGTTTACTCGCCGGATTCGTCGCTTACCTCCTGGCTCAACCGAAATTGCCGCGTTGGTTGGCTGGCATGATGCCGGTGGTCATTATCCCGCTGCTGGCGACCTTGATTTCCAGCGGACTCATGTTCCTGATCCTCGGTCAGCCGATTGCCTGGATCATGACCGTGCTCAACGACTTCTTGATGTCGATGTCCGGCGCCTCGGCGGTCATTTTGGGCCTGGTCTTGGGTGCGATGATGGGCGCGGATCTTGGGGGCCCGATCAACAAGGCCGCCTACCTCTTCGCCACAGCGGGCCTTTCCGCCGGAACGGACGTTTCCAAAGAGATCATGGCGGCGGTCATTGCTTCGGGAATGGTCACTCCGTTGGCCATGGCTCTGGCCACCACCGTGCGTCGGAAATACTTCACCGAAGCGGAAGTTTCCAATGGACGAGCTGCCTGGTTGCTGGGTGCATCGTTCATCTCGGAAGGCGCCATTCCGTTCGCCGCGGCCGACCCTCTGCGGGTTATTCCCTCGTCCATCGTGGGTAGCGCCGTTGCTGGGGCGATCTGCATGGGAAGCCACGTGGGATCCCCTGCACCGCACGGTGGTGTGTGGATCCTGTTCTTGGTGGAGAATTGGCCCATGTACCTCGTGTCCGTGATCGTCGGAGCTGTCATCACGGCGATCGTTTACCTGGTCCTCAAAAGGATCGGGAACGCCACATCCGGTCAGGAAAAAGTTGGAGAAACGGCTGCGGCCGCCTAAAACAACCGATCAGAGCATTTCGAGTAAGGATTGATCATCATGAAGAAGCTCACTGGAGTCGGCGTTTCCGCCGGACGTGTCATCGGCCCCGTTGTGCAGATGCCGGAGCCCATCCGGGAACCTGCGGTCGGCTCGACCCTCGAAGATGGTGAGAGCCCGGAGGCCGCCATTGAGCGTCTTCAGGAGGCAGCTGGTCGCGTCAAGGAAAACCTGAAGGAGCGCGCCGGTCGGACCACGGGCAATGCCGCCGCCGTGTTGAAGTCCACGGCCCTGATGGCCGGCGACAAAGCCCTGCTGAAAAATGCCGGCAAGTTGATCACGGGGGAGCAGTACACGCCGGAGCGTGCCATTTGGGAGGCTGCCGGTTCCTACGCGTCACAGATGAAGGCCCTCGGCGGCTACATGGCACAGCGCGTCACGGACATCTTGGATGTGCGCTCGCGCGTCGTCGCCGAGCTGACCAACCAGCCGGCCCCGGGAATTCCCGAATCCGACGCACCCTTCGTTCTCATTGCTGAGGACCTGGCTCCCGCGGATACCGCGACGCTCGATCCGACCAACGTGTTGGCCTTGGTGACCTCTGAGGGTGGACCGCAGGCGCACACCGCAATTCTCGCCCGGGATTTGGGGCTACCGGCGATCGTGGCGGCCACCGGCGCCACCGAGGTGCCCAACGGAACGCAGGTCTACGTGGACGCGACCGATGGCACCGTCGTGATTACCCCCGGCGCTGCCGAGGAACGCCTCGCGGAAAAGTACGCGAACCGCAAGGAAATCCCGGCCTTTGACGGGCAGGGTGTGCTGGCCGATGGGACCAACATCCCCCTGTACTCGAACGTCGGTAACGGTAAAGCGGCGCAGACGGCTGCGGAGAATATGGCCGAGGGTGTGGGACTTTTCCGCACCGAATTTGCCTTCCTCAACCGAGAAGAAGAGCCGTCGGTGGAAGAGCAGACGGTGGAATACAAAGCAGTCTTCGATGCCTTCCCGGGCAAGCACGTCGTCGTGAGGACCCTGGACGCTGGCGCTGATAAGCCGTTGCCGTTCCTGACCGACACGAGCGAGCCGAATCCTGCCCTGGGTGTGAGGGGCTACCGCACGGACTGGACGACCCCGGGAGTGCTTGGGCGCCAGCTCGAGGCCATCTCGGCCGCCGCCCAGCAGAGCACCGCGGATGTGTGGGTCATGGCCCCCATGATCTCCACGGCGCCCGAGGCCCGCGACTTTGCTCGCATGCTCCGTGAGGCGCATCTCGATGTTCATGGCGTCATGGTCGAGACTCCCTCGGCTGCTGTGACGGCGGAGGATATTCTGCATGAAGTCGATTTCGTGTCCATGGGCACGAACGACCTGACTCAGTACACGATGGCTGCGGACCGCCTTTTGGGTGCACTCGCTGAGCTCAACAACCCGTGGCAGCCCGCCGTTCTGAAGATGATTCAACTGACGGTTGAGGGCGCGCAGCGCGCGGAAAAGGCCACGGGTCGTACCAAGACGGTGTCGGTTTGCGGTGAGGCCGCGGCCGATCCTGCCCTCGCCGTCGTGCTCGTCGGTCTGGGCGTGAAGGCGCTGTCCATGAACACCCGTTCCTTGTCCGCCGTCGCCGCCGTCCTCAAATCCGTTACTCTGGAACAAGCACAGCAAATCGCGGCCAAGGTCATGGACGCGCGATCGGCTGAAGAAACTAAGGATGTGGCTCGCGTGGAGCTGCCCATCCTTGATGACCTCGGTCTGTAATCAGTCCGGCATTTCAGGGTTAGCCTCGGCAAGCCCGCAAGACCACAAAATCAAGGAGAACAATCATGGCAGAACGTATCGCCACCATCGCCAGCCGCGTGGGACTCCACGCACGCCCGGCAGCGATTTTCGCCGAAGCCGCCGGCGACCTCCCCGTTGAGGTCACCATTGCGGGCGAGGGCGAACCCGCCGACGATGCGATGGATGCTTCGTCGATCCTGTCGCTGATGTCATTGGGCGCCAAGCACGGGGACAAGGTTGTTCTTCGTGCGGAAGGTGAAGGCTCCGAGGAGGCTCTCGATAGCCTCGTCAAGATCCTCGAGACGGACCACGACGCCGAGTAATTCCGCTTCGCCGGTCTCGTGCCGAGCCGTACGGTTCGGTCGTCCGGCGTCTCACGCTGGTGCCCGGGACCGCAGACCTCAAGGGGTCGCAGTCTCGGGCCTTTGCGTGTGTTTATCCCAGCGATCCGCCTAAACTGAAGATCAGAGTAGCCCGCCGTGCGGGACCACCAACCACGGCGTGGGAAGCACCCCACGCTCGGCAGATGAGGATTCATTGCGACATTTCACCGCTCGATTCGCCACCGACCACGAGATTTCACACTGGGACGATCACGTCACCGCCAACCCGAACGGCGGAAACCTTCTGCAGTCGGCGTCGTTCGCCTCGGTCAAGTCTCATCACGGCTGGAAGCCCCTGTATCTCGTCTACGAAGGCGTGACGGAAGTCCAGGGCGAGGACGGCAGCATCGAGGAGCGCGAGGTCGCCAGCTACAACCTCGTTTTAGAAAAATCGATCCCCGTGTTGGGCAAGCTCTGGTACATGATCAAAGGGCCCGACGTCGCCGATATCCACGATATCCCGGCAATTCTCGACGCCAACCGCGACTTTGTTCGCGAGCAGGGGCTCAAAGTCTTTGCCGTGAAAATTGAGCCGGACATCCTCGATTCGGATGAGAATGCCGCCTTCTTGAAGCGTGCCGGGCTGGTCAAGCAGTTCAACATCCAGCCGAACGATTCCACGGCGATCCTGCCCACCGACGCCGACGAAGAGACCGTGTTGAAGTCCCTGCACTCCCGCGGCCGAAACGCGGTGCGTCGTGCGACGCGCGAAGGTGCCGAAGTCGAGCGCGTGGAACTCACGGAAGAGAACATGAAAAAAATGTTCTCCCTCATGGATACCGTCGGGCAGGGCAACGCCAACGTCAATTTGCGGTCGTTCGAGTACTACAAGGAGTTCTGGACCACCTTCGCCGAGGCAGGGCAGGGGCGGTTGTATTTCACGTACGAAGACGGCGAACCGTCCGTGGGCGCCTACGTCATTCGATACGGCCGCAAGGGAACCTATAAAGACGGCGGTTCGAAACCTCGTCGCAAGCAATATGGCGACTCTCACCTGGTGCAGTGGAAAGCCCTCACGGATCTGATGGAGGACTACGGCATCCAGGAATACGATTTTTGTGGGACGCCGCCGAAGGCCGAGCTCAAGAACAAGGAACACAATTACTACGGCTTGGGCCTCTTCAAGACCAGCTTCACGAAGTCCGTGGTGGATTTTGTTGGTGTGTACGATCAGGTGCTCGCGCCGTCGTCGTATAAGGCCTGGGTCAAGATCGTTGAGCGCGTGATGCGCCAAATCTGGTGGCGCCGCACGCAGCAGCCGTTCTACTAAACCGACGGTTCAGCCGCCATCAACCGCGGGCACAGGATCGCGGTCTAGCGTGAGAGTAACCGAGTTCAAGGAGGGCAGATGAGCGAAGGCACCGAGGGTGAACCCCTGACCGGGGCCTATCCGTCCTCGGGGATCTCGCAGGGCTCGGAGGAGACCTCTGATCCCTTCGGCCCGGATACGTCGGAGGACGTGTATTCGGATCCCTTCTTTGGCACGTCAACGATTCGGACGGTAACGCAACCTTCGGACGACGTCGCCTCCTCGCGGAGCCCTCACGAACCTCATGAACCACCGGTGGCTTATGAGGACCCCTTCGGCGTGCCTTCGGAAGCGGATCCGGGTGAGGCCCAAACCTTTGTCTCCGCCATGCCGATCGTCGATTCCGGACAGGGCCGCACCGATAGTCGTTCCCGAAACGTGACGGCGGATTCCACGGATCCGAGGTCGGGAAGCCAACCGCCGACGTCGCGGAGCGGCTCCAGCGCCTATCACCCTGAACGGCCCGCTCCCGAAGCCGCGGAAAACTCCTTGGGCGCCGCTACTCAAGGGTCCGGCGTTCACGACGCGGAACGTATTGGTGCTGCCCGGACGGCACCGCACGATATTTTCCGCAACACGCAGGATTTGTCGGAGTCTTCCTCTATTCCGAGCCGCGAGGGCTATTCAACCAACGATGCCCCCGACCCCGGGGTGACTCGGGCGAGCTACCCTTCGGCTGAGGCCTCCCCACCGGTACCCGGCACCGGACGGAGAAGCTTCGGCATCCGGCGCATGATGCATTCGGAGAACCTGCCGACCGCACCCATGCGTGTGGTCGAGCGCCTCGCGAATTCGCCGTTCGCCAATCCCCGAAGGTTCCAGGAACGAACCGAGGTTCGAAAGACCCTCAATTTCTCCCTGCGCCTGGCCGAGACCATGTTCCACTTTGGAGCGGATGCGCGCGACGTCGAGACCGCCATCGTGGCGACGTGCGCAACCTACGGGGTGGAGGACGTCGATATCGACATCACGAATCAGTCCGTAGTGATCAACTACATTTCGGAATCCGGCAACGTCGGCCTCGATACGAACGGTGACGAGGTCTTTAGCCACACGGTGGTGCGGGTGGTGCGTTCATGGTCGGATAACTACGCCGGTTTGACGGAGACGCACCGCCTCGTCAAAAGGATTACCAACGGTGATTTGTCGAGGACCGAGGCGGAAAAGCGACTTTCCCGAATTCTCTCCAAGCCCAAGCCGTATCCCCGTTGGCTGGTGAATCTTTGCAATTCTTCCGCCGCGGCCGCGATTACGGTGGGTATTGGCGGAACCTGGTTGGGTTCCATCGTGTCCTTCCTGACCTTCACCGTGGTCCAGTACATGGCGGGAAAACTCGCCTCTTGGCGCATTCCGTCCTTCTTCACCATGGCGGCGTGTTCTTCCCTGGTGACCTTGATCGCGATGATTCTGTTCGCCGTTGGGGCGCCGGTCTCGCCGGCCCACATCGTGGGTTCCGGGCTGATCATGTTGTTGCCGACCCTGACGTTGGTTTCCACGATTCAAGACGCCATTAACGGATTCCCCGTTACCTCGGCCGGCAGGCTCATATCCACAGGCCTTTCCTTCATGGGGCTGATCGTTGGTATCGCGATCGCGGTGTCCATCACGACCAGTCTGGGTTTCCGGGAGATCGACGTCGACAGCGTGGTCTTTTCTGGGGCGGAACCGCTGGTCAATATCGTCTTCATGCTCATTGCGACGGCGTTGATCGCCATCACCGTTCAAGTCAAACCCGAACATATTCTTCCAGGGGTATTTAGCAGTTTGTGCGGCCTGACGGTGTTCCATCTCTTTGCGCTGACGGGCGCCGGCGGACGCATGACGTCGATGGTGGGTGCGATCGGCGTCGGTTGCGCTTCAGCGTTGATCGCGCAGAGGAGGCTCATTCCTCAGGTGGTTTTGGCCGTTCCAGGCCTCACCTTCCTGCTCCCCGGACTCACGATTTTCCGTGGAATGTACACCCTCACGGTCAATATCGATCCCGTGACCGGCCTGATTCCGATGCTCAACGCGGGCGCGATCATCATGGCGATGGCGGCGGCCGTGGTCTTAGGCAATTACCTCATGAGACCGTTCATGAGCAAAGACCCACAAATCCAACGGAAGTTGGTCCGAAGACGCAAGCAAGAGCCGGATCCCCTGGGTAATTAATGCCGGAAGTGCCCGCGGGATTTGATCTTCCGAAGACCTCACTCGAGGGCGCTAGCCGAGGTTCCAATCGACGGGTGATTCGCCCAGTGACGCCAGGGCTTCATTGGCTCGGCTGAACGGACGGGAGCCGAAGAAGCCACGGGACGCCGAGAGCGGGGACGGATGGACCGACTCAATCTTCGGGATGGCGGGCCCGAGTTGCGCGCCCGCGTTCCGAGCGTCGCGACCCCACAGAATTGCCACAAGGGGCTGATTCCTGGAAGCGAGAGCCTGAATCGCGGCGTCGGTGACGTGTTCCCAGCCCCGGTTGCGGTGAGAGCCTGCCTCTCCGGCACGGACCGTCAAACAGCGGTTCAACAACATGATTCCCTGACGCGACCACCGCGAAAGATCGCCGTGCTCGGGCGGTTCCACACCAAGATCCGAGCGAAGTTCTCGATAAATGTTGGTCAAGGACCGGGGGAGGGGGCGGACGTCGTCCTGAACGGAGAAGGAGAGCCCCATGGCATGCCCGGGGGTCGGATATGGATCCTGCCCGATGATGAGCACGCGCACCGATGAGAGCGGTTCTTGGAAGGCCCGAAAGATGTTTTCGGCGGCCGGAAGAGTGTGAAAACCGTTCTTGTGCTCGTCGCGGAGAAACTGACCCATAGTGCGAATCGTGGGTTCGACCGGCTTGAGCGCGTCGGCCCAGTCGGCGGCCATGATTTCCTCGAGAGGCTTGACGGTCACGGGTTTTCCTCCGAAGTTCGTGGACGGGGTTGATTCTCCCTAGACTATCGGCGTGGATTCATTGACCGAAGCCGAACTCGCAATTCTCGCGATGGAGAAAAGAACCTGGAAATACTCCGGTGCGAAAGAACGCGCCGTGCGGGCCGAGTTGGGCATGCCGGGAACGGAATACTACATGCGACTGAACCGGTTGATCGATGACGAACGAGCCATTCGAGCGGAACCTGCGCTGATGAGACGCCTCCGCGAACATCGAGACGGTTGATCTCATGACGAAAGACGGCGGTGGGCCGTGGGCTAACTGGGGGCCAAAGGGGATACCCTGGGATTTTGAGCCGTACACGCACCGAGCAGTGCGCCCCGTCAGACTTTGAGGACACGCATGGCCGACTACGAACACGATCAATTCGACGATGTCCCCTGGGATTCTTCGCACCGCGGCGCCTACCGTGGTGACCTTCCGGAGAAGACTGGTGGATTCAAGCACCTGGCCGCCGTGATAGTGGCTGGGATTTGTGCGCTGGTGATCGGTGGGTTGCTGTTCCTGTTCTCCCCGAAAACGGCCGGACCAGAAGCCGCCGGAACGTCGTCGAGTTCGTCGAGCTCGGCTTCGGCCTCGACGTCCGCGTCGTCGGGGGACCAAGCATCGTCCTCCAGCGACTCCGGCTCCAGTCAGGCAGATCCCTCGACGACCATCGGTGTGTATAACTACGGGTCCAAGGAAGGTACCGCGACGAAGTCGGCCTCGACCTTGCGTGATGCCGGGTGGACGATTTCGGACGTGAGCAACTGGGAAGGCCAGGCACAGAACGCGTCGGTCGTCTATTACGCCCAGGGGTCGGATGCGCAGGCCAAGGAGATTGCGAAGAAGCTCGGCATCCAAGACGTCCGACAGTCCAGCGGATACACCTACGACGTCGTCGTGGTTCTTGCGGCTCACGATGCAGCGGGTGCGACGGGACAATAGTCCGTGCGACCCGAGCCCAAAGGGTGATCCTTGAGGGTTCGCTGTGCTCTGAGCGAAGCCCGGTCAAGGACTGCCGAATCGTTTGCACTCTCTGCGGTGGAGTGCCAATATTGGGGTTAGCACTCATCCTCCTCGACTGCTAAAGAGTTCCTCCGTTTCGGATTTTCGTTCACCGTGAGGACTCACAGTTGTTGGTCGATGAGGATCAGACTCAGTCACCACGGTGAGGCTTGGTGAACTACCGCCCAGAGTGCGGTAGAGCATCGGTCGTCCGTCGCGGGCACCGTGGACGACGCATCCGTCTACCGTCCAGGAGGGACGTCAACCGCCATGGCAAAATTGATTGCTTTTGATGAAGAGGCACGCCGCGGACTCGAAAAGGGTTTGAATACCCTCGCCGACGCCGTCAAGGTGACCTTGGGGCCGCGCGGCCGCAACGTGGTACTGGAAAAGAAGTGGGGCGCACCCACGATCACCAACGATGGTGTTTCCATCGCCAAGGAAATCGAGCTCGAGGATCCCTACGAGAAGATCGGCGCCGAGCTCGTCAAGGAAGTTGCGAAGAAGACCGACGACATCGCCGGTGACGGCACCACCACCGCGACCGTTTTGGCCCAGGCCCTGGTTCGTGAGGGCTTGCGCAACGTCGCGGCCGGTGCGGACCCGCTGTCCCTGAAGCGCGGCATCGAGAAGGCTGTCGAGGCCGTGACCAAGGAGCTTCTCTCCTCGGCCAAGGAAATCGAAACCGAAGAAGAGATCGCCGCAACCGCATCCATTTCGGCCGGCGACCCGGAGATCGGCAAGCTCATCGCTCAGGCGATGGAGAAGGTCGGCAAGGAAGGCGTCATCACCGTCGAGGAGTCCAACACGTTCGGGCTGGACCTCGAATTGACCGAGGGCATGCGCTTCGACAAGGGCTTCCTTTCCGGTTACTTCGTGACCGATGCCGATCGTCAGGAAGCGGTCCTCGAGGATCCCTACATCCTGATCGTCAACTCCAAGATCTCCAACGTGAAGGACCTCGTCCCCGTTCTGGAGAAGGTCATGCAGTCCGGCAAGCCGCTGCTGATCATCGCGGAAGACGTCGAGGGCGAAGCCCTGGCACTGCTCGTGTTGAACAAGATGCGTGGCTCGATCAAGTCCGCCGCCGTCAAGGCTCCGGGCTTCGGCGACCGTCGTAAGGCACAGCTCGCCGACATCGCCGTTCTGACCGGCGGTCAGGTCATCACCGAAGAGGTCGGCCTGTCTCTCGACACCGCCACCCTGGACCTGCTGGGCCAGGCACGCAAAGTCGTCGTGACCAAGGACGAGACCACCATCGTCGACGGCGCGGGATCCGCTGAGGAGATCGACGGTCGCGTTGCACAGATTCGTGCCGAGATCGCCAACACCGACTCCGATTACGATCGCGAGAAGCTCCAGGAGCGTTTGGCGAAGCTCGCAGGCGGCGTCGCCGTGCTCAAGGCCGGTGCCGCTACCGAGGTCGAGCTCAAGGAGCGCAAGCACCGCATTGAGGACGCCGTCCGCAACGCCAAGGCAGCCGTCGAAGAGGGCATCGTCCCCGGCGGTGGCGTGGCACTGATCCAGGCTGGCGTTCGTGCCTTCGAGACCCTGACGGTCGAGGGCGACGAAGCAACCGGCGCCAACATCGTCAAGGTTGCCGTGGACGCCCCGCTCAAGCAGATCGCTTCGAACGCTGGCCTCGAGCCCGGCGTCGTCGCCGACAAGGTGCGCGGCCTCGAGCAGGGTCACGGTCTCAACGCGGCCACCGGTCAGTACGAGGACCTGATGAGCGCCGGAATCAACGATCCGGTCAAGGTGACCCGTTCCGCATTGCAGAACGCCGCATCCATCGCGGGTCTGTTCCTCACCACCGAGGCCGTTGTGGCCGACCAGCCGGAGAAGAACGCCGGCGCCGGTGCCGAGGGCATGGACGGCATGGGCGGTATGGGCGGCATGATGTAATTTCGGCTCACGCCGGTACATCCCGCTGACGTCAAACCCCCGCACGAGCACTGGCTCGTGCGGGGGTTTTGCCGTGGTGAACCGACGACGGGCAAACCCGCCCCTCGGCGATACCCGTGGGGCGCGCGGCGGTACTAGCATGGACTGACGATGCACTGTGACTATTTCTCCGCCCAGCTCTGCCGTTCATGCGTGCGCATGGGCGTGCCGTACGAACAGCAGCTTGAGGACAAACAGGGCACAGTGCGTGCCCTGGTGGGGAACCGGCCGGGGCTGGTGTGGCATGAGCCCATGGGGAGCCGGGAATCCGGGTTTCGCAATAAGGCCAAAATGGTGGTCACCGGGACTGCGGAGGACCCTCAGTTAGGCATCGTGGATCGGCGGGGTCGAGGGACCGACCTCAGCGAATGCGGCCTGTATCCCCAAGAAATCACGGATGCTCTACCGATGCTCAAGGACTTCGTGAGAGAGCATCGATTAGTGCCGTACGACATCGCCGCCCGGAGGGGTGAACTCAAAAACCTCATCGTGACGATTTCTCCTCAGCGGGAACTCATGGTGCGTTTCGTTCTGCGAAGCAAAAAGTACGTGGTCCCTATTCGCCAAGGCGTGCCTGAGCTGAAGAAGTCCTTGCCTGGTCTACGAGTGGTCAGCGCCAATATATTGCGCGAACACAAGGCGGTGATGGAAGGACCGGAGGAGATCCCTCTGACGGATCAACGGGTCTTGCCGATGCGCCTCAACGGAATTGACCTCCACTTGAGGCCTCACGGTTTCTTCCAGACCAACTCCGAGATCGCGGCAGGGATGTACCGGCAGGCGGCGGCGTGGGCCGAATCCGTCTCGCCTTCCTCGGTATGGGACCTCTTCTGCGGCGTCGGCGGATTCGCCATGCACCTTGCCGAAAAGTTGGGTGACAGCGTGGAGGTTCGTGGCATAGAGATAGATCCGGAAGCGATTGAGGCGGCGCGTTCCAGCGCTCGGAGCGCCGGCCTTCATCACATCGATTTCGCCGCCGCGGACGCTGGAACTTTTACCAACGGGAGCCATGACGAGCCGGACTGCGTCGTCGTTAATCCGCCTCGACGGGGCATTGGCCTGGAAACTGCTCGGTGGCTGGAATCTTCCCGCGTGGCAACGGTCATCTATTCGAGTTGCAACGCAGAGTCTCTCGCTCAGGACTTGGACGCCCTGAGGTCCTTCACCGCGGTCGAAGCACGACTCTTCGACATGTTTCCGCAGACCACCCACAGCGAAACCATGGTTCTGCTGCGGCGACGGGGAGAGCCCTGAGCTGGCACCGACGGGGGAAAAGGCTAGCGGGGCTAAACTAGTCCGAGTGTTGAAGAACAGGGATCGAGGATTGTGAACATGAGCCTCTCGGAGAGCATCGGGGTGCCACGATCGGATAAAGACGGCGATCCGCTTACCCCTGACCGCACTATCGCGACATCGAACGGTGACCAACACGCTCGCCTGCCAGGATTCACGATGACGACGCCGCGCGGAACACTGGAAGCCGGCGGCGAATTGCACGAAGTCGACCGTGACGAATGCCTGGATGTGGCCCGTGAAATTAATTCCATCGTCGTCGGGCTTCTGCCTTTCGACCCGGCGGAGGCGCCGAGACTCGCGGTACCCGAGTGGTTTAGGTGGACTCCACGAGAGCAAGGCGAGGAGAACCGCATACCTCTTGCTCGGCCCACGGGCACTCTTGGCCTTGATAGCCGCATTTTTCGGGACTCGGTGGCTGCGGCGGTGCAGAGGATTCACGACGGCCAACTAGAAAAGGTCGTCCTGTCTCGGGCGCTGGAGCTTCACTACGACGACGAACCGTTGGATCCCGCGGCACTGTACGCGAATCTGAAAAAAATGAACCCCTCGGCCTACGTGTTTAGCGTCCGCGACACTTCCACGGGTGAATACATCATGGGGGCCAGCCCAGAGTTGGTAGTGGGTGTCGAATCCGGTGAGGTTTCGACCAAGCCGTTGGCGGGATCCGCTTCACGGGCGGCGTCGGACCCGACAGAGGACGCCCAAACGGGCGAAGCCCTCATGAGGTCGGCCAAAGACCGCGCGGAGCATGCGACCGTCGTGGACGATATTGCACATCGATTGAAACCGATCACCACCGAGCTCAATGTTCCCGCGGCGCCCTCGTTGGTGGCGACCCCGCAACTATGGCACCTGGGAACGTACATTTCGGGGCGTTTGCTCCCCGGACTGTCCGCGTTGGACGCGGCACAGGCGGTTCATCCCACGCCGGCTATTTGCGGAACGCCTCGAAACGTCGCATTGGACGTGATCCGAGAGCTCGAACCTTCTCAGCGTGGGTTCTACGGCGGCCTCGTCGGCTGGACCGATCCGGACGGTAACGGAGAATGGGCCCTGAACCTGCGGAGCGGCCGCGTCGGACCTCGGACCGTGACCCTTCGAGCAGGCGCGGGCATCGTGAACGGTTCGACTCCGACGGGGGAGCACCACGAAACCGCCGTGAAACTCTCGACCTTTTTGGCGTCCCTGGGCCTAACCCTCGACGACCTAAACACCCTCGATCAGTAAGGCAGACTTTCGATGACCACCTCGGAAAGAGCCAGCGGCTCGCGGCATGAGCCCGCCGACGACGGCCCGCTCGTCGCCGCTGCCGACGGTTCGGCCTTGGGCAATCCAGGACCCGCCGGATGGGCCTGGTACGTGAATGAGACCTGCTGGCGAGCCGGCGGCTGGCCCCACGGAACCAACAACATGGGGGAGCTGAAGGCCGTTCTGGATCTGGTCGAATCCACCGCGGGTATGCCCGAGCGTCCGCTCAAGATCCTTTGTGATAGCCAATATGTGATCAAGTGCATCACCCAGTGGATGCCCGGGTGGAAGGCCAAAGGCTGGAAGAAGAAAGACGGCAAGCCGGTTCTCAACCGAGACCTCCTGGAGCAACTCGATGCAGCTTTATCCGGCCGCACCTATGAATTTGAGTGGGTCAAAGGCCACGCCGGACACGAGTTGAATGAACACGCCGATGACAAAGCCCGCGCCGCGGCCACGGCGTACCAAAAGCACCAGACGCCGGATGAAGGCCCCGGCCTGGGCGGACTCGCACCGAACGAAGTATCGCGGGAGGTTTCCCCGGGGGCCACACGGAGTACCGCGGCGGGGGAGGCCGCAACGAGAGATGCATCCACGCTGACGGGGGTCCAACCCTCCCGCGCGCAGGAATCTCCCGCCGAGGCCGCCCTCCGATGCGAACAAGAACTCAACGATCCCGCGACTCACCATGACGCCTCACGGGTGCAAGATTTACTGGCCGAAGAACTCGTCTGGATCACGGTGCGTGGCCGTCACGCCGGGCGAGAAGCCGCCCTCCGGTACTTGGATCAGGCGTTTGGCCTCCGGGGAGACCCCGAATACGTCAGCACCCATTCACCGTCAGAGCACGCGGGACTCGTGGTGAGCCGGGTCAAAACTCCTCGCGGACCAGCCGTGCGGACGAGCCTGTGGGTCCGTCGAGAGACCGGTCGATGGGGTCTCGCCGTGCGGCAAGATACCCCGGAGGCCTAAGGCGGTCTACCCGGCGAACATCGAGGCGTTGGCGGCCTCGGTTTCCGCGTAATTGGTGCCCGCGCTCGCGAGGGCCTGGTTGATCTGTCCCATAGATTCCTCGACTCGTGCTTGAGTTTGGCGCCAATTCGACAGGACTTCTTGGAACCTGGCCGAGGCCGTTCCCGTCCACGTGGACTGGAGTTCTTGGAGTGACGTCGTGAGACCATTGACCTCGGTGGCGATGCGCTCCATATAACCTCGCGCCTCGGACGTTTTACCCGTGATGACCTCGGAATCGACGACGAACTGAGCCATGGTGACCTCCTGTGGTTAGGTCCGCGGAGCCTTTCCGCGGTAGCCGATAGCAGGAGGGTAGATCGACGAGTCGAGCCGCTCGACGTCGGGACGACTCACGGCAGCCCCATTGGGGATAAACCGCTATGCCGTGACGTTTTTGCCACTTTGTGGATGGGGATCCTCGGCACCGGGGCGCGCTTGCGGGATCTGGACGACCATTGTCGCGCCGCCGCCATCCGTCTCTTCGACCCGTACCGTGCCGTGATGTTGCGTCACGATGGCCGCCACGATGGCGAGACCGAGGCCGGTGCCGCCAGTGTCGCGGGTGCGGGAGGTGTCTGAGCGATAAAACCTCTCGAAGACCTTCTGCATGTCGTCGCCGTGGATGCCCGGACCGTGATCCACGACCTTCAGTACGGAGAGGTACTCGCCGTCGATTCCCGGCCGAGATCCCACCGCGAGTTCCAGCGGGCTGCCTTCCGGTGTGTAGCGCAGAGCATTGGTCACCAGGTTGGCCAAAACCTGCCGCAAGCGTGACTCATCGCCGCGCACCGGAGCGGGGAGGCCTGGGACTTCCTCGAGGCCGACGACCGAAATCTCACGTTCGGGGGCAGACGCCGCGGCGTCGTCGGCGGCGTCCTGAGCCAGTTTCAGGAGGTCTACCGTGGTGACTTCGAGCGGGCGTCGTTCGTCGATTCGGGCGAGCACCAAGAGGTCCTCGACCAGCTGCCCCATTCTCTTCGACTCTGCCTCGATGCGGCTCATCGCCTTTGCGACGTCCTCGTCCGTTTGAAGCGCGCCGTGGCGATACAACTCCGAATAGCCGCGAATCGACACCAACGGGGTACGCAACTCGTGTGAAGCATCGCCCACGAAGCGACGCATCTTGACCTCGGAATGTTTCTGCGCATCGAAGGCTTCCTCAATGCGGGTCAACATGACGTTGAGGGACAAGGACAGCTGGCCGATTTCGGTTCGTGGATCATGCCGCTCGATGCGTTGGGAGAGGTCGCCCGCGGCAATTCGAGATGCGGTTCGTTCGACCCTTGCGAGAGGCTCGAACGCGCGCGTGACCAACACCCAAGCCAAGGCCGCAGCCGCCGCCAACGTGGCCATGCCGAAGGCGAAGGTGAGGACGCCGACGAGCGTCACCACGGCATTGGTCTGCGTCAGGGGCGTCGCCACGATGACGGTGTAGTTGGAATCCTTCGAGGCGATCGGCAGGATGCGCCATTCGGTGTCCCCGGTGTTGCTTGGGACCGTGAGGCCTTGGCCGTTGTACCTCACTCCGTTGTCGTGATTCCAGCCCGTGAGCCGCGGCGATGAATTGCCGTCGTCGGCGACGATCGAACTTACGAGGTTGCCGTCGGAGTCCATGAGGTACGCGGAATAGCGGAATCCGGGGCCGTCCGTCGACGTGGACTTATCGTTGCCAAGATATTTTGTGAGATTCGCTGCCGAGGAATTCATCTCGGAGTCAATCTGCTGAATCAACTGCCCGCGCAAGGCAGAGACTGCCACCAGGCTGGTCACCGCAATCGCCAATGCGAGAAGAAGAGCCGTCAACATGACCAATTGGGTGCGCAAAGAGAGCGCGCCCAATTTGGACTGTCGGACTCGGCTGGTGACGGACTGCACCACGGTTTAGTGCTTGGACGTCCGCAGCAGGTAGCCGACGCCACGCTTGGTGTGGATCAGCGGCGGCAATGACTTGTCGTTGTCGATCTTTCGACGCAGATACGAGATGTAGGACTCCACGATGGAGGCGTCACCGTTGAAGTCGTATTCCCACACGTGGTCGAGGATCTGTGCCTTCGAAAGGACCCGGTTGGGGTTGAGCATGAGATACCGCAGAAGCTTGAATTCCGTGGGCGACAGGTCAATCTCGCGGTCGCCTCGGTAGACCTCGTGTGCGTCGTCGTCGAGCACCAGATCTTCGACGTGCAGCCGGGAATCTTCCTCTTCCAGGGCCTGGGTGCGGCGCAAGACGGCGCGGATGCGGGCAACCACCTCGTCCAAGCTGAAGGGCTTAGTGACGTAGTCGTCGCCGCCCACCGTCAAACCGGTGACCTTGTCCTCGGTGTCGTCCTTTGCGGTGAGGAACAAGATCGGGAAGAGCAAACCGGTGGCACGGATTTTGCGCGTCACGGTGAATCCGTCCATGTCGGGCAGCATGACATCCATGACGGCCAAATCAGGGGTTTCGGCGGTTGCTCGGTCCAGAGCTTCGCGACCGTTGGCAGCGGTGATGACCTCGAAGCCGGCGAACCTCAGCGAGGTCGCAAGGAGCTCGAGGATGTTGGGCTCGTCGTCGACAACGAGCAGCTTGGCTTCAGTTTGATGTGCTTTCACAGGCCCAAGTGTCACCTAGTAGGCTGAATGAAGCCTGAATATTGAAAGAGTGCAGGCTGATTTGGCACTGTGGGCAGAAAATATTCCCCCAGATTCTGTTACTGGGTACGACGTCGGCGCGCGGCCAAAAAGAGCGCGACCATCAACAGAATAAACGCGAGAGGGAGCAACATCATGGGCAGCATCGTCAAGATGTTCCACGGGTGCATGCCTACCCACTTCAGGATGAGCATGACAACGCCGCTCACCACGCTGATCGCGGCAAGAATGGCAGCCACTACGGCAAACCCCGCGAATCCCGGGGCCTCGGAGGATTGAGGTTCGGGGTGGCCTGAGTCGAGGGGCGAGTCACCGGTGGCTCTGCCCTGGGAAGAACGAGAAGTCATGGGTACCACGGTACCTTTTCGGCCTGAGGGCAGAATTCCGAGGCACCCTCTCCGCGTCAGGGTGGCTGTATAATCGATACCTAAGACTTTTTGACGAGAGGTCTTCCCCGCGATGAGTCCCACAACGGCGTTCGCTTCTGCGTGAACCGCCAAGGGATCGAGGGTAGAGGACCTGCAGAAGCGCCCGCGTGGACGATAAGGGACCGTCTCGCGAACGCGTCGAATGGGGGACATCCCCACGAATACAGCAAAGGAACGCAACATGCCCACCGGAAAAGTGAAGTGGTACGACGAGACGAAGGGTTTCGGGTTCGTGACCGTCGAGGACGGCCAGGAAGTCTTCCTGCCGTCCTCTGCCCTCCCCTCTGGAGTCACGTCCGTCAAGGCCGGAACCCGTTTGGAATTTGGTATCGCTGAAGGTCGCCGCGGAGCCCAAGCGCTCTCGGCACGTTTGCTCGACCGGATCCCCTCCTCGGTGAAGAACCACCGTAAACCCGCTGACGAGATGGCCGTTATCACCGAGGACCTCATCAAGCTCCTCGACGGCGTCTCCAACTCCTTGCGCCGTGGGCGTTACCCGGAACGCGCCGTGGGTAAGAAGGTTGCGACGATTCTTCGGAATGTCGCGGACAACCTCGACGCATAATTAGGCTCAGCACAAGGTTGAATAGGAGTATGTCGAAAACAGTGCAGGACGAACCGGTCACGTCGGTCTCTTCGGGGGCCGCAACGTCCGTGGCGGAACGGGCGGAAGCTCCCACGACTCTGACGCTCGGCTCCCCGCGCAAGGTACGGCGTCGGACCACACGCCTCGACGCCGTGCTCGCCGAGGCCCAGGATGTCGCGCGAGCTGGCGTCCTGGAGATCACCTCCGAGTCTACGATCGGCACGATCCACCACGTTCGTGGTGAAGAAGATCGTTTGTCCACGCACCTCTTTGAATGCACCCTGCCCGGATACCGCGGATGGTATTGGTTCTCGACCGTCGCACGGGCGCCACGGTCGAAAAAGGTCACGGTGTGCGAAGTTGGCCTTGTGCCGGGTGACGGCGCCCTGCTCGCCCCCGAATGGGTTCCCTGGGCCGACCGGGTACGTCCCGAAGACATCGAAAACGAGGAACCTGAAGAAACCAACGCGCCGGAAACCTCCGACGCGAACGATGACCGCGAAGACTCGCACGGCGCGGACCACGATGCGGACTCCACGGAGGGGGACGCACCGGAGGAATAATTCCCCGGGGACCTGCCCGAGGCGAGGAGATGACCGGGAACGTCACACGAAATCCTGACGGACGACAAACACCACCGGACGGGAACCTTCCGATCCCTTCGCGTGCCCAATTACCGCTGGTGGTTTTTGGGCGCGCTGGTTTCCAACATCGGCACCTGGATGCAACGCATCGCTCAGGACTGGCTGGTGTTCAACGACCTGTCCCACGAGGACTCGACGGCCATGGGCATCGTGATGGCCCTCCAGTTTCTTCCTCAGCTCTTCTTAGCGCCGTACGCCGGGCTCCTCGCGGACCGTTCCGATCGCCGCAAGGTCCTTTTCTTGACGCAAGGAGCCATGGCGGTTCTGGCCGCCCTCCTCGGAGTGCTGGTCATCAGTGGCTCCGCGCAACTGTGGCAGGTCTATGTATTTGCCCTTCTCCTGGGCATCGTCACGGCAATCGACTCGCCGGTGCGGCAGACCTTCGTCTCTAATCTGGTGCAAGACCGTGACTTGCCGAATGCCGTGGCGCTGAATTCGATGTCCTTTAATTCGGCACGTTTGATTGGGCCGGCGATCGCTGGGCTCTTAGTCGCGGCGGTCGGATCAGGCCCGGTGTTCCTGATAAATACGGTGACATTCTTGGCAATGATTGGGGCCATCGTCGCGATCGATACGACTCGGCTTCGACCCATGCCTAGGGTCTCCCGGGCGAGTTCTCGACTACGCGATGGTTTTGCTTACGTGAGATCGCGGCCGGATATTTTGATCGTGATGGTAGGGGCATTCCTGGTGGGGACCTTTGGCATGAATTCCGCGATAAACATTGCTGCCATGGCCACCAGCGAATTCGGTTATGGCGCGAATCAGTTCGGGTTCCTGACCTCAGCGATGGCCATCGGCTCTGTCTCGGGAACTCTGATGGCTGCCAAGAGGGAACGTCCACGACTCCGTTTCATTTTTGGGGCGGCCGGACTTTTCGGACTGACGTGTTTGGCTGCCGCCGCTTCTCCCAACGTCGTGGTGTTCGCCGTCATCTTGATCCCGATGGGACTGGCTTCCCTTACCTTCATCACCTCGGCCAATGCCTACGTTCAGGTCTCGACCGAACCGCACATGCGTGGACGCGTCATGAGCATCTATATGGCGGTATTCATGGGTGGAACCCCGATTGGGGCGCCGGTGGTCGGAAGGATTAATGACCTGTGGGGCGCCCGGTGGGGATTGGGTGTGGCAGTTGCCGCGGGGCTGGCGACGGCCTTGCTGGGGTTCCTGTGGTACTGGCGCAGCCAGCACCTTCATCTCACGTATGACCGTTCGCGGCGAGGGTTTGTGAGGCTCGAACGCGACGCCGACTACGCGCCGATCACCGCGGCCTTGGAAGTTCAAGAACCGCGGTGATCGGGTGGGCGGCTTGCCCCACGCCGCCGAGCTGGGCTCGTGTTGGAATCAGCTGATGCGTTCGAGGACGTAATCGATGCAGGTCAGCAACGCCGCGACGTCGTCGGGCTCGATGGCGGTGAACGTCGCGATGCGCAGTTGATTGCGTCCAAGCTTGCGATACGGCTCGGTGTCCACGATGCCGTTGGCACGCAGGATCTCGGCCACCCGCGAGGCATCGACGGATTCGTCGAAGTCGACGGTGGTGATGACGGGGGACCGATGGTCGGGATTTTCGACGAAGGGGCGAGCCAAGGGGTTGGACTCAGCCCACTCGTACACGATCTGGGACGAACGAGCGGTGCGGTCGGCGGCCCAGGCGAGTCCGCCCTGGTCGAGAATCCAGGAAATCTGGTCCTGCAGCAGAATCAGGTTCGTCAGCGCCGGAGTGTTATAGGTCTGGTTCTTGCGGGAGTTATCGATCGCGGTCGTGAGGTTGAGCGAATCAGGAACCCATCGGCCCGTCCCCGCGATCTCCTCGACCCGAGCGAGAGCGGCCGGGGAGAAGAAGGAGAGCCAGAGCCCGCCGTCGGAGGCGAAATTCTTTTGAGGCGAGAAGTAGTACACGTCGGCCTCGGCCGGATCAACGCTCATGCCGCCGGCCGCGCTGGTCGCGTCCACCAAAACCAAGGCGTCATCGGAGATCCCCGCCGGGCGGCGAACCGGAGCCGCCACGCCGGTGGACGTCTCGTTCTGTGGCCAAGCGTAAACATCGGCGTCGGGAAAGGCCACGGGCTCGGGTCGAGTCCCGGGCTCGGCCGTCACGATGTGGGACTCTTCCAGGAAGGGTGCATTATTGGTGGCCTTCGCGAATTTGGAACCGAATTCCCCAAAGCTGAGGTGGGCGGCCCGGGAACGAACGAGGTTAAAAGCTGCCGAATCCCAAAAGGAGGTGGCTCCACCATTGCCGAGAATGACTTCGTAACCCTCGGGGAGGTCGAACAGATCGCGAAGTCCAGAGCGAATGGAAGCGACCAGATCTTTGACCGGTGCCTTACGATGAGAGGTTCCGAGGAGACCGGACGACGCCGTCAGCGCGTCGAGCTGAGCGGGCCTCACCTTGGAAGGACCCGCACCAAAGCGTCCGTCATGGGGGTGGAGATTTTGGGGGATGACGAGGTGATCTGTCACGAAGTATGCTCCAATGATCAAAATGGTGGGTAGGCGGCTAGTTGTGCGTCCTGACTACACCATTGTGCGCGGGTTTGTTCACGGGAAAAGAATTTTGGACCGAAGATGACCCTTAGCACCTAGAATGGACAGGCACACACCACGGCCATAGCGAGAAGGGCGTTATACCTCCAATGACGGACCTCGTCGATACAACAGAGATGTACCTCCGAACCATTTTGGATTTAGAGGAAGAGGGCATCACCCCGATGCGCGCCCGTATCGCCGAGCGCCTGGATCATTCAGGGCCCACCGTGTCACAGACGATTGCGCGGATGGAACGGCATGGCCTCGTTCACGTGGAAAGCGACCGATCCTTGGCCCTCACCCCCGAAGGTCGTGAGCGTGCGGTGTCCGTGATGCGTAAGCACCGGCTCGCCGAGCGATTGCTGGCGGACGTCGTCGGGTTGGATATGGCCTATGTGCACGACGAGGCCTGCCGCTGGGAGCACGTCATGAGCGAGCGTGTGGAACGCAGGCTCGTGGAGCTGCTGAATTCTCCCAAGTACTCCCCGTATGGCAACGCGATTCCGGGCCTCGAAGAATTGGGTATTACGAGCGAACGAGATGACCCCAAGACGGTCACGTTGTCGATTGCGGCCAAGGACTCCTCGCCTGAAGATCGATTTACGCTGGCGCGATTCCCCGAAGTGCTGCAGGCAGATATTGACGTCATGAAGGTCTTGGGCCGGGCCGGCATGGAGCGTGGCAGCGTGATCAGCATCGAACCCAAGAACGGTGCCATTCACGTTCTCGTGGATGGGTACGACGAAGGGGTGGATCTCGACCCGGAGGTGGCGGACCACATCGTCGTCAAGCGCGGCGCATAACCGGACGTGGCCAAGCTCTACTTCCGCTACGGGGCGATGAACTCTGGGAAATCCACGGCGTTGCTCCAGGCAGCCTTCAACTACGAAGAACGAGGTCAGAGAGTACTTCTGGCCAAACCTCGGGTCGACACGAAGGGCGAATCCCACATCGTGTCTCGGCTCGGAGTATCCCGTGAAGTGAATTTCTTACTTGGTCCGGAAGAATCCGCGAGGGCAACTTTTCAGCACCACGCCGCCGGAGACGACGGCGGCCTGCATCTCAGCATGGACCTTCCTCCGGTGGCCTGCCTGCTCATCGATGAGGCCCAATTTTTGACGCGAGCCCAAGTGGATGACCTCATGCGCGTCGCTGTGCTCGACAACGTTCCCGTGCTGGCATACGGAATTCGCACCGACTTTCAGACACGGGCCTTCCCAGGATCGGGTCGCTTGTTGGAGCTTGCCCACACCTTGGAAGAGCTCAAGACGATCTGCCGCTGTGGCCGGAAGGCTCTCTTCAATGGACGGCGAGTCGGGGACCACTTCGTCTTCGCCGGTAGCCAGATTGCGATCGATGGCGAGGCCGTGACGTATGAGTCACTGTGCGCCAGTTGTTACCTCCGGGAGACCCAGGGGCAGCTCGGCGAATAGTGCCGTTGGCTCGCTGAAAACTCCCTGTGCCGTCACGAAACCTTGACCATGACGCGCTTCACCTTAATCATTTCGTGATCTGACGGGTCTGGCTGGGGATGCCTCGGGGTGCCTCATGTCTCGAATTTCGACCCCAGCAAGAACCTGTGTGTGAGGACACTTTAAAATTTTTCGGGCGGTCTTGGCGACGAAATATCGGCAAACGAAGTAATGCTCCGATCCCCGCCATGACGGGGATCGACGGGGTCTGACACGCTTCTGGAGCGAGGCTACAATCGTCCTTTTTGAGGCCGGAGAAGCGTTCCGATTCGTGTTCAGGTGACGTCGTCGTGATCAAAACGTGACATTTGGGTGAGGGGTGTGTACGCTCGTACTCGTGCCAATCACTGGTCGAGACGGCACCACCGGATAGAACGCCTAGCTCTGCCACTACCCGGTGAAACAAAAAAACCAAACACGTCCGATGGCAGAGGCGGGGGACCCATTATCTGGGTTCTTCCTCGTAAGAGCCCTTGGGGTTAAGTCGCTCCAGCGACCGGGTGTCTCCCATCCGAACCCGACAGCTCACCTCGCAGGCACAGGGAGGAAAACTTTTACTATGGCTAAGCACATCGCGCGTCACCGCGCCGCAACCCAGTCCCACGTCGTTCGTAACACCGGTATTGCAGTTGCAGCTGCCGGCGTCGTCGCAGGCTCCGTCGCTCCGGCTAACGCTTTCGCCGAAGCTGCTTCGACGTCCTACAGCGCACCCACCACGGCTTCCTACGACGCCCCCACCACTCAGGCAACCAACGTCCAGACCGTTGACTACTCCGCTTCCAACAGCGGTGGCGGCGGTGGCGAGACCGGTTCGACCGCAGCTACCGGTAGCCGCGCCAAGATCATTGAGGACGCCAAGGCTGGCCTCGGCGGGGCCTACGTTTGGGGCGGCAAGGGCTTCAAGGCTTGGGACTGCTCCGGCTTCGTTTCCTACGTTGCTGCTCAGTCCGGCATTCAGCTGGATTCCTACACCTACTCGATGAAGAACCAGCTCACCCCGACCTCGAACCCGCAGCCGGGCGACGTCGTCTTCACCAACAACTACGCTCACGTTGGCATCTACCTCGGTGACGGCCAGATGATCTCGGCCCTCAACCCCTCGCAGGGCACCACCATCACCTCGGTTGATGGCGGCGGCATGATGCCGGTTGATGGCTACTACAGCATGCCGGGACTCTAATTTCCGCATCTCAAGTTTCACCTTGTGAGGCATGAGGGGCGTCCGGGAGGGAAACCCGGACGCCCCTTTTTTGTGCCCGAAACTTTTTCTGTCCAGCCGCGGGTCGTCCACAGTTCGAGATGCTTCGGCGTGGCGGTGCCGCAGGGCTCGTCACAGAGGGTTTCGTGTGCTTATGGTGGAAGTGCAAGTTTCCCTCCTCACGCGAGGCTCCGGTCATGAACCGGTGGCCCGCGATTCGGACAGTGCGGAGATCACTTTCGCGTGACGCGACCCCCGACGACCAGCGGGGGTCGCGTTTTTTGTGTCTGCGGCGCATCCGGCAGGTTCTATCATGGGGAGATGCCCACACAGTTTGAGCCCCCGCGCAGTAGCAGTGATCAAGAATTTCAAGCCATGGCGGTCGGCATGGTTTCCGGGGCTGTACCTGGAATCGTGATTGGCCTGATCGTCTCCCTCTTCCTCGGAAATCCGGCGATGTGGGTATCGATCGTGGGAGGGGTGGGGATCGTGATCGGGCTTGTCGGCGCGGTCATGTACAACAAGCGCCGTACCCGCAGGCGGGACTAAGCACCCCGGAGGCGCCGGACCTCGGCGGAAATATTCTCCCGTGCCCGTTCTTCCCAGGATTCGCGGGCGGGCGCCGTCAGGTAAATGAACGGCTGAGCAAGAAATCCCTCGAGGATCGTGGCTCGAGCGGCACGAAACTCTGGTCCTGGAACATGAGAGTATTCGGTTCTCACGGCGGCAGCGTAGCGGTCATACCGCGGGGATGCGGCGGCGAGGATGCCGAGGTCGGCGTCGTGGAAGTACGGCCAGAGTGGATCAGGGCGGTCTTGCGTGTGGTCGCTCGTGGCCATGATGAGCTCGGAGGCTCGGCGCACCTCGTCTGGGGGTAGAACGCCGGCGAGATCCGAGGCGCAGAGCTGAGCGCTCTGGGACTCGTCGTGACCGGGCTTTCCGTTATAAACGGCGTCGTGGTACCAAGCCGTCGCACGGAGGATTCGTCGCGACGCCGCATCCAGGGAACTCTGACGTTCGAGGGTCGACACATGTTCCAATACCTCACCGAGGTGGACGGAGGAGTGGTACCCCCGATCCGGAGATTCCCATCGATCCAGCACCCGCCGGCCAAGCTCGGGGTGGTCAGGTGCCCATTCTTCCCAATTGCGAAGCAGGCGAGCCCTGATCTTGGCGGGGCGTTCCTTAGCAGGAATGCGCAGCGGTGAGGCGATCAAGCGTCGGACGAGTTCATGGGGCGTCACGTGAATGGCGCCTTGGGCCACCGCCTCGGCGACAAGATGCTCGGGGACGTCGTAGTGATCTTGGTCAAAGGCCCGAGGACTCAGGCCGGTGCGTTCGGCGACGTCGTGCAGCTCCGAAAGGCGGGAATCCGAGACCATGTGTGCGAACATGGTCCCGTGCGCGGGCCACAAGGGTTGATCGATCCAAACGGTCATGAACCCAGCATGGCACGTGAACCCTGTAGAATGTGTCGGTGCGCCCTCGTAGCTCAGGGGATAGAGCACGGCTCTCCTAAAGCCGGTGTCGGTGGTTCGAATCCACTCGGGGGCACTTTCGTGCCGCGCATCTCGCGCACGTGACTGTCATCATCCTCTTCATTTCACCCTCAATCCCGGGATGTTTTCCCCCGTTTAACAGACCGATCCAGCTCTGCCACGCCGAGCTGGATCGTGAGTCTTCCTGATCGAGGACGCTGCGGCGTCGTGGATTCTTGCGGTCCCTCACGACATACGAAAGTTGACGCCATGAACTCCGAATACACACCGAGGCACGCATCTGCCACGAACGACTCGTCCGGGGGCGACCAGACGGGGACGGGGCAGCACCACATTACGGATACGCGTCCGGCCGTCGAAGACCAGAGCGCTTGGGGCGCGTTGTGGGCCATCGTCATCGGCTTCTTCATGATTCTGGTGGACGGCACGATCGTCTCCACGGCGATGCCCGCGATCATGGAAAACTTCGGTGCCGACATCAACCAGACGGTTTGGGTCACGAGTGCGTATTTGCTGGCCTATGCGGTGCCGTTGCTCATCACAGGGCGCATGGGCGATCGTTTTGGGCCCGGACGCATGTATCTGATCGGCTTGGTGCTCTTTACATTAGCCTCGCTGTGGTGCGGACTCTCCGGCAGTATCGAGATGTTGATTATTGCCCGCGTGTTCCAGGGCTTGGGCGCCGCCATCATGACGCCGCAAACGATGGCCATCATCACGCGCTTGTTCCCCGCGGAACGACGCGGTGCCGCGATGGGCGTGTGGGGCGCGACGGCCGGGGTCGCGAGCCTCGTCGGACCGATCTTGGGTGGCGTGCTCGTGGATACCCTGAGCTGGGAATGGATCTTCTTCGTGAACATTCCGGTGGGAATATTCGCGTTTATCCGGGCCTGGCAGAAGCTGCCGAGATTCCCCGTCCACACGCGACGGATGGACTTCCTCGGCGTGATTCTGAGTGCTCTGGCCATGTTCCTGATTGTCTTTGGCATTCAGGAAGGCCAAGGACACGATTGGGGAGCCATTTGGGGGCCGATCACGGTTCCGGAACTGATCATTGCCGGCGTCGTCCTGCTCGCCTTGTTTGTGGTCTGGCAGAAGATCACGAAATCCGAGCCCTTGGTCCCGCTCGGGCTCTTCCGCGACCGGAACTTCTCCCTCGGCAACGCGGCCATCAGCATGGTCGGCTTGATGATCGTCTCCTTCGCCTTGCCGCTGATGCTCTTCTACCAGCTCGTGAGGGGCATGACTCCGACCCAGGCCGCCCTGATGACCGCACCCATGGCTATCATCTCTGGCGTTCTGGCTCCGGTGGTGGGCAAGATCCTGACCGCCCGTCGGGCGCCGTTTATCGCCGTATTCGGACTCCTCATGAACGTGGTGGGCCTGGTGGGCTACTGGTGGTTGATATCCCCGGACACTGAAATCTGGCTCCTGTTGCTGCCTTCGGTGATGATGGGTGTCGGTGGCGCCTGCATGTGGGCACCGATCTCCATCACGACGACGCGCGATCTCAAACCGAGCCAATCCGGCGCGGGCTCCGGCATCTTCAACACCACCCGCCAGGTCGGTGCCGTGCTCGGAACCTCGCTCATCTCGATGATGATGGAGAGCCGCATCGCCGCGAATCTTCCGATGCTCTCCGGTTCTTCCCATTCGGGGGAGGCATCCGCCGGCCAAACTCAGTTGCCGGAGATGTTGCGGGATGGCTACGCCCAGGCCATGGGCGAGTCCATCCTTCTGCCTGCGGCGGCAATTTTGGTGGCGGCCGTGATGGCCGCGTGTTTCCGGGGCCGCGCGATGGCTAAAACACGGTAAGGCTCCAGCGTCCTCGAGAACTTCACCGGAGGGGCTGCTGGCCCTCCAGCTCCCCGCGGGAAAAGGCGTCGAACTTGCCGCGGACCAGCCGGACGGCCAGCCATCCCGCCTCCACGAGCATGGCGAGCAAGACGATCCACCGGATGATGACGAGAATCGAAGCCCAGACCGGCGCCGAACCCTCGGGGGAGGCGAGGGCGGCGTCGATAGCGACATTCCCCGCGAGAAAGGTGACGAGATAGGCCAGGGGAGCGGACCATAGGGCCCACCGAGTGGCACCTCGAGGCATTGATCGGCCGATCATCGCACACCATGCGAGCGCGATAAATATCGGGGTGAAGAGTCCCCAGGACCAGTGAAGGCCCGTGTACGCGCTTCGTCCGTCTTCGCCGAGAGCCTGAGAGATGGTGGCGGCGTCGTTGGGGAAACTGAAGGGCTGGAGCTCGGGGAGCGAAACGTGGGACTGTGCCCCCAGCTGCGGCACCATCCATGCGTGAAGCGCCGCGAACATGAGCGTAGCGATGACGAACAGAACTACCACGATCATTCCGGACGAGGACTTCTGTGGATCCGGCCGAGCAATGGACGCCCACTCGGCGTCGTGATGGTGAGACGGACCCGTGGGGGAGGACGAGAGTGCCCTACGCCGCGAAGGCCCTGAGGGCGCCGTCGACGGCGCGGCGGAATTTCCATAGAGGCGTTGCTTTTGGCCCTTCGACATACCCATAGCTCCATTATGGACCTGAGGTTCGCTTCCTCTGGGGCGGGGGGGGGGCTGAATCGAAACTTTGTTCGCTTAGACTGGGGAACAGTATGGATTTTCTGCGCGACTCTTCGTTTTTTACACCGCCCAGCTCCCCGTCCGACGGACCGGGAGCTGAATCGCACGATCCCGGATCCCTCGTGGAGGGCCTCAACGAGCATCAGGCGGAGGCGGTGACCCATTCCGGTTCGCCGCTGCTCATCGTGGCTGGGGCTGGTTCGGGGAAAACAAGGGTTCTGACGCATCGGATCGCTTACCTCTTGGCAACGGGGCGTGCCCATCAAGGGGAGATCCTCGCGATTACGTTTACCAATAAAGCCGCGGCGGAAATGCGCGAACGCGTGGTTGAACTCGTGGGCCCCCGAGCCGAAAAAATGTGGATTTCTACGTTCCACAGCTTCTGCGTTCGTGTGTTGCGGCGCGAGGCTCAGACCCTCGGCTTGAAGTCGTCATTCTCCATTTACGACTCCGCAGATTCCTTGCGATTGATCACGTTGATTGCCAAGGAATTCGAACTGGATGTTAAGCGCTTCGCCCCCAAGGCTTTGCAGAACCGAATCTCGACCCTCAAGAACGAGCTGGTTGACGCCGAAGACAATGCCTCGTCGGCATCGAGCACCGACCCCTGGGAATCCACCGTCGCCCGCGTGTACAGCGAATACACGCGGCGACTCCGGGCAGCTCATGCTCTCGATTTTGACGACCTTATTGCGCAGACGGTCTTCATGCTGAGGGCTTTCCCCCAGGTCGCCGATTACTATCGGCGCCGGTTCCGTCATATTTTGGTCGACGAGTACCAGGACACCAATCACGCCCAATACTCACTGGTGCGCGAACTCACCGGCCACGATGCGAGCCCGCAGGGCGGGGAGAACCCTTACCCTTCGGCCGTCGAACCCGCGGAGCTGACCGTCGTCGGCGATTCGGATCAGTCCATTTACGCCTTCCGCGGTGCCGATATCCGCAACATCACGGACTTCGAACGCGACTACCCACAAGCGCGGACCATCTTGTTGGAACAGAATTACCGTTCAACACAGACCATTCTCAGCGCGGCCAACGCTGTGATCGAACGTAACCCGAACCGCCGAGAGAAAAAACTGTGGACGGCCTCGGGCGACGGCGTGCCGATCGTCGGCTACGTCGCCGAAAATGAGCACGCGGAGGCGCGGTTCATCGCGGAAGAAATTGACCGGCTGCGTGATGAAGACGGTGTGGCGCCAGGCGACGTCGCGGTGTTCTACCGGACCAATGCCCAGTCCCGCTCGCTCGAAGAAATCCTCATGCGGGTCGGTCTCCCGTATCGCGTGGTCGGGGGAACGCGCTTCTACGAGCGAAAAGAAATCAAAGACGCCCTCTCCTACCTGCGTGCCTTGATGAATCCCGACGACGACATCAGCGTGCGAAGAATTCTGAACGAACCCAAGCGCGGCATCGGTGCACGCTCGGAAGGGGCCATCGCGAATCTCGCGTCGAGGGACGGCTCGTCGTTCATGGCCGCAGCGCGCCAAGCCAATGACGCTCCAGGGCTCGCTGCGGCGGGAGCCAAAAAGGTGACCGCCTTCGTGACGCTCATGGATGACCTCGCGCAGATTGCCGCAACCGAAACCGCCGCGACCTCCCTCGAGGCCGTGCTGGAACAATCGGGGTACCTGGAAGCGCTCCGCACCTCGGAGGACCCCCAAGACGAGTCTCGCGTGGAGAACCTCGCCGAACTCGTGGCCGTGGTTCGTGAATTCGAGCGTGATCATCCGGAGGCCGGCCTTGGCGAATTCCTGGAGCACGTTTCCTTGGTTGCGGACGCGGACCAAATTCCGAATCGACCCAAGCAGGGCGAAGAAGAAGAGGGCGGGGTCTCTGCGGCTCAGGTCGCCCGTGAGGTGGCCGAAGCGCGCGCCGAGGGGGTCGTGACCCTGATGACCCTCCACACCGCCAAGGGCCTGGAATTCCCCGTGGTTTTCTTGACGGGTATGGAGCATGGAATTTTCCCGCACCAGCGGGCCCTGACCAACGACGACGAAATGAGCGAGGAGCGCCGCATCGCCTATGTGGGCCTCACACGCGCGATGAAACGGTTGTACCTGACGCGTGCGGAATCGCGTTCAATGTGGGGCCAAGGGCAGTTCAACCCGCCCTCGCCCTTCCTGGAGGAAATTCCCGAGCACCTCATCGAGTGGAAACGGGTGGGTTCTGCGGGATTCGGTACAGGATTCGGCTCGGCGGTGTACGGAGCCGGTGGGTTCTCTGGGGGAGGCGCCCGTGGCGGCAGGAGCTCTTGGGCCGATTCCTCGTCGTGGGGAGGCCGGGGCAGCGGAGGATCCTCGCGGACTGCCACAGCAAGCCACGACGCCGGTTATGGCCAAGGCATCGAGGGCTCTCCCCAGCTCGGGACTCGGGCGACCAAAGCTTCCCGCGTCCAACAAACCAAAGAGATCCCTTCGTTATCGGTGGGAGACACCGTGGAGCACAAGAGCTTCGGACGTGGCCGTGTGGTGGCCCTGGAAGGTGGGGGCGATAAGACCGTGGCCAAGGTGCGGTTTGCCAACGAGGAAAAACGTTTGTTGTTGCGCTATGCGCCGCTGAAAAAGGTGGAGGGCTAGGGGACGACGTCGTCCTGAACGGTCGAATATTCTTTCGCGATCAGCACCAATGGGCTGTGACTAGGGGAAATCCCCGCTAGGGTGTAGTGCAAACCACACCACAGAAGGATTTCTATGCCCTCGAATTCGGTCCATGCCGACCAGAACGAGACCTCATCCGAGCAAACGGGGGCGGGATCTCCTCCCGCCGACCAACGACGTAAAGCAGTGGTTTCCAGTTTCCTCGGAAACTTCGTGGAATGGTTCGACTACGGTGCCTACAGCTATTTGGCCGTGACGATCGCGGCCGAATTCTTCCCTGGTGACACCGATAAATCCCTCTTCATGACCTTCGCGCTCTTTGCCGTGAGCTTCCTGATACGGCCGTTTGGCGCATTCTTTTGGGGTCATTGGGGCGACAAATACGGACGCACCCAAACCCTGGCGTGGTCGATCATTCTCATGACCGGCGCCACGTTCCTGATCGGTTGCCTTCCCGGCGCCTCGACCATCGGAATGGCCGCGCCAATCGTTTTGCTGGTGCTTCGCCTGGTCCAAGGATTCTCCGCCGCGGGTGAGTACGCGGGCGCATCAGCCCTGTTGTCCGAATTCGCCCCACGTGGCAAACGAGGCCGTTACGCCGCGATAGTTCCGGCCTCCACCGCCTCGGGATTGCTCTTGGGGTCGCTGGCGGCCACGATCCTTTACGGCCTGTTGGAGGACTCCGCGATGGAGTCGTGGGGCTGGCGGCTTCCCTTCCTGGTGGCGGGGCCTTTGGGACTCATTGGGCTGTACATCCGTCGCAAGATCGACGACACTCCTGCTTTTCATGCTCACACCACGCGCCAGATGGAGATGGTCCAGCGTGGCCAGAAGCCGCCGTCGCCGACCCTGCAGCTGGTCACCAAGAATTTTCCCGAACTCATTCAGGGCTTCGGGATCGTGCTACTCAACGCCGTCGGTTTCTATGTGGTGCTGACCTTTATGCCGACGTACCTCTCCGAGAATCTTCATTACGACGCCGCGGCATCCCAGCTCGCCACCACGATTTCCCTGGTGACCTACATCGGGTTCGTGTTCCTGACCGGACGTATTGCGGATCGGATCGGGCGTCGAAACACCTTGATCTTGGCCTCGAGCACCTTCTTGGTGTTGAGTATCCCCGCGTTCATGGTCATGGGGACCGGGCACTACGTCTTCGTCGTGGCCGCGCTCGTCATGATGGGGGCATTCCTCTCGCTCAACGACGGCGCGTTGCCTTCGGCAGTTTCGGAGCTGTACCCCACGGCCATACGCTTCAGCGGATTTGCCCTGGTGTTCAACATCGGCAATGCGCTCTTCGGTGGTCCCATGAGCGCGGTCAACACGTGGCTCATCTCCACGACCGGAAATACGATGTGGCCGGCCTACATTCTCATGGGCGCTTCACTTCTGGCACTGCTGGCGGTGCTCTGGTCGAAGGACCACTCGAGCGTGGACATCGACGACGTCGACCCGACGGAACCGGAGAACCGCCGTCGCGAGGAGGCCAGCTACGGGGAGACTAGCGCCAGCTGACGAGGGGGACTGGCACTGGGCTGAGGGGCCCATTTCGTGCACTTTGGGCGAATTGCACGTGAAATGTTCCCCGATGCGGTTCTGCCACGTCGAAATACGGTGCCGCAGTTAGGGTGCTCGCGACCATCTGAGTTAGAGTCACACGAGGGGAGCCCTGTCTCCCGCGTTGATCTCAGGGTCACGGCGGAGGCTGGCGCTCCACGATTATCAGGCCGGATGGGCTGAACGGTTCAGCCGGCACGACTTCGACGAAGAAGGACACATATCCGTGGACCTGTTTGAATTCCAGGCACGCGATCTCTTCGAGAAGCACGGTGTACCCGTACTTCAAGGGATCGTTGCCGAAACTCCCGAAGAAGCTAAAGCTGCCGCCGAGAAGATCGGCGGCGTCACCGTCGTCAAGGCTCAGGTTAAGGTAGGCGGCCGCGGTAAGGCGGGCGGCGTCAAGGTCGCGAAGACCGCCGATGAGGCTTACGAGTACGCTTCCCAGATCCTGGGCATGGATATCAAGGGTCACACCGTTCACCGCGTGATGATCGCTCAGGGTGCGGACATTGCCGAGGAATACTACTTCTCGGTTCTGCTGGACCGCGCCAACCGCTCCTACCTGGCGATGTGCTCGGTGGAAGGCGGCATGGAAATCGAGCAGCTCGCGGTGGAGCGCCCCGATGCGCTCGCCCGCGTCGAGGTCGACCCGGCCAAGGGCCTGGACGCCGAGAAGGCTGCCGAGATCGTTGCTGCCGCCGGTTTCCCGGAGGAGTTGCGTGGCAAGGTCGCTGATGTCCTCGTCAAGCTCGGTGAGGTTTACGACAAGGAAGACGCGACCCTGGTCGAGGTCAACCCGCTGGTCAAGACCGGCGACGGCGAAATCCTCGCCCTCGACGGCAAGGTTTCCCTGGATGACAACGCCGAATTCCGTCACGAGGATCACGCCGGACTCGAAGACAAGTCCGCAGCCGATCCCCTGGAGGCCAAGGCCAAGGAAAACGACCTCAACTACGTCAAGCTCGACGGTGAGGTCGGAATCATCGGTAACGGTGCAGGCCTCGTGATGTCGACGCTCGACGTCGTGGCCTACGCCGGAGAGAAGCACGGCAACGTCAAGCCGGCCAACTTCCTCGACATCGGTGGTGGCGCGTCCGCAGAGGTCATGGCGAATGGCCTCGACGTGATCCTCGGCGATGAGCAGGTCAAGTCGGTGTTCGTGAACGTGTTCGGCGGCATCACTGCGTGCGACGCCGTCGCGAACGGCATCGTCAAGGCCCTCGAGATCCTTGGTGACCAGGCCACCAAGCCGCTGGTTGTCCGTCTCGATGGCAACAACGTGGAAGAGGGACGCCGCATCTTGGATGAGGCAAACCACCCGTTGGTCACTCAGGCGAAGACCATGGACTCGGGTGCCGACAAGGCCGCCGAGCTCGCTCACCAGGCTTCCTAAGCACCGCCGATACATCTCAAGATATAGAGGAAAAAATGTCTATCTTTTTGAACAAAGACTCCAAGGTCATCGTTCAGGGCATCACCGGCGGCGAGGGCACCAAGCACACTGCGCGCATGCTGGCTGCCGGAACCCAGGTTGTCGGCGGTGTGAACGCACGCAAGGCCGGCACCACCGTCTCTCACAAGGCTCAGGACGGCTCTGACGTCGAACTGCCCGTTTTCGGGAAGGTGTCCGAAGCTGTGCAGGAGACCGGCGCCAACGTGTCGATCGTCTTCGTGCCCCCGGCTTTCACCAAGGACGCTGTGATCGAAGCCATTGACGCCGAGGTCCCGCTCGTCGTCGTGATCACCGAGGGTATCCCGGTACAGGATTCGGCCGAGTTCTGGGCTCATGCCAAGGCCAACACCGGCTCGGACGGCAAGCCCAAGACCCGCATCATCGGGCCGAACTGCCCCGGCATCATCACCCCCGGTGAGTCCCTGGTGGGTATTACGCCCGCAAACATCACCGGTTCCGGCAAGATCGGGCTCGTCTCCAAGTCGGGTACCTTGACCTACCAGATGATGTTCGAACTCCGTGACATCGGATTCACCACCGCCATCGGCATCGGCGGTGACCCCGTGATTGGTACGACCCACATCGATGCCCTGGAGGCCTTCGAAGCGGACCCCGACACCGAAGCCATCGTGATGATTGGTGAGATTGGCGGCGACGCTGAGGAGCGCGCGGCCGACTACATCAAGGCCCACGTGACCAAGCCGGTCGTCGGCTATGTCGCAGGCTTCACGGCTCCCGAGGGTAAGACCATGGGCCACGCGGGCGCCATCGTCTCGGGCTCTTCCGGAACGGCTGAAGCCAAGAAGGAGGCCCTCGAGGCTGCCGGCGTGAAGGTCGGCAAGACTCCCTCTGAGGCAGCACAGTTGATGCGAGAGATCTTCTCCGCTCGGTAAAACCCTGCGTCGAGTCGTCGGATCGCCCGGGCCATTACGGCCCGGGCGATCCTTGCGTTAATAGGCTCAACCGGATCGCGTTGTCCTCAACGGTCGACACGGACATCGTCGGGCAATATACCGCGACGACCACCGGCCCCACGCCTTTGCGGTACGAATTTACGTTGCTGGGGCCGGTGGCGCCACACTTTGGAAATGACGACATCGTGGTGGGCCCACCCACGTTCTCCATCTAGGCCCAGAGGCGTCAGGCCGTCGAGGTCCCAAAGAGGAGCCCGAGGAGGTATGTCGCCAACGCCGCGCCATATCCGATCAATAGCTGGCGTAGGCCTCGCTTGAGGGGAGAGGCTCCCGAGAGCAGACCGACCACGGCGCCGGTTCCCAGGAGGGCAATGCCCACCAAGAACAAGGACAGGATCATCCCGGGGTAGCCCGACATTCCAAAGATGTACGGGAGAATCGGGATGATCGCGCCTGAGGCGAAGAAGCAGAAACTCGAGGCCGCAGCCCCCAGGTCGGTGCCCAAAGCGACGTTCTCCGCTCCGTCCTCTGCGGCGTCTTCGTCATCACGGTGCGACAACGAGGGATCGCAGTCGCATTCGTAGTATCCAAACCGCTCCAGGGCGCGGTGGTGAGCAGCTTCCTCGCTCATGCCGCGCGCACGGTAGATCAATTCGACCTCGTTACGGTCGATATCTAGGTCGGGTGCGACGTCGAGGGTGACCTGGGTGGGGCGGGACGCGTCCAGGAGCTCGCGTTGCGAACGTACGGAGACGAACTCACCCGCGCCCATGCTCAGTGCTCCGGCGAGGAGGCCTGCGACGCCGCTCAACAACACCATGTGCGGGCTCGCGCCGGCAGCCCCCACACCCATGATGAGGGCAACGTTCGAGACGAGACCATCGTTGGCACCAAAGACCGCCGCGCGGAAATTACCGGAGAGCTTTTCCCTGCCGTTGGTGGCGAGGGCGCGGACCACCTCTTCGTGTACAGCTTCGTCAGCTGCCATCGAGTCGGTCGCATCCGGATCTTCGTCGTAAGGGGAGCGGCCTTCTGCGCGCTGGGCAAGGGCCAAGACGAAAACGCTCCCGAAATGCTTGGCCATGAATTGAAGGGTCAGAGACGAGATCGAGGGGCGAGGATCCGGTGTCGCATCCGCCCCGAGAAGATCGCGCCAGTGTTGCTGGTGACGTTTTTCGGCGCCGGCCATTTCGAAGAGAATTTCCGCGTCCCGGCCTTCTTCACGTTCGGCAAGGTAGCGGTAGACCGTCTCCTCGGAGATTTCATCGGCAAGGTACCGACGCCAGCGGCGTCGTTGTGCGGCGGTAGAGGGGGCCCGGGAGGGATCTCGTAACGTATCGGCCTCGTGGCGGGAAGGCAGATCCTCGGCAGGGCGGGGGTTCATCGGCTCAGGGTTCATGGGGGTATCTCCTCCGGGCCGAGCCGCGCGATGAATTCACCGCGGAGACTTCGGCCCTTGAATCGTGTCCCGTAATGGGTCGTCAGGCCGAAGGTCTCGCTCGCCCGCAGGAACACGCCGCGTACGGCGCCCTCTGAGCGGGTGAAATGCCGGGAGGGGATCTCCAGTGTGTCGACATTTCGCTGTGATGCCCTGAGGCATCGGTGGGAACTACTCCCCTTCGTTCCGGACCACTTTAGCGGATTCTTCGCGACGAAGCACCGTCCCCGTTAACAATGCGCCCAAGGCCACAACCGCGATGCAGAACAACCCGGTGAGCGACCACCCACCGGAAATAAAGAAGAACCCGCCGAGCCAGCCGACGATCGCCGATCCCGCGTAATAGAACAGGTTGTACAGTGCCGTGCCCTGAGCCTTGCCGTCGCCCGCCAGGAGGCCAGTCCATGCCGATGCCGTCGAATGGGCCGCGAAAAAGCCCATGGTCAGCAGGACGAGGCCGAGAACTACTACCGGAAGTGGCGACGCCGTCGTCAGCCAAATACCCAAGATCATGACGGCCATCGAGACGAGAATCGTCAGCAACCGACCGAATCGGGCCGATAAACGCCCGGCAATTCCCGAGGTGAAGGTTCCGGAAAGATATGCCAGGAAAAGCAGCGAAATGGCGATCTCGGATAGGGAATACGGAGGAACCTCGAGTTTGAATCCCACGTAGTTATAAACCGTCACAAAAGCGCCCATCAGCGTGAACGCCAAGAGAAAGAGGCTGATCATTCCTGAGTGGGTGAGGTGACGGCCGATGCGGCGTGCAGTGGATCGAAGGGCGCCGTGCGGCGGCACCGGAACGAATCGACGGGCCCGGGGGAGCAGAAGGAGGAAAGCGATGGCGGCGGCGACGGCAAGAACGGCCACGCTCGCGACGGCAATGCGCCAGTTCCCCGTGAGCTGAGCGATCGGCCCCGAAACCAGCCGTCCGGCCAATCCGCCGATGGTCGTTCCCGCGACGTAAAGGCCCGTGGCGGCCCCCGAGTGGAGGGCCATCGTTTCCTCGGCGATGTACGCGACGGCGACGCCGGCGAGCCCGGCCAACGCGGCGCCTTGGATAAACCGCAAGACGAGCAGGAGGGAGAAATCCGGCGTCCAGGGAATGATGAGCCCGAGAATGCTTGCCGCGGTGATCGCAATGGTCATGGCTCGCGTCTTGCCCCATCGGTCCGCAACGTACGTCCAGGGGAGGGCGAAGATCGCGAGGCCAAAGGTCGCGCAGGAGACCGTGAGGGCCACCGTGGCGACGTCGCGATTCAGATCCGACGCGATGGAGGGCAGTACCGCCTGAGGCGAATATAGCGGGGCGAAGGTTGCGACACCCGCGCAGAACATCGCGACCAGCATCCGCGTGAATTCCGGGGTGCCTCGGCGGTAACCCTGCCAAGGCGTACCGTTCGTGCCTGTGTCCGGTGAAGTGGACACCAGCGATCATCTCCTGATGGTGGGGAAGGGGAATATTTTTAGATGGTTGGAATCGTCGCCGGGAACGCGCGGTCGTACATCGCCCCAGAGCCCCAGCGGAACCGGTAGGGGTCCGAGCAGTCGCGGCCATAGCGGAGGGCATCGACGATTTCGGTCGCGGAATCGTCGAGACTGAGCTGCGTGCGTTCCCAGTGGAGTTGTTCGGCATGGGGTGGGCGCCACCCGGCGTCGACCAAATATTCTTCGTCGAGCGGCCAGAGGACAGCCGGGAGAAATTGCTCCGAAACAAGGGTTGCGGTAACGCCACCCGGTCCCGTGAAAGCTTGGGCGTAGGGGGAATCTCCGCCGGTATTGCCCGTATCGTATTCGACGGTCAAGAAGTGCTTCCACGGGAGAGTCCGGATGGCTTCGGAGATTTCGGCGACCAGCTCGGCCCACGAGTTTTCGTCGCCGCTGGCCTCTTGCACCACGGTTTCGACGACGCCGATCCCGCGCTCCACCCAGTGTTGAGGAGACCACGAACCGGCCTCGCTCCGTGGCTCTCGGCTGCTGGAGCCCCATGGACCGACCCAGTGCTCTTCGTACCGAGGGTCGCCCGCTCCTGGGGCTTCGTCGTTGATGAGGCGGCGACCCTGTGCCAAGGCAAGGTGCCACGCTCCGAAACGGTGGCGCAGCGTCCCCAGCGTGGGACGAGGGGTCGTGTGCCGAGCGGTGTCGGCGGACCATCGGCCGTAGAGCAACGCTAAAGGCTTGCGATTATTACGAATGCAGTACGTCAGGAAGTCCGCGATGGCGCTGCGAAAACGATCTTCCGTGAAATCGGGTATGCGGTCGGTGCCGTCCGGGGCGAACCGTTGGGCGGGGGCCAAACCCATGGAAACGAGTGCCCGGGACCACGAACCGTCACCAAATTGCGAGCTCAGATAACGCGGGCTTGCCGGCCAATCCTGCCGAATCAGGCCAAACACCTCGCGGAGTTCCTGCGGAGGGTCTGCGCGGAAAGACTGGTAGTCCGCGCTCGTGAGGCTCGTATGCGGGTATTGGGTGAGGAACGCAAGCGTCGCACCGATCCGGCCCAAGATCATGGCGGTGTGGTCGTCGCTGACTCCGGCGGATTCCAAGTAGCGCGAGACGTCCTGAACGACGGCCTGGTCTCCATAGGTCGCGATGAAGCCGCGATCTTCGCCCAAGTCGAGGAGGTGATTGACCGCGAGCCACACCCCGGCCGCGAGTAATGTCCCGTTGAGCGCCTCATCCGCGGTGTGCAGGAATTGCTCCGGATGTTCGGCCAGGAAGCGATCCAAGAAATCGCGGGGGATATCGGGATACAGGGTGACGAGCCGATACCGGGTTTCGGAGCGGGTCCATCCGGCTTCGGCTAGGTCGTCGATGAGGGACCGGTAGCTTTCGCGAAAGACCGTGTACGCCTCGCAGTCTGTGCCGTCCATGTCCCCTTGCCTTCGTCACGAGCTACCGTGTGCGATGCCGCGACTCCGTGCCGTGCGTTCCCTTCGATACTGACGAGCGTAGGCACCGTCGATGCGCCGTGCCAACACTGGAGGCGGATGTTACCTGATGCGGCGCGGGCAGATTCGGGTCCCACGCGACGACGGCGCCTCTCCCCGTGGGGGAGAAACGCCGTCGTGCGGTTGGCCGGTGGCCTATTTCATGGTTTCTACCGGATCGTTACCGATGCGGCCGTCCGCCTTGGTCAGGCCGTTGATGGCCTCGACGTCGTCATCGGTGAGTCGAACGTTGAGGGCTTCAAAATTCTCGACGATGCGTTCCGGGGTGACCGACTTGGGAATCACGACGTTGCCGATGGCCAGGTGCCACGCGATGACAACCTGTCCGGCGGTGGCGCCGTGACGCTCGGCGATATCGCCGATGACCTTCTCCTTGAGGACATCGCCACCCTGTCCCAGCGGGGACCACGCCTCGGTCTTGATACCGAGTTCCTCATTGACCTGGCGCATCTTCGACTGGTTGAAGTACGGGTGCAACTCGATCTGATGGATCGCCGGCGTCACGCCGGTCTCGCGGATGATTTCGCGAAGCTGCTCTTCGGGGAAGTTCGAAACGCCAATCGAGACGACCTTGCCCTGCTTCTGCAGCTCGATCATGGCCTTCCACGTGTCCAGGTACAGGTTGTTATCCGGCTGCGCCCAGTGGATGAGGTACAGATCCACCGGCTTGGACAAGCCCAAACGCTCAGCGGACTGGTCGAAGGCCTTCAAAGTGGACTCGTAACCCTGGTCGTCGTTCCACAACTTGGTGGTCACGAAGATCTCGTTCTCGTCGACGTCGGAACCCGCAATTCCGCGGCCGACGCCTGCCTCGTTGCCGTAAATTTTGGCGGTGTCGATGTGGCGGAATCCGGCATCGAGTGCCTGACCGACGACCTTCTCCGCGACATCGTCCTCAACCTGCCACACACCGTAGCCCAGCTGCGGAATCTGCTGACCATCGTTGAAAGTGACGTTCGGTGACTTAGTCATATAAAACTTCCTCTGCTCAGCGTGACTGTTTCGGGGTGCATAACAAACGGGCGGGAGGGAGTATTCCCTGCCCGCCCGTTCGCGAATCGTGTTTTTACGCGTTGTCCTCGGTGATGAGTTCCGCGGCGCGCTCGCCGATCATGAAGCAGGTGATGTTCGGGTTGACCGAAACGATCTCCGGCATCACGGAGGCGTCGGCGACGCGGAGGCCGTCAATGCCCTTGACCTGCAGGCGGGCGTTGAGCGGAGACATGGCATCATCGTCTGCGCCCATCCGGACGGTCCCCACGGGGTGGTACACCGTGTTGTGAGTGTCGCGGATGTAGTCGGCCAATTCTTCATCGGAGGTGAGGTCCTCGCCCGGGAACAATTCCTTGCCGCGCCATTCGTCCAGGGCAGGCTGCGAGGCGATTTTCCGGGCCGTACGAATGCCCTCGATCATCACCGACATGTCGTATCCCTGCTCATCGGTGAAGTACTTGGGATCCACCTTGGGCTTGTCGCGGAAGTCGAGGGAACGCAGGCGCACGGTGCCGCGCGAGCGTGCGTGCGGCACGTTGGGGGTGAGGCAGAATGCGTTCTCTGACGTGGGGAAACCCCGACGGAGGGTGTGCATGTCGAAGTTGACCGAGCCGTAGTGCATCATCAGGTTCGGCCGTCCGGGCAGCTCGTCGTCGAAGCCCGCGTCCACCTGAGTGAAGAGGCCAATTTCCCACCACTGGGTGGAGTCGGAAACCATCGGCTTCTTGGCCTCCCACTGGATCACGCCCTCGGGATGGTCTTGGAGGTTCGCGCCGACTCCGGGGGAATCCACGACGGCTTCGATGCCGACATCGGCCAAGTGGCCGGCCGGGCCGATGCCGGAGAGCATCAACAATTTCGGGGTGTCGATCGCTCCTGCGGAGAGCACGATTTCGCGCCGGGCCCTAATCACGCGGGGCGTGCCGAAGGCGTTATCCACAACCTCGAGGCCGGTCGCCCGCCGGTCGTCGTCGAGAAGCACCCGCTTGACCTGGGTGCCCGTCAGTAGGTGGAAATTTTCCCGTTCGCGGATCGGGTGGATGTAGGAAACCGACGACGACGAGCGAGTACCGTCCGCACGGCGGTTGATCTGGAAGAAGTTGGCGCCGTTGGTAACCGTGGTGCCCGAGTTGAATCGCGTGCGGGGGATCCCGGCCTGTTCCGCCGCATCCAGGAGCGCGACGCCGCAGGGATCCTGAGGCGGAACGTTCATGAGCGACACCGGACCGGAATCGCCGTGGTGCTCACCGCCCTCGGTTCCCGCGTCCTCATTGGTCTCCAGCTGCTGGTAGAGCCGGTAGCCGGTCTCGGAGTTCCAGCCCTGAGCGCCGTGGACGGACTCCCATTCGTCGAGATCCTCGCGCGGCGCCCAGAAAGCGATGCATGAGTTGTGCGACGAGCAACCGCCCATGACCTTGGCCCGGGCCATTCGCATGAAGGAGTTGCCGTTTTCCTGGGGTTCGATCTGGTAGTCCCAGTCGTAGCCGGATTCGAGGAGCTCCATCCAACGGTTCAGGCTGAGGACCTCGTCGATGCCAGCGTCGTCGGGGCCGGCCTCGATGAGCGCTACCTGAGCATCAGGATTCTTCTCGCTCAACCGCGCGGCGGTGGCGGCGCCGGAGGATCCGCCGCCGACGATGATGTAGTCGAATTCTTGCGATTCGTTCATAGCGTGGTGTCCTTTCGTGGATGCTTATCGGTTGTCGCTGAACCAGCCGGTCACGGCGGGGGCCGTGTTGTGGTAGATGTGCTTGGTTTCCTGGTACTCGCCGAGGCCCTCGAGGCCCAGTTCGCGACCGATGCCGGACTGCTTCATACCGCCCCACTCAGCCTGGGGGAGGTAGGGGTGGAAGTCATTGATCCAGATCGTTCCGTGGCGGAGGCGACCCGCCACCCGATCGGCCTTCCCGGCGTCATTGGTCCAGACTGCTCCGGCCAGACCGTAGAACGTGTCATTGGCCGTCGCGACGGCTTCGTCTTCCGTGGTGAAGGTTTCGATGGTCACGACCGGCCCGAAGGCTTCGTCCCGGACCACCGACATCCCGCGCTTGACCTGGTCCATCACGGTCGGCTTATAGAACCAGCCCTTGGCCAGATCACCCTCCGTGGCTGCCTCGCCGCCGCAACGCACGCGGGCACCTTCGGCCACACCCGCCTCCACGTACGCCGCAACCTTCTCGCGGTGCCGCTCCGAAATCAGGGCCCCGGTCTCGGCGTTTTCGTCGAAAGGACCGCCGATGCGAATATTTTCCGCACGACGCACGAGTTCGGCCGTGAACTTCTCGGCGATGGACTCTTCCACGACGATGCGGGCACCTGCCGAACACACCTGACCGGAGTGTACGAAAGCGCCGTTGAGGGCGTTGTCCACGGCGGCGTCGAAGTCGGCATCGGCGAAGATGACGTTGGGGTTCTTGCCGCCCAGTTCCAACGCGATCTTCTTGACCGAATCCGCCGCGGTCCGCGCGATGGTCCGACCGGTCACGAGACCGCCGGTGAAGGAAATGAGGTCCACATCCGGGTGGCTGGAGAGCGGCGCACCGGCCTCCGCGCCGGCACCCAACACGAGGTTGGCGACGCCGGCCGGTAGACCGAGCTCATCCAGAATGTCCATGAGCAGGATCGCGGTGTGCGGGGTCAGCTCGGCGGGCTTCAAAATGAAGGTGTTACCGGCCGCGAGCGCCGGGGCAACCTTCCAGGCCACCTGCAACAAGGGGTAGTTCCACGGGGTGATCATGCCGCAAACGCCCACGGGTTCGGTGACGATGCGTGAGGAGACCGCGGGGTCGCCAGCGTCCACCACGCGGCCCGCTTCCTGCGCGGCAGTCTTGCCGTAGTACTGGAAGCACGCAGCGATGTCGTCCATGTCCAATTCGGATTCGACGAGGCGCTTACCGGTATCCAGTGACTCTGCGCGGGCGAATTCGTCCTTGCGGTCACGCAATTTCTGGGCGACGGCGAGCAGGAAGTCGCCACGTTCGGGAGCGGATGCCGACCAAGCGCCCTCGTCGAAGGCCTTGCGTGCGGCGGCTATTGCCTTCTCGGTGTCCGCGGCGGTCGCCTCCGCGACGGTGCCGACCTCGGACCCGTCGGCCGGGCAGATAATGGTTCGGGTGCCGCCCTCTTCGGCGGGGACCCACTGTCCGTCGATATACAGCGTGTTGCTCACTGAGAACCTTCCTTTGCAGTTGCGTCGTCCGAAAGGTCTTCGGACTGTGGGGTGCTTTCCGTCGACGGGAAATCCATCGACCAATCCGTGATAGCCACCGAAGAACCGATGATTTCGGTGGATCCGGTGTCCTCGATACTCGGTCCGCTCAAGCGGATGAACTCTTGGTGGCGCTCGTGGTTGTCCAGGACGTCGTGAATGAGCTGTTCCTTGGTGTAGCCGTAGACGTCGTACCCGCGCGAACCCGTCAGGGCGAAGGGTTCGAAACGGTAGTAGGTGTCCTCCGTGCTGGAGGGGCTCAACAGGTAGCGCGGAGTGGGGCAAGCAATGGGGTACACCTGGTAGATGAAGTCGCGCTCGCCGTCCATGTGCTCCGTCAAGGTCACATACGGAATATCGCTGGAGGGGTCCAAACCGTGGACGACCTCCGCGGTGACGCCTTCGGTCAGCAAGGCTTCGCCCACCTCTTCCAGGGCGGGGGAGACCACGGTCTGAACGTACCGTCGAGCGGCTCGACGGCCGGGATATGTGACCGAGCGAGCCAGGCGCTGACGCCAATTCCGGGTCTTGCCGGCGGGTTCGATCGAGGCCGCTCGGTTCGCCGCCTGCACGCCGGCGTACGCGGCCAGTCGGGAATCCATGTCGGCTCGTTCGACCCGAAGTGCCTTCCACAGCCCAAACATCACCAGATACAACACGATCGCAAACGGCAGTCCAAAGACAATCGTCGCCGACTGCAGCGTCGTAATACCGCCGATCATCAACATGGCTAGGGTCAGTAGACCTGTGGCGGCCGCCCAGAAAATGCGCATCCATCGGGGGCCGTCTTCGTTGGGATCCTCGATCGTGGATGCGAAGTTCGACATCACGAGGGCTCCGGAGTCGGCGCTGGTCACGTAGAACAGCAGGCCGGTGAATGTTGCGACCGCGGCCGCCGCCGTCGCGCCGGGATACTGGGCCAACAAGGTGTAGAAGGCTTCTTCGGAATTGTTCATGATCGATTGGCCGAACGCCGCGTTTCCCTGCTCGAAGATTAGGTGCAACGCGGAGTTCCCGAAGACGGAGATCCAGACCAAGATGAAGATGAACGGAATGGTCAAGGTCCCGATCACGAATTGGCGGATCGTGCGACCACGCGAGATGCGGGCCAGGAAGAGTCCCACAAAGGGCGACCACGCCACCCACCAGGCCCAGAAGAAGATGGTCCACGTATTCATCCAGTCATCGGGATGATCGAAGGCCATTGCATCCATCGTCATGCCGGGGAAGCGGCTCACATAGTCGCCCAAGTTGGTCACGAGACCGTTGAGCAAGAATGCGGTGTCGCCGAATACGAGGATGTACAAGAGGAGGGCAATCGCGAGGTAAATATTCAGCTCGGACAGGCGACGAATGCCCTTGTCCACGCCGGACACGGCCGATGCCGTCGCGAGTAGGACCGAGACGACAATGAGCCCCGCCTGCACCGCGACGCCCTGAGGCAGATTGAACAGGAAGTGCAGGCCGAAGTTGATCTGCACGACGCCGATACCCAGCGAGGTGGCCACACCGAAGATCGTGCCGAGCAGGGCCGCGATGTCGACGGCGTCGCCCGCGGCACCCTTAATGCGCTTGCCAATGATGGGGTACAGCGCGGACCGGATCGACAGCGGCAGATTGAATCGGTAGGCAAAGTAACCGAAGGCTAGTCCCATCAGGGCGTACATGCCCCATCCGGTCAAGCCGTAATGGAACAGGGTCCAGACGACGGCTTGGCGGGCTGCCTCCGCCGTCTCACTCGAGCCCTGCGGCGGCCCATAATATTGGGTGACCGGTTCCAGCACGGAGTAGAACATCAAGTCGACGCCGATACCGGCGGCAAACAACATTGCGGCCCACGAGAAGAGCGAGAATTGCGGCCGAGAGTGATCCGGGCCGAGGCGGATGGTTCCCGTCTTGCCCAGGGCAACGAGCACCACGAACACGAGCACCACGGTGCCGGTGAGAACGTAAAACCACCCGAAGTTTTTCGATACCCATGCCACGACGGCACCCAAAACCGTGCTTGCCGAATCCGGGGCGAGTAGCGCCCACACGGAAATCGCCAGAATGCCCAGCGCTGCTCCGCCAAAGACTTTCCAGTTGGTCTTCATGGTGGCGTATTTGTTCATGCCCGTTGGGGGGTGGGGATCCGCCCCGGGGTCATGAGTTTCCTTCAGATCATCTGAACTGGGTCTTGAGACGGTAGTGGATGCAGTTGTGCTGGGATCGTTCATGGGTCCTATCTGAGCGTCGACGTTGGTTCGTTGAGCTAAGAAGCAGTCTCATTCACGATATAACACCCCTGACAAGGTTAAACATTGAGATGTCGCGGTGTTTACGGCGAGGAGGAATTACCCCTCGATCAACTGGTGGATTTCCTCCGCGCCGATCGCCGAGGAAAAAATCTGCCCCTCGTCCATGACGGCCTGGAAAAGTTCCGCCTTGGATGACTTCAGGTCCATGACCTTTTCCTCGATCGTTCCGGCGGATACGAGGCGATACACCATGACATTGCGGTCCTGTCCGATGCGGTGGGCTCGGTCCACGGCCTGTGCTTCGGCCGCCGGGTTCCACCACGGATCCATGATGAAGCAGTAATCCGCTGCCGTGAGGTTCAAACCGAATCCGCCGGCCTTGAGGCTGATGAGGAAGATTGGTGCCTCGCCGGCGTTGAAGGCATCCACCACGGAACCGCGATCACGGGTCGTGCCGTCGAGGTAGACATACGGAATGCCTTCCTCCTTGAGGACCTCGGCAATCAGTGTCAAGAAGGAGGTGAACTGACTGAAAACCAACGCGCGATGGCCGTCCTGGATGATTTCGGGGAGGTTATCCCGCAAATACGTCAGCTTGGCGGATTCCACGTCCGCGTGCTCCTCATCGACCAGTCCCGCCGCAAGGGAAAGCCTGCGGAGCATCGTCAAAGACTGGAAGATCGTAAAGCGATTCTTGTCCATGTCCTGGAGGAGACCGAGAAGCTTTTGTCGTTCCCGCTGTAGACGAGTGTCGTAGACCTTCCGATGGGCCTCGGAGAGCGGCACATCGATGCGGTGTTCCTGCTTTTCCGGCAATTCCGCAGCCACCAGCTCCTTGGTGCGTCGCATCATGAGCGGGCGCACCCGTTGGCGCAAGCGCGGGAGGGCTTCGGGGCTCTCACCGCTGGTGATCGGTTTGGCGTAGGAGTCTCGGAATTTTCGGGCGGAGGGGAACAAACCCGGCGCCGCGATCGAGAACATAGACCAGAGTTCCATGAGGTCGTTTTCCATGGGAGTACCGGTGACCACGAGCTTAAACCGCGCCGGGAGGTCCCGGGCTATCCGGTGGGCTTTGGTCTTTGCGTTCTTGATGAACTGTGCCTCGTCGAGCACGAGCCCAGTTAGCCCCAAATCGCGGTATTCCGCTTCGTCGAGCCGCATCAAGGCGTAGGAGGTGATGACGACGTCGGCTCCGTTTGCGCGATCGCCCACCGAACGGCGGCTTTTGGCGGAGGTTTCCGTGATGAGTTCGACGCTGAGCGAGGGCGCGAAGCGTTGAATCTCCCGCGCCCAGTTGGGTGCGACCGATGTTGGTGCGACCACGAGGAAACGAGGGCGCGTCGCGGATTCGGAGCGTTCGGTGCGGTGCACCTCGAAAGCGTGCAAGAACATTGCGATGGTTTGTACCGTCTTGCCGAGGCCCATGTCGTCGGCGAGTACTCCGCCGAGTCGGTGGTCGTACAGAAACGACAACCACTGGTAGCCCTCGAGTTGGTAGGGCCGCAAGGTCGCCGTGAGATCTTCGGGGAGGGCGACCTGGGGAAGGTCCTCGAGTTCCAAGAGAGACTGGACGGATTCTCGCCATTCGTCGGCCACGTGCACGTCGGTGGCGAGTTCTTCGAGATCTTCCCACAGCCCGGCCTGGTGGCGGTTGATGCGCAAGGCGGCCGATTCATCCTGAAGCTGCCGCGCCTCAGAGATCAGGTCTCGGAGCTTCGTAAACTCGGGGCGATCGAGCCGGAAGTAGGAGCCATCGCCCAAGAGAAGGTGCTTCTGGCCGGCGTCGAGGGCACGGAAGATGTCCACAAACGGCACGTACCAGGCTCCCGCTTTCACGGTCACCCCCAGATCGAACCAGTCCCGATCGCCGGTGGACTCGACCGAAACCTGCACCTCGGCGTCGCCGTCCAAGGATGTGAACTCCGGAATGTCGCCCCGAACCACCACACGAGTCCCTGGGATCTCTTCGACGGTGGGGATCACCTTTTCGACGAGGTCGTGGCTTTCCCATCCGGACAGCTCGGTCGAATGCAGCGGAGTGACCGGAAGAGCCCGTCGCACTTCGGAAATGACGTCATGCTCACGTTCGGTATCGCGAATTTCACGGTAGGGATCGGGATGGCCAACGCCGATGGGAACCCGGGTCCATTCTTCGCCCTCCGCAGCGGCATCGGGGTCCTCGGCGACGTCGTTCGGCCATTTGACGTGGGATTGTGGGTAGAGCCAGTACCAGTCCACGGCGGCCGGGAAGAGGCGGTCGTCGTGACGTCCGGGAGAAAAGAATTCGACCTCGAGGATCAGTTCTGGGGAGAGGACCTCGGGCAGGGCAGGTGCGGCGTCGTCGTCGGCGAAGATGGGGGTGCGGCGGGCCACCTGGGGGTAGAAGTCTTCCGCAAAGTCACGGATCTCGCTGGCGGGTATGGACATCTCGCCGTCTTCCGCAATCGAGCGCGCGAGGTGGGTGGGCCGTTCGGCCAACGGGAAGAAGAGGAGCTCGGTGTCTTCTGTAATCCAGGGTTGTTCGGCGGCGTCGTGAGCTAGCTGGGGGATAGGGGAAGGTCGTGTGCCGCCCCATGATCCGGTGCCCTCGGCGTCCCGGGTGTACTCCGCATGAAGGGCGCCGCCGAGGGCGAAATACGCCTGGGGGTCGTGCTGACGGCCTAAGGGAAAAGCCGAGGAAGCGGGAACCCAGGCCGTCGAGGCGTCATCGGACTCGGGGCTCGCCGCGAACCGGAATCCCGGTGAAACTTTCAGCCCCTCATCGTCCGTTCGTTCGATGCGTAAATCGAGGGTCGATTCCGGTGCCAACCCAATGACGACGGGGCGTTCGCGCACCAGAATTGCTATCCCCAGGGAGGAAGCTCGTTCCAACAGGTCCCACAGCAGGGATGAGCTCACCTGATCCAAACGAACGTAGTCGCGCGTGGAGGCGTACATTCCCTGGTCGGGGTGGACCACGGAATAGAACTCACGGAACCACTCCGAATGTTCCTCCGGGATGCTGGGCTCGTGAACCGTGTCTCCGGCGAAGACGTTCCAATGGAGCCCGCCCTTAATCCAGCGGCCTCGCGTGCCGAGCTTAAGGGGGCGTGCCGTCAGGTGGACGGGAGCGACGACGTCCTCCGTCGGGCGGCCGTATCCTCGGTGCCGGGGGACCTCCACATCAAGGTCCAAGGCCGCCGGAACACGGTGATGCTGACCCGATCCATAAGCGCGTTGCGACTGAAGGGCCCGGGTCATCTGACGGCGCCATGAAGACTGCATGTCGCCCAGTGCTCGATGGGAGGTGGCCTCTTTGCGGCCAGAGAAGTCAGTGAACGTCTGGAGAGCCGAGTCCGGGATCTCGACACCGCTGGCCTCCGACCAACGGCGGACGGCATCGGGAACCTCTTGGCCGGACGTGTTGTGTGACCCCGAAGGTTCGGCGGGCGACGCGGAGCGCAAAGGACGGTCCTCCGTGGGATCGCCCCAACCGCCTTCGTGAAACCACCCGAGCAGGGCGGCGACCACGTGTTTGCAGTTGGTGCCCACGGGGCACGAGCAGAAGGAGTGGAAGGGTGCCGAATGCGGGGCTTGCTTTTCCGGAAAGATGACGGTCTGTGAATAGGATTTCCGCTCGCTGCCGGAGACCTTGGACGAGAACGTCAGGCTGTCTGGGTCATAGGCCGCAGAGAGCACTTTGCCCGCACGGTAGTACCGTTCTCCCCGGCCAAAGGCGTTATGGCCCACGGCTTTGATGATGTGCGCGACAGAGACCGGCATCTGCTGAGCGGGAAATGGCATAACTTCCAATCTATACCCCGCAGAAATTCTTCGAGGGAAGACTTTTCATCGCGACAATTTCTTGGGTACGCTGGGAAACAGCTTCAAGAGACCCAACTGCCAAGCTCCGACTTGGTTGGGCACCAACCCCATGTTCACGGGTGGTTCGGATGACGAAGCGGTCTATATTCGCCGCATGAGCGGCACTGTTGCTTGGTATAGACAAGAGCATCGAAAGGATCGCGCGACAGCGCTGATGGCTATGGCCACCCCGAATTCCCGTTCCGATTTCTCCGCGGCGGTTCCCGTCTCGCACGGATACCACGCGATGAGCATTCAAGATTACGCGCGAGTCGATTCCGCGCGGACTGAATTCCTCAACTTTCTCCTGGCACCCACGAGCGCCGGTGAACCGATCGTCGCGCTCGCCGCAGACCAGGCCGCATGAGTCCTGGCACCCGCGGTCTGCTGCTTGACTCCGACGTCCTCGCCGAAATTCGCCGCACACGCCCTAACCCCACCGTGGTGGCCTTTTTGCGCCGTCGGTCGCACCGGACGCTGTTTCTCTCGGCCCTCTCCTTGGGTGAGCTCAAAGGACTGTATCCCCACAGGGAGACCGATCGATGGCTCGACGAGCTCGTGGAGCGGTTCGAAGATCATGTGCTGGATGTCGACCCTGCCGTGGCCCGGGCGTGGGCTGGGCGGTCGAGTCCCGAGTCCATTTTGCGTCTGGGACAACGCTCCTCGACGTCGTGGACCGGGGCGGCCGTCGAGGGGCTGATCGCGGCAACCGCCGAGGTGCATGGCCTCACGGTCGTGTCCGCCAAGGCCGACGTTTTCCGGTCCTGGGGCGTGGACGCCCAGGACCCGTGGCGCGAAGCCTAGGGATAGCCGTCCCCTGACGGGCGTGTCACACGCGATGGCGTGAGGCCGCACGACCCGGTCCTCGCCGTTGGGCACCACGCTCATCACGCCACCGGCGGAGCTGTCGGCTTCGATGAAATTCGATCGCCCTGTCGTAATACCCCTCCAATTTGAGCGAGGCTGCACCCCATGATCGGGCTTCCATGGCCTGGCGGCCGTTGGTGCTGAGGGGCGCACGCGCCTCGGGGTCTCGGAGCGACTCCACGATCGTGCGAAGCATGCCGAGTTGTCCGGGTTCGTACAGGCGGCCGGTGACGCCGTCGTCAATGATGTCTAGGGGTCCGCCCTTGCCTACGGCCACGGTGGCCACGCCCGAGGCCATCGCTTCCTGCAGTGTTTGGCCAAAGGTCTCGAATTCCCCGGGGTGGGTGAACACATCCAGGCTCGCGACGTGCTCCGCGAGACTTTCCCCCGTGAGCTGCCCCGTAAAGATTGCTTGGTGAAGCGTCGTCTTGAGCCGGGAGAGTTCGGGGCCGCCCCCGATGATGACGAGCTTTACTCCCGGCAACGACTGGATGACCCGCAGATCCTCGACCTGCTTCTCCGAAGCGAGGCGCCCCACAAAGCCCACGAGGATATCGCCCGAATCGGCCCCGAGTTTTTGCCGAACCGCTTCCGAGCGACGGCGGGGGTGGAACAGCTCGGTATCGACGCCGCGGCCCCACTTGAAGACACGAGGCACCTCAAGTGATTCCAAGTAGTCCATGGACGAGTGCGACGGCGCCAACGTCATGGTCGCCGTGGTGTGGATCGAGGCAATGCGCTTATTGGCGTAGGCCTTTAGCCACGGCATTCCGTACCGGTGTGTATAGGCCGCGACATCGGTCTGATAGACGGCGACCGAGGGGATTCCCAAGGAATGGGCCGCTGTGACGGCGCGGGCCCCGAGAACAAACGGCGAGGCAATGTGCACGACGTCGGGACGGTAGTCGGCCATGAGGCGTCGTACTGCCGCCACGGTTCCCATGGAAAAGCGCAGGGTAGGGTAGCCCGCCAAGGGGAGGGACGGCATACGGACGGTGGGGGTGCCCTCGACCTCTTCGTAGGTTTGCCCCGGTGCCAACGAGATGGGGCAAGATTCAGGGGTTTGGCGGGACGCGGGAAATGCGTCGTCGTGAACCGCCCTTGGGAGGCTGGGTAGCACGGTGGGGGACCAGTCCGAAGGCTTGAAGCCGCGCCCAGACGGAGCCAAGAACATGACTTCGTGGCCGCGGCGTCTCAGATTCTCGGCGCTTCGCAACAGCGAGGTTGTGACGCCGCTGAGGTGAGGAACAAACGATTCGGCAACCATAAGGATTCGCACACACCCATACAACCGCGCCGGGGATACGGGGCGTTCATCAACAAGTAACGGTCGGTTGAACGGCGAATGAAAAGCCAAAACGCGGGCCACGTGAGATGATGAATCGCGATGATCAAGACGCCTCGTAGACCCTCGCTTCCCCAGTCACTGCCGATGCCGCTTTGGTTGCAGGCCGTGACCGAGATTCTCTTGACCGCGATCGGCTCGCTGCTGTTCGTGGCCGTGATCGTGCTCCTCGGGTGGTTCACCTTGGGCATGCCCGGCTCGGTGGGAGCTGTGCTGGGAGGGTCCGGGCAATTGTGGCTTGCCGGACACGGCGTCGGCGTCCACTTGAACATACCCAGCGGGGACTCCTCTTCGCCGGTTCAAGGCGTCTCGAGTCTTACTCCCTTGGGCCTGACTGTGGTCCTCGTGCTCTTCACCCGTCGCGCGGGAAAGCGATTGGCGCGAGCTTCCTACGAGGGACAGTTCTGGCAGGCCATCCTGGCGGCCGCGGTGACGTACGGCGTCATCGGCCTGGTCGTCAGCCTCGTGACCAGTAACTCCGCCGTCAGAACCGAACCGGTTGCCGCGACTCTCATTCCGTTGTGGGTGGTGATTCTCGGGATGCTCTGGGGCGGGCATCGTGTGGCCGGGTCGTGGTTGCGCCTGGTCGGTATCGACCCGGAAAAACTTTCCGAAAAGTACAGCCAATATTCCCGGTGGACGGGCGCCTACGTCGTCTCCTTGATTCGAGCCGCCTGGGTTGCCGTCGTTGGACTCGTGGGCGCCGGCGCGCTCTTGACGGGCCTGTCGATTTTCGTCCACTGGAACCGCATCGTTTCGCTGTACCAGGGCCTTCACGCGGGTGGGGTCGGTGACCTCGCGGTGACTCTCTTGCAATTGGCACTGTTGCCCAACCTCATCATTTTCGGAATGGCCTGGGGTACGGGCGCTGGATTCTCCTTGGGTGCAGGCACCGTGATCTCACCCGCGGCAACCACCACCGGAGCGCTCCCAAGCCTGCCGGTCCTCGGTGCCGTACCCGCGGATCCGGGAGTGTGGGGATACTCCGTCCTGGTCTTGCCCGTCCTTGCGGGAGCCCTCGCCGGTTGGTATTTCATTCGTGACGGCGAAAATCACCTCGATGAATGGTTCACCTTGCGTCTTTCCTGGCGGTGGCTGGCAGCCATCCTGTCGGGGTTATGCGTAGCCCTGGGAATCGGCCTGTTGGTGTGCATCGTGATCTGCCTCTTGGCGGCGCTGGCGCATGGTTCTCTCGGCATTGGACGGTTTACCGATGTTGGTCCGCACCCTTGGCTGACCGGTGTGTGGGCCGGCATCACGGTCGCGGTGGGTACCCTGGTGGGTCAACTATTGGGCCCATGGATTGAACGAGACCCAACGGTGGAGCCCATTAGTGTGGAACGGCCCCCGCGCAAAAAAGAGGGCCGGGCAACATCAACCGTCCGGACCTCGGGAACCGAGTCGGAACACGGCCCGACGTCCCGGGGAAGATCCGTGAAAAACGAGGCCAAGGATTCCTCAGCCAAAGATTCCTCGCGGAAGCCCTCTGCCGGTGCTTCTTCCGAGAAGCCCGGGGCCACGACGGCCGACGCGGAACGCACCCCGAACCGTTCACGTGACGCCGGTGCGTCCAGATCGATTGCCGCCCTCGGCAAGACGTCCTCCGGGGCTAGCCGGGCGGATGGGGCATCGAGTCAAGAACCTCGCCGCGGCAGTGATGGCAAGGGCCCTCTCCCGCCGAGGCCACGGGGCGGCTCCACGCGGTACGTCCCGCCGGCTACGGAGTCTTCCCCGTCCCAGCCGAAGACCGAGGAGTCTCCGCGGAGCGAGCGAGACGACAACACAGGATCCTCATCCGCACCGCGTCGACATGTCGCACCGTGGGCCGACGACCGGAAACCTCGCGAGGTGCCCGGGGGTCGTCCGGTGGTCGCGCGTCCTCGGCGCAAGTCTCGGCGGACGACGGACGAGGGCGACCGGTAGTTTCAGGGGTTGGGGCTTCCCACGCCAGCTGGTGGGAGGACGCTAGCGACCGAGGATCCGACTCATGAGGGTGTCGTAGAGATCCGACTGGCACTGTCCGCTCGAGGAAATCGTCAGGGAATTCTGCACACAATCGCGATAGTCGCTGGTCACGTTCCAGAGCGCCAAGTTAATCCCGGAATTGGCGATGAAGTACAGGTTCGCCAGCAAGACGAGAACGAGGACGACGTGCCCCACCCAAGGGCCTCTCGTTTTCGTGAGCGAGACCATGGTGAGGATCGTCCACACGACGCCGAGTGCGAGAAGAACCATCGAGATCACGAGTGCCCACTGTCCTACGGGTGTGACGGAAAGGACCGTCCCCATGAAACCGGCGACCGAAAACGCAATCATGAGTCGCGATCGATACACGAGCGACTCGTGCCGCTTGATATTCTCCGGATTCGCTTCGCCGTTCGGTGAGGTCATGATCCCAACTCTACCGGGGCACTGAGTAGAGTATGCCCATGCGCATAGTGGTTATGGTCTCCGGATCCGGGACCAATCTTCAGTCCATCCTCGACGCCGTCGCGGCAGGATTCCTGAACGTTGAGGTCGCTGCCGTCGGCGCCGATAAGCCCTGCAAAGGCTTGGAACGAGCCGAGAAACACGGCATCGCGACCTTCGTTGTGTCTCCGAAGGATTACGCAACGCGTGAGGCGTGGAATCGCGCCTTGGAGCAGCGAATCGGCGATGAATCCCCGGACTACATCATTTTTGCCGGCTTCATGCGCATCGTCGATGCGGACCTGGTGAACCGCTTCGCCGGCCGCATCATCAACACGCATCCGGCGTTGCTGCCCTCTTTCCCCGGCGCACACGGTGTGCGCGATGCCCTGGCGTACGGCGTCAAGATCACGGGGGTGACGGTACATGTCGTCGATGCCGGGGTCGATACGGGTCCCATCCTGGATCAGGCTGCCGTTCCCGTGCTCGAGGGGGATGACGAATCCGCCCTTCACGAGCGAATCAAAGTTCAGGAGAGGTCACTCTTGGTGACCACAATTAAGAAACTCTCTGAGGGCCTAATAGACTGAATGGGGCCAGCGGCGGATGAGCGCCGTCATCGACGAGTTGGAGTTTCCGTGTCCCAGACCGATCTGGATCGCATCCCGTTCACCAGAGCATTGATTTCCGTTTTCGACAAGACCGGCTTGGAGGATCTGGCTCGAGGGCTTCATGAGTCCGGAGTCAGCATTGTCTCCACGGGGTCGACCGCAAGCACGATCCGCGACGCGGGTGTTCCGGTCACTGAGGTCTCCGAGATCACCGAATTCCCCGAATGCCTCGAAGGCCGTGTCAAGACCCTGCACCCCAAAATCCACGCGGGCGTCCTGGCTGATCGCCGCAAGCAGGACCACGTTGAACAGTTGTCGGACCTCGGAATCGAGCCCTTCGACCTCGTCATCGTGAACCTGTATCCGTTCGTCGACACGGTCGCCTCCGGTGCGGGCGAGGAAGACGTGATCGAAAAGATCGACATCGGTGGCCCTTCGATGGTCCGCGCCGCCGCCAAAAACCACCATTCCGTCTCGGTGGTGGTGGATCCCCAACAATACGACGATGTTCTCGCCGCGGCTCGTGGCGGCGGTTTTGACCTGGCGGCCCGCCGTCGGCTGGCTGCTGGAGCCTTCGCCCACACCGCCGCGTACGACACGGCCGTGGCGACCTGGACCCAGCAGCAATTCGTGCAGGACCCGGACGCGCAATTCTGGCCCCCCTACGCCGGACTCGGTTTCGAACGCTCCGCTTCATTGCGGTATGGCGAGAACCCCCATCAGCGCGGCGCCTTGTACGTCGATCCGGCTTCCGCCCCGGGCATCGCCCAGGCAGAACAGCTCGGCGGAAAGGAGATGTCGTACAACAACTACGTTGACGGGGACGCCGCGCTTCGCGCCGCGTACGACTTCGAAGATCCCGCCGTCGCGATCATCAAGCACAATAACCCCTGCGGCATCGCCGTGGCCTCGCCGGGAGCGGACGACCCCATCGCTGACGCCCATCGCAAGGCTCACGCCTGCGATCCGCTCTCCGCCTATGGTGGCGTCATCGCGGCCAATCGCGAGGTCACGCTTGGGATGGCGCAGACGGTCAAGGGGATCTTCACCGAGGTCATCATCGCCCCCGCGTACACCGCCGAGGCCCTTGAGCTACTCCAGACCAAGAAGAATCTCCGTATCCTCGTGTTGCCGGAAGGTTTCGAGCGAGGCTCCATCGAGTACCGTCAGGTCTCCGGGGGCGCGCTGTTCCAGCAGAGCGACCGGCTCCAGGCCGAGGGCGACGATCCCGGCAACTGGACCCTCGTCGCGGGTGAGGCCGCCGACGAGCAGACCCTGAACGATCTTGCTTTCGCCTGGCGTTCGTTGCGGGCAGCTAAGTCCAACGCCATCCTCCTGGCGAACGACGGCGCCGCCGTGGGAATCGGCATGGGCCAGGTTAACCGGGTGGACTCGTGCAAGCTTTCCGTCGAACGCGCCAATTCCTTGGGCGAGGACGGCGCCGAGCGCGCACGGGGTTCGGTCGCCTCGTCGGATGCGTTCTTCCCGTTCGCTGATGGTCTGCAGGTCTTGTTGGACGCCGGCGTCCGAGCCGTTGTTCAGCCCGGCGGGTCGATCCGTGACGAGGAAGTCATCGAAGCCGCACGCCAAGCGGGCGTCACGATGTACACCACCGGGGCCCGTCACTTCTTCCACTGATCCGGAACCCAACGCATAATGACGCCGCCTGCCTTCGTCTCGGAGGCAGGCGGCGTCGTGCGTGAGTTCCGGCGTGGGCACAATGGGGCTATGTCTCACGAGCTAACCGTCGACCGCAAGCCTCCGCTGATCGTCGTCATGGGCGTTTCGGGCACGGGGAAGACGACCATCGGTTCCGTTCTCGCTCGCCGTCTCGGAGTCGCATTCGTCGACGCCGACTCACTGCACCCGCGAGCCAACATCGACAAAATGGCCGGGGGAGAGCCGTTGAACGACGACGACCGCAGACCGTGGTTGAGCATCGTCGGGAAGCGCCTCGGGGAGGCTGAGGTGACGTCTGAGGGAATGGTTATGGCGTGTTCCGCGCTCAAACGTGCGTATCGGTCCTCAATTCTGGCCGAGGCGCCCAGTGCTTTCTTCCTGCACCTCTCCGGTTCGGAAGAGACGCTGGCGCGTAGGTTAGAAGGCCGACACGAACACTTTATGCCTCCGGCACTCTTACGATCTCAGCTCGAGACGTTGGAGGGATTGCACCGAGACGAGCCTGGGGCGACGGTCGAAGTCGCGGGAACCGTGGATCACATTGTGGCCGAATGCGAATCCGTCATCGAGCGAGGGACGCCGTGACGGAAGAGGCGCCTGACTGGTAGAGATAAGTTATGAATTCGACCCAAAGCTCCAGCCGCCGTCCGAAAAATCAGTCCGCCGAGGAACATGGCGCCTTCTACGCCGTGACGATTTTTCCGTTGCTGATCCTCGCGGCGGGAGTCCTTGGCTTCCTCGTTCCGGGCGCTTTCGCGGGGCTCACGGGGTGGGTCAACCCGCTTCTGGGATTCATCATGTTTGGGATGGGCTTGACCTTGACGTTTCCGGATTTCGGCATGGTCGCGCGTCGCCCCATTCCGGTGGTCATCGGGGTCGTCGCGCAGTTCGTCATCATGCCGTTCCTGGGCTGGTTCGTCTCTTGGGCGTTGCAGCTGCCGCCCGAATTGGCCATCGGCGTGATTCTGGTCGGGTGTTGTCCGGGCGGCACGGCGTCCAATGTCGTCTCGTACCTGGCCAAGGGCGACGTCGCCCTGTCCGTCGCGATGACGACGATCTCTACTCTGATAGCCCCGTTCGTCACGCCCGTGCTTGCGGTGTTGCTTGCCGGTGAACGCATGTCAGTGAGCGGAGCCAGCATGATGATGTCGATTCTGCAGGTCGTGCTCGCGCCCGTCATCCTGGGCCTGCTGATTCGCTGGCTGATGCCGAGGTTTGTCAACCGAGTCACGGCCGCACTTCCCTGGGCCTCGGTCGTGGCGATCTCGGTCATCGTCGCGATCGTCGTCTCTGGCTCGGCGGCCGCCATCGTCTCTGCTGGATTGCTGGTCCTTGTGGCTGTGATCTTGCATAACGGCTTGGGGTACGCCCTGGGCTACGGCGCTGCGGCGATATTCCGGTTGGTACCGTCTGCGCGACGCACCACGGCCATTGAGGTGGGGATGCAGAATTCTGGCCTAGCGACGTCGCTTGCACACACGTACTTCACTCCTGAGGCGGCCCTCCCCGGAGCCGTTTTCTCGGTGTGGCACAACGTATCCGGAGCGCTGCTCGCGGCCGTCCTGCGGCGTCGTGCGGTGTCTGAGCGCTAAAGCCCAGACACCGCACGTGGTGGTTCAGCGAGTCTGAGTGCGGAGGTCCTCCAGCAAGTACTCGCACGAGTCTCCGCCCCGCAAAACCGTGTCGTTTCCGCCGATTCGCACCTTGACGTCGCTCGCCCGCTCGGAGCGCGCTGCCACGCGGATCCGGGTGGAGTCGAGGAAGACGTCCAGCAACTGGCCGTGGTATTGAACCTCGAAGCCGACCGAGCGGAGCTCTTCGGGCATCGACGGGTCAAGCTGGATGCAGTCCGTCAGAACCTGCACGCCTGCGTAGGCCCGCTGAACGACGTCCAGGGTTCCGCACATCGCGCCCAGATGGATGCCTTCTTGAGTCGTACCTCCCTGGGTGTCATCCAAGTCGGCCATGAGGGCATCTTGGTACACGCTCCACGAATGGCGGGGATCCACCCGGGACATGATGGACGCCGTCACCACACGGGAGAGCGTCGAGCCGTTGGAGGTGCGCGGCAGGTAGAAGGCGATGGTCTCCTCAATTTTGGCCAGGGAGACGTCGTATCCCAGCAGCGATAGCTCTTCTTTGAGGCCATGTTGGCCGAACAGATACACCAGCATGAGGGTGTCCGCCTGCTTGGAGAGCTTGTAATTATTGGTTGCGTCGCCTTCGGATTCGAGGATCAAATCCATGCGCCCGATGTTGCCGTATTTGCGGCGGTAGTGATCCCAGTCGATCTCTTGAAGGTCGTCGTAACCGTCGAATTGGCTGATGGTGCCGTCACGGTTGAATGGCACGGCTAGGCGGGAGGCCATGTGCTTCCACGACTCCAACTCGGCCTCGTTGACGGAGTTGGACGAGGCCACCTGGAATGCCAGGTGCTCGGGCAATTCGTCGAAGATTTCCGAGGTGTGGCGGAACAACCACGCGGCCAAGATATTCGTGTAGGCGTTGTCCTTGAGTCCACCGCCATCCACGGAACCGGGGTAGCCGTCGTGATATTCGTCCGGGCCCATGGCGCCCTCAATGTGGAACCGTTCGTCGGCCTCGTCGTAGCTGATCAGGGACGAGAAAAAGCGCGAGATTTCGATCATCAGCTCGGCGCCGTGTTGAGCGAGCCAATCGGTATCGCCCGTGGCCGTGTAGTACTGCCACGCGTTGAACCCAATCGCTAGGCCCACGTGGAATTGGCGCCAGGAATTATCCGGCATCCAACGGTCCGAATGCGGGTTGTACAGCTCGACCGGTGTCTCTTCGCGTCCGTCGGAACCGGACTGCCAAGGGAACATGGCTCCCTGTGCGCCGAATTCGGCGGCTTTATGGCGTGCAGCGGGAAGACGGTTCCACCGGTACTGCAAGAGCGAGCGAGTCACGGACGGCATGCGAAGGGTGATGAGCGGCAGAATGAAGATTTCATCCCAGAAGATATGACCTCGATACCCTTCGCCGTGCAGACCGCGTGCCGTGACACCGGCGTCGTTGAGTTCCATGTTGGGGCTTAGGGTCTGCACGATGTGGAAAATGTGAAGCCGCAGCGCCAGCATCGTGTCGACGTCCGCATCGATATCCACGGCAAACCGTGCCCAGAGGCGGGACCATGCTTTTTCATGTGCCGTGTAGAGGCCCTCGAATCCGCCCTCGGAACGATTGAGCGTTTCGACGGCGCCCAGGAGAGAGGAGGCGATCGCGGCGTCGCGTGAAGTCACCATCGCCGTGGTCGTGTCGAAAGTGATCGACTGACCATCCTCGCCATTCACACGGTAGCGGCGCATCTCGATGCCGCCGGGGCGGACCTCGCGTTCGAGGCGGGTGCTCACCGCGGCGCGCACGTTGGTGCGTTGGGCGACCGAAACCTGGTGATCCGATTGGTTGGTCCGCACCACATTGACCAGAGTTTCATCTGGAAGGGTCGTGGAACCGTCGACCACGAGGTGGTGACGGGCGAGATCCTTGTATTCCCGCACATTGTTATTGGTGACGTTCGGGTCGATTCCGCTGCGCACATGGATACGCCCGCTCCAGCCAACGGGGGTGATGGTGGTTTCCATCGCGGCCAGGTGCCGGTCGGCCATCGAGACAAGGCGCCGCTGGGTGACTTTGACGCGTCGAAGATGGTGATCCGGGTCTTCCGACTCGGAGTCGGGTACCTCAATCAGGGTGCACGTGCGCGTCAGTACGCCGTGGCGTAGGTCCAGCTCCGTGATCTCGTCGAGAGGCTTCATGCCGCCTTCGGACCACCAATCGCCACCGCGAAGGCGGATGTCGAAGAATTGGAAATTCGGCAGGTTGACCATCGACTCGTGCTCGAGGTCGCGTCCATTGATGTGCGAGACCACACGGTTGAACAGGCCTGCGACGTAAGTGCCGGGGTAGTGGATGCCGTCGTCACTTCGTTCCGGGCGGCACCCGCGAACACCCATGTAGCCATTGGCCAAGGTCAGCAGCGCTTCGCGGTGACCTTCCTGTTTCGGATCAAAGCCGTGGAAAATGAGCTTCCAGGAGTCATCCCGCTGGGCGCCCAAGTCCAGCTCGGCGACGTCGTTGTGGACGACGTCGGCCCCGGCTCGCTCGAGGTCTTCTCGTTCGCCATGCCGGTTGATGCCGACGACGAGGCCAAACCCGCCCGCGCGCGCCGCTTGAACACCCGAGACGGCGTCTTCGATCACGGCGGCTTCTGAGGGATCGATCCCGAGCTGCTGGGCGGCGGCGAGGAACATGTCGGGGGCTGGCTTCCCGGGGATGCCATGCTCCAACGCGTAGGAGCCATCAATGATGACGTCGAAGACCCCGTCGAGTTCCGCGGCCTCCAGCACCGGCCGGGAATTGCGAGAGGCAGTGACGAGCGCGGTCGGGATGCCGCTGCGCTGGAGGCGGAGGATCAAGTCCACGGTGCCGTTGAAAACGGTCACGCCGTGTTCTTCCAGCTCTGAGGTGAAGTAGTCATTCTTCAGCCGCGCCTGCCCTTGGACGGTCCACGCACCGGCAGAATCTGCCTCGGAGCCTTCGGGAAGCGCCGCGTGACGTGCGGCGAGGAGGGTGCGGACGCCGTCTTCGCGGGCTCGCCCGTCCACATACTCGCGGTAGTCGGTGGCGATGCTGAATTCGCTCCGATCGATATCCTCGGCGGAGTATCCCGAGGCTGGCTCCAAGCGCTGATCGGTCAGAATCGCGTCGAAGAGCTGCTTCCACGCGCTGGAATGGACCGACGCGGTATCCGTGACGACGCCGTCCATGTCGAAAATGACGGCTTTTTGTGGGATGGACATGCTGAGGTCCGAGCGATTTTCACGAGTCGTTCTCGAATCGGGCCTGTAAGGCGATCCCGATCGTAAGTTCAATGGATCGCTAGTGCCGAGCGGGCTCAAGGAATTCATCAAGGCAAAAGACCTTTCGGGTTGGCTCAGGCCCCCATTAAACACGTTCGGTATGCCGCGGGTCCGCTTCGGAGGCTGAATTTCCGGCAACGTTCACGTATGGCTTGATCTCATCCACCGTCATGTGACGTGAAGCCCCAGAGGATTCTCACGATGTCTTAGACTTGAGGAGAATCTTTTCGCGTGCCACGTCGGTCGGCGTGTGCTCAGGTCACCAGGAGAGCAATGACGAACCCTTCCACGCAGGATGTCAACAATCGATCGCTGAGCGAGTTCGATCCCGAGATCGCCGAGGCCATCACCGCGGAGCTGGGTCGCCAGCGCAATACCCTGGAGATGATCGCCTCCGAGAATTTCGCTCCCAGAGCCGTCTTGGAAGCTCAGGGATCCGTCCTGACGAATAAATACGCGGAGGGTTACCCGGGCCGTCGATACTACGGCGGATGCGAACACGTGGACGTCATCGAGGATTTGGCCCGGGAACGCGCCAAGAAGCTTTTCGGGGCCGAGCACGCCAACGTTCAGCCGCATTCCGGTGCGCAGGCGAATGCCGCCGTCATGATGGCCCTCATGCAGCCCGGCGATACTTTGATGGGCTTGTCCTTGGCTCACGGCGGCCATTTGACGCATGGCATGAAGCTCAACGTCTCCGGAAAGCTGTACAACATCGCCGCGTACGAGGTGGACCCGGCCACCGGGCGCTTGGACATGGACAAGGTCCGTGAGGTTGCCCTCGAGGCAAAGCCCAAGGTCATTGTTGCCGGATGGTCTGCGTACCCCCGCGAGCAGGATTTCAAGCGATTCCGCGAGATTGCCGATGAGGTCGGCGCCTACCTTTGGGTGGACATGGCGCACTTTGCGGGCCTCGTCGCGGCCGGATTGCACGCCAACCCGGTACCGCATGCTCACGTCGTCTCCTCGACCGTGCACAAGACGCTCGCGGGGCCGCGTTCCGGTGTGATCCTCTGCGTCGAGGAGCTCAAGAAGAAGATTGACTCGGCGGTTTTCCCCGGCCAACAGGGCGGACCGCTCATGCACGTGATCGCAGGCAAGGCCGTGGCCTTCAAGATCGCCGCAAGTCCGGAGTTCAAGGATCGTCAGCAGCGAACCATCGAAGGCGCCCAGGTGCTTGCGGAGCGGTTGTCGGAGCCCGACGTGGCCGAGCACGGAATTTCGGTGCTCACCGGTGGCACCGACGTCCACCTGGTGCTCGTGGACCTTCGTGAATCGGAGCTCGACGGAAAGCAGGCCGAGGACATCCTCCACGAGGCGGGGATCACGGTGAATCGCAACGCTGTACCCAATGACCCTCGCCCGCCCATGACCACCTCGGGCCTGCGTATCGGTACGCCTGCGCTGGCCACTCGCGGTTTTGGTCGCGAAGAATTTACGGAAGTCGCGGACATCATTGCGACGGCGCTTAAGCCGAACGCCGACGTCGCTTCCCTCCGGAGCCGCGTAGAGAAGCTCGCCGGCGAGTTCCCGCTCTACGAGGGCCTCGAGCAGTGGTAACTGCGGAACCTCAGACCCACGAAGCGACGACCGGAAAGACCACGATGACGGAACAGAACCACCAGGCGCGGATACTCGACGGAACGGCTACGGCTGCGGCCATCAAGACAGAGCTTCGAGACCGCGTCGACGCCCTCAAGGCCAAGGGCATCACGCCGGGCCTTGGCACGGTTCTGGTGGGGGACGACCCCGGTTCGCGCTCCTACGTTGCAGGCAAGCATCGGGACTGCGCGGAAGTTGGAATTGCGTCGATCCGGCGAGATCTTCCTGAGGATGTCTCCCAGGAGGAGCTCGAGCGGGTGATTCAGGAGCTCAATGATGACCCGGCATGCACCGGATACATCGTCCAACTTCCGCTTCCGGAACACCTGGACACCGGCCGCATTCTGGAGCTCATCGATCCGCTGAAGGACGCGGATGGTCTGCATCCCACCAACCTCGGCAAGTTGGTGCTCAACGTGTATGGGGAGATGGATTCTCCCTTGCCCTGTACGCCAAACGGGATCATCGAGCTGATGCACCGTCACGGTATCAATCTCGTGGGCAAGGACGTCGTCGTTCTCGGACGAGGGATTACGGTGGGCCGGCCGCTCAGCTTGTTGCTGGCGCGTCGCGACATTAACGCTACGGTGACGGTGGCGCACACGGGAACCAAGAACCTGGACGAGGTACTTCGTCGCGCGGACATCATCGTCGCCGCGATCGGAGTTCCCCATGCCGTCAGGCCCGAGCAGGTTACGGACGGGGCCATCGTGCTGGACGTCGGTGTTTCCCGGGTCCTAGATCCTGAAACCGGCAAAAAGAAGCTCACGGGAGATATCCATCCCGACGCCGCCGCTAAGTCAGCGTGGTATTCGCCGAATCCGGGCGGCGTTGGGCCGATGACTCGCGCGATGCTCCTTGTGAACGTTGTCGAAGCTGCGGAGCGCGCGGCTGCCTGACGGGCCCACTCCAAGCTTCGTCTTGACCAGATTCTAGACACCAGCTGACCCGCGGCCGGATCCACGAGACGATCCGGCCGCATCGCCCCTTGTACAATGGAATCTATGCAATCTATTGGTAGTTCAGATCCACGCGCCGGCAATGTCACGCCCTCAACTTCGACCACAGGACGCGCCTTCTGGGCCACTGTGATCGGTATGGCGGTCATGGTTCTGATCTTCGTTTTCGCTGTGATTCAGGCTGCCAATGAGCAGTCCGTTCTTGGGTGGATTCTTGCCGCGATTGCTTTCGGGTGGTTGGCTCTCGCCGTGTATGCATTGTTCCTCGTCCGGGGAACTCTGCGATTCGGTAAGTCTGCGGTCCGCAAATTGCAGAGCGATCTGGCAGATGCTCAGTTGAGGGCGCCATCCGCGGGAACTTCGGCGGCTCCGGCTACAGATTCCATGCGTGACCAGAAGCTCGCGCATTCCTTCCAGATTGTTCTCGTGCAGAACAAAGTCCTCAAAGAAGAGCTGGAAAAGGGCGAACAGTCTGATCCCGAGGTCGTGAATCGCGCGATCGACACCATTAACTTCACCGCCAAGAACGGCATGGGCATGGTTCGTTCCGAAACGACCGTCGACGGGACCGTCGTCGACTAGGTCCTTCGCCGCCGTCGGGTAGGGTACGAGAGCGTACCGCCGGTTGCGGTGGCGACCATCAACAACTTGAGGAAGGCGTGCACCCTATGGCAGAAAATACCCGTGACGCGAACAGCCTCCGCATCGCGACCGTGAACGTCAACGGAATTCGGGCTGCCTTCAACCCCAAGAAGAAGCAGACCATGGGGCAGTGGCTCGACGGGCGAGACCTCGACATTCTGTGTCTTCAGGAAGTCCGGGCTCCAGATAAGAATCTTCGTCAGCTGCTGGGCGAAGACGACTGGCACATTCTCCACGCGGAAGCTGCCGCGAAGGGGCGCGCGGGGGTCGCCATCGCCACGCGGAAGGATTCCAAAGATCGGCCGTCGAGGCTCTCAGGCCAGCCGATTGCCACACGCGATCACATCGGTGAAGAATACTTTGCGACATCCGGTCGCTGGGTCGAGGCGGATTACGAACTCGCCAACGGACAGACGCTCACTGTGGTTTCCGCATACGTTCACTCGGGCGAGGTCGGGACCGAACGTCAGGACGACAAATACCGTTTCCTCGATGTCATGCTTCAGCGCCTCCCTGAAGTGGCGCAACACTCGGATCACGCCCTCATCGTGGGCGATCTGAACGTCGGACACACGGAGCTCGACATCAAGAATTGGAAAGGCAACGTCAAAAACGCCGGATTCCTCCCGGAGGAGCGCGCCTATTTCGACCGCTTCTTCGGTGATCTGGGGTATCGAGACGTTGCCCGAGGGTTGGCGGGCGAGGTCCCCGGGCCGTACACCTGGTGGTCCTACCGCGGACAAGCTTTTGATAACGACGCCGGATGGCGGATCGACTATCACATGGCTACTCCGGCGATGGCAGACGCCGCGCAGAACGCCGTCGTGGACCGTGCGCCCAGCTACGACACCCGATTCTCCGACCACGCGCCGTTGGTCGTTGACTACCAGTTTTAGGACGATCGCCCGAGACCCCGAGTGGGGAAAGACGGCCGTTGGAAGAGAAAGAAGAGCATGACCGAACGCACGATCCCAAACGCCTCCACGGGGGCTCCCCGTGTATTTTCCGGTGCGCAGCCGTCCGCGGACTCCATGCACCTCGGCAATTATTTGGGTGCCGTCCGTAACTGGGTCGATATGCAGTCGGATCATGAGTGCATTTACTTCATTCCCGACCTGCACGCGATTACCGTTCCGCAAGATCCGGCCCAGCTCGCGGAGCGGACCCGAAAGACCGCCGCGCAGTACATCGCCTCGGGGATTGACCCGACGAGCACGCCGTTCTTTGTGCAGTCTCACGTTCCGGAGCATTCGCAACTCGCGTGGTTACTCACCTGCATTACCGGTGACGGTGAGGCCCGGCGTATGACCCAATTCAAGGACAAATCGGCCAAGCAGGGTGCGGATAACACCTCTGCAGGTTTGTACGCTTACCCGATGCTGATGGCGGCCGACATCCTCTTGTATCAAACGGACCAGGTCCCCGTGGGCGAAGACCAGAGGCAGCACCTGGAATTGACGCGCAATCTGGCGCAGCGCTTCAATCAGCGATTTGGGGAAACCTTCGTGGTCCCCGAAGCCAAGATCATGAAGTCCACGGCCAAGATCTACGACCTCCAGAACCCCACCGCCAAGATGTCCAAATCTGGTCCCTCGGATAACGGCGCCATCTGGCTCTTGGACGAACCCAAGAAGATGGCCAAGAAGATCAAGTCAGCCGTGACGGACGATGGCTCGGAAATTCGGTTTGACCGGGACTCTAAGCCCGGTGTGTCCAACCTCTTGAGCATCTACTCTTCTCTGACGGGGCAGAGCATCGAAGAGATCGAGACCGAATTCGAAGGAAAGATGTACGGGCACCTGAAGGTCGCGCTCGCGGAAATCGTGGTCGATACCTTGGGCCCGATTCGCGAACGGACCCTCGAGATCATGAACGATCCCGCGGAACTGGATCGGCTCTTGGCCATTGGTGCGGAGAAAGCGCGCGAAATTGCCGGACCCACGGTCGCCTCAGCTTACGAGCACATGGGCTTTCTCGCGCCCCGGGCGTAGTCTCATTCGACTCATGGGTGCTTCGGAGAGTCCGCTGAGCCGCGCGGTGAGCGTGAGCCCGACGATCCTGCCCGGTAAGAGCTATCTGAGCCTCATTCTGGAGGTTCCCGACGACGTACAAGACGCCGTCATGAACTGGCGGCGTCAGCATGGCGCTGCCGAGGGATACCCGCCGCACATCACCGTCTTCATCTCGGAACTCGGGGAGAAGCCGTATGTGGAGGCCAACCGGTTCCTGCGTGAGATGCGATCTGAGTTGCGGGGTAGGGGACCGGCGGAGATAGCGCTGTCCGGGACCGGCACGTTCCGTCCGATCAGCGACGTCGTGTATCTGGCCCTGGCTCGCGGCAGTGACTTCCTGAACCACCTGCATGAGCAATGCCGCCGCATTCGGAACAGTGCGTCACCGTTCATGTTCCATCCACACATGACGATCGTCCAGAACGAAAGGCGGCAACTGTTGGAAGCCGCCTTCCGAGCCTTTGATGCTTTCGAGGCACATTTCACGGTCCATCGAGCGTGTGCTTTCCTCAGCGACGAAGAGGGCTGGACCCACCTGGGAAATATCAGTTTCGACTGACATCGCCGGGGAAACGGCGACGGCGTCGGTCCCAGCTGAGGAACCGACGCCGTCGTGCTCTGGTGTAGCCCCCTTACCGGGGACGCGGTGCGCTACAGAACGTCCGTCTCGCCGTTCTCTTTGAGGGAGTTAACGGCGTTCTTCACCCGTTGCGCGTGCTCTTGCGTAGTCACGAGGAGGGCATCCGGGGTGTCTACCACCACGATGTCTTCTACACCGATCAGGGCCACGATGCGGCTGGTGTCCGAAGCGACGATCCCTGAGGCATTGTCTGTCATCACGCGCTTGTTTTTGCCAATGACGGCGACCTCGTCCACATTGACCGCGCGATTGAGCCGACTGATGGCGGCAAAGTCGCCGACGTCGTCCCAAGTGAAAGACGCAGGAACCATGGCGACGTCGCCGGCAGCGGCGGCGGGCTCGGCCACAGCGTAGTCGATCGCGATCTTCGGCAGGCTCGGCCAGACTCGATCCATGGCCTCATCGCGCTGATCCGTGTCCCACGCGCGAGCGATCTCCATGATGCCGTCGTGCAGTTCGGGCTGATTGGCTTGAAGATGCTTCAAGAGAAGCTGCGCGGGGGCGACGAACATGCCGGCGTTCCAGGTGTAGTGCCCGCTGCGCACGTAAGCTCGCGCGGTGTCCTCGTCGGGCTTCTCCACGAAATCCTCGACCTTGAGGGCCGAGGGAGCTTCCTCGATGTTGAGGTTTTCGCTAGCGCGGATGTATCCAAAGCCCGTGGATGGCGACGTGGGAGTGATGCCGATGGTGACAATCCGGCCGGAAGCAGCCGTGACGACGGCTTCCTCAACGACGCGGTGAAATTCCTCGGTGGGCTCCACGACGTGGTCGGCGGCGAAGGAACCGATGATGGCCTCGGGATCGCGCAGGGAAATAATGGCGCTCGCGAGGCCGATCGCCGCGCCGGAATCCTTGGGCGACGGCTCGAGGACGAGATCGGTATCCGTGCATTCCGGGAGTTGTTGTTTGACAGCCTGAGCATGAGTGCGACCCGTGATGACCATCACAGAGTCGGAGCTTAGATCGATCAAACGGTCATACGTGGAGCGCAACAGGGAATGTCCCGAGCCGGTGAGATCGAGGAGGAACTTGGGCGCGTCAGCCCGCGAAAGCGGCCAGAGGCGAGACCCAACACCCCCTGCCGGAATGAACGGGTAGAAATGTGCGCTGTGAGTTTTCATCGTCCCCATCGTAACCGTTGATTTCGTCATAGTTCGTTCGGCCTGCCGCGCCGACTTTAGGGCAAAATGACCCGAACTCGGCCAACCCTCCATCGCCGGGACCGGCGCAAAGAGTGGGAAGCGTCGGAATAGTGGATAAAAAAGTATCGTAATTGCCCGTGTCAGCGCGTTATTTCGGGGATCGACATGGTGTCACCAACGTGCTCTACGGCTGGTAATCTGAGCTTTGAACTCGCTCACTTATGACACGTCGGGGCCTGCCCGATCTGCACAGTGGCAGTACTATGTGGGCCCCCGCCGGCGGAAGACCGACGCCGCGGCCCTCCACTTGATACATCAGGAGGTTATTCAGTGCCGAATACGTCCAAAGGCACCGTCTATCGAGGTAGCCAAGGCATGTGGTCCTGGGTGGCCCACCGGGTCACGGGCATTGCAATTTTCTTTTTCTTGTTGGTCCACGTCTTGGATACCGCACTCGTGCGCGTGTCTCCGGAGGCCTACAACGCCGTTATCGCGACGTATAAGAACCCCATCATGGGTCTCGGTGAAGCCGGCCTGGTCGCGGCTATCGTGTACCACGCCTTCAACGGCTTGCGCATCATCCTGATCGACTTCTGGAAGAACGGCGCTAAGAACCAAAAGGCCATGCTGTGGGGCGTATTGATCCTGTGGGTCATCGCGATCGTTCCCTTCGCCATCCGCCATCTCGCGATCGTTTTTGGAGGTCACTGACCCATGTCAACTCCCTTGAAGACTCGGATCGCCGCTCCGCGCAGTCACGACAACAGTGTCAACGGCGTCAAGTACAACCGGTCCAGTTCCAAGCGCAATAACTTCGAGATGTTCGCATGGTTGTACATGCGCGTTTCTGGCGTCATCCTGATCGTCCTGATCTTTGGCCACCTCTTCGTCAATCTCATGGTGGGCGACGGGGTCCATGCCATCGACTTTGGCTTTGTTGGAGGCAAATGGGCTAACCCGTTCTGGCAGGTCTGGGACTTGATCATGTTGTGGCTCGCGATGTTGCACGGCACCAACGGCGTGCGCACCGTGATCGACGACTACGCCGAAAAGGACAAGACGCGCTTCTGGCTCAAGACCCTGCTGTTCTTGGCGGCCGGATTCATTCTTCTGGTCGGCACCTTGGTGATTTTCACCTTCTCACCTTGCCCCAGCGGCGCGGATCCTTCACTGGTCCCGTCCTTCTGCCCGGCGAAATAGTCTCTGCCGGACGCCCGACGTCGAGGCCGTTCTGATCACGGCCCCAACCTTTCGATTCAAAGAGGAAAGAGCATCCAAGTATGCAGCTTCACAAGTACGATGTGCTCATCGTCGGTGCCGGCGGGGCCGGTATGCGCGCGGCCATCGAATCTGGCCAGCGAGCTCGCACCGCGGTTCTGACCAAGATCTATCCGACCCGGTCCCATACGGGTGCGGCCCAGGGTGGCATGTGTGCGGCCCTTGCCAATGTCGAGGAAGACAACTGGGAATGGCACACCTTCGACACGATTAAGGGCGGCGACTACCTGGTTGACCAGGACGCTGCCGAGGTCATGGCCAAGGAAGCCATCGACGCCGTGTTGGACCTGGAAAAGATGGGCCTTCCCTTCAACCGCACGCCCGAAGGTCGTATCGACCAGCGTCGATTCGGTGGACACACGCGTGATCACGGCAAGTCGCCGGTCCGTCGTGCCTGCTATGCGGCCGACCGCACCGGGCACATGATCCTCCAGACCCTCTACCAGAACTGCGTCAAGCACAACGTCGAGTTCTTCAACGAGTACTACGTGCTGGACCTGATCATGACCGAGGTGGACGGTCAGCGTCGCCCGGCCGGCGTCGTGACCTACGACCTGGCTACCGGTGACCTCCACGTCTTCCAGGCCAAGTCGATTGTTTTCGCTTCCGGCGGTTGCGGCAAGATCTTCAAGACCACCTCGAATGCCCACACCCTCACCGGTGACGGAATGGCGATTGCGTTCCGTAACGGTCTTCCGCTCGAGGACATGGAGTTCGTGCAGTTCCACCCGACCGGTTTGGCCGGACTCGGCATTTTGGTGTCGGAGGCGGCCCGTGGTGAGGGCGGTATTCTCCGCAACTCCGAGGGCGAACGCTTCATGGAACGGTATGCGCCGACCATTAAGGACCTCGCCCCGCGCGACATCGTGGCCCGTTCGATGGCTAATGAGGTGCGCGAAGGCCGCGGTTGCGGACCCAACAAGGATTACGTCCTTTTGGACCTCACGCACCTCGAGCCGGCACACATCGACGCGAAGCTCCCTGACATCACGGAGTTCGCTCGTACCTACCTCGGTGTGGAGCCCTACACCGAACCGGTTCCGGTCTTCCCGACCGCGCACTACGCGATGGGCGGCATCCCGACCAACATCGATGCCGAGGTGTACCAGAACTCGGAAGTCACCGTTCCTGGCCTCTACGCCGCCGGCGAGGTTGCTTGCGTGTCGGTTCACGGGTCCAACCGCCTGGGCACCAACTCCTTGCTGGACATCAACGTGTTCGGTAAGCGCGCAGGTATCCGTGCCGCGGAATACGCAGCGACGGCCGAATTCTTGCCGATCGCCGAGGACGCGACGAAGCGCACCGAAGATCTCCTGAACATGGTCCGTAGCGGCCACGGCGAGGAGAAGGTGGGTGTGCTCCGCAAGGAGCTGCAGGACGTCATGGATGCGGACATGCAGGTGTTCCGTACCGCAGAAACGATCCACAACGCGCTCGACAAGATTGCGGACCTGCAGGATCGTTACACCCGTATCGCCATTCAGGATCAGGGCAAGCGTTTCAACCTCGACCTGCTGGAAGCCGTTGAGCTTGGCTTCCTCCTCGAGCTGGCCAAGGTCATGTCCGTGGCAGCCCTGCATCGTGAAGAGTCCCGCGGTGGTCACTTCCGCGAAGACTTCCCCGATCGCGATGACGAAAAGTTCATGAAGCATTCGATGGCCTACCTGGATGAGAGCGCCGAGACCGACAGCGTCGCCGGCATCCGCCTCGAGACCAAGCCGGTGATCTTCACCCGCTACGAGCCGATGGAGCGTAAGTACTAATGACTACTCAGGAAATGGATGCGGCAGAGCCCGCATCGAAGGTTGATCTTCCGGGCGAGTCCGGCGGCGGGGGAGAGATCCCTAAGTACAACATGACCCTGAAGGTCCGTCGCTACAATCCCGAGGTCTCTGACGAGGCGTACTGGGACGAATTCGAGCTCGAGATGTTCGGCACCGACCGCGTCTTGGACGCGTTGCACAAGGTCAAGTGGGAAATCGACGGTTCGTTGTCGTTCCGCCGCTCCTGCGCCCACGGCGTGTGCGGATCCGATGCCATGCGCATCAACGGCCGCAACCGCCTCGCGTGCAAGACCTTGTTGAAGGACCTGGACCTCGAAAAGCCGGTCACGGTCGAGGCCATCAAGGGCCTTCCGTGCGAGAAGGACCTCATTGTGGACATGGAACCGTTCTTCCAGTCCTACCGTGAGATCATGCCCTTCCTCATGAACGAAGGCCATGAGCCCGAGCGCGAACGGTACCAGTCGCAGGAAGACCGGGAGCGTTTCGACGACACCACCAAGTGCATTTTGTGCGCCGCGTGCACGTCGTCGTGCCCCGTGTTCTGGACCGACGGTCAGTACTTCGGTCCGGCCGCGATCGTCAATGCCCACCGGTTCATCTTCGACTCGCGTGACGACGCCGGTGACATGCGTTTGGAAATTCTCAACGACAAGGAAGGCGTCTGGCGCTGCCGGACCACCTTCAACTGCACCGAGGCGTGCCCCCGTGGCATTCAGATCACGAAGGCCATCGCCGAAGTCAAGCAGGCAGTTCTCGCCCGCGCGTTCTGATCGCTGATCGGTTCCCGGGCCGACGACGCCGCCCCATCCCCTGGATTTTCGGGGGAGCGGGCGGCGTCGTCATGTTTTAACACGATTGCAACGTGCCGACGAATTCATTCGGGGGCGCTATGGTCGCTCTTATGGCTAAAAGTCCGTCTTCTTCAATATCCGGTAGTCCGCTTCACGTGACCCCATTGGTCGGTAAGTTCGTCGAGGAACTCATCGCCTTCAGGCGTGACGTGCATCGTCACCCCGAGCTTTCGTACCGTGAGCACAAGACGACGGAACGCATCATGACGCGGCTCGAACGGGCAGGTCTCAAACCGGTTCGGTTTAGTCGAACGGGATGCTATGTCGATATCGGACATGGCCCCCTCGCCGTCGCTTTGCGCGCCGACATCGACGCGTTGCCGATTCATGAGAAAACCGGCCTGGAGTTCGCATCGCAGAACGAAGACGTCATGCACGCCTGCGGTCACGATATCCACCAAACGGTCATGCTGGGTGTGGCACTCACCTTGGCGGATATCGATTCCTCGGCGCCTCTGGCCGGTACGGTGCGGGTGATCTTCCAGCCCGCCGAAGAGCAGCTTCCTGGAGGCGCACTGTCCGTCATCAAGGAAGGTGCCCTCGAGGGAGTGCCGCGCGCCTTTGCCCTGCACTGTGAGCCGAAGGTCGACGTCGGAAAGGTCGGGACCCGCATTGGAGCCATAACCTCCGCGACCGACACGATCAAGCTGAAGGTCAGTGGTCGTGGTGGACACACCTCCCGACCGCACCTGACGGAGGACCTCATTTACGCGATGGGGCAGATCGCGATCAACGTTCCGGCCGTACTGTCTCGCAACCTCGATGTTCGTTCCGGCGTCTTGGTGGTATGGGGGCAGATCGAGGCGGGCGTGGCTCCGAATGCGATCCCGTCCACCGGCTATATGGCCGGAACCATGAGGTGCCTCGATGCCGACGCGTGGTACCGCGCAGGAGAGCTTCTCGACGAAGTCGTGGAACAGGTTTCTGCTCCATATGGAGTGTCGGTCGAACTGGAGCACGTTCCGGGGGTGCCTCCCGTCGTGAACACCGAAGAGGAAACCACCCTGCTGGAAAATGCCGCTCGCGCAGAACTCGGGGAAGATTCCGTGGTGCTCATGGAACAGTCCATGGGCGGGGAAGACTTTGCCTGGATGCTCCAAGAAGTCCCGGGCTCCATGATGCGGTTGGGAACGAGGACACCTGGCGGGCCTACGTACGACCTGCACCAGGCCGATTTTATTGCCGACGAGCGCGCCATTGAGTGCGGAATCCGCGTTATGGCCGCCACTGCTCTCCGGGCGATCAACCTGACTCACCGTGGTGGCTAGGCGTTATCCGGACTGCTGTGGATGGGGTCTCCGGTTCGTGGTGTGACGGTTTAGACTAGGGTTCGTACCGCATATCACTCGCGACCTATCCGGGCAGAGGCATGAGACCCTTCCGGATCGGCGCCCCCGGAGGTAATTCATGCCCGCCCTTCGATTTTTGGCACCCCGTCGCACCGTCGCGGTGACGGGGGCCCTCGTCAGCGCGTCCGCGCTGATCCTCACCGGTTGTGCACCGGCTCCAGATAAGGACGCCGATATCGCCAACGATCGCTCGGACTACACCGGGTGTATCGTCTCGGATTCGGGTGGATTCGATGACCGTTCCTTCAACCAGAATTCCTATGAAGGACTCCTGAAGGCCAAGGACGACTACGGCATCCAGACCAAACAAGCTGAGTCCCAAGCCGTCACCGATTACGAACCCAATGTGAATTCGATGGTTCAAGGCGGTTGCGGACTCACCGTCACAGTGGGCTTTAACATCGCCGATGCGACCAAATCCGCGGCGCAGGCGCACCCGGAGATGCACTTTGCCACCGTCGACGACAACTCGATCGATCTGCCCAATGTGCGCCCGATCATCTACGACACCTCCCAGGCAGCCTTCCTTGCCGGGTATCTGGCGGCCGGCTCCACCAAAACCGGCAAAATCGCCACGTTTGGTGGCATGGAAATTCCTACCGTCACGATCTTCATGGACGGATTCGCCGACGGCGTCAAGTACTACAACGAGCAGAAGCACAAGGACGTCAAGCTGCTCGGATGGGACGTCGCCAAGCAAACCGGAACATTCACCGGTGACTTCGAGGACACCGGCAAGGGAAAAACCACCACTCAGAACTTCCTCAATGAGGGAGCCGACATCGTCATGCCAGTGGCCGGCCCCGTCGGTAACGGTGCGGTGGATGCCGTGAACGGTTTCAACTCGGATGAGCCGAAGAACCCAGCACGCATCATCTGGGTCGACTCGGATGGCTACGAAACCCTCGCGAGCGGGCAAGAGTATGTGCTGACCTCCGTCATCAAGAAGATGGGCGACGCCGTCGAGAGCTCATATAAGGACGACATGGAAGGCAAGTTCACGAACCAGCCGTACGTGGGAACCTTGCAGAACGACGGCGTCGGTCTGGCCCCGTATCACGATCAGGAGGGCAGCGTGCCCGCCGAGCTCCAGAACGAGGTCAAGGATCTCAAGCAACAGATCATCGACGGCAAAATTACGGTCTCTTCCAAGGCCAGCCCGGTGAAGAAGTAACGAGGAAGGCCGAGAATGAAACTCGAACTCCGCTCGGTGACCAAGCGCTTTGGCTCCTTCACCGCGAATGATTCCATCGACCTCGTCGTCGAACCCGGAACCGTTCATTGCCTCCTGGGCGAGAACGGTGCGGGAAAGTCCACCCTCATGAACGTGATCTACGGGCTGTATGAACCCAGCGAGGGTGAGATCCTGCTGGATGGAAAGCCCGTCCATTTCTCCGGACCGGGGGACGCGATGGCCGCAGGTATCGGCATGGTGCACCAGCACTTCATGCTGGTTCCGGTGTTTACCGTTGCCGAGAATGTTGCTCTGGGCGCCGAGGAGACCAAAGGCGCGTCCCTTAACCTCGAAGCCACTCGTCGCAAAATCCGCGAGATCTCAGATCGTTACGGTTTCCATGTGGATCCCGACGCCGTCGTCGAGGACCTGCCCGTCGGCGTGCAACAGCGCGTCGAAATCATCAAGGCCCTGGTGCGCGACGCCGAGATTTTGATCTTGGACGAGCCCACCGCCGTGCTGACTCCGGCCGAGACTGATGAATTGATCTCGATCATGGACCAGCTTCGTTCGGACGGTAGGTCCCTGCTGTTCATCTCCCATAAATTGCGTGAAGTCAGGGCGGTTTCCGACGAAATTACCGTGATTCGCCGAGGCAAGGTTGTCGGGACCGTTGAACCCACGGCGTCGACCACGGAGCTGGCATCGATGATGGTCGGGCACGACGTCAACCTGGTGGTCGACAAATCCGCCCCGGTGCTCAATGAATCCGAATTCTCCGTTGAGGGCCTCTCGCTGGTCTCTCCCTCCGGGGTCAAGGTCCTCGACGACGTCAACCTCCAGGTTCGCGGCGGCGAAATCCTCGCTATAGCGGGCGTTCAAGGCAACGGACAAACCGAATTCACCGAGACCATCATGGGATTGCACCCCAAAGCCACCGGAACGGTGAGCCTCAACGGGAAGAATCTGCTCGGGCGGTCCACGAAGAAGATCATCCGGTCCGGTGTGGGTTTTGTTCCCGAGGACCGGCTCGACGACGGCTTGGTGGGATCCTTCAGCGTCGAAGAAAACCTGGTGTTGAACCAGTTCGATGACCAGGAATTCTCCCGTGGCCCGCAGCTGAAGCGTCGCTCCATCCAGGAGAACGCCCGCCACAAAGTCGCCGACTTCGATATCCGTCTGAATAGTATTTCCGATCCGGTCGAGACGCTCTCCGGCGGCAACCAGCAAAAGGTGGTTGTGGCGCGAGAATTGTCCCATCGCCTCTCGCTGTTTGTGGCTTCCCAGCCCACCCGCGGCGTGGACGTGGGATCCATCGAGCTGATCCACCAGAGGATCGTTGCGCAACGCGACGCCGGAACGCCGGTGATCCTCGTGTCCACGGAGTTGGACGAGATCTACGCCCTCGCGGACCGGATCGCCGTATTCCACCACGGGCGTTTGATGGGCATCGTGGACCCAGACATCCCACGGGAAGTCCTCGGCATGATGATGGCCGGGGCGACGGCCGACGAGGCCTACGCAGAATCCTCGCACCGAGCACCGGCGGAAGCCGCCGAAGGAGAGACCGTATGAGCTCCACCGAGTCACCGCAGTCCGTGCAGCCACCGGCGGACGGCCTTGCCGCCGTCTCCGCCGCCGATGCCTCGCCTGCACCCGTCACGCCGCCGTGGTCCAGTGGCCCCGAAAAGCCTTCCCTGGCATACCGCATTACGTCGTCGCCGCTCGTTCTCTCGGCCGCGGCCCTCATTGCCGCACTGATCGTGGGTGGCCTGTTGATCATCTTCACCGATCAGCGCGTCCTGACCCGCATGAATTACTTCTTTGCTCGACCCAGCGACACCTTCGTGGCCGCCTGGAAATCTGCCAGTGCGGCGTACGTCGCGCTCTTCGAAGGGGCGATTTTTAACCCCCACGGCAAAGATTTCACGCAGAAGATCTACCCGTTGACCGAAACCTTGACCATCGCGACGCCGCTGATCTTTGCGGGTCTCGGCGTGGCGATCTCCTTCCGATCCGGGCTGTTCAACATCGGTGCCCAAGGGCAAATCATCGTCGGCGCCATCATCGCGGGTTATATCGGATTCAGCTGGCACCTGCCGATGGCCATCCACCTCTTGTTGGTGATCGTTGGCGGCATCGTCGGGGGTGCCTTGTGGGGCGGACTCGTGGGTCTGCTCAAGGCCAAAACGGGGGCCCACGAAGTGATCCTGTGCATCATGCTCAATTACGTGGCCCTGAACTTTATTCTCTACCTGTTGACGACGCCGGGGTTCCAGCGGCCGGGATCCACCAACCCGATCTCCCCGCAGATCGACTCCAGCGCCCAATTCCCGAAGCTATTTGGCGACGGGTTCCGGTTACATTGGGGCTTCGTTCTGGCCATCCTCGCCGTTCTCCTCGTCTCGTGGATGATCAACCGCTCGACGATCGGCTTCCGGTTGCGCGCAGTGGGTTCCAACCCGAAGGCCGCGAAGTCGGCCGGCATTAACGTCACGATGGGATACATCGTGGTCATGCTCATGTCCGGTGGACTGTCCGGGATGGCTGGGGTTTCGCAGGTTTCGGGCACCGAGAAAATTCTTACCGGTGATATCGCCGCCTCCTTCGGATTCGACGCGATTACGGTCGCCTTGCTCGGGCGCTCCAACCCCTGGGGCACCTTCTGGGCGGGATTGCTCTACGGTGCCTTCCGGGCCGGTGGCGTGGCCATGCAGACCAACACCGGCACCAATATCAACATCGTTTTGGTCGTTCAGTCCCTGATCGTCTTGTTTATTGCCGCTCCGCCGCTGGTTCGTGCGATTTTCCGCCTCCCGGATCCCCGGAAAGCGGCTAGCACGAAGCGTCGTCCGGCACCTCAGAAGGCAGGAGCCGCACAATGAGCACTTCCGTCAACGCTCCCGTTTCGTCTTCCTCCGGCGACGTCATGTCCCCGGCACCGGCGACCGCAGTGGTCCGTAACTGGCGTCACGCGATCATCTTCACGGTCCTGGCGGCACTTGCCCTGCTGGTGTGTGGACTTCGTTCGACCTCAGCCACGGTCACGTTCCGGCTCTCGGATAAGCACGATGTGATCCGTTTGGCCGACATCGACCTTGTTGCTTCCGCGACGGGCTGGATCCTCGTGGCCGTCATGGTGCTGATTGCCGTTTATGCGTGGCTGGTCAGCTTCCGGGGACGCCCCGTATCCAGGTGGGCCGCCGTCGTCTTTTGGTTCGCATTTATCGTGGCGATGCTGGTGTGGGCCGTTAGCCACGCGGACGGCAACAGCCTGTCCCTTCCGGGTCTGCTTGGTGGCTCCTTGACCCTGGCCGTGCCGCTGATTTTCGGTTCGATGTCCGGATTGCTGTGTGAGCGATCCGGCGTCGTCAATATCGCGATCGAGGGGCAGCTGCTGTTCGGCGCGTTCGCGGCCGCCATCGCCGGGACCGTCTCGCATAATGCGTGGGTCGGGCTGATCGCAGCGATGATCGGTTCCATGCTGGTCTCTCTGATCCTCGCGTCCTTCTCCATCAAATACCTGGTGAATCAGGTGATCGTGGGCGTCGTCATCAACGTGCTGGTCTCGGGGCTCACCGGCTTCCTCTATTCCACGGTGCTTTCGCGCACCGACGTCGGGCTGAACGCTCCGGAGCACCTTCCGAGCTTCGCGATCCCGGTGCTCTCCAAGATTCCGGTGATCGGGCCCGTACTCTTCGACCAATCCGTCATCGTTTACCTGATGTACGTGGTCGTCTTCCTCATCTGGTTCGGTCTCACCAAAACCCGCTGGGGACTGCGGACCCGCGCCGTGGGGGAGCATCCCAAGGCAGCCGATACCCTGGGCGTTTCGGTCAATCGCCTGCGATTCTTCAACGTCTTGCTCGCTGGTGCTGTTGCCGGGTTGGGCGGTGCGTTCTTTACGCTGGTTTCGGTCTCGAGCTTCAATAAGGACATGACCGCAGGTCAGGGATATATCGCTTTGGCGGCGTTGATCTTCGGCCGGTGGCGACCCTTCGGGGCATTGTTCGCCGCGCTCTTGTTCGGTTTCGCGACCAACCTGCAGTCCGTGTTGTCCCTACTGGGAACCACCGTGCCGAGCCAATTCCTCGCGATGCTCCCGTACCTGGTCACCATCGCCGCCGTCACCGGATTGGTGGGGCGTTCACGCGGCCCCGCGGCCAGCGGCATCCCCTATGTCAAGGAATAGCAGCATGACCACCACGAACCACACGAACGGAGAGGCTCCGTGGGAGCCCCTCATGCTCGCTGCCCGCGAAGCCTTGGAGCATTCCTATAGCCCGTATTCGCGATACCGTGTCGGTGCCGCGGCGAGGACGTCCGACGGCCGCCTCGTCACCGGCGCGAATATCGAAAATGCATCGTACGGGGTCACCTTGTGTGCGGAATGTTCCTTGGTGTCAGACCTCTTCCGCACCGGAGGTGGTTCACTCAGCGAATTCGTGTGTGTCAATGGTGACGGCGAGGTCATCATGCCGTGCGGCAGGTGCCGTCAATTGCTCAATGAACACCGGGCGCCAAATCTGCAAATCATGACGCCATTGGGTCCTCGCACGATGGACGAGGTGCTTCCGCAAGCCTTCGGAGCCGCGGACGTCGGAGGAAACGCCCTACAGAACCTGCGAGATCAGAGCCAAGAGTCATCAGTACAGACAAGGGGTCACCATGAGTGAACGATTCGACGTCGTGGACGTCATCCGAGCTAAGAGAGATCGTCTCGGCCTCACCGGCGAGCAGATCGACTGGGTCGTAGACGCGTACACGCGTGGAGCCGTCGCGGATGAACAGATGTCGTCCTTGGCTATGGCGATTTACCTCAACGGCATGAACCGCGAGGAAATCGCCCGCTGGACCCAGGCCATGATCGCCAGCGGCGAGAGGTTGGACTTCTCGTCCATCATTGGGCCGGGCCAAAAGATTGCCACCGCCGACAAACACTCCACGGGAGGAGTAGGGGACAAGATCACGCTCCCGTTGGCACCGCTCGTTGCCGCCTATGGGGTAGCCGTCCCGCAATTGTCGGGCCGTGGCTTAGGGCACACGGGTGGAACGCTCGACAAACTGGAATCCATTCCAGGGTGGCAGGCGTCGATGAGCAACGAACGCATGATTTCCCTGCTCGGCAGCGTGGGCGCGGTGATTTGCGCGGCCGGTGCGGGACTCGCTCCCGCAGACAAGAAGCTCTACGCGCTCCGCGATGTTACGGGGACCGTCGAGGCCATTCCGTTGATCGCGTCGTCGATCATGTCCAAGAAGATCGCTGAGGGGACGGATTCCCTCGTCCTCGACGTCAAGGTGGGTTCCGGGGCGTTCATGAAGGACGAGGCCACGGCCCGGGAACTCGCCCAAACCATGGTCGACCTCGGACATGAGGCGGGCGTCAAAACCACAGCTTTGCTGACCGACATGTCCACGCCGCTCGGACTGACCGTCGGTAACGCGATCGAGGTCGAAGAATCCGTGGACGTCTTGGCAGGTGGCGGTCCGGACGACGTCGTCGAGCTCACGGTTGCCTTGGCCCGGGAGATGTTGAGCGCGTCGGGAGTGGACGAGGATCCCGCCGATGCACTCGTAGACGGCCGGGCCATGGATGTTTACCGTGACATGATTCGGTCCCAAGGGGGAGACCCCGACGCCGCATTGCCCGTGGCGCGCGAATCCCACGTCGTGACCGCGCCGGAAAGCGGAACATTACGTCGGCTTGACGCGCTCGCCGTGGGGGTCGCTTCGTGGCGACTTGGTGCGGGGCGCTCTCGCAAAGAAGATCCGGTACAGGCCGGTGCCGGGGTGCGTTTGCACGCCAAGCCGGGCGACACCGTGCGCCAGGGGCAACCTCTCATGACCCTCTTGACCGACACCCCGGAACGCTTCGACCGAGCCCTGGAATCCCTGGCTGATTCCTATGAGATCGCCACGGACAATTCAGCTGGTGCCGAAAGAGCGCTGATCCTCGGTAGACTGTCGGCAGAATAGGTCCAAAAGTCCTTGCCCCGCGTCGAATGGGGCACTTCTCGAGCGCGTCTGACGTAGGCGCAGAAACACAGGTGAGTCGTGGCTTTCAAGCTTTTCCGCAAGAACTCAGACGACGACGCGCAGGGTTCGGCCAACGAGTCGATCGACGCAGCGCAGCAGGACGATGCCTCATCGTCCTCGAAGGTCCGAGCTCTTCCGGACCGCCCTGAGCTGCCGACGACCAACGGTCTGCCCGAGCTCGTCAAGCTCATGGAGTCGCATCGGGTGGCCACGTTGCAGCTCAACCAGCACGGCAACGAAATGACCGCCGTGATGGAGCCGAGCGAGAAGCCCGAGCGCAAGGTCACCGTGGACACCGAGTCGACCTGGTTCGACCCGGTCGCCAAGCTCTACACCGCGGGCCAGGCCAGCGAGAATGGTCCGTGGCGCCGCGCCGAGATCATGATTTCCTCGGTGCGCGACGGGAAGCGCTCGGTGGAGATCGAATACACCTACCCGAACAGCGACGAGCAGGTCCGCGAAGGCTACACCCAGGTGGTGCGGAGCACCTTCGCCCAGGGTGGCAAAGACGCGGCCACGGCTAAGCCGACCGACGTAGAACGTCCCGTCGCCGCTAAGCCCCAGGCGTCGGAGAATGCTCAGAGCACCTCGGCGGCCGCGACTCAGGGTCAGGAGCAGAACGAGGTTCTGGGTACGCCCACCGCGCAGTCTGCCGACGAGGGCAAAATCACGTCCAGCCCGGCCACCGCGACGGTGGTTTCCGGCTCGGAATCGCGCGGCTCCGTGACGGATGCCCCAGCTTCCACGCCGAAGGGTGAAGCTCAAACGGCCCCTGCGAAGGGCGCCGGGGCCTCGGGCACCGATGCCAAGGCCCCAGTAACGGAGAAGCCTGCCGTTCAGGGCACCCCGGACGCCGAGAACGATTCCTCAAAGGGCGGCTCCAAAGCTGCCGCTACCGGCGCCGTCGTCGGCGGGGCAACTGGTGCCGCCGCGGGTGTAGCCGCCGGAGCAGCCGCGAAGGGCACGAAAGAAACCGACGCCACATCGTCGAAGGGTTCGCAAGAGGTTCCCTCGGTCGTCGACGACGGTCAGTGGGATGGCGAGTCAGATCGCCCCGAGACGGCCTCCGCGTCGTCGGTTGCCGCAGACCTACCGGACTCCGTTCCTTCGACGGCGGACCAGACCGACGTTTCGCCGTCGTACTCGAGCTCGGCTCAGCCTGCGCCGCAGAAGCCCTCGACCACTCAGCTTGCACCCGGCAACCTGGTGTTGACCGAAGCGGATGTTCTGCAGCGCATGCGTGAGGCCCAGAAGAAGCTCTTCGGGCCGGAGGGTTCGTCTCGCGACGTCTCGACGGTTCTGATCCGCGTCCGTGCTCTGGGCTCCTATTACGATGCCCTGACCCACGTGCGCCGGAACGGTTTCTGGGATCAGCGGAAGACCTTCGACATCGTCCCGGAGGAAGCCCTCCACATCTTGGAGCTCAAGTCCGATTCGTATCAGGAAGGCTTCGGCTCACCCATCGCGATGATGTTCCGTTTCACCCCTGGTGTGCCTCCGCAGGTGTCCTTCTCCTACGAGGACGAGGAAAGCTTCGTCAAGTACAAGGACCGGTTGCCGGCCCAGCAGTACATCGAGGAGCTTCGGATGTTCCCGCGTACGGGCGCCAACATTCCCGAACACATGACGGACGCTCTGACCCAGTGGAGCCTCTAGTCAGGTCATGCCAGCAATGAGTCGAAGGAACGCTTCGCGATGAGTGCGCAGGTGGTCACGCCGCTGTTCGATATCTCCTACGACGTCGGCTGGATTGCGGCCTTGCCAAAGGTTTGCCTGCACGACCATCTCGACGGCGCATTGCGCCCTCAAACCATTGTTGAGCTCGCGGCGGAGGCGGGGCACGAGCTGCCCGCCACCGACCCCGCGGCCCTCGAGCGGTGGTTTGTGGAGTCGGCGAATTCCCGATCTCTCGAGCGGTATCTGGCCACCTTCGAACACACCGTTGCCGTACTCCAGAGCGCCTCAGCACTCACTCGGGTGGCTCGGGAATACGTGCTCGACGCCGCCGCGGACGGAATCGTTTATGGCGAGGTTCGTTGGGCTCCTGAGCAGCATCTCGGCGACGGCCTGGACATCGATTCCGCCATCGCTGCGGTGGCCCGAGGGCTTGCCCTGGGTGAAGAGGCAGCGGCCGAACGCGGTGCGACGATCACCGTGCGGCAGATATTGTGCGCGATGCGGCATACCGACCGCTCCCTCGAGATTGCTCAGGCGGCCGTGCGGAATCGTCGTCGCGGGGTCGTAGGATTCGACCTCGCTGGACCGGAGCTGGGCTTTCCGCCGAGCAAGCATCGGGAAGCCCTCGAGTACTGCGCACAGCATTTCCTGCCGGTCACCCTGCACGCGGGAGAGGCCGACGGCGTCGAATCTATCCGCCAGGCCGTGGTCGAGGGACGGGCCCTCCGGATTGGCCATGGCGTACGCATTCTGGAAGACGTCGTTCGGCGTCAGCGGGACGGTGAACTTGCGGATAACGTCTCCCGCCTTCCGACAAGTCACGACATTTCTCTGGTGCCTGCTTCGTCCTTGTACCGGATGGGTGAGGTCGCCGCCTGGGTTCGCGACCGACACATCGCGTTGGAAATGTGCCCCTGTTCGAATCTGCAGACGGACGCCGCGCCGCGGGTCGGAGAGGTGGGGAAACCTCAGCCGACCGAGCCAACGGCCGACCACTGGGCGAGAACCTACCGAGAACATCCGATTGAACTGCTCCGAAGCCTGGAATTTGCGGTCACCGTGAACCCGGATAACCGGTTGATGTCACGAACCTCAATGACCCACGAATTCCTCAAGCTCGCCGAAGAATTCGGGTACGAGCGCGAAGACTTCCTCGAAATCACTCTCAATGCGGCCAACGCAACGTTCCTTCCGCTCGAGGAACAAGATGAGATCGTCGAACGTGTGATGGCAGGATACTCGGACGCGCCGGTGGTGGGCTAGTGAATCAGCCAGCAACCGCAGTGGCGGCGGAGGAGTTTTCCCGCCTGATAGACATCATGGATCGCCTCCGTGCGCCCGGAGGGTGTCCCTGGGACAGGGAACAGACGCACGAATCTCTGGTTCGCTACCTCATCGAAGAGTCTTATGAGGTCGTGGAAGCCATCGAGTCCACCGATGGCGTGGACTTCTCGTTGCTGCGAGAAGAACTCGGTGACGTATTGCTTCAGGTCGTGTTCCACGCGCTTGTGGCTCAAGAGGCCGAGCGCGGTGGGTTCGGGATCGCCGACGTGGTGCGTGGACTCAACGAAAAACTCCTTCGGCGCCACCCTCACGTCTTCACCGGCCAAGCCTCTCCTGAGGGTGAGCCGGGAGCAGCCGAGTTGCCCGGTCGACGGGAAGGCTCGGGTGAATCGGGGGACACCGCTCCTCTCGGCAACGCTGAATTAGAGGATCTCACCCGTCGCTGGGACGAGATCAAGCGGGCGGAAAAGCCCGAGCGCCGCGATCCCTTTGATGGCATCCCGCCGGCGTTGCCGGCTCTGGCTCTCGCCGAAAAGACACTTAACAAGGCGGCCAAGGCGAGCCTCCCTCTCCCGGACGAACGTGGGCACTGGAGTGGATCAGAACGTGCCGACGGATCGTCGTCGGCCTCGGAAACCACCGCAGGCTCGCAGGTTTCCCCAGAATCCGTAGCGCCTGGCTCGAGCGAGGCCGAGGAAGAACTCCTTGGCCACGAATTATTGGGCCTGGTGGCCGCGGCACGACGTCGTGGTGTAGATCCGGAAAAGGCTCTGCGCCGCGCCGTCCGCGAATTTACCGATTCTTCACGTGGGATCACCTGAGTTTATGTGTGAACATGTGGGAAATCGGTATCATGGAATCCGAGATCAAGCCGATATCGTGGGAGTCATGGACGATTTCCCTCGACATAGTTGAAGCTCGATCAGGAACAGCCCATCCATCATTCACGATGCAAAAGGAGCATTCAGATGGCGATCATCATCGACGTTCACGCCCGTCAAATTCTTGATTCACGAGGCAATCCCACCGTCGAGGTTGAGGTTTTGCTTGAAGACGGCGGCTTTGGCCGCGCGGCCGTTCCCTCGGGAGCTTCCACCGGCGAATTCGAAGCTGTGGAGCGCCGCGATGGCGACTCTTCCGTCTACCTCGGCAAGGGCGTGCTCGATGCCGTCCGTGCCGTGATTGACGAGATCTCCGAGGTCGTCATCGGCCTCGACGCGACCGATCAGCGCATCATCGACGAGGCGATGCTTGAACTCGACGGCACCGATAATAAGGGCAAGCTCGGCGCCAACGCGATCCTGGGTGTTTCCCTGGCCGTTGCCCGCGCCGCCGCCGATTCTGCGGTATTGCCCCTGTACAAGTACTTGGGCGGGCCGAACGCCCACGTGCTGCCCGTCCCGATGATGAACATCCTCAATGGTGGTTCGCACGCGGACTCGAATGTGGACATCCAGGAGTTCATGATCGCTCCGATCGGCGCGCCGACCTTCTCTGAAGCCCTGCGCTACGGTGCCGAGGTTTACCACAGCCTGAAGTCGGTCTTGAAGGATCGTGGCCTGGCCACCGGCCTGGGTGACGAGGGCGGATTCGCCCCGAACCTGGATTCCAACCGCGCGGCCTTGGACCTGATTCTCGACGCGATCAAGAAGGCCGGATACACCCCCGGCAAGGACATCGCCCTGGCCCTCGATGTCGCGTCCTCCGAGTTCTTCAACAAGGACGACAACACCTACAGCTTCGAGGGAACCCGCAAGACGGCACAGGAAATGTCCGCCTACTACGGTGAGCTCGTGGAGGCCTACCCGCTCGTTTCGATCGAGGATCCGCTCGACGAGGACGACTGGGAGGGTTACAAGACCATTACCGCCGAACTGGGCGACAAAGTTCAGATCGTGGGCGACGACCTCTTCGTGACCAACCCCGAGCGTCTCGGCAAGGGTATCGAGCTGGGCGCCGCCAACGCGTTGCTGGTCAAGGTCAACCAGATCGGTTCGCTGACCGAAACCTTTGACGCAATCACGATGGCTCAGACCAACGAGTTCCGTTGTATGGTCTCGCACCGTTCCGGAGAGACCGAGGACACCACGATTGCCGACATCGCCGTGGCGACCAACGCCGGCCAGATCAAGACCGGTGCCCCGGCTCGTTCCGAGCGTGTGGCGAAGTACAACCAGTTGCTCCGCATCGAGGAGGAACTCGGTCGCGCGGCAACGTACGCGGGCGCCGCTGCCTTCCCGCGGTTCACCGCGAAGTAATTTCTCGTCACTGGTAGACGACGCGACGCCCCGTCCCGGGTTCTCCGGGGCGGGGCGTCTTTCGGTAGAGTGAACTCACGTCCTTCAGCTTCCCCACCCGAGAGGTCATACGCCATGAAGAATCCCTTCTCCGCCGCGTCGACGTACCTCGGAGTGGGTCAGGCTAAGAAGCGGCGGCCCCGCAAGCGTCGTCGCCGTGCTGACGAATCCGTAGACTCGAGGTCTGAAGAACTCCGCTCTCCTGCGGATGACTTCATGGGTTTCGGGACTCGGCAGCCCCGCCGCGTCGTCGAACGTGCCGATGTCGACGACGAGGGTCGCCCCCTAGAAAAGGGCCTCGGTGAGGAAAATTGGGGTGACGTCGATGAACCCCGTGAACCCGTTGCCGCCAGGAGCTTCTCCGGGCGTACTGTACTTCTGCTGCTCGTGGTTCTCGCGCTCGTCATTCCGCTGGCGCCGACCGTCCACCGATATTTCTCGCAGCAGGCCGAAATCGCGAGCCTCGAGCAAAATATCGACCAGCTCAAGTCGGAGCAATCGGACCTCAAGAAGCAAGAGAGCCAGTGGAACGACGACGACTACGTTCGGCAGCAGGCTCGCGAACGGCTGTTCTACGTGAACCCGGGGGAGACGCCCTATGTGGTCTCCGGGAAGGATCAAAGCAGCCAGCAGCCGAAGGATGATTCGGCCGAGGCGTCCTCGGAGATGCCTCCCTCGTGGGGCGTCAACCTGTGGTCTTCCTTGACCGAAGCCTCGCACTAGCATCACCATCTGCTCGCATCTCCCGAGAAGGAAACCCGTGCCCCAGAATTTTCAGGACCACGAGCCTCATGGCTTTGGCGTGACGGCGACGACGCTCGCTCCTACACCGCGGGACCTTCAGGTCCTTTCGCGTCAGCTGGGACGTCCCGTCCGCGACGTCGTCGAAATCCCGGCGCGCTGCGTGTGCGGTAACCCTCTCGTGGCGGCGACCGCGCCTCGACTCGCGAACGGCAGCCCGTTCCCGACGGTCTTCTACCTGGCGCACCCCGTGATTACTCAAGCGGCCTCGAGGCTTGAGGCTGCCGGACTGATGTACGAGATGACCGACAGCATCGCCGAGAATCCAGAACTCGCCGCAGCTTATGGGGCTGCTCACCGGAATTACCTGGCCGAAAGGGAGCGCATTCGCGTTGCTTCAGGTACGGACCCGGTTCCGGAAATCGATGGAATCTCGGCCGGAGGCATGCCCGAACGGGTTAAGTGCCTCCACGCCGTCTTGGGTCACACGCTCTCCGTGGGAACTGGTATTAATCCCATGGGGGATCAAACTCTGCGCGCGATTGAGCAGTGGTGGACGCCCGATCAGTGCGCGTGCGACCCGTCGTGGCGCGAGGATACGACGACCGTTGAAGAGTCCTAGGGGGACGAAGAACTCATGCGCGTAGGCGCCATTGACTGTGGGACCAATTCGATCAGGTTGTTGATCGCCGAGATCGAGAAGCATCCGGCCGAGGGCACGCATCCGAAGATTCAGGACGTCGTACGGCAGATGCGCATTGTGCGGCTGGGCGAAGGAGTCGACGCTACGGGGTGGCTCTCCCAAGCAGCCCTGGACCGCACCTTTGAGGCGGCGGATGATTACGCGTCGTTGCTGAAGAAGCACAAGGTCAAGCACGTTCGAATGGTCGCTACGAGCGCCACGCGCGACGCTGGAAACCGGCAGGCCTTCATCCAGGGAATATCCGATCGTTTGGGCGGAGTCGTTCCCGAAGTTATTTCCGGCACGGAGGAAGCCGAGTTGTCCTTCTTGGGCGCGGCGGCAACCATCGACGCCGCAGGGTCGGGGCGATCGCTCGTCGTCGACGTCGGAGGCGGATCGACCGAGTTCGTGTTGGGTGACGACAACGGCGTCGTCGCCTCCCGGTCGGTCAACATCGGAAGTGTGCGGCTGACGGAGCGCCACCTGAGCTCGAACCCGCCGGCCGAAGGGCAAATTCGGCGCCTCGTGCACGACGTCGATGCCGCGATCACCACGGTCCTCGACTCCGTTCCGGTGGGCACCGCCACGCGTCTCATCGGGGTTGCCGGCTCGGTCACGACCGTCACCGCCCAAGCACTCGGTCTAGAGTCCTATGACGCCGACCGCATTCATGGCCACGAGATGCCGATTACTGAGGTGGTATCTGCGGCGCGCGAGCTGACCACGATGACCACCTCTCAGCGACGAGCCCTGGGCTTTATGCATGAAGGTCGCGCCGACGTCATTGGCGCCGGCGCTCAAATTTGGTCTCGGATCGCCGAGCGTGTGAGCGAGCTGACCGACGGACGCATTACGACGGCGATCACCAGCGAACACGACATTTTGGACGGCATCGCCCTCTCCGTTGCCGCGTCCAGAAAGTAGCGCGTCATGACGATGAGGCGCACGATCCGGGCCACCGGTGCGCTGATCGTCTCCGGGATCCTTGCCGTGGGCTTGGTGCCCGTAGCGACAGCGGAACCCGGCCCGGCACCTTCGGCCACGGCGGGTCCCTCCCACGGCGACGACGTGCGCAATCACGAGTACTGGCTCGACGAACTGGGTATCCGGAACGCGTGGAAGAAGTCCACCGGGAAGGGCGTCAAAGTTGCCGTGATCGATACGGGCGTGGACGCTCATCATCCGGACTTACAAGGCTCCGTCGAAAAGGGACACGACGTGTCCGGAGGCGGCAGCGCTGATGGATGGAAACCCATCGGAGCTGAGCCTGAACACGGGACGCTGGTGGCGTCGATGATCGCTGGGCATGGGCATGCGGGCCGTGACGCTGACCAGGCGCCGAAGGGCGAACCGGGGCAGGGTGCTGGCGTCATCGGTGTGGCACCGGAAGCGTCGATCATCCCGATTTCCACGTGGTTGGGCACCGAGAATCCCGGTGGGGTGAGTGTAGACGATCAGATTCCGCGGGCCGTCAAACAGGCGGTGGACTCCGGGGCCCAAGTCATCAACCTGTCGATCGGGTCCTCAAAAACCACCTGGCCGGAATCCTGGGACTCGGCCTTTCAATACGCGCAAGACCACGACGTCGTGGTGGTGGCCTCGGCGGGAAACCGTGGATCCGGGGTGACCCAAGTGGGCGCTCCGTCGACCATCCCGGGCGTCGTCTCGGTCGGTGGGATCGACAGGTCGGGCCGTGCCTCGTGGGATTCGTCCTCGCAGGGGATCTCCATCGCCGTCGCGGCGCCCAGCGAGGATCTCATCGGCGCTATGCCGAATAACCAGTACGGGCTGTGGTCGGGAACCTCCGGGTCGGCGCCGATGGTTTCGGGCGTCGTCGCACTGATGCGGCAGAAGTTTCCGGACGAATCCGCCTCTCAGATCATTCAGCGGCTCATTTCCACGGCGAAAGATCAGGGTGCTCCTGGACGTGACCCGGAGTATGGGTTTGGTGCGGTGGATCCGGCCGCCGCGTTGACCCGCGAGGAGGACGTCGGGGGCGTTCACGAGAACCCCCTTGGTTCCGTCGAAGCCTGGGCCAAGATTCACCGGCGGGCCGTGCCGACGGATGAGCCGAGTCAACCACCGGAAGCGGAGCACGCGGTGGGGGAGAAAATCGACCCGGTGGCCGCGCCTCAACCTCAGCCGACCTCGGAGGTCAAACTCTTGCTTCCCGTCATTCTGCTCGTGGCGGTGGCCGCATGGATGTGGCTGATCGCCGCGGGCACCGTAGCGCGATTGCGTCGGATCCTCGGGTCGCCGCCTCACCCGCCGCACCGCGCGATAGTGGAATACTGGGGGTGGGGCCGCAGACGGCGCAACTCCGACGGTGAATCGCAACGCCGGTCCACGGATTTTTGGGGACCACGGGCGTAATCCTGTGGATTGTCAGATAGCGGCGCCATCATTTCGGTGGCATCATGGGAAATCGAGATTGTCGAATCCCGCACGAAACCAAAGGGAGTAGCATTTTTACCATGTCTTTTAATCAAGTGGCGAACGATCGCCCTCGTGTCCTGATCGTCGGTGGCGGCTACGTGGGCTTCACCGTCGCCAAGCAGATTCAGTCTGCGATCAAGGCTTCCGGCGGCGTCGTGACCGTGGTCGACCCGAACCCTTACCTGACCTACCAGCCCTTCCTTCCCGAGGTTGCGGCCGGCCAGATCGAGGGCCGTCACGCCGTGGTGCCGCTGCGGCAGCATCTCAGCGGTTGTGAAATCCTCGGTGCCCGCGTGGAGAACATCGATCACCACGCCAAGACCGCTACGCTCCGTGCCAACGACGACGGCGACACCTACGAGTTGAAGTACGACCAGATCGTCGTCGCGGCCGGTTCCGTGACCCGTGCTTTCCCCATTCCGGGCCTGGCCGAAAACGCCATCGGCATGAAGACCATCGAAGAAGCCGTGCACGTGCGCAACTGGGTGCTGGATCGCATCGAGACCGCTTCGTTGCTAAAGGACGAGAACGCGCGTCGTCGCGCCCTGACCTTCGTGGTCGTGGGCGGCGGGTTCGCCGGTGTCGAGACGATCGCCGAGCTGGAAGATATGGCTCGTGACGCCGTTTCCCGGAACTCCCGCCTCCGCGTTTCCGACCTGCGCTTCGTCATGGTCGAGGCCATGGGCCGAATCATGCCGGAGGTCCCCGAGGACCGCGCCGAATCTGTGGTGGCGCACCTGCGCTCCCGCGGCATCGAGGTCTTGCTGAACACCTCTTTGGGTGAGGTCGACGGCGACACCTGCAAGCTCATCAACATGGCGGATAAGTCCCCGGCGGGCGAGGTCGAAACGCAGACCCTCATCTGGACCGCCGGTGTTATGGCCGCGCCGTTCCTCAAGAACTCGAGCCTTCCGATCGACGAACGCGGACGTGTTCGTGTGGGCGCCGACCTGCGGGTCACCGGCGACGACGGAGTGATCGAGGGCGCTTGGGCCGCTGGCGACAACGCCGCCGTCCCGGATCTCACGGGCAAGGGCCCCGGCGGATTCTGCGTCCCCAACGCTCAGCACGCTTCGCGCCAGGCACTGACCTTGGCCGCAAACTTGCTGGCAGCACGCAACGGTGGCGAGCTCAAGGATTACTACCACGAGAACATCGGCGCGGTTGCCGGTCTCGGTTCCTACAAGGGCGTCGCGAACATCAAGGGGCGTTCGTTCGAAGGCCCCTTGGCGTGGCTCATGCACCGTGGCTACCACGGCATGGCCATTCCGACCGTCGAGCGCACCACTCGCGTGGCGGCCAACTGGTTGCTCAGCCTGGTGTTCGGCCGCGATACCTCGCCGATCCGTAACGAGCGTGAACCGCGCTTGCCTTTCCAGGAAGCCACCAACACGGCACCCAAGGAAACCAAGGCGCACCTGTAATATCATCATGTGCCGTCCCGTCTCACGGCGGGACAGCGAGGACGCCACCCCGCATCATTGCTCACAATGATGCGGGGTGCTCTCGCCCCAGTAGCCCAATCGGCAGAGGCAGCGGACTTAAAATCCGTTCAGTGTGGGTTCGAGTCCCACCTGGGGCACCGTAGATTGTTCAATTTTCTCTGAGCGTACGCACACCGTAGACGCTCCCGTCCCGAGATTCCGGCCTGTAGACTTGAGGGAACACCGGTTCGTTCCGGCTCGCACACTTTGTCCTACGCGTGGCCGATGTGAACCACCGCTTGAGAATTGAGGAATCCCATGGGACGTGGAAATCCCCTGATCAGGCGCATGGATCAAGATGCGCAGCGCAACGACTACGCTCACGCCGGCCAGTACGCCGGTTACGGTCAGCAAACGGCCTACGGCCAACAGGGCCAGTACGGTCAGTCCGCAGGTTATGCCCAGCAGGGCGGCTACGGGCAGCAACAGTACGGACAGGGGCACGACGCGGCGTCCCTGAACCAGATGTACAACGCGCCGTCGGCCGGCCCGCAGGAAACTCAGCGCGCCACGATGGACGACGTCGTGGTCAAGACCCTCAGCATGCTCGGCCTGATCGCCGTTGGCGGAGCGGTCGGCTGGTTCCTTGGCATGATCGGCATAGTTTTCGGCATCATCGGCTTCGTTCTGGCGATGGTCGTCATCTTCAAGAAGAAGGTCTCGCCGGGCCTCATCATCGCGTATTCGGTGTGTGAAGGCGCTTTCCTCGGGGCATTGTCTAAGTCCTTCGAATCGCAATTCGGTGGAATCGTCTTGATGGCCGTGGTCTCCACGCTCGTCGTCTTCCTGGGAATGCTGGCCTTGTTTGCCAAGGGTGTGCGCATTTCGGGCAAGGTCGCCAAGGTCGTGGGCATCGGCATGATCGCCTACCTCGTCTTCATGGTAGGCAACATCGTGTACGGCGCCTTCACGGGTAGCTCGATGCGTGACATCACCGTTTTCGGTATCCCGTTGGGCGTGATCATTGGCCTGCTCGCCGTGGTCATGGCGTGCGTGTGCCTGATCTCCGACTTCCAGCACATCGACGGCGCCCTCAAGGCCGGCATCCCGCAGCAGGAATCGTGGCGTCTGGCCTTCGGCCTGATCCTCACCGTCGTCTGGCTCTACGTGGAGATCCTCCGCCTCGCCAGCTACTTTATGCCGCGAAACTAGCTTTTACCCGAGCTCAGCCTCGGACTAAAGCGGGACCTCACCTTCGGGCGGGGTCCCGCTTTGTGTTGAGGCGCTTGGTATAGCCCCTATGATGAAACCTATGACTTCGACCTCTCGAGCGACCTCAGATTCTTCCCCTGAGTCCCACCTGGACCACGGCGGGGGATCGGCGGACCGTTTCCGCAATCCCGATATTCCGTATGGCCTGAACGTGGCGGCCGCGTGGTCCTGGCGGCTCATCGTCATTCTCACGATGGCAGGGGTGTTGGTGTACCTCAGCCGGTCCGTCAGCACCATCATCACGGCAGTCCTTGTGGCCGCCCTCATCGCGGGCCTCCTTTCCCCGTTTGTTCTGTGGCTTCGCCGCAGGAAGGTCGGCGCAGGCATCGCGACGGCGATCGTGGAGTTGGGTGCCATCATTGTGGTCTTGGGTTTGCTTGCCCTGGTGGGTCAGCAAATGGTCAAGGGCTTCTCCGAGCTTTCGGACCAGGTGGTCTCTGGCTACCACCAGCTCATGACGTGGCTGTCGGATGGCCCGTTGCAGCTCTCGGTGGATCAGGTCGACAACGCCATCAGCTCGGTGACCAAAGCCGCCAAGGATAATTCGAGCCAATTGCTGAGCGGCGCGGCGGCTGCGGGATCGACCGCTGGTGAGATCGGCACCGGGCTGCTCATCGCGCTCTTCACCTTGATCTTCTTCTTGCTGGAGGGAGAGCGTATCTGGCTCTTCTTGGTCAAGCTGATTCCTCGCAAGGCACAGAAAGCCGTTAACGGTGCCGGACGCCGAGGCTGGCATTCGCTGGTTTCCTACACACGTGTCCAGGTATTGGTGGCCTTCGTGGATGCCCTGGGTATTGGCATCGCCGCATTGATTCTCGGGGTGCCGCTGGCTTTCCCGCTGGGCGTGCTTGTTTTCCTCAGCTCGTTCATCCCCGTGATTGGTGCGCTGTTCTCCGGGGTCATCGCTGTGCTGCTGGCCTTGGTGGCCAATGGCCCGATCAACGCCTTGATCATGTTGATTGCGGTGCTCTTGGTTCAGCAGATCGAGTCGCATATTCTTCAGCCGCTCGTCATGGGCCGTGCGGTGTCTTTGCACCCGCTTGCCGTGGTCCTCGCGGTCGCCCTCGGGTCCACCGTCTTGGGCATCTTGGGCGCCCTCTTTGCTGTCCCGGTGCTCGCCGTCGTCAACACCGTGGTTCGCTACCTGGCTAACCGCGGATGGGAGCACGACGAGAACATTCGGACGACCCCGTTTGCCTATCAATGGGAAATTGAGAAGCGGGAGAAGAAGTCTGCCGCCCAGAAGGCTAAGGCGAAGCTCAAGGAAGCCAAAAAGTCGGTGACCGATTCCGATTCGGACTCGGAGAAGCCGACCGCATCTCATGGGTCGGACGCGTCCTAGCCGACCTCGACGACTCATCCCGAGTGACAGTAGATTGACCGTGAAGCCCTACCGACCTGGTGGGGCTTCATGCACAGAATGAAGGTTGAACCAGTGAATCCTTTGGAGAATCTCCCCGTCCAGATCGACGACGTCGAGCAGGCCGCCGCGCTCGTGGGAAGGATTATTGAACGGACGCCCATCGCCCACTCCCGGGCCATGGAACGCAAAATCGGGTCGCCGGTTCACTTCAAGTGCGAGAACCTCCAACGGTCCGGTTCATTCAAGGTTCGTGGTGCGTACAACCGTATTGCCCAACTCAGCGACGAGGAGAAAGCTCGTGGCGTCGTCGCCGCGTCCGCGGGCAACCACGCTCAAGGCGTGGCATTGGCCGCCTCCAAGCTCGGGATCGATGCGCGCATCTATATGCCTCAGGGCGCCGCTTTGCCGAAGATCGCCGCAACACAGGGCCATGGCGCTCGCGTGATCCTGCACGGAAACACGGTGGACGAAGCCCTCGCGGAAGCACAGCGCTACGCCGAAGAGACCGGCGCGGTGTTCGTGCACCCGTTTGATAACAAGCACATCATTGCGGGCCAGGGGACATTGGGTCTGGAAATCATCGAGCAGGTTCCGGAGGTCGATACGATCATCACCGGCGTCGGTGGGGGAGGCCTGCTGGCGGGCGTCGCGATTGCCGCGAAGCACCACGAAGCGAAGACGGGCAAGAAGATCCGGGTGATCGGGGTGCAGGCCGAGCACGCCGCCGCCTATCCGCCGTCGCTGGCTGCGGATGCCTTGGTACCCCTCAAGAAGGTCTCCACCATCGCGGACGGCATCGCGGTGGGGCGTCCGGGACAGTTGCCGTTCTCCATCATCAAGGAGCTGGTGGACGACGTCGTGACGGTCACCGAAGACGACCTCGCTCGAGCCCTGATCTTCCTCATCGAACGCAACAAGTTGGTCGTCGAGCCGGCCGGAGCCGTGGGTGTGGCGGCCCTGATGAATGGCAAGCTCAATGAAAAGTACGGAAATTTGGGCTCGACCGTCTGCCTGCTGTCCGGGGGAAATATTGACCCCATGCTCATGCTGAAGGTCATTCAGCGAGGTCTCTCGGCGGCCGGCCGGTACCTCACGGTCAAGATCATGCTCACCGACCACCCGGGCGAGCTACGCGATATTTCTCGGATCATCTCGGAATGCGACGCGAACGTCACGGGGGTCGATCACACCCGCGTCGGTGGTTCGCTCTCCATGGGAGACGTGTCGATCACCATCGATATGGAAACCAAGGGCGAAGAACACAGTAACGAAGTCCTACAGGCCCTGGAAGCCGAAGGGTTCAAGCCGATGGTCGTGGGCTGACTCACCAAACCCCACGGTTCTCTCTGAACTACGCGAAGGGGCCGGTTTTCGCTGTGTGCGAAAACCGGCCCCTTTGGTGACATTGAGGACGCTTAGTACGGCTTAGCCGAGAGCACCTTGAGGGAGATTTCTTTCCCGTTGGGTGCCTTGTAGCTGAGCTGGTCGCCCACCTTGTGGCCGGTGATGGCCTGTCCCATGGGGGACTTCTCGGAGAAGACCTGGATGTCCTGGTCTCCGGCAAGGGTCTCGGCGACTTCGCGGCTTCCCAGCAGGAAGGTGATCTTCTTGCCACCGATTTCCGCCTCGACGAGCATTCCGGACTCGACGATGCCGTTATCTTCGGGCTTGGCGCCTACCTCTGCATTCTCGAGCAGGTAGCGCAACTGGGCGATGCGGCCCTCGTTTTTGCCCTGCTCTTCCTTGGCCGCGTGGTAGCCACCGTTCTCACGGAGGTCGCCCTCTTCGCGGGCGGCTTCGATGCGGTCCACGATGTCCTGACGCTTAGGACCCTCGCGCTCCTCCAGCTCGGCTTGCAGGCGGTCGTACGCCTCCTGGGTCAGCCACGTGCCGTTCTCGGTGGTCTCTTCCGACATTTTGTCTCCTTGATGCGACGCTGCACCCGCGGGCCTTCCGCGGTGGTTCCAGCGGGAGGTCGGCCCTGCCCGCGACGTCTTGACAGATAGATAAAACCCGCCCGGGCATACCCGTGGCGGGAGAAGTCAAACTCCTACTATAGCGACCGCCTCGCGGAAGGGAAAGACAGTTTGCTTATCTTGTTGTCCAACAGGAATCGACGGTAGCTGTATGAGCTTGTGACGTGGTGCGAAGATTGACGCGGTGTGGCGAGGTTTTTTCGCGGAGTTGATCCTCGGGCACGTGGCCGATGGTGACTTCCTTCCAACCGACGATCGCGTGTTGGTCGTTCAAGGCCTGCACCGCGCACGTGACCGTATCTTCCGGTTCCTTGGTCAGGTCGAAATCCAAGGTGACGTCGGTCGCTCGGGAATCGTCGAAACTGACCTCTTTAAAGGTTGGCGCACGTGAGTTTCCATACGCGATCCAAGCGGCAAGGAGTACTCCCACGGCCACTAGCGCTCCCACAATGACCCACCAAGCTCGTCGCGAAAGGCGACGGTGGGGACGCGATGTGCCATAACGCTGGTCTAGAGTGGGTGTGGTCAATGTGGGGAAAACCTGTCCGTTGATCTGCGGGTCGACCACGTCGGTGAGACGTTCTCGGGAGAATCTGATGGACGGCCCTGAAGCACTCTCTACTGTATCGAAAAGAATGAGGTGTCCGTACGTGACAACCGCTCAGGAACCCGGCTCCGCCGCGGCGACAAACTCAAGCGCGCCCACGCTCGGGGACGACTACAGCGGATTGAGAATCCTCGCGGTACATGCGCACCCTGACGACGAGTCCAGCAAGGGTGCCGCCACCATGGCCGCCTACGCTCGGCGCGGTGCACGCGTGATGGTGGTTTCATGCACCGGCGGAGAACGAGGGTCGATTTTGAATCCGGCCGTCGAGGAGAATCCGCGAGCTCATTGGGACCTTCCGGGGCTGCGTCGTCGTGAGATGGCCAATGCCCAAGCAGCTCTGGGCGTGGAACACCGGTGGTTGGGCTTCATGGATTCCGGACTGCCGGAAGGTGACCCGCTACCCCCGTTGCCGTGGGGATGCTTCGCGACGACGCCGCTGGAACGTGCCGCGGCCCCACTCATTCGGGTGGTTCGTGAATTTCGGCCTCACGTGTTGCTCGCCTACGACGAGAACGGCGGCTATCCGCATCCGGACCACATCATGGCCCATAAAGTGGCCACGGAGGCCTGGGAAGCCTCGGGGGATCCTCGCCGCTACTTGGGCGAGGGCACGCCGTGGGAGCCCTCCAAGCTGTACTACGACATGGCGTTCAATACCGACCGCTTCCTGGCCCTGCACCACGCGTTAGAGGAGCGAGGCATGGACTCGCCCTATGCCGAGTTCATGGCGCGTTTGGCCGAATCGGAGCCAGAAGGCGCCCCGCCGGTTTCGCGGCACGAGACCACCACGCAGATTCCGTGCGGAGACTATTTCGAGGTTCGAGACGCCGCGTTAAAGTCGCACACTTCGCAGGTGGACCCCACCGGGTTCTTCTTCGCCGTGTCCACGGATTTTCAACGGGAAATTTGGCCGTATGAGGACTACGTCCTCGCGGCGAGCCGGGTCGAGTCGACCCTTCCGGAACACAGCCTCGATGCCGGAATCGACCTGTCCGGCACAGCTTCAGGTGCTGGGGAAGGTGTATCAGGCCAATGATGGTGGCAGTCAATGTAGCGAATTTCGTCCTGGCAGCCGATGAATCGCCGAGCCTCAAACCAGGTTTGGACGCCAATCAGGTCTCGCCCGGGGTCATCGGCTTCCTCATCACGTTGCTCCTCGCGGTGCTCATCATTTTGGTGGGCTTGGACCACACGCGGCGTCAGCGACGCTTGAAAAATAGGTTCGATTACGCGATGGCGCGCGAGGAAGAGCGACGAGAAGCTGAACAAGTCGACGGTTCATCCGAGGATCTCGCGGATGCCGGACATGACTCCGTGCAGGCGCGCACGAACGTCAACGGAACTCCCGGCGTCGACCCGGAACGCCGCTGACCCTTAGGCGTACAGCGCAAACACGACGGCCGTGTAGTGGCAGGCGAAGCCAAAGATGGTGCACACGTGGAAGAGCTCGTGGAAGCCAAAGACCCGCGGTGAGAGCGCGGGTCGTTTAAGGGCGTAGAAAACGGCCCCGACGATGTAAAACACTCCGCCAGCGCAAATCAACAGCGTTGCCGTGGGGCTGACCGACCAGAAGTCGCCCAGGAAAAACAGCGCCATGAGCCCCATGACGACGTACAACGGCGTGTAGAGCATTCGAGGGGCACCGGTCCAGAACACCCGAAAGAGGATCAAGAGCACCGCGCAGGCCCAGATGCTCCAGAGCAGGATTGCCGTTTTGGGTTGGTCCAGCATGACCAGGGCCAACGGGGTATAGGTTCCCGCTATGATGAGCGAAATATTGGAGTGATCCAATCTTTTGAACGTCATCCGGGTCCGGCCCCGCCAATAGGCTCGGTGGTACATGCCTGAAACCCCGAACAAGATCACGCTCGTGGCACCGAAGACGGCGCATGCGGCGGACACCGCGCCTCCACCCGCCAAAACGATCAGCACAATGCCTGCCGCGAAGGCTACTGGGGCGAAAGACGCGTGGATCCAGCCACGCCAGAGCGGTTTCCGTTCGAGAATCTCGTGGAAACCCTGCGCGGCGCGGTTGGCGGCGTCTTCAATGTGGGACGAAGCGATGCGGGTCGCTTCGCGCGCGCGTTCGCCCCACGGTGCCTCGGTCCCTTCGCGAGGCGCCGTCGAGTGGCTTCCGCCAGACGTTGGTCGATGCTCCTCAGAAGGAGAAGGCCGGCCCGACGAACTCATATGCTGATGCCCCTCTCGAACCCTTAACGTTCGAATCATTCTATTCCTGGCCCCTGGTGGTTTGCTCCGTGGCTGTGGAATCGGCATCGAACGTCGGCACGAACGGGTACGGTTAAGGAACGCGAACTCGCTGGAAGGTCCAGTGCGACAGGCTCCCAGCCTCGACGATCCGAAGGACAGCCATGAAGCTTTCAAAGCCTCTGTACAGCGTGTACGAGCGGAATCTCACGGCTTCCATCCCTGCGGATCGCCTGCCGCAGCACGTCGGCGTCATGGTGGACGGAAACCGGCGGTGGGCCGCCCTCATGGGGCAAACCACCAAGCATGGTCATCAGAAGGGCGCCGAACGGATCATCGAATTTCTCGGCTGGTGCCGGGAACTGAAGATCGGCGTCGTGACGTTGTACATGCTCTCCACGGAGAATCTCAAGCGTCCGGCCTCCGAATTGGGAGACCTCCTCGGTGTCATCCAAGACCTGCTGCGAGAGCTTGGAGAAAGCCAGATCGCTCGTCTGCAGCCCGTGGGCGCCTTGGACCTCTTGCCGGATGATCTCCCGTCGATTTTGCAAGACGTCACCGAGCAGACCGCCGAGGTCGAAGGCCTGCACGTGAACATTGCGGTGGGCTATGGAGGGCGTCAAGAGATCGTCGATGCGGTGAGGGAACTCCTGCGCGACGCCGCCGCAGAAGGTCAAAGCACCGAAGAAATCGCCGATCGTCTGACCTCGGAGGACATCTCAAGCTACCTCTATACGCGGGGACAGCCGGACCCCGACCTGGTGATTCGCACCTCCGGCGAACAGCGGCTCTCCGGATTCATGATGTGGCAGTCGGCCTACAGCGAGTTCTATTTCTGTGAAGCCTTGTGGCCGGATTTTCGGCGAGTGGATTTCCTCCGAGCTTTGAGGGACTTCGCGGGTCGGCAGCGTCGATTCGGGTCTTAAGGGCGTGCCGTGGGTGCCACGCTGTGCTCGTGGTGGGAGGCGGGACCTGAGGGGAAACTCGCTGCGGTGTGCGTTCTCCCGTGCCTTCTGGCCTACATGACGTTGGGTGGCCGCCTCGCCTGGGTGGATGCGATCAGCCACCGTCTTCCTCGGAAGCTGACTCTGCCCCTGTATCCCATAGGAGTGTTCAGCCTGGGTGCGGCCGCCGTGACGGCTTCGGAACCCCGCCGGGTTATCACCGCCCTGGCCGGAGCCATCCTGGCCTGGGGCGTTTTCGTGATCTCGCGTTGGCTCGGTGGAGGCGCTCTGGGGCGCGGCGACGTCGTCCTCGCGCCCATACTGGGCTGGGCCTGCGGATTTCTCTCGGTCCTGCACGCTGTGGCTTGGGTGGCATTCTCTTTTATCGCGGCCGGTCTATGGGCCGTGGCCCTCTTGGTGGCGGGTCGGGTGCGTGGCGATGCTTATCTACCCCTCGGGCCCTGGATGTTCCTGGCGGCGGGCGCGGTGTGGTGTATCGGATCTTCCTGAACGGCTTGTCCCAGCCCCGGTAGGGTGGTTGGAGTATCGACGCCGGCAAGTGAGGAGTTCCCATGCCAACGCCCGAATTCGTGGTGCAGATTCGCGAGAAGATTGGCCACGACCTCCTCTGGATGCCCGGTGTCACGGCCGTCATTCTGGATGAAAATCAACGAATCCTCTTGTGCCGGCGGTCGGATAACGGTGCTTGGACCCCGATCACGGGGATCGTCGATCCGGGGGAGGAACCTGCCGTGACGGCGATCCGCGAGGCCGAGGAAGAGGCCGGTGTGGAAATCCGCGTCGAATACTTGGCCTCGGTCAAGGCCAATCCGCCGCAGACCTTCCCCAACGGCGACCACGCGCAATTTCTCGACCTGACTTTCCGATGCCGATACGTGGCCGGAACGGCACACGTCAACGACGAAGAATCCATGGACGTTCAGTGGTTCTCCCTCCAGGACCTTCCCGAGATGAGCGAGAGGATGCTCTACCGGATCCGCTCGGCGGTGGAGTGCTCCGGCCCCGCGGAATTCTCCGTGGACGGACTGGAAGGCTGAGAGGGCTCTCGCGGCAGACCGTCCAGCGCATGCTGTGAGTTCGCGGATGGGGCTCGGCGAGGCCAGATCGTGTAGCTGACCGTGATGATGAGGTCGATCATCACGACGACACCGATGGGGCGCAGGCCATCGGAGAGCGCTTTGGTCTGCTCCGGTTGACCAACCATCCACACCATCCCGGCGAGAATGCCGGCCGAGATGAGCGCCGCCACCCACACTTGCACCGTGCCCTTCCACTGTTCGCGGATATGTTCCCGGCCGTATAGCCGACGAGGCTTGGACTTGGTGGGGGAGTCGCCTTCGCGACCAAACCGCCGGGCGAATTTTCGGTCCGCCCAGGCCACGAGGGTGTGGCCGAAGGCCACGGAAATGCCGATGTAGTAAGCCGACAGAGTGTGTGCGAAGGAAGCTTGTCCGCCGCCCCGTAGGTCGGCGACCGTGACGGAGAGGAGAACCACGTCGACGAGCGGAGCTATCGCTAACAGTATGAGGCCTAAGCGGGGCCGCCTTAGCACGTAGCGGGCGGAAAGGCCTGCTAAGAGAAAGACCCAAAAACCAATCTCGCAGGCCACGATGGTTGCGACGATCACGGGAACTCCTTTGTGGTACGACTGTGCTAATTACGGATACTAGCACGGTTGTACTACCATGTGGGAGTGCCCAAAAAAATCGACAAAAATGCCCGCAAGGAGCAGCTCGCCGAAGCCGTGTGGGAGACCATCGTCGAGGACGGCGTCGCGGCGGTCTCCGTGCGGAACGTGGCAGACCGGGCGGGTGTCGCCGTCGGCTCGCTCCGTCACGTGTTCCCGACGCGCGCGGAATTGGTGGAATTCTCCGCGCGACTCATGTTGAAAGCGGCGACCGATAGGGCGCGGGCCATTCCTCGGGGAGACGATCCGAAAGAGCACGCGGAGAGGGTGCTCTCGGAATTTTTGCCGTTGGATTCTCAGCGTCGGGCGGAGCTAGAAGTAAACCTCGCCTTGATTGCCGAAGCGCCGGTGTTGCCCGAGCTGACACGTATTCGCAATGAAGCAACCCTCGCCTTGCGCTCCGCGTGCGTGATCCAGGTAGAGCGTCTCCAGGGTCGCGAAATGGGCTTCACGGCGGCCCTGAAGGGCGAGGGGGACCATCGTGCGGGGGCTCGGTTGCATGCCCTGATCGACGGGTTGGCGCTTCATTTGTTGGTGGATCCGGAGCGTTCCGAGGAAACCCTCGTCATTCTGCGACAGGAACTCGACCGGATCGCAGCGGCCAGGTAGCCCGACCTCCGGCGGTGATGTGCGGAGCGTGGGCGAAAAAAGCCCCGATCTTTCGTCGCGGGGACGAAAGATCGGGGCTACGGCAAGCCGCGAGAGTTCTACCTCAGGGCATTAATGTTGCGCAGGTTGGAACGGGCCATCGAGACGGCTTCGCCCGCACCGCGGTTGAAGACGATCTTGGACATGGCCGTCGCGAATCCGAAGACCATGCTGTTGTCGATCTGCGGAGGAACCGAAAGGGCCAGCGGATCCGTGATGACCTCGATGACGCTCGGGCCCTTGTGGGACAGGGCGTCCTCGTAAGCCTTCTTGAGCTTCTTCGGGTCCGTGACGCGTTCCGCGTGGAAGCCCATGGCCTTGGCGACGTCGGCATAGTTGATGTCCGGAACATCCACTCCGAAGTCCTGCAACCCGTCGACCATCATCTCCATCTTGACCATGCCCAAGGTCGAGTTGTTGAAGACGACGATGTTCAGCGGAAGCTGGTACATCGCGGCGGTTGCGAGCTCGCCCATGAGCATCGAGAGTCCGCCGTCGCCGGACATCGAGATGACCTGGCGATCCGGGTAGGCGACCTGAGCGCCCACGGCCTGCGGCAAGGCATTCGCCATCGACCCGTGGAGGTAGGAACCGATCAGGCGACGGGTGCCCAACGGGTTGATGTACCGAGCGGACCAGACGTTGCACATGCCCGTGTCGGCGGTGAAGATGGCGTCCTTGTCGGCCACCTGGTCAAGCAGCGAAGCCGCGTATTCCGGGTGGATCGGCTTGTGCTTCTCCACGTTGCGCGTGTAGGCGCCGACGGCCTTGTTCATGATGGTGTCGTGGCGCTTGAGGAGCTTCTCCAGGAACTTGCGGTTGGACTTGCGCTGCACGAGCGGCAAGACCTTCTGCAGAGTCTCCAAGACGTTGCCCTCGATCTGGAGATCCACGTCGGTGCGGCGGCCCATGTGTTCAGGGGCCGTGTCGACCTGGATGGTCTTGGTGTCTGGCAAGAACTGGTCGTAGGGGAAGTCCGTGCCGAGCATGATCATGAGGTCGGCGTCGTGAATACCTTCGGCCGCCGCGCCGTAGCCCAACAGGCCCGTCATGCCGACGTCGAAGGGATTGTCGTACTGGATGAAATCCTTGCCGCGTAGCGAGTGGCCGATCGGCGCACCCACCTTGTCGGCCAATTCGATCACGGTGTCGTGTGCACCCTTGGCGCCGGCACCGACGAACAGCGCGACCTTTTCGGCAGCGTTGATGGCCTCGGCGAACTCGGCGATGGTGGAGTCCTCGGGGACCTTGGGGGAACGGCGAAGCGTTCCGATCTTCGGGGCTTCCGCGCTGGAGTCTTCATCGGCCAAATCGCCGGGCAAGGTCACGACGGAAACTCCGGACTTGCCCACGGCGTAGCGAATCGCCGAGGCCAGCACGCGGGGAGCCTGATCCGTCGTCGAGATGAGTTCGTTGTAGACCGAGCACTCTTCGTACAGGCGTTCCGGATGAGTCTCCTGGAAATAGCCCTGGCCGATCTGCACGCTGGGAATCTGCGATGCGATGGCCAGAACCGGTGCCTTCGAGCGGTTGGCGTCGAAGAGACCGTTGATGAGGTGAAGGTTGCCGGGGCCACACGAGCCGGCGCACACGGCGAGCTCGCCGGTCAGCTGTGCTTCCGCTCCGGCGGCAAATGCCGCAGCTTCCTCGTGGCGGACATGCACCCAGTCAATGCCGCCCTTCTTAGCACCACCGGTTGCCCGGACCGCGTCGACGATGGGGTTGAGAGAGTCACCGACGATGCCGTAAATGCGATGAACACCGGCTTCGATCAGTTGTTGGACGATCTGTTCTGCGAGTTTCACAGTTCCTCGATTCCTTGTCGATCGGCTCGGGACCACGTGATCCCTATTCAGCTCATGTAACCAGGTCAGGCTGGAAGCTATTCCGCCCCGAGCCTTCATTTGATCGGGATCACGAAGGTTCGGGGCGAAATCTCATTTTGACCGCCTGACAAGGGCGAATTTAGTGACGTGGCCTATTGCTAGGAGTCTCTCACATCACGGTTCGAGGTGTCCGGCACGGCATCCACGGGGGAGTCCGAGACGTGGCGGCCGCGATGCGTAGCGGTCGTCGCGTCGTTGGATGCCCCCTCGCCGGGCTCGTCCTCCTGGTGGGCCGTTGCGTCGCCGTTCCGAGATGATTCGGAGCCGGAGGAATCCTCAGAGGAGGACACCACGCGCGTGGATCCGGTGATCGGGACGACCGGGAACTGGCCCGTATGCAGATTTTGATAAGCCTGCTCGGCCTCTTCGCCGTCGATGGCTTCTCCGCGAGCCACCATGCCGGAGACCGATCGAAGCGGAATCTCCTTGAGGAAGAGCGACAGGATGAAGGCCAAGGCCATGAAGGGCAGCAGGTACCAGAAGACCGGAGCCAATGATTCGGCATAGGCCTTCACGACGCCGTCCTTCAAGAAATCCGGCATTTTGTTCAGCATGGACGGGGTCAGCGACGACGCGGCGTCGCCACCCACGCCACTGCCCTGCGCTGCCTTGGCGGCCTGGGGCGGGAGGGAACTGAACAGATCCGTCAGCTTTTCGGACAAATGCGAGGTGAACATCGCGCCGAAGATGGCCACGCCAACCGAGGAGCCCATCTCGCGGAAGTAGTTGTTCGCACTGGTTGCGGTGCCAAGCTGGGTAAACGGAACCGAGTTCTGCACCACCAGGACGACGACCTGCATGATGAGTCCCAGACCCACGCCAAAGGCGAAGAGCATCGTGCAGATGATCCACACGGCGGTGTCCGCCGAGAGGGATGTCATCCAGACCATGACCGCTGCCGTGATCAGCGTCCCGAGAATCGGGTACATCTTGTACTTCCCCGTCTTGGAGATCAAGTTACCGGAGAGGATCGAGGTCAGCATGAGCCCCGCCATCATCGGCAGCATCAAAAGACCGGAGGCGGCCGCCGAGGTGCCGGTGGACATCTGCAAGAAGGTGGGGATGAAGGCCAGCGCGGCAAACATGCACATACCGAGGAAGAAGCCGATGGCCGTCGCGATGATAAAGATGCGGTTCTTGAACAGGGTCAGCGGAATCACGGGGTCGCTGGCCTTAGATTCAACCAGCACGAAGACGCAACCCGCCACCAGGGCGCCGGCGCCCCACATCCAGGTTTCCAGTACACTCCAGCCGTGATCATTGGATCCACCGAAGTCGGTGAAGAAGATGAGGCAGGTGGTGGTGATGGACAGGAAAATGACGCCCAGAATATCGATGCGATGTTGTGCCTTATGGGACGGCAACTTGAGGTAAATCAACGCCACGATCAAGGCGATGATGCCGAGGGGAACGTTGACGTAAAAGCACCACTGCCAGGTCAGGTGATCCACGAAGAATCCGCCGAGCAACGGGGCGATCACGGCGGACATGCCGAAAACGGACCCCATGACGCCCATGTAGCGACCGCGTTCCTTGGCCGGAATGATGTCACCGATGATCGCTTGGGCGAGGATCATGAGGCCACCGCCGCCCAGGCCCTGGATGGCGCGGAAAATCACGAAGAACCAGAAGCTCGTGGAGAACGAGATGACGAGTGAAGCGCCCGTGAAGATGGTCAGGGCGATGAGGAAGAGGTTTCGGCGGCCCAACGTGTCGCCGAACTTACCGTAGATCGGCATGACCAGGGTCGAGGCCAACAGGTAAGCGGTCGTCACCCAGGTTTGGTGCTCGACGCCGCCGAGGTCGCCAACGATGGTCGGCATGGCCGTCGAGACGATGGTTTGGTCCATCGACGCGAGGAACATGGCGACCAGAAGGGCCCCGAAAATGGTCCAAATCCGGCGCTTGGTCAGCAGGAATTTGCCGTTGGAATCGGTCAGCTGGTCCTTGCGCCGCGTCTTTCTGGACGCGGCGCGGTCCGTTTCGGTGGATTGAGTCACGATTTCTCCTGTGCGTTGTGCTGAATCGACGTTCCGAACGGCTGAAAAGCCACGTCCATGAGTTCGTCGTACGTGTGGATGAGTCGTTCCGAGCCGTATTCGAACGGTTCGGAGTCGGTAATTCCTTCGATGTAGTGGTGGCGGATGCTTTCGACCGTTTTGAGGGCCACGAGGCGCTGACTCTCCGAGAGCCCAGGGTGGCGGCGTTTCAAAAGCTCGGAACGGTCTTGGAAATTGGCATCCGCTTTCTTGATGAAGTACTCGATGAGTTTGGGGTTGTCCTGAATGATGTGCCGGATGCGGCGCATCCGGGACGGCTGGAAGCCAACCAGCCGGGACTGCTCGACGTCGGCGTACATGCGTACCATTTCCAAAACCACGGAACATTCGGGTGTCGCATAGGTTTCGTCCAGGTACTTTTGGCGATACTCCTCGGGAAGATCTTCGGAGTCGAAGTCGAACAGGGCATCTTCTTTGCTCGAAAAGTAATTGAAGAATGTGCGGCGGGAGATTCCCGCCTTCTCTGCTGCTTCATCGACCGTGAAACCGGTGTATCCGCGTTCCTCCGCGAGGTTCAAGCACGCCTCATGGATGGAATTGCGCGTCTCTAGTCTTTTGCGCTCCCGAAGACTTTCGGCGCAGGCGCGCGGAAGGTTAGTTTCACTATCGACCACACAGTGTATTTTTGCACTCAGGCCTCTGGTGTGCAATTGCTGGCACTGTGAGCTTGGACATCTTGAGACACAAAAAGCCGCGCCGAAGAATCGGCGCGGCATCCGTCGGGTGACGTCGCGGGCTACGCGGCCATCGGGATCGAAGGCAATGCTGTTGCTGTGTACGTCAACGTGGACATTCCCATGGCCATGGTCATCTGATCCATGTCCGCGTCGCTGAACGAGAAGTCGTTCGTGTCGCGAGCTGCGTGGTGAGCAGTGTCCGTGGAGAACAAGCGGAAGATCATGATGTGGTCCTTTCGGTCGAGCCGTCAAGCAACGTCCTGCTTGATGTCTTCGACTGTACGGACCCCGCCGTTCCGGGGGAGCAGAGCTACATCTGAACTTGGGCAGAGCTGGCTCTACCCTTCACGTTCCACCGGTCTGGAGGCATGGAAGAGGGCCGACGCCGTCGTGGAATTGCGGGAAGTTCACGACGACGCCGACCCTCGAGACGTGCCGAAGCACGTGTTCGTGAAGCCTAGTGGTTACCGAGCATCTTGGTCACGTCGAGCGCTTCATCCAGCTGCTCTTCGGTCACCTCTCCGCGTTCCACATACCCCAAGGCGACGACGGCTTCGCGCACCGTCGTCTTGTGCGAGACGGAGTATTTGGCGATCTTGGCGGCAGCCTCGTAGCCGATGAGCTTATTCATGGGGGTCACGGTCGAGGGCGAGGCTTCGGCCAGGAAGCGCGCGCGCTCCTCGTTTGCCTCGAGACCCGTAATCATCTTGTCGGCCATGACACGGGACGAATTGCTCAGCAAGCGAATCGACTCGAGCAAGTTGGCAGCCATGACCGGAATGCCGACGTTGAGCTCGAAGGCGCCGTTGGTCGAAGAGAGTGCGACGGCGGTGTCGTTGCCAATGACCTGAGCGGCCACCTGAATGACGGCCTCACAGATGACCGGGTTGACCTTGCCGGGCATGATCGATGAACCGGGCTGAAGATCCGGGATGCGCAATTCGCCGAGGCCGGTATTGGGCCCGGACCCCATCCAGCGGATGTCGTTGCAGATCTTCATGAGCGAGTACGCGATGCCTCGCAGCTGGCCCGAGGCCTCGACCAATCCGTCGCGGTTGGCCTGCGCCTCAAAGTGATTCCGTGCCTCGGTAATCGGAAGGCCCGTTTCTTCGGCGAGCAACTCAATAACGCGGGCCGAGAAACCATCCGGGGTGTTGATGCCGGTCCCGACGGCCGTTCCGCCGAGCGGAACCTCCGCGACGCGGGGCAAAGCCGCGTCGATGCGCTCGATGCCGTAACGAACCTGTGCGGCGTAACCGGAAAACTCCTGGCCGAGGGTCACGGGGGTCGCGTCCATGAGGTGGGTGCGACCCGACTTCACGACGTCGGAGAATTCCTGAGCCTTCTTTTCGAGGGAGGAGGCCAGGACATCGAGGGCCGGTTTGAGGTCGTTGATCAAGGCTCCCGTCACCGCCACGTGAACCGACGTCGGGAAGACGTCGTTGGAGGACTGCGACGCGTTGACGTGGTCGTTCGGGTGAACCTCGATGCCCTTGGATTTGAGCGCACGGCTTGCGAGGGTGGCCAGCACCTCATTGGTATTCATATTGGACGAGGTTCCGGAACCGGTCTGGAAGACGTCGATCGGGAATTCGCCGTCGTGCTGATGGGCGATGACCTCATCGGCGGCGTCGCGGATGGCCTGAGCACGATCGGCGTCCAAGACGCCGAGTTCCACGTTGGCCTGGGCTGCCGCTTTTTTGACGCGGGCCAGAGCGGCGATGTGGGCAGACTCCAGTGTCTTGCCCGAAATCGGAAAGTTTTCTACGGCGCGCTGAGTTTGGGCGCGGTACAGGGCTTCGGCCGGTACTCGGACCTCGCCCATCGTGTCGTGTTCAATGCGGAATTCTGTATTTTCAGCCATGGGTTCAGTTTAGGCAACTCATGGGCTGGTTTTCCGCTTATGCGTCCAAATCGTGCGAGGAATAGACGAGTTCCGCTTTTCCCTCGTGCAAGTGGTAGAACATCCCCACCACGGCGGTGCTTCCTTCGGCGACGGCTTGAGAAATGATTTTGGACTGGTCGATCATCCGTTCGGCGGTCTGCCGGGTATTCGTGCGGACCATGTCGTTGACGTTTACCTCGGCGTCGTCGGAATTGCGCTCGGTCTCGATGACGGCGGGCATGATCTCTTCCACCAGGTTTCGCACGAACCCACCGGGCATGGTGCCGGATTCGTACGACTGCTTTGCCGCAGTGACCGCGCCGCATGAGTCGTGTCCCAGAACCACAATCAGGGGGACTCGGAGGTCCGTGATGCTGTATTCGAGGGAACCCATGGCCGCGTTTCCGAGCACCTGGCCGGCCGTCCGCACCACAAAGGTGTCACCGAGACCGAGGTCGAAGATAATCTCTGCGGCCAGCCGAGAGTCCGAACAGCCGAAGATCACGGCGAAGGGATTCTGCCCGCCGGTGAGCGATTCGCGGCGTGCCGCGTCCTGATTGGGGTGGTCGCTCGTTCCCGAGACGAACCGAGCGTTGCCCTCGGTCAGGCGTTGCCACGCTTGCTGGGGGGTGAGCTGCAGAGGTGAATTCGTCATCTGGAAGAGCTTTCGACGGGGATGGGTGAGGCCTACGCTACGGATGGCCCTGCCCTTTGATGGTAGGGCAGGTCAGTTCTGGTCGGGCGTGTGAGATGCTGAAGGACTCGCCGGTTGTGACGAATCCTTCACGGACGAGACGGCGTTTTCGGCCATGGTCGAGAATTCGTCCTTCGTGGCGTCTCCGGAGAGCACAACGGTGGTGCCCTGAATCGTCGCGACATAGGAGGTCCCGGCGGAATCGTTATCTTTACCGGGCTTGACGTGGGTTTCCCAATCCACGCCGTGAATGTCTTGGTGGCCCGTCGCCGGGGCGCCATTCGTCTTCTGCGCCGTCCAGGTGGGATTGGCCTTATTGGTTTGAGAAATCGTGATGAACCCTTGAGAGGGTGTGACGAAGCCGGTCTCCCAGAAGGGAACGCCGTCCGTCGAACCCGAGTTCCAGCGGGCGAAATTGGCATGCCAGGGTTCGTCCAAGCTTGGAGCGACCACCGGGTAGCCGGCGGCCTCGCTCGCTTCCTGGGCGGTTTTGGTCAGATCCACCTGGGGGCGATACGACTCTTTGTCGGGCCGAGGGACCAGCCAGAGAAACGGGAGCAGGATCAGCAGCAGGGCGATCATCGAGAAAACCATCGCGCGGACGGGCGTATTGATGCGCTTGGCTTGGGATTCCGTCAGTTGCGGCGTGACCGGAGTGTCCTCTCCGGCGGCGGGTTGCGCAGTAGTGGCGGTGCCGTCGGTTTGCGGATCGGAATGCTCGGGACTGGATTGGCTCACTCCGCCCATTGTGCCGCAGGCTGTGGCGGCGTCCAAGCTGGGACACCGATATCCGGGGATCTCCCACGTGATACCGAGGATGAGTTCATTCAATGTGCCGCAAATCCGTGTCACATGAATCGGAGAGTCCCTGAGCCGCGGGACGGACCAGTAAGCTGGAATCGCACCCGGCGTGCGATGCACCGTCCGGGAGACCACGCGGCGAGCGACCAAATATGCGCTGGCCGCGGATGACAACTTCGAAGGCGAGGAACTCTGTGTCGGAAGTCAACGATCAGAATAACCAGGCCGATCGCAACCTTGCGCTCGAGCTGGTTCGAGTGACCGAGGCCGCGGCCATTGCGGGCGGCAACTGGGTAGGCGCAGGAGATAAGAATTCGGCAGACGGTGCCGCGGTCGACGCGATGCGCAAGATGCTCTCCACGGTCCACTTCAACGGAACCGTGGTCATTGGTGAGGGTGAGAAGGACGAAGCCCCCATGCTCTTCAACGGCGAGGAGCTGGGCGACGGCGACGGGCCTGCTCTCGACGTCGCGGTGGACCCCGTCGACGGAACGCGCTTGACCGCTTTGGGTATGAACAATGCGCTGTCGGTCATCGCCGTGGCCGATGGCGGATCAATGTTTGACCCGTCCGCCGTGTTCTACATGGAAAAACTCGTGACCGGGCCTGAGGCTGCCGACCTGGTGGACCTCCGTCTGCCGGTCAAGCAAAATCTTCACCTGGTGGCCAAGGCCAAGCGGAAGCGCATTAACCAGCTGACCGTCTGCGTCCTGGATCGGCCCCGTCACGCCAAGTTGGTGGAGGAAATTCGGGCTACCGGCGCGCGAACCCGCATGATTCTCGACGGCGACGTCGCCGGCGCCATCGCCGCGTGTCGTCAGGGAACCGGCGTCGACGTCATGATCGGCACCGGTGGAACCCCCGAAGGCATCGTGGCCGCGTGTGCGATCAAGGCCACGGGCGGTGTGATCCAGGGACGATTGGCGCCGAAGGACGACGAAGAGAAACAGAAGGCCCTCGACGCCGGCCATGATCTGGAGGCCGTGCTCACCACCGATGAGCTCGTGACCAGCGATAACTGCTTCTTCGCGGCTACCGGTGTGACCGACGGAGACCTCTTGCGCGGCGTCCGCTACTCGGGCCCGAGCATCACGACTCAGTCGATCGTGATGCGGTCCAAGTCGGGAACCGTTCGCATGGTCGAGGCAGAACACGTCGCCTCCAAGTGGGATAAGTATCAGCGGTAACTTCGTCCCCAAGGCCCGCCAACGGCCCGGAAATGCGGTGGCTCACGCCGCGCTTCCGGGCCGTTGCGGTAAGGTCTTGTGCTCGGTGACGCCGCCAATTTTCGGCGGGGTCGTCCTGGAGAGACTTCATAGGGGGATGTTGTGGCTCGAGGCAAGGGGAGCGGGCTGTCCGTGAGGGACGATTACCGCAGACTGCGAGTCGTATTTCGATTGGTTCCGTGGCGGATGCGCTCACGCATCGTCACGATGTTCATCGCCGCTTTTGCGGCATCATTGCTAGACATGGTTGCGGTTGCGGCGATGCTGCCCCTCACGCAGGTCATCGCGGCCGGGGACGGATTACCCGGCCTGATCTCCCGATACCTTGTGCCGATCCTCGGCACGGATGACCGCAAGACCATCTTGCTCGCTTTGGCCCTCGGTGTGGGTCTCGCTTTTCTCATCAAAAATGCGGCCATCATCGTGATCCGCCGCTGGACCATTCGAGAAATCGAATATGCGCGTTCGGCAACCGAGGCGGAAGTCCTGGAGCGATACCTCGATGCCCCGTACGCCCGGCACCGTCAGCGTTCGAAAGCAGGGATGCTGCAGATACTTACCCGCGGCATCGCTCAGGTCTTTGAGAGTGTTCTTCTGGGCTACATCACGATCGCCGTGGACGGGATGACGATCGTTCTCATCCTTCTCACGATTACCGTGATGTCGCCGGTGGCCGCCTTGGCCGCAGTGGTGATTTTTGGCGGCTCGGCCTTCTTGCTCGCTCGCGTGCTCAAACCGTACTCCCTCAAACACGCGCACTCGGCGTACCTGCGGGACATGGAGGCTTTTGGATACCTCAATCCCGCGATCGAGGGTTTTCGCGAGTCCCGAATCTTTCAGCGAGAGGAATACTTCGCCGAGTCGTTCCGGAAGAACCGAGTTGAGTACGCCGGTTACCAAAGTTTCCTCCGCGTGATGGGGGAGCTGCCCAAATACCTTCTGGAGGTCGTCATGATCTTCGGGATTTTGGTCGTGGCGATCCTGCTCTTCGTCATCCGAGATCAAAACACGGCCTTTGGGCTCCTGGCGGTTTTCGCGGCCGCCGCGATGCGTGTGGTCCCGGCCTTGAACCGCGTGGTGGCCACGGTGAATCAGGTGCGTGCCGGGGCGCCGTCGTTGGCGGATGTTGCGGCGGACATCGAGGAGCTAGAAGCGGACCAGGCCAGCAGCTCCTCACGGGACGAACAGATCGTGGAGGTTCCGGACGAGGACATCGTCGTGAAGGACCTGACCTTCAGCTATTCGGATTCCCCACGGCCTGTCTTGAAGGGCGTGAACGTGACGATTCCGCGAGGCCATACCGTCGCTTTGGTGGGCACCTCAGGCGCCGGGAAAACGACCTTCGCCGATATTCTGGCGGGGCTCTATGAGCCCACCGGCGGCACGGTGACGGTGGGCGGCGTCGACATTTCCACCCATCCGAGGTCCTGGTTGAGCAACGTCGCGATGGTCTCCCAGAAGGTTTACCTCTGGGACGCGAGCGTTCGAGACCTCATCACGTTCGGCGAGCCCCGAGACATGGTCGACGACGCGTGGCTCGATGAGGTCGTTCGCCAATCCCAGCTTGAACCGCTCCTCCGTGACCTGCCGGATGGACTCGATTCGATGGTGGGAGACGCCGGTGCGCGGCTCTCGGGCGGTCAGACGCAACGCATTGGCATCGCCAGGGCGTTGTATCGGAAACCGCGAGTCCTCATTCTGGACGAGGCGACTAGCGCCCTGGACAACGAAACCGAGCACGAGATCACCGAAACCATCGAGGCTCTCCGGGGGCACATGACGGTCATCGTGATCGCCCACCGACTCTCGACCGTCAAGAATGCGGACGAGATTCTGTTCTTCGCTCGGGGACAGCTCCAGGGTCGGGGGTCGATGTCGCAGCTGAAGGACACCGAACCGGAATTCGCTCGCCTGGTGGCCCTCGGGGACCTCGGCGTCTAGGGGCGCGCCGTCAGCTCCGGGTAACGAGGGAGCGCACCGCGCCAACCGCACGTGAGGCGAGCCTCTTGGCGCGGGGAAGGCCCTTGTCCCGGAGCGCGTAGGCGGCCCGGAAGGCCCGGTAGGCGGGGAGGCTGACGGGCAGATCCCAAGTTCCCGGCGTCGTCACGGCGTAGCCGCCAAAGGACTTCTTGAATCCGGTGAATCCGGCCCACGGATGGTCCGGCTCGTCGTCGGGGGCAATTCCGAACATGTCGAAACGCTTCAAGCCTTTGGCCTTGGCATCGAGCATCATGGTGGAAACGAGCGGATTATTGGCGCTCAAGCGACGGTGCTCGAAAGACATCGAGGCGTGCGCATAGGTGCGGGTATCTTCCGAGTCGTACACCATGGCGGCACCGATGGGCTCTCCTTCGACGCGGATCAGGTAGACCGAGGCTGCGTCCAGCGGGAAAAGGGACTTTGCCGCTTGGGTGAGGTAGGCGTCCTGCTGGCGATTGAATCCCACGCGCTCGGCGGTTTGATGGAGGTATTTCAGCAAGACCGCGACGTCGGCGGGGTCGTGAGACTCTTCGAAGGTCACGCCCTTTTTGTGGATATTCCGGTGAAGGTTCCGGTTGGTGGATTTCATCCCCTGGAGCAGAGCGTCCTCGTCCTGTGTGAGGTCAACCATCCACGTGTGGCTGGGCTGAATTTGGCGTTGTGCCAAGAACATGCCGCGGCTGGTGAGGTCATCCACCGGATCTACTCCCTTCGGGAACATCTCCGGGGAGGCCGGCTCAACGCGCACGAAGAGGCACTTCTTGCGGGCCGCGAGCCTCTTGAGGTCGTCCAGTGCCCGAGTGAAGGCCTGAGCCGATTCCGCGACGGGGCCATAGGGGCAGTAAAGATATTTGCCCGCTCGACCGCCTTCAACGATCGCGAGGTAGGAATATCCATCGCCGGTGTGCTGGATGACGTCGTGTCCGAGGTCGCGCTGAAAGGTGGCCCATGCTTCTGACTGCAGAATCGTGCTCATTCTCTCCATCCTAAGACCTAGGGGACCGAACAGGTGCCGTTCTCGGTGAGCTCGGCCGTGAGCTGGACGTCGACCGAGGGGGCCGTGGCCTTGGCGGTATCAGTCTGTGCGGCCGTGACGCCGAGCGGTTGCAGGAGCGACATCGGGGAGACGGCGGACACCGGGGCCACTCCCGCACCGGACCCAGCGGCCTGGGGGCTGTTGCCCGCGTTGGTGTCCGGGGTTTTCCCGTCCTTCGAGTCGCTGATGACCTTGGAAACGGAGGAGTGGAACTGGTCGAAGTCTGGGTAGGTCGGGAAGGAATCTGGGAAATAGGGCGGCGCCATGCCGTACTGGATCAACGAGTGATCCTTCGACTTGATGCCAAGATCGACGAAGCTCGACAGCTGCTTTTCCGGGATGTCGGTTTCGATGATCTTCTGCCCAGCGTTCGAAATGTCCTGGAACCGAGTCAGCACCGTGGCTGGATCGAGTTGTTTGAGCATCGCGGATTGGACGCACCTCTGGCGGGCCTCGCGGTCATAATCAGAGGCACCTTCGCGGGAGCGTCCGTACCACAGCGCATGGTAGCCATCCAGGTGCTGTTCGCCCGGTTCGATATATCCGTCGATGGGATTCTTTTCGCCGGTGATCTCGTTGTGGCCACCACCGATCGGGACTCGACCTCCGACCTTGATGTCGATGCCGCCCATGGCATCAATGAGGTTGGCGAAACCGTCCATGTCCACCAGGACGTAGGCCTGGATCGGCAAACCGGTGATTCCCTCGGCCGCGTCCTTCATGGCCTCGGCACCGGGATCTGCGGCATTGGGGTAGAGGTCCTTGTGGTTATTGGCGACGTCGGGGTACAGAGCATTCAGAATGCATTCGTCCCCGCAGTTGAAGCCGTCCGGGTACACCTTCCACAGGGGTGAGTCCTTGGAGAACTGGGCGTTCTGAGTATTGCGAGGCAACGAGATGGTGACGGCTTGGCCAGTCTTGGCGTCCACGCTGAAGACCGTCATGGAATCCGGGCGCCGCCCGACGCGGTCGCTACCGGCATCTCCGCCCATCAGCAGGAAGTTGTATCGGCCGTCGACGGGCTTGACCTTGCCACCCGAGGCAAAGATATTGCTGACGGCACCGCGTCCTACTCCCACCAGGTAGGCGGAATATCCCACGCCACCGGCGGTCACGAATAATAAGACCACGAAACCGATGATGACGGCCGGCCGCATCCCCTTGGCGAGGAGTACAGGACGGATCAGCCGGAGGGTGTCGAAAAAGAGGAAGGCCCAAAAAAGCGCGAGCGCAATGAGGACGATGACCAACACCATCGACATGAATTGACCGGTGAACAGCTCAATGACCCACGCACGGTGGATCAGGGTCACCAGCAACAGCAGAATGATCAGCGCCCAGACGGTGAGCGTGACGGTCAGGCCGATGCGCCCGAGCTTGCGATGCCCCGCGACCAACTGTGCGGATCCGGGGATCAGGGTGGTTAACACCAGCAACAACCAGGCGCGTTTGGTTCGCGTGACGGAACCTCCTGCACGTGGATTCCTCAGGGGATCCGTCATGCGGGTGCTACCGATGCCGTCATCGAGTCCGCGTGCGGCCTCGATGTGATCGGGATGGTCCTGGTTGCTGCGGGGAGTAGTCATGATCGAGCTCGATCCTACCGTCTGACGTGCACATTTACCCGGAAATAGAGATAACCACGCGGGGAAGTCTGGTCCGTTTCAGCTTACGGAGCGTAGCCGCCTGTGGGCCCATCCGTGGCCGGTGTGGCGCTCATGGGCGAGACCGAACTTTCATCGGTGTCCTGCGCTTTGCGCGCCGCGACCTTCGCGCTCAAGGCGGCGCCCTTGTCTCTCGCGGCCTCCCCAAGGTTCTGGGCAAAGTTGGAAAGGTCCCGGCGAATTTCCTCGCCCTCGTGTGTCGAGGCTGCTCCGAGAATGCGCGCCGCCAGTAGCCCGGCGTTTCGTGCGCCATTGATGGACACCGTGGCGACCGGAACCCCCGCGGGCATCTGAACGATCGACAACAGTGAATCCATGCCGTCCAGTGTCTTGAGCTGAACCGGCACACCGATCACGGGCAATACGGTCACCGAGGCCAGCATGCCGGGTAGGTGGGCGGCTCCTCCCGCGCCGGCGATGATGACGCGCAGGCCGCGAGCTTCGGCCTGCTTGCCGTACTCGATCATTTCCTCAGGCATCCGATGCGCCGAAACCACGCGTGCTTCGTAGGAGATGCCGAATTCGTCGAGAACGTCGGCCGCCGCTTCCAGGGTGGGCCAGTCCGAATCCGATCCCATGACGAGGCCAACCATCGGTGCTTCCTGCGTGGGGCTCATGTGTACTCCTTCGTGAGAGGGGAGGCTGGTTTGTCTCGACCGCCTCGTAAACGACGGTGGTGTTAGTCCAGTTCTGGAGTGGGATAGTCACGAATACCGTCCGCAGCGCCGCGAGCGATGGCTCGTAACTCCTCAACGTCGGCAATGTCGCCCGTGACGTTGACATGCCCGACCTTTCGGTCCGGCCGCACAGATTTTCCGTACGTGTGGATCTTGGCTCGGGGATACTCCGACATGACACTGGGGTAGGCCGCGAAGAGATTGGGGTTTGAACCGCCCAAGAAATTTTTCATGACGGTCGCGGGGGCCACTCGCTCGGTGGATCCAAGGGGGAGATCCAGAACAGCCCGAAGATGCTGCTCGAATTGGCTGGTCACCGAACCGTCTTGGGTCCAGTGCCCGGAATTGTGGGGGCGCATCGCCAATTCATTGACGAGGAATCCTTGACCGCGACCGGGCGTCTCGAAGAGTTCGGCGGCCATCACGCCGGTGACACCGAGCTCGTCGGCCAGGCGTTTTGCGGCGTCGGTCGCTGCGGCCGAGATGTCTTCGCTCAAGTTCGGGGCCGGGACGATCACTTCGTCACAGACCGAATTCACCTGAATGGATTCCGCGACATCCCAGGCCCGGATATGTCCACTTGGACGCCGAGCAACCAGCGCCGACAATTCGCGGGAAAAGTCGACCTTCTCTTCTGCGAGGAGGGCTGCCTCGTTCCAGCCGGCGTCTACTGCTCGTTGGAACCAGGAAGCAACCTCGTCCGAATCAACCTCGTAGGATTCGACGAGCATCACGCCTTTTCCGTCGTAGCCGCCACGCGGAGTTTTGAGTACCACCGGCCATCCCGCGGACTCACCGAATTCCCGCAACTCTTCGGGGGACGTGACGGCGGCCCACCGAGGATTTGGCAGGCCGAGTCTGTCCACGGCCCGGCGCATTTCGATCTTGTCTTGCGCATGAATCAAGGCGTTGGGTCCCGGGTGCACGGAAACGCCGTCGGCCAAAAGCGCCCTCAGATGTTCGGTCGGGACGTGTTCGTGATCGAACGTGACGACGTCGACGCCCTCGGCAAAGTCGCGGAGGGTCGTGAGGTCGGTGTAGTCGCCGACGGGAGAGGTCGGGACGACGGCCGCAGCGCACGCTCCGGGGGATTCCGCGAGGACACGCAGCTCGATTCCGAGTTCGCTGGCAACGGGGGCCATCATGCGGGCGAGCTGCCCGCCGCCGATGACGCCGACAATGGGACCGGTACTAGGAAAGTTCACAGGTCCAGGCTACCTGGTGCGCCGGATCGAGGTGACGTATGAGTCATTTTCCTGCGCGGTAATTGACGACGCCGCAGGTAGACTCACCGTGAGCCGAGGGAGTCGCCGTCTGACGGTGGGCCCCGTACAACAACATGGTGGGTATTCCGAGCCTGGAAACCCGTCGGTGTTGTGGCCTTTTTGCCCCCAAACCTGTGGAGTCTGTGTGTCGCCCATTGCTGAGAAAGTCCGTGGACTGTGGGACCTATTCCTGAAGGAAGTCCTCAAGTTCGGGATTGTTGGCGCTTTGGCGTTCGTCGTCAACGCCGGAGTCACGCTACTTCTGATGAATACGGTCTTCGAGGCGGAAGGCCACGTCAAAGCGAAGTTTATTGCGGGCGTCGTCGCGACCCTTTTCTCGTGGATCGTCAATCGGCTCTGGACCTTCCGCGACAAGCGCCAGGAGAATAAACTCCGCGAGGCTATCCAGTTTGCCGTCGTGAACCTCATCGGCATCGGCGTGGAGTCCGGGTGCGTGCTGTTCACCTTCTATGTCTTGGGCATGACCTCGAAGGAAGCATCCTTCATTTCGGGCACGATCATCGGCACCATCTTGGGGACAATCGTGCGGTACTTCGCTTACCGTTTCTGGGTGTACGGGGACGAGTCCAAGTCAAAGGCAGCGGTATCCGAAGACAACCTGACCCGGGAAGAGCGTGTGGGGCGTTTCGTGACCGAAGCGACCGAAATCGTCACCGGTTCGTTGGATGCACGAGAAGTCTCGCGCCGCTCTCGAGGGGCGGGTCACGGACGTCCCGAGGACTCGGAGCGCGGAACCCATCACGACGCCGGCCGCTACGACTCTTAAAGCCTCGCACCTGCACGCGGGGTGGTCGCCCTCGTGGACTCCGCCTGCACGTGCCCGGCGTGGACCTATCGAGGCCCTGACACCGAACGAGTGGCGCGCTCGTCGCGGGTGATGGACTCCATGCGCTCCTCGTTCGAGGCCACGGAGCCGTCTACCAGAACGAGAGTGTGACCACTTGCCATGACGCCGCAACACCAGGCGAGGAAGTCTGCCGTCAGGTTCTCTGTGGGGGCGGTCAGAGCGATCCCTTGTTCGCGCACGTCGTGAAGATCGTCGGCCCAATGTGCAGCTCGCTGGAGCCAGCTGCGAAGGGTCCATTCCGACTCCTTCGCCTCGTCTGAGGAGTCGCTCACCACGTGGGACGACGGCACGGAATCCAGGGGATCAAAAACATCCCCAAAGCTCCGAATCTCGGCGCAATAGTCGACGGAACCCTCCGGGAAATCCTGCGCGTCGCCGTCGTACGCCATGGCGAGTGCGGAGCGTCCCATATAGATCGCGACCTCGGCCCGTTCGGCGGCCGAATCGTGGTCAAATCCGAGCCAGAACGCCGAATCTTCCCGAGTGCTCAAGCGGCACCCAGCGCGCAGTGCGCCCAAGGCCGCCGCGATGGACCGCCAATGCGGGGGAGCATGGAGGGTCAGCACGTCTCCGTGGGCGGCATCGAGCTCATCGACGAAAAGATTCGCGGATTTGGCAATCCAATTCTCCAAAACCTTGCCCGAGAGTTCGACCCGCTCACCGTTGAGTCCGTACCACACGATGGCCGGTTGGGATGAGGAAGCGAGCGCACGCGAAAAGGTTTCAAGATTGGCCCAGCTTGAGGCGGTGGCGAATTGGCTCATGAACCGAGTCTAACTGGGGTTGAGACGCACGTGACACGCCGAATAACGTGCAAATTGGCGTGAATGCTTGACATTTGAATCACACTGCCGCTTGACGTGAGGTGATTACACGGATGTAATTATGAGTGGAATTTTCCACGAAACCGATGCGCATCTTGGGGGCGCAAGGAAAGGACGAGCATGGGCGAAGCAGTGCGGCACCGAAGCACATCACCCACTTCCGAGGGGAGGACGGGTGTTCGCCAGACCGTTCCGGCCGACTGGTACGTCGATCCCGCGGACCCGCAAGGCGCTCACCCTCATTCGGCACAGAGCCTGGAAGACCAGGCGACCGCACTACTGGCCGTGGCTGACGATACCTCGAAACGTTCCGAAGTATCGAGTGAAACTTCCGAAAACCATCGCGTCGATCTGTTTTCCTCCGACCCTGACGTCCTCAAAATGTGGCAGGCGGCCGCCGGTCAGTACGGCACGGACGACGACGAGGGCGAACTGGCGTGGCAAGCCGATGCCTTGTGCGCCCAAACAGATCCTGAAGCATTCTTCCCGGAAAAGGGAGGCTCAACGCGAGATGCTAAGCGCGTGTGCTCCGAGTGCCCGGTGAGCCAGGCATGCCTGGACTATGCGCTGGCTCGGGACGAGCGCTTCGGCATTTGGGGCGGCCTGTCCGAACGCGAACGTCGCCGGTTGCGTAAGCGCGCCAGCTAACGTTGATTCATCCCGCTCCCAGGTGGGGCGGGTAGCATCTGGATTCCCATGACTGAGAACTTTCGTATGTGCTCGCGCATGATGTGTCAGCGCGAGGCAACTTACACCTTGACGTACGCCTACTCCGAGTCCACGGTGGTGATCGGGCCGCTAGCGACTCGTGTTGAGCCCCACGCCTATGACATGTGCGCGACGCACGCGATGCGTCTGACGGCACCCCGGGGATGGGATATTGTGCGGTTAGACATCGACGATTCTCCTCATTCGTCGATGGGGGACGAAGCTCACCCCTCCGTCGGTTCGACGGCGGGTGAGGACCATCCGGATATTCCGGATAACGTGAGGACGCTCCACTTTATGCGCGGGCTGGATCCGCGCGCCTAAAAATCATTCAGGACGACCGTGCAAGGGAACGCGGTCGCCCTATATTCCGAGCCTCGGAAGGAAACCACAATTTTGGCTGACTCTATGTCGAGAAACCGTCACGAACAGGGCGTTCAGGGGTTTGATGGAAACCCCGCAGAGGGCGGAGCGACGAATCGGATGATGAGCCGTCGCAAGGCCGTCGCTGGCGGTGCTCTGGGAATCTTCTCGGCGGCATTCCTCTCGGCGTGTTCGAATGACTCCGGTAACTCCGGTTCGTCACAAAGCGCCTCGTCCTCTTCCTCCTCGGGATCGGCGTCTGCCAAGCCCTTCGAGCCGAAGGTGACGGTTACGCCGGCTGCCGATGCCCAAGAAGTTAATCCCGTGGCCCCGGTGACCGTGACCACCCAGCAGGGCAAGATGTCCAAGGTCTCCGTCGAGGGCGGAAATGACCCCGTGAAGGGCAACATCTCCGAGGACGGACTGACGTGGACCTCCGAAGGCCCCCTGGATTTCGATACCTCGTACACGGTCAAGTACACCGTCACCGAGGGCAAATCCTCGAAGGACGGGGAGAGCACCTTTACGACCGTCGTGGCGGCCAACGAAGCCGATGCCAAGATCAATGTTCAACAGGGCAAGACGTACGGCACGGGCCAGGTCATCGAATTCAATTTTTCTGAACCGGTGGTTAACCGCGCAGAGATCGAAAAGGCGATCACCGTGACGGGCGGCGGCATGGGACCCGGTCGGTTCCGGTGGTACAAGGACACCATGGTCCGTTACCGACCGGAGGACCTGTGGGCGCCCAATTCGGAGATCACCATCGAGGCGAACCTTCTGGGCAAGGACCTTGGCAACGGCCAAATCGGAAACCAGAATTACCAGGTCACGTTCAAGACCGGCGACAAGCACTATGCCTACGTGGATAACAACACCAAGAAGATGACGATGTACGTCAACGACCGCAAGGTGCGCGAGGCATTGGTGACCTTGGGCGACCCGGAGTGGCCGTCGGTAACGGGCAAGCTCGTCATCATGGAGCAGTCCAAGAAATACAAGTTTGACGCGTCAACCCTCGGCATCAAGAAGGGTGACCCGCACTGGTATGAGACCTTCGAGGCGACGAACACGAACCGCCTGACGAGCAGCGGTGCCTTCGTTCACCAAGCGGAGCCGTCAGCGTACGCGTACGTGGGCGTCGCGAATATCTCTCACGGGTGCATTGGCCTGTTGCCGGATGACGCGGAATACTTCTTCGACACGTTCATGGTTGGCGACGTCGTGGAAACGGAAAATACCGGCTATGGCCAAGCCGACCCGGATAACGGGTATGGTGACTGGAATATCCCGTGGGAGCACTACACGGACACGAAGTGGAAGGGTAACTGGTAAACCCATAACCAGTACGCCACTCTGGTCTTTCAAAGGGGCCGTGATGTCCCGTGGGGGAACCCGTGGTCGCATACCGAGTGAGGAGAAGTATGTCCGTCCCATCCCGTCCCGATGATCACGAGGCTCCATGGGCGGATTCTCCCCGCCAGGAGTGGGACTCTTTGGTGCCGGCCGTTGCCCCGCAGGAGCGGCAGCAGCGTGACGACCGGCCTCGCGGCGGGGCGAGTGTACGGAATCCCGCCGCCGAGGATGTGGCGACAGCAGGAGCCACCCCTTCTTCTGACTCTGGCACCACCGGACGGCGCTCTGAACCCGAAACAAGTTCTCGGGACGGGGAGCGGGGGAGCCGTCGGGTCACGGCGAGGGAGGACGCTCTCGAAGATCGTCCCAGGGCCCTCGGGCTCCGGCGTTGCCTGATGACCGTGGCGGTTCCGCTCGTGACACTGATGCTGGGTATCCGGCTCGTGGCCACCCCGGCGTTCCTGTGGTTCGAATACCACCGCCCCGGTTTTCCCACAGACTCCTTCGGGTTCACCACCGATGACCGGATGACCTTCGGCTCCTACGGACTGAATTACATCCTGAACTTTGCTCCCTCGCGCTACCTGAGCGACGTCGTCACTCCGCGCGGCGAAACCGTGTTCCTGCCGACCGAAGTTCAGCACATGACCGACGTCAAGCACGTCATGTTGTGGTCGATGCTGGCCGTCGGGGTCGTGGCGTTGGTGGCGCTCCTGAGCTCGATGGGATTGCGGCGTCGTGCCCCCGGAGCGATCCGTAAGAGTCTATTCCTGGGGGCCTGGCTCACCCTCGCGCTCCTGGTGGTCCTCGCCGTCATGGCGCTCCTTGGGTGGGAGGCCTTTTTCACCACGTTCCACGAGATCTTCTTCTCCGGAGGAAACTGGGCCTTCCGCGAATCGGACAGCTTGATTCGGTTGTATCCCGAAACATTCTGGGTGGATTCCGCCGTGGTGGTCGCCGGTGTGGCCGTTCTGATCAGTGCCATTCTTCTGATCCTGACGTGGCCCACCGCGGGACGTCGTCAACGCGCGTTGAAGCGTATCCACGAACGACAAGAGCTTCGGGACCGACTTAGCGCGTGAGGCACATTGAGGCCGCGCTGTAACTTCACCGCGCACGGACGCCGCGCCAATATCAGTTCCGGGTCAGTGAGACCCACTGCTCCACAACGGGAAGAAGCTGGTTGAGGGCCGCCTCAATCTCGGTCATCGCAACACGTGCGGCGGCGTCTCCCTTACGGAAAGGGTCAGAGATGCCGTCGTCTGGCTGGGCCTTGGAAGAATACGTCCGCAGCCACGCGGCGGGGTCCACTGGGGCCGATGCGGGATCAAAGCCAGCCGCAAGTTCACGTGCCGCGTGCTTGAGCAAAAACGTGGTGCCGACGGCGCCTGGCCATTCATCGAGGATCCACTGCCGATGATGGGTCTCCATGACCAACACGATGTCGGCGTGGCTCACCATGTCACCCACGAGCTGTTGGCCCCGATGGCCGTCGAAGGGAACTCCTCGGCGCTCCAATTCTGCGCCCATCTCCGGGGCAACCGGCGACCCGACCACGGCGGCCGTTCCGGCGCTCGCGAATTCGAGTTGAGGACTGGATTCGCACTGGTGCCGGGCGATGAGTTCTGAGGATGCAGAACGCGCGATGTTTCCTGTGCAAACGAACAGAACGCCGAAGGGTGTGGGGCCGCCGACGTGTGTGGCCAACCTTCGGCTCACGCGACTGTTCACAAGTTTCTCCTCTGAGGTGCGAGGTGGCGATCATGCCACGGTTTCATCAGATCCAGGCGTCGAACCACATGCGCCAGCGCCAGTGATCGTAAGGGATAGTTTGCCCCGTCCAGATCGGCCAGAAGAAATTGGAAATCAAGAGGGCCGCGATCACGAAGACGCCGACGACGATGATCCCGAGCCGGCGCCGTCGGACCGAATCTCCGGGGCGGCCCAAGCCCAGCCCGAGAACCGCCGTCAAACCGAGAATCAGCCACGGCAGGAAAGAGAGCGCGTAGAAATAGAACGTCGTGCGTTCAGGGTAAGCGAACCAGGGTAGATAGCCCACCGCGAAGACCAAGAAGATCGCACCCATGCGCCAGTCGCGCTTGATGATCCACCAGATCAGGACGAAGATCATGGCTGCCGCCGAAGACCACCAGATCAATGGGTTCCCGACGTTCAGGATCGCAGCGGAGCAGTGATCGGTCATGCAGCCTGATTGGCCCGCGTCGTAGGACTGGTAGTAATACGAGGTGGGGCGGCCCAGGATTAGCCACTGCCAGGCCGGCGACATATAGGTGTGCGGCGTATCCAGGTGGGTGTGGAAGGAATATGCCTCCACGTGGTACTCCCACAGGCTCCGCAATGGCGCCGGAAGCCAGCGGACGCCTTCCCCGGGGTGCTGGTCGGCCCAATGGCGGTTGAAGGCATCGGAGGAAGCGAACCACCCGATCCATGTGACCAGATACGTGCCCAGGCCAATGACGACGACCGAAATGAACGCGGCCCAGGCGTCCTTGATCAGGGCTCCGGTAAACCAGCTTCGCGTGCCGACGACTCGGCGGGCCGTGATGTCCCACAGCACCGTCAGGATGCCAAAGATCGCGACGAAGAACAGCGAATTCCACTTGACGGCGACGGCCGCTCCGCAGGCCACGCCCGCCGCTACGCGCCACCATCGGAGGCCCAGCCAGGGGCCAAACGTGAGAACCGATGAGTGAGGAACTCCGCCGTCGGCAGCTTGCGATACGCGGCGGGCAAGGCGGCGTCGGCTCGATATTCGGTCGGCCACGAGCAGGGCAAAGGCCAACACCAGCCAAAACATTTGGAAAATATCCAACAGCGCCAAACGGGACTGCACGATGTGGAGACCGTCAATCGCCATGAGGAAACCGGCGATGGACGAGAGGGTGATGGAACGGAACATCATCCAGGCCAGCCACATGAGGATGGCGATGGAAAGAGTGCCGAAGACGGCGGCCGAGAATCGCCAGCCCAGAGGGTTGTTGTCGCCGAAGAGGAACATTCCGAGGGCAATCATCCACTTGCCCAAGGGAGGGTGCACCACATACTCGGGATGGTCGGAAGGCTGTACGGGGTTGCCCGCGAGGAAAGAGTCGTTGGCGTTCTCGGGCCACTGACGCTCGTAGCCGAAATGGAACAACGAGTACGCGTCCTTGGCGTAATAGGTTTCGTCAAAGGCCATCGCCTGGGGGTGGGCAATGTCCACGAACCGCAGCAAGGCGGCCACCACCATGACGACGGCGGGCCCGATCCACCAGAATCGGGGCAGGTACGCCGGGGTCACGCGCAAACGCTCCTGCAGAGCATCCACGCTGAAATGTTCCGGTAGGAATCGCGGAGCCGTCTTGGAACGCCCTGTGGAACGGGACGTGCGGCCGGTACGCGTGGTCGAGTCGTCAACGTGGGTTCTCACCCACCCCATGCTACGGGAGTGCAGCTGTTGGCCGACGCTATGTCGCCTGTGGAAAGCCTTAGACGGTCAGGGCGCGGGAGCCTCAAGAATCTCGATATAGTAAAAGGCCGATCGCCCGGTTGTAGTTCGCGGGTTCACGGGCCCCTAACCTACGGAGGGCCGTTGTTCGTCACAGAATCTTCGGGGGTAGGTTCCCCGGTACGTATGAGTCGGGAGGACTTTTCGTGAAGGCTTCGCACCGTCTGCTCATCTTGAGCCCTGCCTTTCATGATTACGATGTCGCGTTTGCCGCTGCCTTCGAAGAACTGGGTTTCCAGACGCACACCCATCTCTATGATCGATTTGCCAGCCTTTCCCAGAAGGTCAAAAACAAGGTGCGCTTCGAGCTTCCGGAACGCCTTGGCCGGGATACCACTCAACGTCGAGAGGAATACGCCAACGCGGGAATTTTGACGACCCTGCGCGAGGTCAAGCCGGACCTCGTGCTGGTGATCAAGGGCGACGTCTTGCACCCCGACGTGTGGCAGGAACTGGAAACCCGGAAAATCCCGGTGGTCTTGTGGCTCTGGGACGAGGTGCGGCGAACGCGGTGGAAGCCCGAACGGCTCCGTGAGATTCCGCAGGTCGCCAGCTATTCCGCTTTGGACGTTGAGGCTTTTCGAGAGAGCGGGATTTCCGCGACCTACGTTCCCATGGGGTTCGACCATCTTCTCGAGTTCCCGACCTTGCCCTTTGCCCCCGAAATCACCCACATCGGAGCCCGGTACCCCAAGAGGCAAGCGATGATTGAGGGCCTGTATGGCCGGGGATTCCGGGTCAAAACCTATGGCCGTGATTGGTCCCATGATGTGCGAGATCGGCTCAGAACCTGGGGTGGCGATCGCCCCGACGTGCCCTCCGGGAGGGACCTGGACCGGGCCCACGCCTACGCGACTATGCGCGATAGCCTCGCGACGCTCAACATCCACGGTGACCAAGACGGTTTCACGATGCGTACCTTCGAAGCCGCTGGCGCAGGGGCCGTCCAGCTTTGCGATCGTGCCGACGTCGCCGAGGCCTACGAGCCTGGACGGGAGATTTTGACCTTTTCCTCCGTGGACGAAGCTCGGGAACACATCTCCAAGATTCAGGCCGATCCACGGTGGGCGGACTCCATCCGGACCGAAGCGCGGCGTCGTACGTTGGCCGAACACACTCTGGTCCATCGGGCCAGGGCCATCCAGGAACTCTGGTAGGAATGGTTCGGCCGGCCGCGCCCATTGGCTAGGCTGGGTGGGTGAACTCGACAACGGAAATACCTGACCACGCTACGGATACGGCGTCCGAGGGGCAGCTTGTCCTCGCCGCCACCCCGATTGGCAATCTTCGAGACGCCAGCGAACGGCTCAAGGAGTATTTGTCGAGCGCCGACGTCATCGCCGTGGAGGACACCCGGCGCTTGCGTACATTGGCCTCGGGCCTCGGCGTGACCGTGTCCGGACGCGTCGTGACGAATCACGACCACAACGAGTCCCGCCGGGCCCAAGAGCTGACGGCGGACATTGCCGAAGGTAAAACGGTTCTGCTGATGTCCGATGCCGGCATGCCGACGGTTTCCGATCCTGGATTTCGCGTGGTTGAGCAGGCGGTTGCGGCCGGTCTGACCGTCACCTGCGCTCCTGGCCCCTCTGCGGTTCTTGCAGCACTCGCAGTCTCGGGGCTACCGACCGACCGTTTTACGTTTGAGGGCTTCATTCCCCGGAAGGCCTCCGAACGCAAATCCCGACTCGCGCAATTGGCGACTGAACCTCGCACCATGGTTTTCTACGAGGCACCTCATCGTCTGGATGCCATGCTGGGCGCCCTCGTGGAGTCCTTCGGAGACGAGCGGCGAGCGTCGGTTTCCCGAGAACTGACCAAACTCCACGAAGAGACCCTTCGCGGCACCCTCGGGGAACTCTTCATGTGGGCAGACCAGCATCAGGTTCGCGGAGAAATCGCCGTGGTGGTTGCGGGCGCCCCCGAACCGGAAGCGGCACGGCCCGAGGCCCTCGTGGATGACGTCGAGGATTTAGTCGCCGCGGGTTCACGGTTGAAGGCGGCGGTGAACGACGTCGCCGCCCAGCACCAGGTCGGCAAGAGAGATCTGTACGAAGCCGTATTGGCGCGGCGGTCCGATCAGGACGACACTCACGAGGGAGGAACGCTCCGCTGATGTGTACGAACCACGAAACTCACTGGCGCCACCTGTCACCCGACGCTCAAAAGCTCCTATCCACGCTCTGGCCGGAGCCTCGCGACCGCCCGCACCAGGAACCGGGAGCCACGCCTCCGGCGTATCAGGCTGAGCGTTATGTTGGCGTGGCTGAGGAAGAGTCGGGGGAGGGCACTCGACGGCGCGGAATCTCGGGAGAGGACGGCCGCTCACGGAACCTGGTGTTTCCTCCCGCGCCAGAACCTCTACCCGTAGCTATCGTGGACGATCACACCCACATGGATTTGCTGGATGGAGAGGTGGACGTCTCAGCTCGCGATGCCTTGGACACGGGTGAGGCCGCCGGTATTGGTGCGATTGTTCAGGTCGGTTGTGACCTCGAATCCTCGGCCTACGCGGTGACGGCCGCTGAGACGGATCAGCGTGTGCTCGCCGCTGTGGCGATTCATCCGAATGAGGCTCCAGGGCTAGCCGCTTCCGGAAAGCTCGATGCCGCCATGGACGCGCTCGCCGACATGGCGTCGTCCTCCTCACGCGTTCGCGCCATCGGAGAGACCGGACTGGACTATTTTCGGACTGAGCCGGATGGTCGGGAGGCCCAGCAAGACAGTTTTCGCCGTCACATTCGCCTGGCCAAAGAGTTGGGTCTGGCCCTGCAAATCCACGACCGCGACGCCCACGACGACGTCGTCGCCATTCTGCGAGAAGAAGGCGCCCCGGAGCGCACGGTCTTCCATTGCTACTCCGGTGGGCCCGAGCTGGCCGAAGTGTGCAACGACGAGGGTTGGTATATGTCCTTCGCGGGAACCGTGACCTTCAAGAATTCCCACGCCGTTCAGGAATCCCTGGACATGGCTCGCCCAGACCTCATTCTCGCCGAGACCGATGCCCCGTTCCTGACGCCGCACCCGTACCGAGGACGGCCCAATGCCTCGTATATGACCAATTACACGGTTCGGTACATGGCGCAGAGGCGGGACCAGGACCTCGCTGAGCTCTGCCTCCAGATTCGCGAGAACGCCCTCAGCGTCTATGGCTCGTGGGGCTTCGGTGAGTTCAGCCGTGACGCCACGGGTCGCTCGGTGGATGGTCTGTAGAATTCGGGACGTGATGGAACAACCGCTATTGGGAGCCGCAGAGATCCGAGATCTCGCCGAGCGCGCCGGCATCCGCCCCACGAAAACACTCGGTCAGAACTTTGTGATCGACCCCAACACGATCCGACGCATCATCTCCACCGCGAAGGTCCGGCCGGAAGAAACGGTGCTGGAAGTGGGTCCCGGGTTAGGTTCCCTGACGTTGGGTCTCTTGGATGCTGCCGATCGTGTGGTTGCCGTCGAGATCGACCCGCCACTCGCGAAACAACTGCCAGAGACCGCCCAGCGCTTCCGCCCCGACAAGGCAGATCGACTCGACGTCGTGCTCTCGGATGCCATGCGAGTCCAGCAGCTTCCCCACGAGCCGACGGCCTTGGTGGCGAACCTCCCGTATAACGTGGCCGTGCCCGTACTGCTTCACCTCCTGGCGCAGTTTCCGTCGCTGACGCATGGACTCGTGATGGTTCAGGACGAGGTGGCCGATCGGCTTGCGGCTGCTCCTGGAAGCAAGACGTACGGAGTGCCTTCCGTTAAAGCGTCGTGGTTTGCCGAAATCGCTAAGGCGGGGGTGATCGGTACCAACGTGTTCTGGCCAGCGCCCAAGATTCGTTCTGGGCTCGTATCTTTCACCCGTCGTCCGGAACCGCTCGCCGAGGTGGATCGGTCGGTGCTCTTCGACGTCATCGATGCCGCGTTTGCCCAGAGGCGCAAGACCCTACGAGCCGCACTCGCCGGCTGGGCCGGTTCGTCGCAACGCTCCGGCCACATACTCGAAGCCGCAGGGGTAGACCCCGCATTGCGGGGGGAACGGTTGGATGTGCATCAATTCATCCGCATAGCTCAGGCCGCCGAAAAGGACCGGGGAGAAAAGCTGGAGCTCGACGAAAGCGTGGCAACCCCTCGCGGATCATCGCTAGGGGATAAACCTTCCTAGTAGATTCCGTTGGGGCTGACGGCTCCTTGGTTGGCGTCGCGAACGACGCTGGAGTCGATCGGCACCGTCTGAGGACTGACGATGGTGCCGCCGGACACGCTCCGAATGATGATCTTGTTGGTAATCCTGCCTTTGCTTGACGCTCCGTCGCGAAAAGTGAAAAGAACGTTGACGGCGCCGGAGCCCCTCTTGGCTACGGGCAGCTGCGTGTTTTCCGGAATAGTCCAGGTAATCGTGGTGGTGAAGGTCGATGAATTGTAGCTACCTCGGGACACCGAACCGAAGCTGCTACCGAAGGTCATGGAACGCTCGTCCGTGGCATTGGGATTCAGCCCGACGACATCGATGACCATCGTGATGGGTGCCTGCGTGGTGATGGGAGTGTCCGAGGCAGGGACGCCCAAATTCAAGTAGGCGCTGTTGAAGTAACCGTCTGAACCGCCACCACCGTCGAAGAGCACAGCCAAATCTGGGTTCGTTGGGGAGGCTGCGTAGGCGGGGATTGCGGCGGTTGTGGCAACCAAAGGCGCCGACCAAGCCGCACCCTTGGCGATGTCTCGACGGGATAATTGCGTATGTTCCATGAGTGGCTCCTGAACTTGGTCGATGGAGACGATCCATCGTTCGGAAACGTCCACGCCTCGATTCTTCGAAATGGCGGCCTGCCGTCTGGAGGGCGCGGAGGCGCACCAATGGGTGACAGGGATCGTCCACATTTAGTGGTTCTTTTGGACAAATCCTGAGATAAGACGTTGCCCACGCTAACGGTCAAAGTTCCTACCGTCTAGGGGAAACGGAGCTTGTCTCGGCTACTGATACGCCTGAGTACAGAAACGCTATCCGGTAATCTCCGAAAGTTCGAGCCAGCGCATTTCCAACTCGTCGATCTGGTCCTGGATGTCCTGTGCCTGACGTCCAAAGGCGGCCAGACCTTCATAGTCGGATTGGTCATGGGCGGCCATCTCCTCGTGCAAGGCGCGCCGAGATTCACTCAGCCGATTCAACTTGCGATCGATGGCCTTGATTTCCTTTTGGGCCTCGCGAATCTCTGCGCCGGAATATCGCGAAGCGGGACCGTCCTGAGCGACGGCGGGTGCCGGTTCTGTGGCGTTGCGGGCCCGTGCTTCCGACTCTTCCTGCAACTGGAGGTACTGATCCACACCGCCCGGAACATGCCTGAAATGGCCGTCCATCACGGCGTACTGCTGATCGGTGACGCGTTCCATGAGGTAACGGTCGTGGGAGACCACCAGGAGCGTGCCCGGCCAGGTATCGAGGAGATCCTCCATGGCCGCGAGCATGTCAGTGTCGAGGTCATTCGACGGCTCGTCCAGAATCAAAACGTTGGGCTCATCCAACAAAATGAGGAGCAACTGCAGACGTCGTCGCTGGCCACCCGAGAGGTCTCTAACCGGCGTGGACAGCTGAGCGTTCGTGAATCCGAGGCGCTCCAACAACTGCCCCGGCGTCATCTCCTTGCCGTCGGCCATGTAGCTACTGCGCTTCCGACCGATCACGTCAGAAACGCGGTCGTTTTCGATGTCCTTCAACTCGTCCAATTGTTGGGTCAGCGTCGCAACACGCACCGTGGAGCCAGTCTTCACGCGGCCGGTGCTCGGCGTGACCTCGCCGGTGACCAGGCCCAATAACGTCGACTTTCCAGCGCCATTGACGCCGAGAATCCCCGTACGTTCCCCGGGCGCAATCCGCCACGTGACGCTCTGGAGGACCTTCTTTTCGCCGCCGTGGGGTAGCGGGTAACTCACGGACACATCCTCGAGATCCACGACGTCTTTCCCCAGCCGGGTCACGGCCATTTGAGAGAGGGCCACAGTGTCTCGGACCGGAGGAACATCGTTGATGAGTTCGTTGGCGGCGTCGATGCGGAACTTGGGTTTTGATGTGCGTGCCGGAGCGCCGCGGCGAAGCCACGCCAGCTCTTTGCGCATCAGGTTCTGCCTCTTGGCTTCGGCGGCCGCGGCCTGTCGATCACGTTCCACGCGTTGCAGGATGTACGCGGCGTAGCCTCCCTCGAAGGGTTCGACGACGCCGTCGTGAACCTCCCACGTTTGGGTGCAGATTTCGTCCAAGAACCACCGGTCGTGGGTCACCGTCAGAAGTCCGCCCTGATTCTTGGGCCATCGCTGATTGAGGTGACGAGCCAGCCAGGTAATCGCTCCGACGTCGAGGTGGTTGGTGGGCTCATCCAACATGAGCACGTCCCAATCGCCGATGAGCAACTGTGCCAAGGCGACGCGGCGTCGCTGGCCGCCGGAGAGGGAGTTGACGGGTGCGGTCCAGTCGAGGTCCTGGACCAGGCCGGAAATGATGTCGCGGATCTTAGGGTCGGAGGCCCATTCGTATTCGGGAGTATCACCCACCATGGCGAAGCCCACAGTGTGATCATCGTCGAGTACATCCGACTGATCCAAGTAGCCCACTCGGACCCCGGAACGCACCGTCACGCGTCCATCATCAGGATGGATGCGTTGCGCCAGAAGGGATAGAAGCGTGGACTTACCGTCGCCGTTCCGCCCTACGATTCCAATGCGATCGCCTTCGGAGACCCCCACGGTCACGCCTTCGAAGACGGTGCGAGTGGGGAACTGAATATGAAGCGATTCGCCGCCGAGTAGATGTGCCACGTCCATAGCCTACGTGTTTGCCGTCTGCGCGCAGAACCACGCAAATGCTTTGATACGATGAGTAACCGTCCGGGGCTGATGGCCCATGTGACAATCCGCCTTGGTGTAATGGCAGCACAGCGGCCTTTGGAGCCGTTAGTCTAGGTTCGAGTCCTAGAGGCGGAGCGACATTGATGCCCTCCGCATCGACATCATCCATTTCGAGGAGTCTCACTCTCTTGACCTTCGGCACTCAGGAATCACCCTCCGCAGTTATCGTGTTGGCGGCCGGAGCTGGGACTCGCATGAAGTCCTCGCTCCCTAAGGTCATGCACCCCATCGGTGGGCGTTCGATGGTTCAGCACGCGATCGCGACGGCACGGGAACTGTCACCCGAGCACCTCGCCGTCGTCGTGCGGCACCAGCGGGATCTCGTGGTGCAGCAGGTGACGGATTTCGACGATCAGGTGCGCATCGTTGACCAAGACGAGGTTCCCGGAACCGGCCGCGCCGTTGAAGTAGCCGTAGATGCTCTGGACGCGTTGGGGGGCGGCGACATCCAGGGAACCGTGATTGTGACGTACGGTGACGTTCCCCTTCTAACTTCCGCCACGATCAGCGACTTGACGCGCTATCACCGTGAGCAAGACAACGCCGTTACGGTCCTTACGACCAATCTCGAATCTCCCGGCGGGTACGGACGAATCATCCGCAATGAAGGCGGAGAGGTCACGGCGATTGTCGAAGCTAAGGACGCAACTCCTGAGCAGCTCGCCCTGACTGAGGTCAATTCAGGTATCTACGCCTTCGACGCCGCGGTCCTTCGTGAATCTCTTCGGTCCGTGACCACAGATAATGCCCAAGCGGAGAAGTATCTGACGGACGTGCTCTCCATTGCGCGAGATAACGGCCACCGCACCTCGGCTTTGACGATCGAGGATCGCTGGGAGGTCGAGGGTGCCAACGATCGTGTCCAGCTGTCTCAGTTGGGCAAGATTCTCAACGAGCGCATCACCGAACGCCACATGCGCAACGGCGTGACGATCGTTGATCCCGCCACCACCTGGATCGATACCACCGTGACGATCGAGAACGATGTCACGATCCTGCCCGGCACTCAGCTGCACGGAGACACGTCGATTGGGACGGGCGCGACCGTCGGGCCAGATTCCACACTCACCGACGTCCGCATCGAACAACATGCCACCGTCACACGCGTCCACGGCTCGGACTCCGTGATCGGGGAAGGCGCGACCGTCGGGCCGTTCACTTACTTGCGACCGGGAACCGTCTTGGGCGGAAAAGGCAAGATTGGCGCCTTCTGCGAGACGAAGAACGCGGAGATTGGGCAGGGAACCAAAGTTCCGCATCTTTCTTACCTAGGCGACGTCGAGATCGGTGAGAACTCGAATATCGGTGCGGCTTCCATTTTTGTCAATTACGACGGCGTGAATAAGCACCGTAGCGTCATCGGTTCTCATGTACGCATGGGGTCCGACAACATGTACGTCGCTCCGGTCACCGTAGGCGACGGCGCCTATTCAGGCGCGGGAACGGTGATCCGCAAGGACGTCCCCGCCGGGGCGCTCGCCATTAATGAGGCTCCCCAGCGCAATATCGAGGGCTGGGTCGAAAAGAAACGATCGGGAACGGCGGCCGCTGAGGCTGCACGTCGTGTTCGTGAACGGAATGCCGACGAAAGCATCGAGGCAGGCTAACCCATGACCCAGACCATGACGAATCCGGGTGAGAAGAAGATGGTCCTGGTGACGGGACGTGCTCACCCCGAGCTGGCCGAGGCGGTGGCCGGGGAACTGGAGTGCGATCTCCTGCCCACCTCGGCATACGACTTCGCCAACGGCGAGACGTACGTGCGTTTCGAAGGTTCAGTGCGCGGAGCGGATTGCTTTGTGATGCAGTCCCATCCCATGCCCATCAACCAGTGGCTGATGGAACAGCTCATCATGATCGATGCACTCAAGCGGGCGTCCGCGCGTCGTATCACCGTCATCGCGCCGTTCTATCCCTATGCCCGGCAAGACAAAAAGCACAAGGGTCGCGAGCCGATCTCCGCACGCTTGATTGCGGACCTCTATAAGACCGCCGGTGCCGACCGCATCATGAGCGTCGACCTGCATACCTCGCAAATCCAGGGCTTCTTTGATGGCCCTGTGGATCACTTGATGGCCATCCCGCTGTTGGCCGGTTACGTGAAGTCTCGCGGTTTCGATCTCGATAACGTCACGGTTGTTTCTCCGGATACCGGACGTGTGCGTGTGGCGGAACAATGGTCCGAGTTGTTGGGCGGCGCACCACTCGCGTTCGTTCACAAGACACGCGACATTTCCGTCCCGAACCAGGCCGTCTCAAAGACGGTCGTCGGCGACATCGAGGGACGTTCCTGCGTGCTCATCGACGATATGATCGACACCGGTGGAACGATTTCCGGGGCCGTGAACGTCTTGCAGGAGGCCGGCGCTAAGGACGTCATCATCGCCGCTACTCACCCCGTTTTCTCGGGTCCGGCGTGCGAGCGCTTGTCCCAATCGGGGGCGTCCGAGGTCATCGTGACCAACACTCTTCCCGTTCCGGAAGAGCATCAATTCGAAAACCTGACGGTCCTCTCGATCGCTCCGCTGATTGCCCGCGCGATCAAGGAAGTATTCGAGGACGGCTCGGTGACGAGCCTCTTCGGAGGAGTTGGATAATTAGGTCGTGAGGCATCCGTCGGATGGGGGTCCGATGGATGCCTTGGCATTGTTTTAGTGGGGGTAAAACAACCATGTCACTGACAACCGCGTACGTCCGGGACGCGGCTAGACCCTCGTGGGTGAGGGCCTCGTGAACGAAGTGTCGATCATCATTCCGCATTTCGGAGACCCTCGGCCCACCCTTTCTCTGGTGGATTCCATCCTGGCGGGGAAGAGGGAGTCTACGAAGGTTGAAGTCATCGTCGTCGACGATCACTCTCCGGAGCCTCTTCCGGCCTTGCCAAAGCCGTGTCGCGTCATACGCCGTCCGGAAAACGGGGGTTTCGGGGCCGCCGTTAACACTGGCTTGAAAGTTGCCTCCTGTGAGGTCGCCCTGGTTCTCAACAGCGATCTGACCATTTCGCGCGATTTTGTCCGAGACTTTGTGCATGATGCGCAACGTTTTGGACGGGCCGTAGTCTCACCTCACGTAGTTAATGGACAAGGGCGTTCCCAGTGGGCTGGCCGGCACCGTCCGACCGTGAGGAGCCAGGCCGTGGAGTGGCTGGCACTCCCGGGGCCAATCCGTCGCACGCGGTGGTGGCATGAGGTCGTAGGCCATGACACTCGGTGCACGGCGGGTGCTATCAGGCCGGTCGATTGGGTCATGGGCGCGTGTATGGCGATCCCGGTGGAGCCGGTACGGAAGATCGGCGGATGGCGGGAAGAACGCGCCCTGGTTTCGTCTGACGGCACGTACTCCAAGGCCAACGAGGGCGTGCTTCGTGACGAAGGAGAACACTCATGACTCCCTTAGATCACCCCAAGGACTTGGCGGCATGGCAAACATGGCAACGGCGTCGTCACCTCCTGCGTGAAGCCAAGGCTTCCGTGATTTCCGTGGCACGGCGTCGGACCGCCGCACCGGAATTCATGACGATGCATACCCAGGCTGAGGCCCCTGCATTACTGCTCGCCCTCGACGCCACCACCCCCACGAAAATCGCTGCCCTGATCAAGCCGCTAGAGCAGCTAGTGGGCAGGCTCCCCGTGGGTGTCTTGGCGCCGGCTGAGGTTACGGAGCACCTGCCGGGCGGGGGCTGGACGGCTCGGCGGCTTCCGCGAACGGCTAAAGCCCTACGCGAGCAGGCGCAATCGGGCGGCACGTTGTCCGGTGTATCCGGCGTCATGAGCACAGGGCATTACCTCCCGGTCGGAGGCGTTTCGAATGCATGGGCGCAAGATCGGGGCCTCGCCATTTGGGTTGTCCAACATGGCCTCCTCACACCCAAGGCTCCGCCGCTTCCCTCGGACGCGCGAGTTCTCGCATTTTCAGAAGCGGACGGTGGCTTCTGGGCCAGCGGGCGGGACGACGTCGAGGTGCATGCGGTCGGCTCTCAGCTCTTGTACGAATCGGCCCAACTTGTGCCGGTTACGAGCAGTAGCGGCGTGGCTCCGGTGTTCCTGGGGCAACTCCACGGGGTGGAGCTTGATCGGATGTCCCTCATTCAATCGACCTACCGTTTTTGCCGGGACGTGGGGGCGATCTACCGGCCGCATCCCGGGGAAAGGGACATTGCCTCTCGGACCGTTCACCAATGGTGGGAACGCGCGGGCATTCCCTTCGATCGGTCGGGACGAGCCTTGACGGATCTTCGCGCGCCGGTGGTGTCCACCTTCTCAACCGGCGTTCTCGAGGCTGCGGCTCGCGGCCTCGACGCCTGGGTGTACCACCGTCGTCCGCCGGCATGGCTAAACGAGTTCTGGCAACGTTACGACATGAGACCGTGGGGTGAAGAGCCGACTCCGCCTCCGGCTCAACCGGTCGAGGCACCGGCCCGACGTATCGCGGACATTGTCTGCCAATCGAATTGAGAAGTGATGGACTCCATGAAGAACATCCTGTGTGTTATCCCCGTGAGGGGCGGTTCCAAAGGCATACGTCGCAAGAATCTGCTGCCGATTGCGGGCCGGCCACTGGTGGAATGGACCGTGATGCAGGCGCTTCAAGCGCAGCGCGACGTACACGGCGAGGTCGATTTCCGCGTCGTCGTTTCAACGGATGATCAGGAACTCGCCCAGATCGCGAGGGAGGCCGGGGCCGAAGTTCCATTCATGCGTCCGGCCGAACTCGCGGAAGACACCACCGCAACAGAGCCCGTCATTGAACATGCCATGGCGGAATATCGCGACCGTGGATTCGACCCCGATGCCGTGGTGTTGTTGCAAGCAACGTCGCCGTTGCGTTTGCCCGGCACCATTGCGCGGGCGGTCCGCGATTTCCTTGCCAGCGAGGCAGACTCGATGGTCGGCGTCATACCGCAGGGGCCTTTTATTTGGGCGGCCGGAGAAACCCCACGAGCGGAATACGACGTGATGAATCGGCCGCGCCGTCAAGAGCTGACCCGCGAGACCTACCGCTACAGGGAAAACGGCTCCCTCTACGTCACCTCTGCCGGGATATATGACCGGCTCCATAACCGCCTCGGCGGAAAGATCGAACTGTTCATCATGGATGAAATCGAGGGAGTGGATATCGATACGCCCATCGATTTCGCCGTCGCGGAAGCACAGCTTCGAGAAACCTACCCAAATCACTCCAGCGAAGGATTCAACCAGTGATTATCGAGCGCAATGTCACTCCCTATGTGGTGTTTTCGGAAGATTCGGTGCTCACCGCCCTGCAAAAGATTTCGGCCAATGGTCACCGAATCGTTTTTTGTGTGGATGCTTCGGGAATCCTCGAGGGTTCCCTGACCGACGGAGACTTCCGCCGTTGGCTCCTGGCTCATCCCGACGCGGACCTCACCACGGCGTGCCTGCAGGTGGCCAATCGGCAACCGCGCACGTGTTCCCACACGAGCGAACCGGCCGAATTGAGGGGACTCTTCGGTCACGGAATCGAGCATCTACCGCTCATCGACGAGCGCGGTCATCTCATCGGGATTGCCCAAGACTCCTCAGATTCATTGAAAATCGGACGTCACACGATCAGTAAGGATCACCCGGCGTTCGTCATTGCCGAGATCGGCAATAACCACCAGGGCGATCCGGACCTCGCTAAACGGCTCGTCGATCTCGCCGTGGATTCGGGGGCCGACGCCGTAAAGTTCCAGCTACGGGATATGGACGCTCTTTACCGTCAGTCCGGGGGTAAATCAGCTGGCGAGGACCTGGGCGCGCAATACACGCTGGACCTTCTGTCGAAGTTCTCCCTGTCCGTCGAGCAAATGTACGACGTCTTCGACCACTGTAAACAGCGCGATATCGATGTGCTGTGCACCCCGTGGGACGTTCCCTCTCTGGACGCGCTGGTGGAATACGGCATTCCGGGGCTTAAGGTTGCCTCCGCAGACCTGACCAACCACGAATTGCTACGCGAGATGGGCCGGCGGGGCGTGCCGCTGCTGGTTTCGACCGGAATGTCTCGGGAAGACGAAATCTTGGGTTCCGTGGAACTCTTGCGGCAGACCGGAGCGAGCTTTGCTCTCCTGCAGTGCCAATCCACCTATCCGGCGCCGTACAAGGACGTCAACCTCGCATACATGGACCGACTGGCAGAACTTGGCCAGTGCCTGGTTGGTTATTCGGGGCATGAGCGTGGCTACCATGTGGCCGTTGCCGCAGTCGCTCGCGGGGCCAAAATTATCGAAAAGCACTTCACGGTGGACAAATCCTTGGAAGGTAACGACCACCAAGTATCGCTCCTTCCCGAAGAATTCGCGGCCATGGTCCGAAACATTCGCGACGTCGAAGCCTCCATCGGCTCGGCGGGGCCCCGGGCGGTGTCCACGGGCGAGCACATGAATCGCGTGAACTTGGCGAAATCTCTGGTGGCCACGCGAGATTTGTCGGTGGGCGACGTCGTCACCGCCGAGGACGTCACGGTGAAGTCCCCGGGGCGAGGGCTGCAACCGAATGCTCTGAACGCCCTGATCGGCCGCACGCTTCACCGCTCGGTTGCGCAAGGGGATTTCTTCTACGAGGGCGACCTCAAAGATGCCGCAATTCGACGAGGCGGTTTCAGCTTTGACCGACCGTGGGGCCTGCCGGTTCGGTATCACGACTTCCGCGGGCTGATCGAGCACTCGACCCCGGACTTTTTGGAATTCCATTTTTCCTATAAGGATCTGGAGATCAACGTTGAGGACGTCTTCGACCACAAGCTCGAGATGTCTTTTACGACGCATTTGCCCGACCTATTCTCGGGGGACTTCCTCGTTGATCTCGCCTCTCCTGAGGCCGAGCATTGGGAACGCTCGATCGCCGAGGTTCAGCGCACCATCGACATCACCAGGAGCCTGACCCAGTACTTTACCGTGGACGACGACCCGATCATGGTCGTCACGATGGGTGGCTTCACTAAGGACGGCCATATTTCCGCGGGTGAGCGGGCGGTCAAGTATGAGCGCATCGCGGAAGCCTTGAAACGGCTGGATACTTCGGGAGTGCGCCTTGCCGCGCAGACCTTGCCGCCGTTCCCGTGGCTCATGGGAGGCCAACAGTTCCACAATCTCTTCTTGGATCCCCAGGACACGGCCGAATTCGCACGCGCGACCGGGACAGCCCTGTGCCTGGATATCAGCCACACCGTCTTGGCCGCGAACTTCCTGGGTCTGCCGCTCTCCGAAGCCGTGGAAATGCTCGCCCCGGAATCCATTCACTTGCACCTCGTGGACGGCACTGGAGTCGATGGTGAAGGCGTGCAGGTAGGCGAGGGCGACGTCGACTGGGCGGCACTCGGGGCCCAACTCCGGCGTCTGGCACCGAAGGCCTCATTCATCCCCGAAATCTGGCAGGGTCACGTCAATAACGGGGAGGGTTTCTTCACCGCATTGGAGCGTTTGGAGAAGTGGATCTGATGAGCCGTTCCCGTGCACTCTGGTTGGTGCCCGTACCGGAAATTGGAGGGGTTGCCCGGCACGTCTTGGACGTAACCGAACGAGGAATCCCGGGATGGGAAGTCGTGGTCCTGTGCCCGGCGGGAGCGCTCGCGGACCGGCTACGGGAACGCGGCGTTCGTGTGCTCACAGGGCCTTTCGGAACGGGGCACGGTTACGTGAGATCGGTGAGGACGCTCCGCTCGACGATCGCGGAACTGTCCCCGGATCTCGTGCATTCCCACTTGGCTTTCGCCGACGTGGTTGCGGCGTCGGTGGTGGGTTACCTCAAGGTTCGAGCTTTTCTCGCCGGTGGATACCCCACACCGCTGCTGGCGACGACGGAACACGGCATTGCGCCGGAGGACTCGACCTATCAATCTCGGCGTTGGAGGGGCTTGATGATGCGCATGCTTCACGGCGCCCGTTTGCGCGTGACCGACCGGAAGATCGCGGTATGCGAGTCGACTCGTCGTGTGATGATCTCCAAGTGGCGAGCAACGAGGGTCCGAGTCATTCGGAACGGAGTAGACGCCGGCCGGATTCGCAAGCAAGTGGAGGAACGCCGGACGAGCAAGCTCCCTGACCCAAGGCCTACTTTCCTCACATTGTCGAGACTCGCCGAGGAAAAGCGCCTCGACGACGTCATTCGCGCCTTTGCACTGGTCCAGAAGCAGCGACGCGACGCACGCCTAGTCATCGCCGGAGACGGGCCGCTCCGGGATTCCCTTCGCGGCCTCGTACGGGGGCTACGGTTGGAAGACTCCGTGGAATTCGCTGGGTTCATGGATCCCGTGGAAGCGATGGCGGAGGCTGATGTTTTGGTGCAAATCTCGGCTTGGGAGAACTACTCCTATACATTGCTTGATGCCGTAGCCGCACGGGTCACGGTGGTGGCGAATGACGTCGGAGGAAATGCCGAAATTCTGCCGCGCGAAAGGTTACTGCACGGTAAGATGAGTCTTCACGGATTGGCACGTGATATGGAGGCGGCGTTATCTGCTGGCGCCGTCGAATCGGGGGATCTCACGACCATCGATGAAATGACGGCCGCCATAGCCGACGCCTATTCGAGCGATCAGCATCGAGAACGCTGTGGGGGAAGTGGAGTATGACCGTTCGCAAGGAACTCGATCCGACGTCACGGAGCCTGTTGACGCGGGCCCGTGAGACGGTCGTGTCCGAAGCCGGATCGTTGCGCTTGCTCGAGTTCATGATCGGGTGCATGGCTGCCTTCGTGGGCACCTCGGCTCCTGGCCTGCCGGGGCAGCTCCCCATCACGTATGTAGCCGTCCTCCTTGGGGTGGGTGTGGCCTTCTTGCGCCGCCCCCGATACACCTTCTCCTCCGACGTCCGTTGGTGGCTCGTGGTGTTGTCTCTTGGACTCGGGTTCGCCGTGGTGGTTTCGATGGTGGCGGGGTACGCCACCACAGGAGAATGGACCCGACGAATATTCCGAGTGGGTAGCGTGGTGATCTTCGCGCTGGTCCTCGCCTCGGGCCGGCTCCACTTCCGGTCCGTGATTCGCGGGTTCATCGCGATGTTGGTGATCAACGTTCTGTTGTTCTATCTGGGATTGACGTCGAACACGTACGGCGGATATCTCACGGGAATTTTTGGAGACAAGAACCAGGCCGGTCTCAACTACGCGGTGGGAGCCGTGCTGGCGTTGATTGCATACGAGCATCGGCGCGTCGGGATCGCCATTTTCGTGGGGCTGGGGGTACCCCTGTGGCTGACGGGATCTCGAACCTCGCTAGCCGCCTACGCCGTCGCGGTCTTGTGGATGCTCTTCTCTCGCAGGGTGTCGTTACCGTTCAAGGTCATTGGTGCCCTCGTGATCATGTGGCTCGTGGATAACGTCGAAAAGAACTTCGCCCGGATCGGCGTCTTTTCGGACCGGACCGGCACCGATGCTCTTCGTGACCGCATTGATGCCGCTTCCTTCGCCAAGCTTCAGGATTCGCCGTGGTACGGCCGAGGTTTGAGCCAAGCCACCGTTGTCATGGAGGAACACACCTGGTATTTCCATAACGGATATTGGCAACTCCAGATCGAGGGAGGCTTCGTCCTCCTGATTGCTGTTGTGGGATTCACGGTGTTCGTGGGAGGGCGCCTTCTACGCTCAGGAGCCACCACCACGGAACGTGTGATCGTCCAAGCGGGAGCCCTTGCCGTCCTCATCTGTGCGTGGAAGCTCGGCGACGTCTTTTTGACCACGTCCTGGGCCTTCGTGATGGCAGCCGGAATTCGTGCTGCACGCCATGAAGACGAAGCAGCGGGTACTCAAGCTCCGGGACTGTTGAACATACGCTCATCGTCCGGAACAGCGACGGGCCTGGGGCGAAAGTGAAGCCTTCAAGAGCATCCGCGAAAGGAACACGACGCATCTACATCGCCACCAATAACGGCGATATCTCTGGCGGCGAGAACATGATGTTCTCTATCGCGCACGCTCTGCGTGATTCGGGTCGGGAAGCGACGATCGTTGGCCCGAGCTCTCCAGGGGACACTGTGGCCCGTGCGCGGGCCGAAGGGTTCGACGTCGTCGAGCTGGCTGCGTCTAGCCGCCGGGACTACCTGCTCAAGTTGACGCTCTTTGGCATTCGCCACCGCCGTGACTGGGTCTGGTGCAACGGGCTCGTTCCATCCTTTGCCATGAGTTTGCACCCGCGACGCATTGTCCACCTGCATCAAATCCCCGTGGGTTTCCAACGCCTGCTGGCACGAGTGGCCTCCTTCGGTGCTCGAGCGCGACTGGTTCCATCACACTTTGCGGCGCAAGAAGTCACCGGGTTCCAGGCCTTTCCGAATTGGGTCCCACGCGTCGAGGCGACGCCGCGATCCGCGGGTCCCACGAACAATCCCACCCTCAGAATTGGGTTTATGGGCCGGATCTCGACGTTGAAAGGCGTGGTCACACTGGCCGCCGCGGTTCGACGAGTGCAAGAGAACGGGTTGACCGTCGAGCTGCATCTCAGCGGCGGTTCGGCACACGTGAGCGACGAGGAATCACGCCGAGTGGAGCAAGCCCTTGACGACCTGCCGGAGGGCACCGTGGTACGCCACGGATTCATTGCCCCGCGGGATTTCTATCCGACGATCGATGTCTTGTGCGTTCCGTCGGAGTGGGGAGAGGTCTTCGGCTTGGTGGCGGCCGAAGCCATGAGCGCTCGCATGCCCTTGGTGGTCAGCGACGACGGCGGATTACCTGACGTCGTCGGGAATCACCATGAGTGGGTCTATCCCGCCCGAGATAGTGAAGCCCTGGCGCACACCCTGGAAAATCTCCATCACGTCATGACGGAAGACCCGCTCCGCCTCTCCCAGGCGACTCACATGTCCTACGAGCGTTGGGCGGAGCGCTTATCGCCCGGGGCCGGTGCGGTCCGCACTCGAGAACTGGCGGATCGTCTGCACCTTCCCTTCACTTCTCGTGCCGAAAGGAATCGTCCGTGACCGCAGAACCAGCCGCATCCGTCGTCATCCCGACCCGCGGTGGACGTGCGCGCCTGCACTTTCCCCTCGATGCCCTGCGGAATCAAACGCGGTCGGACTTCGAAGTCATCGTGGTGATCGACGGAGACATTGACGACACCCTGACGCTGGTCCAGCAATACCAGGCGGATGGATTCGAGACGCTTCGAGTGCACCGCTTCGAGGAGAATCAGGGACGATCTCGAGCACTCAACCAAGGAATCGAGATGGCTCGCGGTCGCGTCATCATCCGTTGCGACGACGACCTCGAACCGCGCCCCGACTTTGTGGACCGCCACATTCACGCTCATCGAGGACGAGACTTATCGGCTGTGGTTGGGCTGACCACCAATATATTTCCGGATGGGGCCTACGCCCAGGCATACGGCCGCCCGGCCAATGATGCGTTCATCGCCGAGGCCCGTCGGAGTTCCCCCGATACGCACTGGAAATTTTGGGCGGCCAACTGTTCGGCCACCCGCGCGGCCTATCAACGTGTCGGCGGCTACGACGAGGCCTATCGTCGTTACGGCTGGGAAGACGTCGACATGGGCTACCGGTTAGCGGCCTCCGGAATGTCGGTTCGCATCGACCCGTCGCTGACGGCAAAACACCACGGACCCGCCCTCACCGCTGAGGGGCGCACTCTGCGATCCCTTCACTCCGGTGCCGCACGCGAAATCTTCGTGCTCACCCACGGCGGCGAAGCCCTCGGCCCGCCCCATAAACCCGGAGGACCCTGGGGCTGGGCGGTCCGTTCGCTGGCCACCGTCATGACCGAACCCGTTGCCCGAGCCGTGTCTCGCCTCGTTGATCGGTTACTTCCGGTACTTCCCGCGACATTGGGCCGCAAGCTCGTAGCGCTGTGCGTCGAAGCCGCCGGACTCTCCGGAATCCGCCACCCGGGCCGCGCCCGCACGACCTTCTGAGGAGCCAGCCATGTACGTGACCCTGACCAGGCTCGGACGGGCGTTGCGACGTCATTCGTCGCCCCGGTCGCATGTGCCGATCGCGATTGCCCACGACTACCTGACGCAGCGCGGCGGCGCCGAACGGGTCGTGCTCGCTTTGCACCGTGCCTTCCCCGAAGCCCCCATTTATACGACCATGTATGACCCAGAGACGACGTTCCCGGAATTCCGTGACGCTCACATCGTCACGTCTCCTCTCAATAAGGTTGCCTTCTTGCGACGCCGGCATCGCTTGGCCCTGCCGCTGCTGCCCTTGGCCGCCGGACTCCTTAGGGTCCCGGCACCATTGACCATCGTTTCCAGCACGGGGTGGGCCCACGGATTTCAGGCCACGGGCCGCAGCGTGGTCTACTGCCACAGCCCGGCACGGTGGCTGTACCTCAGCGACCAGTACCTTGGCGACAAGGCCGAAGGCGGGCTGACGGCGAAGGTACTCGCGGCGCTGCGGCCCAGCCTCACGCGTTGGGACCGCTGGTCCGCGCGTCAACGCCATCAGCCGTACATTGCCAATTCGACGGTCGTTCAGCGCCGCATCGCCTCCGTGTATGGGATCGAGGCTCCCACGATCTTCCCACCACACAGCGTGGACCGCGACGCCGACCAAGAGCGAATTCCCGGCGTTGAGTGGGAGAACGGAGACTTCTTTCTCATCGTCTCTCGGTTGCTTCCCTATAAAAACATTCAGCACGCCATCGACGCCGTGCGTGGGACGTCTTACCGTCTCCTCGTGATCGGGGCGGGGCCGATGGAAAAAGAGCTGAGGCAGAACCTCCCTGACAACGTGCGGCTAGTCGGCGGGTTGGCTGAATCCCAGATGCGATGGGCCTACGCACATTGTGCGGCCGTTCTCGCGGTTTCCTACGAAGATTTCGGCATTACCCCGTTGGAGGGCGCGGCCTTTGGCAAGCCGACCATCGCGCTGCATGCCGGAGGATTCTTGGACACCATTCGCCCGGGGGAAACCGGGGTGTACATCGAGAAGCCCTGGCCCGCGGACATCCGGGAAGCCCTAGAGTCCTTTGACGGGGGCCAGTTTGATCCCCAGGCGATCCGTGACCACGCGGAAACTTTTGGCTACGCCCGTTTTGAACGCGAGATCAAGGCCTACCTCGACGAGCATGTGAGCTAGTCCGCTGCGCAATCTCCAGCGGGGTCCTCGACGAGCAGACCGTGGTCCAGCAAGTGCTGATACGTCTGGCTCGCCTGGGCGCGCACCGTCTGGGGATCTTCCGAGAACATCTCGGCAAGAACCGTCACGGACTCCTCGAAGTCCATTCCTGCGGCCCAGCACTCCCACAGGTAGATGGCCGAGCCCTTGAGCTCTAAGGGCATCTGGGAGGGGACCTTCGCGACGAGGCAATAGTCCCTGGCCTCGGAGCTGGACCGGACCCAAGCGACGTCGTCGGCAATTCGCATGAACTTTTATCCCCTTCGAGACTTTGGCGTGATGCGTTGTAGGGCGCCCCGGGTGACATCGCGGGTTCCCAGACCGAGCCGGACAAACCATTGTTTGGTGATTTCTCCACGAGTGGGAGTGTGCCCCAACTTCATGGCCAGATGATCCGTGTTGACCAGGAAAGCGCGGCCGAGAGTGGTTGCTTTGCCTCGAAGAGTTCTTTCGGCGGCCAGGCGAGCTCGCCATTCGGTGAGGCGCGATCCGCCGTCCATCATGTACTTCCACAGGAGGTAGTCGGGGTGGCCACGGTATTCATCAAGTGTGCCGCGCCAGGCGGCGAATCCGACCTCGGCGCGAAGCTCCTTGGCTCGTTGGGAGAGCCGTTCGAAGTCTTTTTCGGAGAGGATCTTGTGGAGATGCGCCGAATCGTGGTTTCCTCGGGAGCCATCGCGGACCGTGTGCAATAGGACGAAAAGTACCTGATCGAGGTGGCTCAAGACGGTACACGGGAAATGAGCGATCTGAGCCTTTTGGCGATCTTCCCAGAGCCGTTCAAAGGCGGTATCTGGGTCCTCTTGTAATCCCGGGAAGAGACGATGCACGTCTACCGGACCCCACCAGTCGTGTCGGTACGTGGCGGCATGATGAAACGCGGACCCAGATTCGAAGCTGGCCACTTCTTCCCAGCCTCTGTTTCTGATGGCCTCGACGAAACGTGCCACGTGTCTGGGGCGAACTAGGACGTCGGCGTCGCTGCTGGTACGCAGCGGCGGGTACAAACCATCTTCGGTGGCATACCCCTTGATATGGATCAGGTCCACATCGGCCTGATCGGCGAGAGATTGCAGGGCGGCATGGCCCAGCTTGATCCGATCGCCCACCTCGTATGCGTCCACGGAATCCTCCTCACCGATGCCCAGGTGGCCTTGCGGAGAAGGATTGCCGCCCCCGATGTTCGGTGGCGGCAATCCTTAGATGACTATTTTTTGGTACCCGCCGACTCGGAGCCCTGGCCCGAGCGGCCGTAGTACGACTTGTACTCCGAACGGTAGCCGCCGTAGCCGAAGCCGTAATACTGCGAGCCGATGCCCTTGGCCGGGGCCATGTTCATGACGGCGCCCAAGACGTTGCCCTGGACCTTGTCGATCATGGCCTTCGCGCCTTCTGCCTGATCCCTCCGGGTGGACCCCACCTTGGTGACCAAGATGGCGCCGTCAACACTCGTGGAGAGCAAAGACCCATCGGTCACGGGCAACAACGGCGGGGCGTCGATGAGCACCAGGTACTCCCGAGCGAGTTCTTCGATGAGCTTGCGCATCTTGGCAGAGCCGAGCAACTCGGAGGGATTCGGTGGGATGCGACCGGCGGGCACGACGTAAAGCTCGCTCTCGTGGAACCGCTGGATGGCCTCCTCGATGCCGACCTGGCCTGAGAGAACCTGCGAGAGACCGACGCCGCTATCGATACCGAAAATCTTGGCGATCGTCGGGCGGCGCAGATCGGCATCGATCAGGACCGTGGGCTGGCCGGCCTTGGCAAAGGCGTGCGCCAAGGATGACGTGACCGTTGACTTGCCTTCACCAGGGTTGGGGCTAGTCACGATGATCGAACGCGGCGGCTGGTCGACACTAACGAAGCGCAGATTCGTGCGCAGCTGACGGAGAGATTCCGCGGATTGATGGTCAGCGGCGTCTTCCAAGAAGCTGTTCTGATCGAGGGCATTGGTCTTGGGTAAAACTCCAAGGACTCCAAGGCCGGTGGATTCTTCCATGTCCTTCGTGGTGCGGACTCGCACATCCATGAAACGACGGATGAAGACGACCAGATAGACGATGATCAGGCCGGCCGCGGCGCCAAATAAGACGTATTTCTTGACGTTCGGACCCACGGGGGAACCGGGCTTTTGGGCATCATCCAGCGGGATCACTCGAACAGACCGTGAACCATCGATCTCGTTGACGGTGTCGGCGGTTGCCTTGAGTGAGGCATTCGCCAATGCCACGGCGTCCTCAGGGGAACTGGCGGTCGCTCGAACTCGGATCAGCGTCGAACCGTCCTCCACGGAAGGCTCGAGGTGAGAGGGGATCGCGGCAGCATCGAGGCTCGTTTTCGACGAGGAAGCGATTTTTTGTGCCACGGGAGCGCTGGTGATCAGCGGAAGATAAGCCTTGGCCTTGGACTGGGCGGCGGCGTCGCCAGAAAGAATTTCCCCGGCACTGCCGGTGGTGGGATCTTCGGACTTGCCCAGGGTGACATACCCCGAGGAGGTCGCGGCGTAGGTCTTGGGCTGGATCAGGGTTGTCCCGTACCCGACCAGCGCGCCAACTAAGATTCCAACCACGAGCAAAATTATGTTTGCCCTAGTAAGCCTAATAAAATCCAGTAATGTCATTGAGTTCCTCGAGGGTAGCCCCATCTGCCCTGTCAGGGATTATTGTGCGGCGGTTCTGCTACAAACGTGATGAGGCCGTCGAGAAAGACGATCTCAGCTCGTTCACGGACAAAGTTCAATCTAACATCATCGAAGGAATTCCCGTGCCCTCAAACTTGTTCTTCGGGGAAGCTCCGAGGGATCTTCGCCACACCCGTCGGCTGGCTAGGTTGCGGCGAGTCGTCGGTGGGGTGCTGGCCGTCCTGCTCGCGATTGCCGCCGCGTGCTTCCTTTGGCCTAACGGCGGGCAAATCCGCAACATCTTGATTCAGATCTGGCTCATGGCGACGCCCACGCCGTGGCTTCGAAGTCATATTTCTCCCGAAGATGTGGAACAGACCATGAATGCCTTGGTCTTCGTTCCCTTGGCAGCATGCTTCGTACTCGTCGCCCCGAGGCTCCGGATTTGGGTGTGGTGGGTACTCTCGGCGCTGGGAGCCATGTCCATCGAGCTCACTCAGTTGCTTTTCTTGAGTGCACGAAAATTCGATATAACCGATGCCGTCTTTAACACCATCGGAGGAATTGTAGGATCGCTATTGGGCGCCGCAATTCTCCGTTTATTGTGCCGTAGATGGTCGAAAAATAGTTAGTTATCTAATAGATCCAAAAGATACTTTCCGTATCCGCTCTTGAGAAGTGTTTGTGCACTCTTGCGCAACCCGTCGTCATCGAGGAATCCCATTCTCCAGGCAATTTCTTCGGGGCAGCCGATGGAAAGTCCCTGGCGGGCCTGGACGGTGCGGACATATGCCGCGGCGTCGGCCAGGGAGTCGAAGGTTCCGGTGTCCAGCCAGGCGGTTCCCCGGGGCAGGATTTCGACCTGAAGCTCCCCGGACTCGAGATACCGATTATTGAGGTCGGTAATCTCGAGTTCTCCACGAGCCGATGGAGTCAATTCCCGTGACATCTGGACGACACGATTGTCGTAGAAGTACAACCCGGGAATCGCATAGTTACTCCTGGGTAGTTTGGGCTTCTCTTCAATGGATACAGCGCGGCACTGTTCATCGAATTCGACGACCCCGTAGGCCGTAGGGTCCGCGACCCTGTAGCCAAAGACCGTCGCACCCTTAACATCTGAGTATTTACGCAATTGAGTTCCAAGCCCCGGGCCGTAGAAGATGTTGTCTCCGAGAATGAGGGCTACGGAATCATCACCGATATGTTCCTCGCCGATGATGAATGCTTGGGCCAGCCCATCGGGAGAGTCCTGCACTGCGTAACTGAGGTGGATGCCGAATCGGCTGCCGTCTCCCAAGAGGCGACGGAACTGCGCGGCGTCGTCGGGGGTGGTGATGATCAGGATGTCGTCGAGGCCCGCGAGAAGGAGCGTTGACAGCGGGTAGTAGATCATCGGCTTGTCGTATACCGGTGTGAGTTGTTTGCTGATGCCCAGCGTGATCGGGTGCAGTCGGCTTCCCGTGCCCCCAGCCAGAATGATGCCCTTCAACGGCGTCCTTTCGTCGCGAACTGCAGAATGGGTCTCGTCCCCCGAGAGACCCCATTGATCGTCCACAATATATCCCGTTCGGCAGAACAGCGGGGGAGAGCTGACCTAGAATCATCTGCATGGGAACAATTCTGGTTACTGGGGGAGCCGGGTTTATCGGCTCGAATTTCGTCCATCATCTGGTCGAACATTCGGATCATCGGGTCGTGGTTCTGGACAAAATGACGTACGCAGCGAGCGCCTCGTCGTTGGACGTGTTGCCGGGGGAGCGAGTCGAGCTGGTCCAGGGGGACATCGCGGATGCGAGCTTGGTGGATGATCTTGTGCAGTCCTCCGACGCCGTGGTGCATTTTGCCGCGGAAACTCATAACGACAATTCGTTGGCCGACCCATCGCCTTTCGTGCGGACTAATCTCGTCGGCACCTACACTTTGCTCGAAGCGGTGCGGCGGCATTCGGTCCGGTTTCACCACATTTCGACGGACGAGGTTTTTGGTGACCTCGAGTATGACGACCCCGCGAAATTCACGGAATCCACGCCGTACAACCCTTCGTCACCCTATTCGTCCACGAAGGCCGGATCCGACTTGTTGGTGCGAGCCTGGGTACGTTCCTTCGGGATCGACGCGACCCTGAGCAACTGCTCCAATAATTATGGTCCGTATCAGCACATCGAAAAGTTCATTCCTCGTCAGATCACCAACGTCCTCACGGGGCGTCGCCCCAAACTGTACGGAGAGGGGCGCAACGTGAGGGATTGGATTCACGTCGCTGACCATTCGGCTGCCGTCGAGCTGATTCTCGATCGTGGGGCGCGCGGGCAAACCTACCTCATTGGCGCGGACGGCGAGCGGGACAACATCACGGTATTGCGAACCATTCTGCGTTTAATGGGACGGCCGGACGACGAATTCGACCATGTGCGGGACCGGCCCGGACACGACCTGCGATACGCGATCGACTCGAGTCGACTCCGCGAAGAGCTCGGATGGGAACCTCAACATCAGGACTTCGAGTCTGGCCTCACGGCCACCATCGAGTGGTATCAAGAGAACCGGCAGTGGTGGGAAGAGCAGAAAGCTGCCGTCGAGACGCGTTACGCGGAGGCCGGCCAATGAGCTCGAATGAATTGACCATCACGACGACGTCAATTCCCGGCCTCGTGGTGGTGGAGCTTCCGGTTCATGGGGACAACCGCGGTTGGTTCAAGGAAAACTGGCAACGCGAGAAGATGCTGGCCGCCGGACTTCCAGATTTTGGGCCGGTCCAGAACAATATTTCGTTCAACGGCCGACGCGGCACAATTCGTGGAATCCACGCCGAGCCGTGGGACAAGTTCGTCTCGGTGGCAACCGGATCGATCTTTGGGGCGTGGGTGGACCTGCGCCAAGGGGAAAGTTTCGGCGCCTCGGTGACGATCGAATTATCCCCGTCCCGTGCGGTATTTGTTCCGCGGGGGGTGGGGAACGCTTTCCAAACCCTGGAAGAGAACACCGCCTATACGTACCTGGTCAATGACCATTGGTCACCGGAGGCGCAGTCGGAATATTCTTTCCTCAATCTTGCCGACGAGGCCGTGGACATCAACTGGCCCATTCCCCTGGACGAGTGCGAGCTGTCGGATAAAGACCGCCACCATCCTCGTCTCGCCGACGTCGCTCCGATCGCTCCGGCACCATATTTGGTGGTGGGCTCCGGCGGGCAATTGGGTCGGGCGCTGACTCACCTCTTGAAGGAACGAGGAATTCCTTTCCATGCGCCGGATCGGCGGGAGCTGGATCTCAGCGATCCTGAATCGTGGAAAGAGTCTTACCGGTGGCGGGGGTACCGAGGGATTATCAATGCTTCGGCGATGACGGCCGTGGATGCCGCAGAAACTCCCGACGGGCGCGCCCAAGCATGGAAGGTCAATGCGTCTGGGGTTTCGGCGCTCGCCGACGTCGCCCGCGAGGCTGGGATACCGCTGGTGCATGTCTCTACCGATTACGTCTTCGACGGGCAAAAGCCTCAGGATCAGATGTACACGCCCGAGGACTCCGTTGCGCCACTGTCCGTGTACGGCCAGTCCAAGGCCGCCGGCGAAATGGCGGTGCGCGCGATACCGCGGCACTACCTCGTCCGAACCAGCTGGGTGATCGGGGAAGGGAAGAACTTCGTCGGAATCATGCGTCAACTTGCCGAGCGCGGCGTCGCCCCCAAGGTGGTTGCGGATCAGCAGGGGCGGCCGACGTTCGCGGCTGAGCTGGCAGACGGGATCCTTCACCTTCTTGCCAGTGGAGCCGAATATGGCGTTTACCACTTGTCTAACTCGGGGCCCGTGATCACCTGGCACGAGTTGGCCAGGGAGGTTTTTCGGCTGACGGGACATGACCCCGAGTCGGTGTCGCCCACCAGCACGGCGGAATACTTCGCGACGACCTCGGTGTGGGCCCCGCGGCCGAGTAACTCCGCATTGGACCTCACCGCGATCGAGAAAGCCGGATTCACGCCGAAGGATCATCGCGAAGCACTCCGGGAATATCTGGGCGGGCTGGAGGTTGTCAGCGGTCCCGTCGATGCCGCATAATGGTGCGGTATGCCAAGGCGAGGGAGGGATTCCCCTCCGTGATCGACGATGGCTGGTCAGCGAGAACACCGCGGGTCTCACCCGTACGGAACCGCGCCAGTTAGCTTTCAACTTGGCGCACAAACAGTTCGTTCCGACAAGAAAGGTGGTTCAGCATGGCTGACCGCACCAAGCTCTCCGCAGAAGAGCGCCACGAATTCGGCAAGGGCGCTGCTCGCCGTATCCGTCGCGACTCCAAGATTCCCGCCGTCATTTACGGCCACGGGGCAGAGCCGATCCACATCGTTCTTCCCGGCCACGAGACCATGCTGGCCGCCCGTAACCCCAACGCCGTTCTGTCCTTGGACATCGACGGCAAGAATCACCTGGCGATGATCAAGGACATCCAGCGTCACGCGATTCGTCCGGAGATTTACCACCTCGACCTTCTGACCGTTCGCCGCGGCGAGCGTGTTGAGGTCGAAATCCCCGTCACCGTCGAGGGTGAGGTTGCCCCCGGTAACCTGTGGACCCAGCCGGAGCAGGTCGTCCTCGTGGACGTCGACGCGCTGGATGTTCCCGAGGAAATCCTGGTGGACATCGAAGGCCGTAACGACGGCGAGCACGTACTCGCCTCCGACCTTGAGCTGCCCGAGGGCGTCAAGTTGGCTTCCGACCCCGAGCTTCTGATCGTGAACGTCTCCGAAGAGGTCGAGCAGGATCTCGGCGACGAGGAAGAGGCCACCGAAGAAGGCGAAGAGGGCGAGGAGTCCTCCGAGGAAAGCAGCGAGGATTCTTCCGAAGAAAAGTCCTCCGACGACGAGTAATTCGTCGACATTTCAGGAAGGCCCGTCGGTTTCGATCGACGGGCCTTTCCCGTGTCTGGGTAGGGGATCCAGCCCGAACACGAGAGAATAAAGAGCCGGCTCAAGGCCGGCGCACCGGAAACGAGGAGCATGACCGTGAGCGAAACGTGGCTCGTGATCGGGCTGGGAAATCCCGGCCCGCAGTACGCTGACACCCGACACAACGTCGGGCAGATGGTGGTGGACACGATCGCCCGCAGCATGGGCGCATCCTTCAAACGTCACAAAGCAGGAGCCGTGGTGGTTGAGGGGCGTTTAGGCATCGGTGGTCCGCGGGTGGTTCTCGCGAAATCGACCGGCTACATGAATACCTCCGGCGGCCCGACCTCTGCGCTCGCGCAGTTCTACGGCGTCGACCCCGAGCACGTGATCGCGGTGCATGACGAAATCGATATTCCTTTCGACACCATCAAGCTCAAACGGGGTGGCGGAGAAGGTGGACACAACGGGCTTCGCGACATCTCCAAGGCCTTGTCCACCAAGGATTACGTCCGGGTGCGCGTAGGAGTCGGCCGCCCACCGGGCCGAATGGACACCGCGGATTATGTGCTGAAGGGCTTCTCCAGCGCGGAATCCAAGGAATTGCCGATGTTGCTGGTCGACGCCGCCGACGCCGTCGAGATGGTGATGACGGCGGGGCTCACGGAGACGCAACAGAAATTTCACGCCCGTTAAGCCGTAAGTCCGTGGGGTCGGCTCGCCAGAACGAGGCACTTAGGATGGTGCGTATGAGTGATGCGACCACACCGGGCGTTCCACCGGTACCAGAGCCCCTCGACGACGCCGCCGTCGAACGGATCCGACAGGATTTTCCGATTCTCGACCGCCAGGTCGATGGCCACCGGCTGGTCTACCTCGATACCGGGGCGACCAGCCAGAACCCGGTTCAGGTGCTCGACGCCGAGCGTGCCTACTACGAGCGCAATAATTCTGCCGTCCATCGCGGCGCCCACAGCCTGGCCGTGGAAGCCACGGACGCCTTCGAAGATGCCCGCCAAATCCTGGCGGATTTCGTCGGCGCTCAGACCGATGAGGTGGTGTGGACATCCAACGCCACCGAAGCTCTCAACCTGCTCTCGTACTCGCTCTCGAACGCCTCTGCGGGTCTCGGCGGTGAATCCGCTCGACGCTTTGCGCTGGGTCCCGGCGACGAGATTGTGACCACCGAAATCGAGCATCACGCCAACCTGATTCCGTGGCAGCAGCTCGCGGCCCGAACTGGCGCTACACTCCGGTACATTCCTCTGGGGAGCGACGGTCTCTTAGACTACGACGCCGCCGACACCGTGATTGGTACACGTACTCGACTGGTGGCTTTCACCCACGTGTCGAATGTGCTCGGTTCCATCACCGACGTCGCGCGCCTCGTCGGCCTCGCCCGACGGCACGGGGCCCTGACCGTTCTGGACGCTTGCCAGTCCGTCCCGCACCTGCCGGTGAATTTCCACGAGCTCGACGTGGACTTCGCGGCCTTCTCCGGCCACAAGATGCTGGGTCCTACGGGCATCGGTGCCTTATATGGTCGGCGTGAACTCTTGAAGGATCTGCCACCGTTCCTGACCGGTGGTTCCATGATCACCCGAGTGACAATGGACGATGCCGAATTCATGGAACCGCCCATGAAATTTGAGGCCGGAACGCAAAGGGTTTCTCAGGCCGTCGCCTGGGCCGCGGCGGTCAGGTACCTGAACAACGTTGGTATGAACCGCATCGGCCAGTGGGAGGCCACACTCGGTCAGCGGCTCGCCGAAGGTATTACACGCATCGAAGGGGTGCGCCTGCTGGGGCCGGCTGCCGGGACGGAACGGGCTGGCCTGGTCTCTTTCGACGTCGACGGCGTCCACCCTCACGACGTCGGACAGATTCTGGATTCGCGGGGGATTGCGGTTCGAGTCGGCCACCACTGCGCGCAGCCGCTCCACCGAGCCCTGGGGATCACCGCGTCCACCCGAGCCAGCGCATATTTGTACAACACGACCGACGACGTAGACCGTTTCCTTGAAGAACTCGCCGGCGTCCGCGGCTTCTTCGGACTCTAACGGCGACAGAAAGAATTCGTCCCATGAGCGATCTTGGACAGCTGTATCAGCAAATCATCCTGGACCATTCCCGCAAGCGTTCCGGGGAAGGGCTCACGAGTAAGCCAGCGCAGCACGTCGCAGAGAACCACCAATACAACCCCACGTGCGGCGACGACATCATCGTGCGTGTGCATCTCGATGACGGCGGGGAGCGCATCGACTCCCTGACGTGGGAAGGCGACGGGTGCTCCATTTCGATGGCAGCCGCTTCGGTTCTCGCGGAGATGTCGCCCGGCATGACCCTCGAAGAATTTCACGCCATGGTCGATCATTTCCGACAGATGCTGCGCTCACGGGGTACGGAAGAGCCCGACGAGGAGGTTCTCGGCGACGCCGCGGCCTTTGCGGGGGTCTCCAAATACGTTGCTCGCGTCAAATGTGCCATGCTCGCGTGGGTCGCGGCGGAGGAAGCTTCCCGAGACGCCGCAACGGTCGTTCGTTAGCGCCCGGTTCGCTCTGACGTGGGCTACTTCGTGGATTTTCGCTCTCGCCACGCGTGCACGAGCGGACGCAACCGCTTCTTGACGGCACCGATCGAACGAATTTTGGTGTCGCGGATTGAATATTGGGTCGGCCCCAGGGGGTCGCGCACGGCCACGGAATATTTGTCCAAGAGATGCTTGGGCACGAGTTCTTGGCCGATTTGATCCGGAAATCGACGCGCAAATCGGGCCGCGCCCCAGGCCTTGTCGGGGTAGCCACAAAAATGCATCACAAATGCGTCGTCCAGCGAATTCTCGTAATAATGGCCCCGGGAATTGAGACGTCGGTGACCGACGATTTTTGTCCGCTCCAGGAGACCCGTGGTGCACAAATACCACCACATTTGGTCTTGGTCGCCGTTGGTGAAAAGCCCGTATGCTTCGTCATCCCACCAGTCTCGGATGGATTCGAGGGGTTCGCCCGACATACTTTCGAGCATCGTGACGCTCTCCGGGCAGTTCTTGATCAAGAAGACACCGGTATTAATTTTCGACCAAAAACCATTGGGTTCTAGGGGGCCCTCCGCGATCACGAGAAACTGGTCATCGCGTTCTGCCTCTTCCACCAGCTCATGAAGGGTGTCGGACTCGAAATCGGTGAAGTACGCGTCGTCGTCAATCCACACCAGCCAGTCGTACTGATGGATCAGGCGGCGGACGATGGACATCTTGTAGTCGTACTTGGTAACGATCTGCGGATCAATGCCGCATTCCAAGCGGTAATCCAGGCCGTGTTCGCGCGCGTAGATCGCGTGATTGATATACGAGCGTTGCCGGATTTCGTCGCCGCCGCTGACGAGGCAGATGCGTGTCATGGTGATCTCCTGACGGTTAGACGGACAGGTCAACCCTCATCGACCAACCCCCGGGACACCTGGCTCTCGGGGGTTCTGCGGAAGACCGTGTAACGAACCAGGCCGTCCAGGAGACCGAGAGCAGTACTCGCCCTAGAAGCCACGGATGCGAGGTCTTTCTGCTTTTTTCCGAGGAGCATTTTACCGAATGAACCAGCGCACCGAGCGAGTGTCACGAGCGGATGGCGCTCGTAAGGGCGCGCCTCTGACCACGCATCGTGACGCGCGCAGACCAACGCCAGCGACCGGGCGTGCTGAAAGCTCTTGAGAAGACTGGACGAAAGGTTTGCAGGGTCTCGATAGAGAATTCCCATACCTTCGGTCTCGCGTAATTTCAGGCCGGTTGCCGCAATGCGATAGGACAAATCATTGTCTTCTCCGCCGCGCCACATGCTGGCGTCAAACCCTCCGAGATCGACGAGATACGTCCTCTGAGCGGCAAAGTTGCCTCCCATCAGCGCGGGGGCAACATCTCCCATTCCTGCCAACGGAAGGTGCCCGGGGACGTCGTGCCTCAACCGGGCCTCACGGACCTCGGCGAGTCGATTCGTGCTCCTGAAGACGTCCGCCGGAACGGAGAGAGCGGAACCGTTAACGACCGGTTCGGCGTCCAGCGCGTCGATCGCTGAGCGCATCCAGACCGGGCCCACGGCGTCGTCTGCGTCGCAAAAAGCTAGCTTGTCCGCTCGGGCCTCCGAGATCCCTCGGTTTCGAGCAAAGGCCGCTCCTCGGTGCGCGCTCGCCTCCACGTACCTCAGGTCGAAAACAGAACTAGACCAGCGCCGGACGAAGCCCCGAAGGTCGTCGGTGGAGCCGTTGTCGCACAGGAGAACTTCGGCGTTCACCGAAAGGTGTTGATCTTCGAGGGACTCCAGGAGCATGGGCAAGGTTGAAACGCCGTTATGACACGGAACGATGACGGAAAGCTGCGGGTGGTTCTGCATGGGTTCCCCAGGGTCTACTGGTCGGTGGTTTCAGAATGCAGGAAGCGTGTGTCGGCGTCAGCCGTGGGGGCGATCCCAAGCACGTGGCTCGGTATCGGCCGCTTCCGCCTCGTGGGCCTCGGAGGCGTCCGGCGGGGCGCCGTCGTAGGTATCGACGGGGTGGCCGGCGGCTCGTAGGCGTTTGTAATGCGCATTGCGGAAGCTCAGCAGAATGCCGCCGAGGACCGCCGCGAGCAAGGACCCGCTGAGCACCCCGACCTTGGCGTGGTCGTCGTGGATGGTTCCCAGACCAAAGCTCAATTCGGCGACCAATAGCGCTACCGTGAACCCGATGCCGCCCATCATGGCCAGCCCGAACACGTCCGTCCAGGTCATGTCCTCATCGATTTCTGCGGAGCTGACGTGTGTCAAGACCCACGTCGACCCGAAGATGCCAATCGTCTTCCCCACAACCAGCCCCACGACGACGCCGATCGCGACCGGGTCCGTGAACGCGTCAATGACTCCGCTCCATCCGCCAACGGCCACGCCCGAGGCAAAGAAAGCGAAGACGGGAATCGCGATGCCGTTCGACAACGGTGAAAAACGGTGAGACAGGCGAGGCGCCAGTCCGATGGGAGCTTCTCCGGCGCGAGGCTTAGAACGATGCAAAACAGGAACCATGAAGCCCAAGAGCACACCGGCGATGGTCGCATGGATCCCCGCCGAGTAGATCAAGACCCAGGTCACGATGCCGATCGGCAACAAGATGACCCATGCGGCCCACCGGCTATACGCGAAGAAGCGCGGCCATCGGTGAGTCAAGACCCAAAACGCGGCGGCCGGGAGAATCGCCAGCGCCAGGTAAAGAACGTTGAAACCTTCGGAATACACCACCGCGATGATGACGATGGCGATGAGATCGTCCACCACGGCCAAGGTCAGCAGGAAGGTCCGCATGGCGGTCGGCAACGCGGAGCCCACAACGGCGAGCACCGAGACGGCAAACGCGATGTCGGTGGCCGTAGGGGTCGCCCAGCCCTTCAGGGTTGCGGCGTCGCCGGACATCAGGTTGATAACGGTGTAGAGGACAGCCGGCACCGCAACGCCGCCGAATGCGGCCGCAACGGGCACGATGGCCTTGCGGATCCGTCGAAGCTCGCCATCGACGAACTCGGATTTCAGCTCCAAGCCCGTCATGAAGAAAAACACCGCAAGCAGGCCTTCGGAGGCCCACTCGCCAACGGTATGGAATGCGCTGTCCACACCGGGGATACCGAGATGAGCGTCCCGCACCTCGAAATAGCCGTCGGCCAGGGGAGTGTTGGCGAAAAGAAGCCCCAAAACCATGGCGGCGATCATCAACAGACCGCCGGTATTGCCTTCGCGGAGCTTCATCCCAAAACGGCCCTGATGGTACCCCTCGTCCTGCAGCGTCGTCGTCATAAGTCCTCTAGATCGGGTGCGCGGGCTACGGTGCGGTCACAAGCCGCCTCCCCACCCGAAACCCTCGTGGGGACGGGCGGGGAGGGAATCAACCCTTCAACGGGTGATCGGCCTGATTAGTTGTGGTCCTTGATCCACGCTTCGGCCGTGGTGGACTGAAGCGACAGGGCCTTGCCGATGTAAGGCTCCGCGGCGGCCGAAATCTTCTTACCCACCAACGGAATGTTGGCCTTGACCTCGCCCTTGACGTCCACGACGGTCGTTTCGCCCTTCGAGGTGAGGTTCTGGTGAGCGGTTGCGGAAACCGGCATTCCGGACACATCGATGGTGGTTTCGACGGTGCGCGAGCCATCGCCCTGCGGTGCGCTGAATTCGTCGACCTGGGTCAGCTTGACGCCGTTGCCCACGAACTTCTGGGCGATGCTGGGAACCTTATCGGCTCCGACGGACCGAACGGTTGTAACGGTGAACGCCGACGAACGGTCGCCGTCCACGGAGAGACTCTCGAAACCAACGCCGGCCTTCTGCGCCACGTGGCGGGCGAAGTCCTCCGAGCTGAAGGCCTCCAAAACCTGGTCGATCGGCGCGTTGATGGTGTGGGATTCCTGCATTGCCATGAGTGCCCTCATTTCTTGGTGGTCAACAGAGTTGTCCCTAGTTTAGCGATGCTTCGCCAACGAACGGGAGAGAGGCGCTCGGGAACAGTTAAGCCGGAAGCTTGGTGGCGTGGAAGCCTGCCGGGGGCTGGGCGTAGGGTAGGGTGCGTGCGGACCACGTCCGCCGTCACCCCACGTTGGCCACCCGGCCGCGCAAAATGTGGGGTGCCTCTTCGTGCGCCCAAAAAGTGGCCTCACCCCACCACCCAAGGAATGTTCTGCCATGAGCCTCATCGGGTTGCGTCAAGCCCTCGCCAAAGAACCCACCTTTGCCAACGTGCTCGCCCAGGCCTCCCGACCGGCCACGGAACGGTCGGCAGAGACCCTCATCGGCGCCGCCGAGGGGCTGCGCGCACCATTGGTCGCCCAAATCTCCGACGGTCTGGCCGCAGCGGAAAGCGCTCGCGATCACGCTTCGGGCCACGCACCCGTCGTCCTCGCCGTCACCGCCACGGACCGGGAAGCGGAAGACCTCGAAGGCATTCTGGGCTCCTATCTGGACCCGCGCACCGTGACTCGATTCCCCGCGTGGGAGACCCTGCCGCACGAACGCTTGTCCCCACGGTCGGACACGGTCGGTCAGCGTTTGGCCGTGTTGCGGCGTCTTTCGGAGGCCGACGACGCAGTGCGCGTGGTGATTGCACCGATTCGTTCGGTGCTGCAACCCATTTCCGCGAGCCTCGACTCGATGAAGCCCGTGAGCCTGGCCGTGGGAGAGGAACACGACTTCGAAGCGACGATCGAGGCACTGTCCAAGGCGGCCTATTCACGAGTCGATTTGGTGACCAAACGCGGTGAATTCGCGGTCCGCGGCGGAATTTTGGATGTCTTTTCTCCGGTCGAGGATCACCCGGTACGCATCGAATTCTTCGGTGATGACATCGACCAAATGAAGTGGTTCGCCGTCGCGGACCAACGGACTTTCACTCCCCAAGACGGCGGAGACCCGACCTCTCTCGTGGCGCCTCCTTGCCGAGAAATTTTGATTACACCGCAGGTCATGTCGCGGGCCGCCCAGTTGAAGAATTCGCTCCCCGGCGCCGAATCCATGTTGGAGCGCATCGCGGGCGGTATTTACGTTGAAGGCATGGAATCCTTGGCGCCGTTGCTGGTGGATGCCATGACCACCCTCGTCGCCTCTCTGCCGCAGGACTCGTTGACGGTGCTCCTGGAGCCGGAGAAGGTTCGTGCCCGAGCGGCCGACCTCGTCGCGACCAACGAAGAATTCCTCGTGGCCGCCTGGGAACAAGCCTCCGACGGCCAACAGGCCCCCATCGACCTGAACGAGACGGGACTCGCGCAGGCCAGCTTCATGTCCGTGGCCGATGCGCGGAACGAAGCGTTGGATGCCGGACTGGGTTGGTGGTCGATCACCTCGCTGGGAGTCGACGACGCGATCGACGACGACGTCGACACGCTCACGATCGCCGTCAGGGCGCCACTGACCTTTGCGGGCAACGTCGAGGCCATGCTGGAGGTCGTGGGTGATCATGTGCGCGAAGGCTGGCAGGTCGTGGCGGTCACCGATGGACCGGGACCGCTGAATCGTTTGGCCGAGCTGTTCCAAGGGGCCGATCTTCCGGCCTCCCGGAGCGAGGACCTGATAGCCGAACCGCAGCCCGGTCTCATCGAGCTGACCACGGCTCCGCATGGAACGGGATTCGTGCTCGAAGACGCGAAAATTGCGTTGCTGACCGAGGCGGATGTGCTGGGCAAGGCTAGCCCCTACACCACCCGAGACATGCGGAAACTTCCTGCGCGGCGTCGTCGCAATGCGGTGGACCCGCTCGCTTTGAAGCCCGGCGACTACGTGGTGCATGAACAACACGGCATCGGCCAATTCGTCGAGTTGATCCAACGACCGATTGCGGGCGCCATGGTCAAGCCCGGTCAGCCGAAACCCATGAAGGAATACCTCGTCCTGGAATATGCTTCCTCGAAGCGTGGCGCGCCCCGGGACAGGCTCTTTGTGCCGACCGATCAGCTCGATCAAGTGACCAATTACGTGGGTGGAGATGCTCCAACCCTCTCCAAGATGGGTGGCTCTGACTGGGCGAAGACTAAATCTCGGGCGCGCAAGGCGGTCAAGGAAATTGCGGCCGACCTCATTCGCCTCTATTCGGCGCGCATGGCCTCACGGGGACACGCCTTTGGCACAGATACGCCGTGGCAGCGAGAACTCGAGGAGGCTTTCCCCTACGTCGAGACTCCTGACCAGCTGACGACCATCAATGAGGTCAAATCGGACATGGAGAAGGAGATCCCGATGGACCGGTTGATCTCCGGCGACGTGGGGTACGGGAAGACGGAGATCGCCGTCCGAGCGGCCTTTAAGGCGGTTCAGGACGGCAAGCAAGTCGCGATCCTCGTGCCAACGACGCTGCTCGCTCAACAGCACTCCGAAACTTTCACCGAGCGTTTTAGCGGGTTCCCGGTGCGGGTAGCCACCCTTTCTCGGTTCCAAACCGCCAAGGAATCCAAGGCCGTCGAGTCGGGGATCGCGGATGGCACGATCGACGTCGTCATCGGTACCCACCGCCTGTTGTCCCAAGCCGTGAACTTCAAGGATTTGGGACTGGTCATCATTGACGAGGAACAGCGGTTCGGCGTGGAGCACAAGGAAAAGCTCAAGACATTACGCACCAATGTGGACGTTCTGGCGATGTCGGCGACGCCGATTCCCCGCACGCTAGAGATGTCGCTGACCGGCATTCGGGAAACGTCGACCTTGGCGACGCCGCCCGAGGAGCGGCATCCGGTGTTGACCTTCGTGGGACAGCACACTGAGAAACAGGTGGCCGCGGCCGTGCGGCGTGAGCTCATGCGCGAAGGCCAGGTGTTCTACGTGCACAATCGGGTATCCTCGATCGACCGGGTGGCCTCCGACCTGCAGAAATTGGTCCCCGAGGCGCGCATTGCGGTGGCACACGGCCAGATGAGCGAAGCACGGCTCGAACAGATCATTGTTGACTTTTGGGAGAAACGATTCGACGTGCTGGTCTGCACGACGATCGTCGAGACCGGGTTGGATATCTCCAACGCCAATACCCTCATCGTCGACCGCGCGAATAACTATGGTTTGTCGCAGCTTCACCAGCTTCGCGGACGAGTCGGGCGCGGACGCGAACGTGCCTACGCGTATTTCCTGTACCCGCTCGAGAAGCCGCTGGGCGAGGTGGCATTGGAACGACTCAAAGCCGTGGCGGCCCACAACGAGCTGGGGGCGGGTATGCAACTCGCGATGAAGGATCTCGAAATCCGAGGCGCCGGCAACTTGCTGGGTGGAGAGCAGTCCGGACATATTGCGGGTGTCGGCTTCGATCTGTATTTGCGTTTGGTCGGGGAGGCTGTGGCCGACTACCGCGGTGACGAACGAGAGGAAGCGCCCGCGGAAATGAAGATTGAGCTCCCCGTGGATGCTCACCTTCCGCACGACTACGTGCCAGGGGAGCGGCTTCGTCTGGAGGCCTACCGCAACCTCGCCGCGGCATCCAGCGAACAGTCCGTGGAAGACGTCGCGGCCGAACTACGAGATCGGTACGGGGACCTTCCGGAACCGGCGAATAATCTGCTGAAGATTGCTCGCCTGAGGATCAGAGCCCGTGCGGCCGGGCTCACCGAAATCATGGTCATGGGCCCGAAGATCCGGTTCTATCCGGTGGATCTACCCGAGTCCAAGGCAATGCGGCTTCAACGCATGTACCCGGGGGCCCTCGTCAAGACCGTCCCTGGGACGGAACAGCAACAGATCTTGGTGCCCAAACCCAAATCCGCGCCGGTGGGCGGCAAAGACCTCGTGGATGACGCGATCCTCGAGTGGGTCGGCACCTTCATCGAAGCGATTCTAGAGTAAACACGCCAGGCCGCTCCCTCCCGAGCGGCCGAATCCACGAATTCCCGTCCCTCACAACAATGGCCGGCTCTCCGAAGGGAGGGCCGGCCATTGTCATGAGCACGATGCCACGTGCGCTGGCATGCTTTAGAGCTGCGTGATGTCCTTACCGGACGTCGAATGCTTGGCGGTCTTGCTGCTGAGCAACTGGAACGGGACCAAGAAGGTCAAACCGTACAGGACGATCGCGATGGCAAAGGGAAGCCAAGCCTTCGAATCGGAGATCCACAGGCCAAAGCAGTAGAACGAGGCGACGAGCAGGATCATGCAGAAGATGAACATCACCAGGTTCGACGCGAGGTGGCCTTCACCGGAGTGATTGCGCACCTTGGGGTGGCTGGCCTCGCTGTTCGCAGGCTTCTGGTCCTCCCTACGGAAGGCCGATTCGGTGGCGTGGGTCATGTAATCCTCAATCCTGACGGTGTGTATGTCCTCGAGTGATCGCGTCTCTGCTCGGTCGCGCGAGGACTATTGACGAGCTACTTCCAGTATAGGAGCAAGTCAGACGTTTAGCTTGCCCGAATGATCTCGATGCCTTGTGACGCGCCAATGCGGCTGGCACCTGCCTCGATCATGGCGAGGGCATCTTCACGGGTGCGGATGCCGCCGGAGGCCTTAACACCGATGTCGGGGCCGACGGTCAGACGCATTAACTTGACGTCCTCGACCGTCGCCCCGCCGGTCGAGAACCCGGTGGAGGTTTTGACGAAATCCGCGCCAGCAGCCACGGAAGCCTGACAAGCGAGGACTTTCTGATCGTCGTCGAGCAGACATGCCTCGATGATGACTTTCAGGAGGCCGCCCTGAGCATGAACCGCTTCCGCCACTGCACGGATGTCCTTGGTCAGGGCCTCGCGGTCCCCTTCCAGGGCGTCAGCGATATTGATGACCATGTCGATCTCGCGGGCACCGGCGTTGAGAGCGGATGTGGCTTCGTGGACCTTTTGATCGGTCGTCGTCGCGCCCAAAGGAAACCCCACGACGGCGCAAGCCACGGCGTCGCTACCGGCGAGCCGATCCGCCACGAGGCTGGCCCATACGGGGTTGACGCATACCGACGCGAAGCCGAATTCTCGGGCCTCGTTGCACAAGCGCTCGACGTCGGTTGCTCGGGCATTCGCTGCCAGGATTGTGTGGTCGATCATGCCAGCAAGGCGTTCTGCAGTGTAGGTCTCGGTCATGGAGCTCTCCAGTATTCGGTGGGTCCGCTGGGGAAGCGGAACGGGGTGTGGATCAGGATTCGGTGTCGACGCCGAGTGCGCGAGTGACGTCGAGGCGGAGATCCGCCAAACGTGCGGAAGCCGTCGCGCGGGAGTTCTCGAGTTCGCCGGGCTCGGCGACAGGAACGATGGCCTCCAAGTAGCACTTGAGCTTTGGCTCGGTTCCGGATGGTCGGACGATCACGCGGCTGTCGTCTTCGGTCAGCAACAGAATACCGTCGGTCGGCGGAAGGTCTTTGGAACCTTCGGACAGGTCGCGGTACTCGACCACGGGCGAACCGGCGAGCCGTTCGGGGGCCTTGCTCCTCAGCCGTTGCATCATGGCGTCGATCCGGGCGAGATCGTCGACGCGAACCGAGAGCTGATCGGTCGCGTAGACGCCGTGTTGAAGCGCGATGTCATCCAAGACGTCCAGGAGCGATTTACCGGCGTCTTTCAGTTTCGCGGCGTGATCGGCCAACACCAGGGCCGCGGAGATGCCGTCCTTGTCTTTGACGAGGTCCGGAGCCACGCAATAGCCCAGCGCCTCTTCGTATCCGTAGACCAGGCCCTGAACGCGCGCGATCCACTTGAAACCGGTGAGGGTCTGCTGGTGTCCGACGCCGTGCGCCGTCGCCATCGCTCCCAAGAGTCGGGAGGAAACGATCGAATTTGCGAAGAAGGGGCGGGCCCCTCCCGTCGAGGGGATGCGTTCCAACATGACGCGACCGAGGATCGCTCCGACTTCATCGCCCCGCAGGATGCGCCAGCCGCCCTCGCGACGTGCGTCTGGAATCGCGAAGGCTGCGCGGTCGGCGTCCGGATCGTTGGCGATCACGAGGTCGGCGTCGCGGTCCCGGGCCAATTCGAGGGCCAAGTCCATGGCACCTGGTTCCTCGGGATTCGGAAAGGCCACCGTGGGGAATTTGGGGTTCGGCAACGCTTGTTCCGGTACCACGTGCAATTTGTCGAACCCGGCCCGCGCGAGGACGAAGGACATGACTTCGCCGCCCACTCCGTGCATCGGTGTCAGCACCACACGAAGTGAACGTTGATCGGGAGCGATTCCGGGGATCAGCGACGTGACCTCGTGCTCGTAGTCCCGGGCGATGCGTTCGGGAAGCATGGTCCAACCGGATGCGGAGCGTTCGATCTGGTCCGCCGGGGGAGCGGCCGCGATCTTGCCGGCGATGTCGGCATCGGTGGGCGGCACGATCTGGGCTCCCCGGGCGTCCTCGCCGACGGCGCGACCGCCCAGGTACACCTTGTAGCCGTTGTCCGCGGGCGGGTTATGAGAAGCCGTGACCATCACGCCGACGTCGGCCTTCAGCAAGCGTGTGGCCCACGCCAGGACGGGCGTGGGCAGGGCCAGCGGCATCAAGAAGGCGTCCATGCCGGCTGCCGTGAACACCGCGGCGGTGTCACGGGCGAAGGCATCGGATTTGGTGCGGGCGTCGTAGCCGATGACGGCGCGAACCTTGGTGCCCCAGTTTTCCTTGGTCGCACGTTCGGTGAGGTATTCGGCGACGCCGTAGGCCGCGCGAATCACGACGGCGCGATTCATCCGCATGGGGCCCGCACCCAAGGCGGCGCGGAGGCCGGCCGTACCGAATTGCAGATGTCCCGAGAATCGGTCCCGCAATTGCGCGGCAGCGGCTTCATCGCCTTCGGCGCGGCTGGTCAGATCCAAGAGCTCACGCTGGGTCTCGGGGTCAGGATCGGCCTGAACCCACTGCATGGCGTGATCGATAATGTCGCTGATCGGTGTCATGGGATAAACCTCGTTGTTTTCCTGCTGGCGGTGCGCTCAGCTGTCCAATCGGTGGATGATGTCCGCGAGCAACCGAGAGATGCGGGGACCGGCATTGCGGCCTTCCTCGAGTACCTCGTGGTGGTTCAAAGGGGTTTCGGAAATGCCCGCGGCCAGGTTGGTGACTAACGAGATCCCGAAGACTTCGAGCCCCGCGGCCCGAGCGGCGATGGCTTCGAGCGCCGTGGACATGCCCACGAGATCGGCTCCCAAGGTGCGGGCCATCCGAATCTCCGCCGGGGTCTCGTAGTGAGGACCGGGAAGCTGCATGTACACCCCTTCCTCCAACTCGGGGTCCACCGAGTGAGCGATCTCGCGAATGCGAGGAGAGTACAGGTCGGTGAGATCCACGAAGTGCGCGCCCACCAGGGGTGATGCTCCCGTGAGGTTGATGTGATCGCTGATCAATACGGGAACGCCCGGTGCGTAGGTCGGCTGCAACCCGCCGCAGCCATTCGTCAGAATCATGGTCGAGCATCCGGCAGCGGCGGCGGTGCGTACCCCGTGGACCACGGCGTCGACGCCACGACCCTCGTAGTAATGCGTGCGCGCTCCTATCACGAGGGCGTGTTTGCCCGTTTCGGTGGTGATGGAGGTGATGGTGCCGGCATGGCCCGCAACGCTCGACGCGTGGAAGCCCGGGATGTCCGAGGCCTGAAGGACGGCGTCGGTGGTTCCGATCAGTTCCGCGGCGCCACCCCAGCCAGATCCCAGGGTGAGTGCGTAGTCGTAGCGGTCCACGCCGGTGCGCTCGGTGATGTAGGCGGCCGCCTCGTCGGCAAGACGGTTGGGCTCAAACGCCATGTCCGAGGAGTTGCCGGGAAGACGTACGGGAAGGGTATTTTTACTGGTGCTCACCCGTCCAAACTAGCAGGATGTCGGGGGATCGGTAGAGGCTAGATGGCTTGTGTATGAGCCGATCGTGGGCGGTTCGCGCGAATTTCACCTCGAGAGTTCCCCGTTGACTTGGACGGACTTGCCCGGCTGGGGAAGAATGGCCATCGTGAGCGAAGCTACTGCATTTACACCCCAGAAGATCATCATCATCGGCGGCGGACCCGGCGGCTACGAGTCGGCACTGGTCGCGGCCAATCTTGGCGCGGACGTCACGATCATCGAAGAGAAGGGGATGGGCGGTTCGGCCGTCCTGACCGACGTCGTCCCCTCGAAGACCCTGATCGCCTCGGCAGACACCATGAATCGCTTCAGCGAGGCCCCCGCGCTGGGGATTCGCACTCGGGCCGGAGACGAGCTGGTCGAGCTCGAGGTCCACATCGACAAGGTTAACCGTCGCCTCTTGAACCTCGCCTATGAGCAGTCCAAGGACATTCGCCGCAGCCTGGAAAAGGCCGGGGTCAAGGTCATCGAGGGGAAAGGCCGTTTGATTGACGACCGAACCGTAGAGGTCTCGGATAGCCAGAACCTGACCTATCGCCTGTCCACGCACGCCGTCCTACTGAGCGTTGGCGCTCACCCCCGCGAGCTCGCGGATGCCAAGCCAGACGGTGATCGGATCTTCAATTGGACTCAGCTGTACCAGCTTCAAACGGTGCCGGAGCACCTCATCGTGGTCGGATCGGGTGTGACTGGTGCGGAATTCGCCTCGGCATACCGTGGGCTAGGGGCCGAGGTCACGCTCATCTCCTCGCGTGATCAGGTGCTTCCCGGTGAGGACGCCGACGCCGCCAAGGTGCTCGAGGATGTCTTTGATCGCCGAGGCATGAACGTTATGCCTCGATCCCGTGCCGCGGCGGCCGAGAACACTGGCGACGGCGTCATCGTGACCCTCTCCGACGGACGCAAGGTCGCCGGTTCTCACTGCCTCATGGCGGTCGGCTCTATTCCCAATACCGCAGACCTGGGCCTCGAAAATGCCGGCGTGGCGGTGACCAAATCGGGGCACATCGCGGTGGACGGCGTCTCCCGAACAACGGCGTCGAATATCTACGCCGCCGGTGACTGCACCGGCGTGCTTCCGCTGGCCTCGGTCGCGGCGATGCAGGGACGTATCGCCATGGCCCATTTGCTGGGTGACTCGGTCGGTCCGCTCAAGAAGCATCGTGTTGCCTCGAACATCTTCACCTCCCCGGAGATTGCAACCGTGGGAGTCACCGAGGCCGACATCGAGAGCGGCCGGTACCAAGCCGATGCCGTGATGCTCTCGCTCTCGACCAATCCGCGAGCCAAGATGATGGCCGTCGAGGACGGATTCGTGAAGATCTTTGCCCGCAAGGGGTCGGGGACCATCATTGGCGGCGTCGTCGTCGGCCCCCGCGCCTCCGAGCTGATTTTCTCGCTCTCGCTGGCGGTCAATAACAAGATGTCGGTGGACGAATTCGCCGACTCGTTCTCGGTGTATCCCTCGCTCACGGGATCGATGTCCGAAGCGGCGCGCCGATTGCACCGCATGCCGACCTAATCGCACGGACTGCCGTTACTACGACGCCGCCGCCCTCCGGAATGGAGGGCGGCGGCGTTTTTGGTGATCCGGGCCGGCTACTTCCGCTCCTGGCCCACCTTGGTGAGGTCAATATCGCGCGTCTCATGCGAAATGAACAGAGCGACGAGCGTGAGGACCGCGGCACCCGCCAGGTACCACCCCACGGCGCTGACGCCGCCGTGGGAATTGAGCCACACGGCCACGTACGGCGTGATGGCCGCACCCAAGATTGAGGAGACGTTGTACGAGATCCCCGAACCGGTGTACCGGACGTTGGTGGGGAACAGCTCTGGCAGGTAGGCGGACATCGAGCCGAAGGAAAGCCCCATGATCGCCATGCCGATGGAAATGAAGAGGATGAGGCCTGGGATATTCACCTGAGCCCCCGTGCCCATCGTGGACGGCGCCATGAAGATGCCGAAACTCAAGCCAAAGGCGATGAGCAGGATATTCGTGGCAATCTGCTGGCGGCGGCGGCCGATCTTATCCGCGAGCCATCCGGACACCGGGACGAAGGCGGCGAAGAACAGGACGGCGACCAGCTGTACCTTAAGGAACGTGTGGTACGGAATGCCGAGACCGGCACCCTTGGCCGGATTGCCGATGCCGTAGGACAGGATCCACGCGGTCAGCAGGTAGAACAACACGTAGCACGACAGCATGACGAAAGTTCCCAAGATCATGGGCTTCCAGGCGGTCCGGAAAGCGTCGACGACGGGTGCCTTGGCTTTCTCGCCCTGCTGGACGGACTGGCGGAAGACGGGAGTTTCTTCGAGCTTGAGGCGGACGTAGAGGCCCAGCAGGATCATGACGATCGAGAACAGGAAGGGGATGCGCCAGCCCCACACGAGGAACGGCGAGTCGGTGGCTGCGGCGTCGGTGGTGGAATCGAAGCTCATCCACGTGGTCAGCAAGAGGACGAACCCGTTGGCCAGGATGAATCCGAGGGGTGCGCCGAGCTGGGGCCACATAGCGGCCTGGGCTCGTTTTCCAGGCTTGGCATATTCACTAGCCAGCAGGGCAGCGCCCGACCATTCTCCGCCGAGTCCCATGCCCTGGGCGAAGCGCAAAATGGTCAGGATCGCGGGGGCCCAGAAGGAAATCTGGTGATACGTGGGGAGCAATCCGATGAGGAAAGTGGCCAGACCCATGGTGAGCAATGCGCCCACGAGGGTTGCCTTTCGACCGATGCGGTCACCAAAATGCCCAAACACCACGGAGCCCAGGGGGCGGCCCAAGAACGCGGCGGCGAAGGTGGCCATGGAAGCGAGGAGCTTGGTGGTGTCATCTTGTCCCGTGAAGAACAGGGCAGGGAACACCGCGACAGCGGCCGTCGCGTACACGTAGAAGTCGTAGAACTCGATGGTGGTACCGACCAGAGATGCGGTAATGATGCGGTACCTCGGAACTCGTTCGACCGCGGCCTGCAGGTTCTCTGGGGATGCGGCCGGTTCGGTCGCGGTGGAGGTTTCGGAAGTCGTCAACGAGGCTCCTTACGAGTTGGGCGGGGCCGTCCCTGGCTCAAGAAACGGCGCGAGTGATGCCTTTTACCCTAAGAGTCCTGTTTAGATGCTGGACAATCATTCCAAATATTGGACACTTCGTGACCGGCTTCGGATACGACGACGGCGCGGCCCCGGAAGAGCCGCGCCGTCGTGGTGTGGGTTTTACTTGATGGTTGCGATGACCGAACCGGCGGTCACGGTGTCGCCGGGCTTGGCCTTAAGGCCGGTCACCTTGCCCGACTTGTGGGCCGTGAGCGGCTGCTCCATCTTCATGGCCTCGAGGACCACGATCAGATCACCCTCGGAGACCTTCGCGCCGTCCTTCACCGCCGTCTTCACGATGGTTCCCTGCATCGGTGACGTGAGGTCGTCACCGCTGGTCGGGGCCGCCGTGCCGCCGGAGCGGTTCTTGCGCTGGCGTGACTTCGCGGGCTTGCTGGAGCTTGTGGGCGCGTCGCCGAGAGAAGGCATCAGCACCTCCAAGCGCTTACCGTTCACCTCGACGACGACCTTCTGGCGATCGTCCTCTTCGGCGTCAACCGAACCGGGCTGACCCGCGTAAGGCTGGATCGTGTTGTTGAATTCGGTTTCGATCCACCGCGTGTGCACCGTGAAGGGCGCATCGTCTTCAGGGGCGAATGCGGGGTCGGAAACCACGACCCGGTGGAAAGTCGTCGCCGTCGGCATGCCGGTGATGCTCAATTCGGCCAAGGCACGGCGCGACCGTTCGAGGGCCTGCTGGCGGGAGTCTCCCGTGACGATCAGTTTGGCGAGCATCGAGTCGAAGTTGCCGCCGATGACGTCACCCGCGACCACACCGGAGTCCCAACGGATGCCGGGGCCCGACGGGACGTTGAGTGTTTCGACGTTGCCGGGGGAGGGCATGAAGTTACGACCCGGGTCTTCGCCGTTGATGCGGAACTCGAAGGAGTGACCGCGGAGGGCCGGATCGGAGTATCCGAGCTCTTCGCCGCGTGCCACGCGGAACTGCTCGCGGACCAGGTCGATCCCCGAGACCTCTTCCGAGACGGGGTGCTCGACCTGAAGGCGCGTGTTGACCTCAAGGAAGCTGATGACGCCGTCTTGACCGACCAGGAACTCGCAGGTTCCCGCGCCCTGGTACTCGGCGGCGCGGAGGATGTCCTTGGAGGACTCATAGAGTCGCTCCAACTGCTCATCGCTGAGGAACGGGGCGGGAGCTTCCTCCACGAGCTTCTGGTTGCGGCGCTGGAGGGAGCAGTCGCGGGTCGAGATGACGACGACGTTTCCGTGTGCGTCGGCGAGGCACTGGGTCTCGACGTGACGCGGTGCGTCCAAGAATCGCTCAATGAAGCATTCGCCGCGACCGAAGGCCGCTGTGGCTTCACGGACGGCCGATTCGAAGAGTTCGGGAATTTCTTCCTTGCTCCGGGCGACCTTGATGCCACGGCCACCGCCGCCGAAGGCCGCCTTGATGGCGATCGGCAGGCCGTGCTGGTCGGCGAAGTCGAGGATTTCCTGGGCGTCTGCCACGGGGTCTTTGGTGCCGGGCACGAGCGGGGCACCGACCTTTTCGGCCAGGTGGCGCGCGGCCACCTTGTCGCCCAGCTCCGTGATCGCGTCGGGGGACGGGCCGATCCAGGTGAGCCCGGCGTCCATGACGGCGCGAGCAAATTGGGCGTTTTCGGACAAGAATCCATAACCCGGGTGGATCGAGTCGGCACCCGAACGCACGGCGACGTCGATGATTTTGTCCATGACGAGGTACGAGTCAGAAGCCGTGGAGCCGCCCAGCGAGTACGCCTCATCCGCGAGTTTGACGTGGAGAGCTTCACGGTCAGGTTCTGCATAAACTGCCACGGTCTTCAGGCCCTCGTCCGCGGCGGCGCGCATCACGCGAACGGCGATTTCGCCGCGGTTGGCGATCAAGACCTTGGTGACCGGCCCGCTGGTGTAGCGGGAGCCCGGGTTCGGGGTGTGCTCTGACTCAGTGTTCGTCACTCATGTACTCCTTATAATCCTCACGCGAGCTTAGTAGTAAATACGGCAAATCACTAAGTGTTCCGCGTCCACAATTGCGTGATATTCATTCCTCGCTTGGCCAAGAGCTCGCGCAGGGCATGGACGCTCAAGCCCAGGACGGTGTGCGACTCGCCGCTGATGTTGGCGATGAACGCGGCGCCGAATCCTTCGATCGTGAAGGAACCGGCTACATTGAGGGGTTCTTCAGTCGCCACATATGCGCGAATTTCTGTGTCGCTCATGGTGGCGAAGGTGACGTCGGCCGAACGAACGACGCCGTGGCTTTCGTTGGATTCCTGGTTCGTAGTGCGGCAATCCACGAGCCAGTGGCCGGTGTGGAGAGTTCCTGTGCGGCCGCTCATCTGGCGAATGCGGGATATCGCGACGTCGGGTTCATACGGTTTGCCGTAACTCACGCCGTCGAGTTCGAAAACCGAATCGCAACCCAAGATCAGGTGACCGGCGGCTTCGGGGAGCTCAGCCACGGCCTCGGCCTTGGCGCGTGCCAGTACACCGGCGGTCTCCGCGGGACCCAGCGACGAGCCACGTTCTCTTTCGGCACGGTCGAGGGCGGCGTCTTCGTCGACGCCTGAGACGATCGTGGAAAAGGCGATACCGGAAGCGTTCAGGATCGACGCGCGGGAAGGTGACTGGGAAGCCAAGACCAAGAGAGGTTCGCGGGCCGCAGGGGAGGACTCAAGGTCCTCTAGGGAGTTATTGGGCGAAGGCATCGGGGTGCGCACGCTGACCAGTCTAGGCCAGCACAGCGCACCCCGACGGATTTTCGGACGGTCCTTTAGAAAAGACCGGTCGGGTTTTCCGAGTAGGAGACCAACAAGTTCTTGGTCTGCTGATAGTGGTCGAGCATCATCAAGTGATTCTCGCGACCGTAGCCAGACTTCTTGTACCCGCCGAACGCCGCGTGCGCGGGATAGGTGTGGTAATTATTGACCCACACGCGCCCGGCCTGGATGGCTCGACCAGCCCTGTAAGCGGTGTTCTGCCCACGGGTCCACACGCCGGCTCCAAGGCCAAAGTCGGTGTCATTCGCGATGGCGATGGCCTCATCGTAGTTCTTGAACGACGTCACGCTGAGTACTGGTCCGAAAATCTCCTCCCGGAAAATGCACATGGAATTGTCCCCACGGAAGATGGTGGGCTCAATGTAATAGCCCCCGGCGAGGTTGCCATCCAGCGTGACCGGGTTACCGCCCAGGAGCAATTCGGCGCCTTCCTCCGGCCCCTTCTTGAGGTACGAAGAGATTTTCTTGAATTGCTCTTCCGACGCCTGCGCTCCGACCATAGTTTCGGTATCGAGGGGGTTGCCCTGAATGATTTTCCGGGCACGCTCGACGGCGTCGCCCACGAACTGATCGAAGATCGATTCCTCGACGAGCGCGCGGGACGGGCACGTGCAGACTTCCCCTTGATTCAGGGCGAAGGAGACAAAGCCTTCCAAGGACTTTTGGTAGAAGGAGTCGTCTTGGTCGGCAACATCGGCGAAGAAAATATTGGGGGACTTGCCGCCGAGTTCCAGCGTCGACGGAATCACGTGTTCGGCGGCGGCCTTCGCGATCGTCGAACCCGTGGTGGTCTCTCCGGTGAAGGCGATCTTGCAGATGCGGTCGCTGCCGGACAGGGCAGCTCCGGCTTCCTCGCCGAATCCGTTGACGATATTCAGCACGCCGTCCGGCAGGATGTCCTGAAGAAGGTCCACGACGACGAGGATCGAGGCGGGGGTCTGTTCCGCGGGCTTGAGTACCACGGTATTGCCGGCCGCTAGGGCCGGGGCTATCTTCCACGCGGCCATGAGAACGGGGAAGTTCCACGGAATAATCTGCCCGACGACGCCGAGCGGCTCATGGAAGTGGTAGGCCGTGGTCTCGTCGTCGAGTTGGGAGATGCCGCCTTCTTGGGTGCGGATCGCCGCGGCGAAATAGCGGAAGTGATCGATGGCCAACGGGATGTCCGCGGCCAAGCACTCACGAACCGGCTTGCCGTTATCCCACGTTTCCGCGACGGCGATGCGTTCGAGGTGGGACTCCATCGCGTCGGCGATCTTCAGGAGAACACCAGCGCGTTCGGCCACGGACGTGCGACCCCAGGCCGGGAAGGCCTTCCATGCGGCGTCGAGCGCGAGCTCGACGTCCTCCGCGGTGCTACGTGGCACCTCGGTGAAGACCTCTCCCGTGACCGGAGTCTTATTTTCGAAGTATTGGCCCCGCACGGGCGGAACCCACTGACCGCCGATGAAGTTTTCGTAGCGGCCCCGAAATTCCGCGGGCGAATCGCTCTGGCCGGGCTGTGCATAGACCGTCATGGTGTCTCCTTTGACGTCCAGATATCAGTGATGCACGCCACTATATCTACCTCGAAGTGGTGCTGACCACATCCTTTGCGTAGTCCTCGGCCGAGAGGTCAGATTCGAACCAGTCGCTGGAGCGCGGTGCGTTGTAGAGATCCAGATCCAAGATTCCCTCGCGGCGTGAAATGATCGCCGGAATCAGGGCCTGCCCCGTCACGTTGAGAGCGGTTCGCCCCATATCGATGATCGGATCGATGGCCAGGAGAAGGCCGACGCCGTCCAGGGGGAGCCCCAAGGTAGAGAGGGTCAGCGTCAGCATGACCGTGGCGCCGGTGGTTCCGGCAGTCGCCGCCGAGCCCAGGACGGAAACCACCACGATCAGCAGGTATTGCGTCAGATGCATCTCGATGCCGTAGAACTGTGCCACGAAGATCGCGGCGAGGGCCGGATAGACGGCCGCGCAACCATCCATTTTGGTGGTGGAACCGAAAGGTACCGCGAAGGAGGCATAGGCACGGGGCACCCCAAAGTTTCGTTCGGCCACCCGCTGGGTCACCGGCATCGTGCCGATCGAAGAACGTGAGACGAAGCCGATTTGCGCGGCCGGCCACACACCGGAGAAGAACTGCTTCGCGGAGAGCCCATTGGCCTTAGCCAAGAGCGGGTAGACGACGAATCCAACGACCGCGAGTCCCACGTAGAGCAGCACCACGAATTTGAGCAACGAGCCCATGGTGGTCCATCCATAGGTGAAGACGGCCGAACCGATCAGGCCCATGGTGCCCAGCGGGGCCAGTCGGATGATCCACCACAGCACCTTTTGGATCACGGCCAGTGCGGACCGGACGAAGGCCAGGAACGGTTCGGCGGCCTTGCCGACCTTCAGTGCGGCGATACCCAACGCGCCGGAGATCACCAGGATCTGGAGAACGTTGAAATTGGGCGTGGAGGTCAGGCCCGCGCCGTCGGCCTCCTTTGTTTTGACCGTCAAACCCAAGAAGTTTTCCGGGATGATGCTCTGGACGAACGCGAGCCACGAGCCCGTGGTTCCGGAGTAGGCCTCGGGAGTCGCCAAGCCGGTGTTGGCGCCGGGCCGGAAGATGACGCCCAGCACGATTCCGATGAGCACCGCGATGAGCGCCGTGCCCGCGAACCACAGCAGCGTCTTCACGGCCAAGCGGGCCGCGTTGGTCACCTCGCTGAGATTGGCGATCGAGGAAATCACCGCGGTCACCACGAGGGGCACCACGGCTGCTTTGAGTAGCGATACGTAGCTCGAACCGATGGTGTCGAGCGTGGTCATCAGGCCGTTCGGGTGCTCTTCGGCGTCGCCGCCGAGGCCGAGGGCCAGGAATCCCAGGCCGACGCCGATGATGAGGCCCAAGATGATCTGGATACCGAAGTTCGTCATCCAGGAGGGGAGTCGACGGCGCGACGCATCTGGCGCCGTCGAGGAGGTGTGCGAGGAGGTGGAGCGATCAGACATGCGGACTACCCTAGGCCCGCTCGCGGAGAGTCGGAATTTTTCGCGACGAACTATGACAACCCTGCGCAGAACTATGCGCCGGGTCATATTTTTCCACGGAACTAGGCCCGCTCCACGGCCTCACGTGTCGGCCGAGGCGTCGGTTCGGATAGGGGGCTAGCGCGGTCGGGCGCGGCGCCACGAACCCGGCCCGGGAGCGAGGCCCGCACCGATGCGCTGACGGCGCGACAGAAGACGCCCCACCTCGGCGATGGGGTTGCCCGCTGGCGGACGCTTGGTCGTGGACCGTTGCTGGTGCGCGACGACGAGCGTGAGCGCCGCGAGCTCCTCCTCGGTGGGTGAGCCCTTGACGACCCGGAGCAACGGCGTCTGATCCTCGAGGTGTTCTTCGGTAGACATGACTTCCCCTTACAGCGGGATATTGCCGTGCTTCTTGGCCGGCAAGGCAGCACGCTTGTCGTGGAGGGCCCGCAGCGACTTGATGATGTTGATGCGGGTTTCCGAGGGGGCGATGACCGAGTCTACGTAGCCTCGCTCGGCGGCTTGATAAGGGTTAAGCAGCTCTTCCTCGTATTTTTCGATGAGTTCTTGGCGCAGCGCCTCGACGTCGTCGCCGTTGTCCTCTGCCGCCTTGAGATCGCGGCGGTACAGAATGTTGACCGCGCCCTGGGCACCCATCACGCCAATTTGAGCCGTCGGCCATGCGAGGTTGATGTCCGCGCCGAGTTTCTTGGAACCCATGACGATGTACGCACCACCGTAGGCCTTGCGCGTGATGACGGTGATCAACGGAACGGTCGCTTCGGCATAGGCAAAAATCAGCTTCGCGCCGCGGCGAATGATGCCATTGAATTCCTGCTCGGTTCCGGGCAAGAAGCCGGGGACATCCACGAATGTCAGGATCGGGATGTTGAAAGCGTCGCAGTGCCGCACAAATCGGGCGGCCTTCTCGGATGCGGCGATGTCCAACGTGCCGGCGAATTGCATCGGCTGATTAGCGACGATGCCCACCGTCCGGCCCTCGACGCGGGCGTAACCCGTCATTACGTTGGGGGCGTACAGGGCCTGCATCTCCAGGAAGTGCTCGTCGTCGACGACGGTCTCGATGACGGCCCGCATGTCATACGGTTGGTTCGCCGAATCCGGGATCAGAGTGTCCAAATCCGTGTCGTCCACGGTGACCTCGGGGTCCTGGTCGTGGTCCAGAACGACGCCGTCTTGCAGGTTATTCGACGGCAAGAATTCCAGGAGTTCGCGCAGGAAGTCGAAAGCGTCCTCTTCGTCTTCGGCGAGGTAATGGGACGTTCCGGTCACGGAGTTATGGGAGTTGGCGCCACCCAAGGTTTCCATGTCCACCTCTTCACCCGTGACGGTCTTGATGACGTCCGGGCCGGTGATGAACATGTGAGAGGTTTTGTCCACCATGATCACGTAGTCCGTGAGCGCGGGGGAGTATGCGGCACCGCCCGCACACGGGCCCATAATTACCGAGATCTGCGGGACCACGCCCGAGGCGCGAACGTTCATGCGGAAGATATCGGCAAACATGGCCAGGGACGCGACGCCCTCCTGGATGCGCGCTCCACCGCCGTCGTTAATGCCGACGACGGGGCAGCCGTTGCGCAGGGCAAATTTCTGAACCTTGACGATTTTTTCGCCATTGGCCTGAGAGAGGGAACCGCCGTAAACCGTGAAGTCTTGCGAGTAGATGGCGACCAATCGCCCGTCGACGGTGCCGTACCCCGAGACCAAGCCATCACCGGTGGGGCGCTTCTTGTCCATCCCGAATGCGGTGGTCTGATGTGCAACGAGAGCGTCGAATTCAACGAAGGAGCCTTCGTCCAGGAACATCTCGATGCGTTCACGCGCGGTGTTCTTTCCGCGGGAATGTTGGCGCTCCACGGGCCCCGGCCCGGTGGGCATCCAAGAATCCTCGCGGCGCGCGTAAAAGTCGGCGATCTTGCCGGCCGTGGTGGCCAGGTCAGGGCCCGTCTCGTTCTGCGCGTCGGCGGAAGCTTGGCGGGTGAGATCTTCGGTCATGATGTCCTCTGCTGCGAGATGTCCAGGGCGGCACCTTCAGAAAAACGGAACCGGCCGGCAGAAAGTGCTAGGGCAAACCTACTGAACCAAGGTAGCAAACGCCCAGTCCGCGGTCCGTGCGCCGTGCCGGAGGGGGTGACTACGAGCCGACGGATCCGAGGACGACGTTCCATTCGCGAATCTCGTGCGCGGTCACCACGCCGTGGATCATCATGGGGTCCTGGTCCAAGAGGGCCTGAACGGCCGCGGAATCCTCGGCCTCGACGATGAGGAGGGCTCCGGCAGCGGCGTCGTCGGTATACGGGCCGGAGGCCAGGAGGGATCCTTGCTCGAGCAGGCTCGACAAGTACGCACGGTGTTCGGGGCGGTGTTGAGCCTGCTGCTCCTCAGGTCCGTATGAGTAGTGGACGGCAAAACGGGTCATGGCGAACCTTCCAGGTAGTGTTTGGGTCCCGCGTCTAAACTAACCCACGAGGCACTGTGAATTCTCGGACGATCCGGGCCAATGAGGAAGAAGGCATGTCGATGACGAGCACGACTCGAGATCCGCTCGATGCCGAGCGTCTCCTGCCTGGAGGGCGGCAAGACGAACGGCTCGGATCTGCTCCGGTCGAGCTCCTGGACGAGATTGATTCGACTAACGATGAATGTGTCCGACGCTGGGCCTCGGGTCAGACGGTCGAGCACCTCACGGCCCTCCTGACCGAGCATCAGGTATCTGGGCACGGACGCCGGGACCGCGTGTGGAACGCCCCGCGATACAGTTCGGCCGTCGTCTCCTTCGCCGTTGCTTCGCGCTGGGGCGAGGCGGTCATCCCCAACGATTCCCTGCATTGGGTCACGCAGATGCTTGCTCTGGCTACGAGGACGGCCGTGCGAGAGGTGACAAGTCTGCCGGCCGCGATGAAATGGCCGAACGACGTCCTCATCTACGGACAAAAAATCGCGGGAATTCTGGCTCGCGTGGTTCCGGTGGATTCCACCACCTTGAACGTAGTGGTCGGGGTCGGCATTAACGTCAATATCGACGCCGAGGAGCTTCCCTTCGAGTCCGCGACGAGCCTCGCGACGGAGTGCGGTGGACCGGTGGATCGGACCGAGATCCTGATTCGTGTCATCGCCGAATTCCGCCGAATGGTGACCGCCTTTGGGGAAGCAGGGGGCGATCCGAGCCTGGCCGTAGGCGGCCATCCGTCCTTGCTAGACCAGGTGCGTCAGAATCTCGACACTCTAGGACGACGGGTTCGTGTTGAACGCGTGGAACCCGAACCCCCGCTCGTGGGGATGGCCGTGGGAATTGCCGACGACGGATCCCTCCTGGTGCGTCCGGACGCCGGAGACACCGTGACGGTGAGCGTGGGCGACGTCGTCCACTTACGGCCGGAAAGCGGCAGCTGGTCGGACGGTGATTCCCGGTGAAGTATCGGGGAAAACTGGACGCCGGCGAGCACGTCATCACTTGTAACCGGCCTCATCCGCTCAAATTGCTGAAGCCCGCATTGGTCCTCTTGGCGGCAATCTTTCTGGCGAATATGACGCAGGTGATTACGGGGGCTCATCCGGGATGGTCCGCCGTCGCACCAATCATTCTGATCGCGGCCCTGATCTACGCCATCGCGCGCCTCCTGAAGTGGGCGACCACGGGATACGCATTGACCAGCCGCCGAATCGTGGTGTTGCGCGGTTGGGGAGGCCGAGGAGCTGTCACCATTCCGTTAGAGACGGTCGCCGGCGTCGTGGGCCCCCGAGGCAAGGGCAAATTGACCGGGTGCGGGACCATTCGCATCTCGGCCATGGGTCAGACCTACGAGCTGACCTGCCAGAAGGACCCCGGCCAGTTCTCAGAACTTTGTCATGAGGCTCACGTACGCTGTGTCCAGTCCCTGCGTTGGCAGGGGCAAACCTACTGACGCTACCGACCCGAGCGCTGTGATCTGTAGCATGAGGTAGGCGGATCCCTGCCGGTCTACGTGCGCGTAGCGCCCGGGCATGGAACCGAAGTTGAAGCAACGCCGAGAAAGGTGGAGCACGCCAGTGCCGCAGGACGAACCAGAGGGCAAACCGGTTTATACCGGCCCGCAGACGAGCGCGCTTAATCTGCACAATCCTGCACAGTCGAACTTGTATAAGTCGGACGACGCTAAGGCCGCTGTAGGCGCCTTGGAGCGTGTACTTCTCGGTGAAAACCGTTGGATGAATCGTCGCGAAGCCGCACATGCCGGCGATATTTCCCTTCTCTCCGCCCGAAAAATCTGGCGTGCCTTGGGGATGCCTAATCTCAAGGAAGAGGACGTTTATTTCACCGGCGCCGATTCCGAAGCGTTGGGAACCGTTTCGGCCATGGTGCGTAGCGGTCACGTTACCGAGGACGGTGTGCTGTCGATCGTCCGTTCGGTCGGGCAGATGATGGACCGCATGGTGGCGTGGCAGGTTGAGGCCTTCGTCGAGGATATGGTCGCCCATCAGGGCATGAACGACGCCGAGGCCCGTCGGGAGCTGCTCAACGTGCTCCCAGAGCTGCTCAATGAGCTCGAAGACCTCATTCGCTACGGCTATCGGCGCCAGCTCAACGCCGCGGTCATCCGACTGGCTCTCAAGGCCGAGAAATCTGTGGTCGGCGACGAAGAAGATGCCATGGATTACAAGGCCTTGCCGCTGGTCCGAGGGATCGGATTCGCCGACCTCGTTTCGTTCACGTCCCTCTCGCGTCAGATGAGCGAGAAAACGCTCGCGAGCTTGGTACAGCACTTCGAGCAAAAATGCGCCGAGGTTGTGGCGGTGGGCGGTGGACGCATCGTCAAAACGGTCGGCGACGAAATACTTTTCATGACGGAGTCGCCCGAGGCGGCGGCCCGGATCTCCCTCACGCTCTCCCAGATCATCCGCGAAGATCCCAACCTTCCCGAAGCACGTGTAGCGTTTGTGTGGGGCAGAATCCTGCCCAGACTTGGAGATGTGTACGGCCCGACCGTCAACCTTGCCTCGCGGCTGGTGGCGCTCGCCGAACCCGGCTCCGTTCTGACTGACTCATCAACTGCCCGCGTCCTCGAGGGCGACGAACGGTTTGTGGTGCACCCCCAGGGGGTTCGCAACGTTCGTGGTTTCGGAGAGGTGCAGCCTGTGGCTTTGGCTTCGGGCGTGGGAACAGAATTGGAGATTGACTTCGAATGACCGAATCACTCGACCTAGCCACGTGCATTGGCGCGACGACGAACCGCGGTAACCACCGTTCTAATAACGAGGACTCTCTGATCTCCAAGGGGAACTTGTGCGCGGTTGCCGACGGCATGGGTGGACATGAGGCCGGAGAAGTCGCCAGCGCCATGTGCGTGAATACCCTGGCCAATTCAGAGGTCTTCGCTCAATCTCATTTCGAGGTCGACTCTCCAGGGGACCACCCCGATGATTCGCGCGGAATTTTCAAGCGGCGTCGTAAGGCGAACTCCAACTTGAACGCCAAGATCATGGAGATCCTCAACGATGTGAAGGCCGTGATCGGTGAGGCCGACGAATCCATCAAGTCCGCCGCCGCGATGCGGGCTGGCACCACGCTGACCGGGTCCTGGCTCGTTTCGATCGGCGGCCAGAACATGTGGATCATCTTTAACGTGGGTGATTCGCGGACCTACCGGCTCCGCCGAGACACCGATCAGCCGATCAGTGAGCAGCCGACGTCGGTTTCCCAGACGCCCATCGAGGGGGTCAGCCTCGAACAAATCACGGTGGATCACTCCGAGGTGCAGTATCTCGTCGATACCGGACAGATCACCGCCCTGGAAGCCTTGACCCACCCGCGTCGTAATGTCATTACTCGCGCTCTCGGTACCGGGAACTATTGGGAACCGGATTTCTGGGTCATTCCCGCGAAAGAGGGCGATCGTCTGATGATGTGCTCCGACGGGCTTTCTGGGGAACTCTCCAATGAGTACATGGCACGGGTTCTCTCCACGGTGACCCACCCCAAGGACGCCGCCGACGTCCTGCAAGCCGCGGCGATCCGCTCGGGCGGTCGTGACAACATTTCCGTGATCGTGGCCGACGCCGTCGTTGCGGGTTCCTGCGTCAACCACGGGTGCGACGGCGACACCGACGGGATCCACCAGGATGAGGCCGAAGAGGGCGTCATCGACCTGGATAGTTGGCATAACAATGATCTCCACGATCCTCAGAAGACGGGCGGAAACCCGGATGGTCCCTTGGCTCCGGACGAGCAACTGCCACTGAACGGATCTGAGGAAAAATAGTGGCTCGGGCCGCGACGTCTCCCGGCTGAGGCGTCGTCCACCATTGAGGGTTTCTCCAGCGGAAATCCGTCACGTGCGCAACAATGGACTCTTGTGAGTAGCGCTGAAGAACGACGAGCCCATCAAGCCACCGACGAGTCCCACCGCGACGTCCCCGAGGACAGCCTCAAAGAACGGTACGCCGAGCTGGTCCAGAGCGTCAGGGAAGCGCGGTCCTCGTACTACGTTGAGGACGCCCCCCGGATTTCGGACGCCGAATACGATGCCCTGTACCGGGACCTCGAACGACTCGAGGCGGAACACCCCGAGTTGAAGGCCAACGATTCTCCGACACAGGAAGTGGGCGGGGAACCATCCGAGGCCTTCGCCGCGGTTCAGCACCTGGAACGCATGTACTCCCTCGAGGACGTCTTTTCGATTGACGAGCTCACCGCCTGGCTCGAGCGGGCGCAGGCTTCCATCGAGGAAGTTCGGCCCGGTCATCACAACCGCTGGCTCACGGAGCTGAAGATCGATGGTCTGGCGGTTAATCTCCTCTATCGCAACGGGGAATTGGTTCGAGCCGCTACGCGCGGTGACGGCACCACTGGTGAGGACGTCTCCCACAATGTCGCGACCATTGGCACGGTTCCTCAGCGTCTGAGCGGGGAAAATCTGCCCGATGAAATCGAAGTGCGGGGCGAGGTCTTCATCGCATCGGCCGATTTCAAGGAGCTCAATGAGGCCCTGGTTGCAGAGGGGAAGGCGCCCTTCGCCAACCCTCGCAACGCCGCCGCGGGTTCCTTGCGTCAGAAGGACGCTCGCGTCACCGCCCGTCGCAAGCTGTCGATGTTCGTTCACGGCATCGGTGCGCGGGAAGGGTTGGAGGCCACCTCACAGGCGGAGACCTATGAGTTGTTGGCCTCGTGGGGCCTTCCCGTCAGCCCGTACACCCGGCTGCTGGACTCCGTGGACGAGATTCTGGGGTTCATTGCCGACTACGGCGATCATCGCCACGACCTCGTGCACGAAATTGACGGCATCGTCGTGAAGGTCAACGACTTCCGCACACAGCAGCTTCTCGGCCACACCTCTCGTGTGCCCCGCTGGGCCGTGGCCTATAAATATCCGCCGGAAGAGGTCAACACCAAGCTCAAGGACATCCAGGTCAGCGTTGGCCGTACGGGCCGAGTTACTCCGTACGGAATGATGGAGCCGGTTAAAGTCGCCGGGTCTACCGTCGAGATGGCCACTTTGCACAATCAGGACGTGGTCAAAGCCAAAGGTGTGCTAATCGGCGACACCGTCGTGTTGCGCAAGGCCGGCGACGTCATTCCAGAAATCGTCGGACCGGTTGCCGCTTTGCGAGACGGCTCGGAACGTGAATTCGTGATGCCCACCCAGTGCCCCTCGTGCGGTACGGACCTCGCGCCCGCTAAAGAAGGGGACGTGGACATCCGCTGCCCCAATCACCGCTCATGCCCGGCTCAGCTGTGGCAGACGCTGTTCCACACTGCGGGTCGAGGTGCTTTCGACATCGATGCGTTGGGGGAGGAAGCCGCTCGTGCCCTCACTCAGCCTGCCGAACCCGAAATTCCGCCTCTGACCAGCATTGCGGGACTTTTTGACCTCCGAGCCGAGGACCTCGCCGACGTGCGCATCGAACGGCCGGTGAAGAAAAAGGGCGTCGAGACGGGGGAGACGGAACGCGTTCCCTATTTCTATACCCGGGGCACCGCGAAGAAACCTTCCTCGCCCACGGCCAACACGGTCCGCATGTTTGACCAGATCGAGCGGGCGAAACAGCAGCCGTTGTGGCGGGTGCTCGTGGCCTTGAGCATCCGTCATGTGGGGCCGACCGCGTCCCGTGCCTTGGCCACCGAATTTGGGTCCATCCCCGCAATTCAAGACGCCGACGAAGAGCGGCTGGCAGATACCGACGGCGTGGGCCCCACCATTGCGCGTGCCGTCAAGGAATGGTTTGCCGAAGAATGGCACCGGGAGATCGTGGAACGCTGGGCAGCCGCGGGCGTTCGCATGGAAGAGGAGAGGGACGCCTCGACGCCGCGCGTGCTGGACGGGCTGACCATCGTGGCCACAGGCACCCTCGAGGGGTTCACCAGGGATTCCGTGAAGGAAGCCATCATTGCCCGCGGTGGCAAGCCCTCGGGATCCGTGTCGAAGAACACCGACTACCTCGTTGCGGGGGAAAACGCAGGGAGCAAGCGGGATAAAGCCGAAAATCTGGGTGTGACTATCCTCGATTCAGAGCAATTTCGGGCGCTCCTGGAGGGCGGCCCAGAGGCCTTGGATCCCGCTATTGGCGGGGAATGAGGTCACGAAACAGTCTCGAAAAGGTCACAACATTGTGATTTAGCCCATGGTGTGGGGGCTTGCGTAGCCCCTGTGGCCCCCATAGGCTGGCACGCGTGCTTGCGGTGATCAATTCGTGATCAAACCGCAAGCGACACGAAAAAAGTGACGCATCCATCAAAAAATTGGTTGCGAACTTCAAAATCGTTACTGTATCGTTATAAACAGCTCGCCACCGAGAGGTGGCTCTTGGCCTCACGCGAGTACGCGGGGGCCAACCACAGAACAATGCTGGGTGCTGCCGTACACCGGACGTCGTCTACAAGGCAGACACCTGAAACTTGACCTAAACATCACATAGGTAGACGACGGCGCGGCGAAGTCCAGGGATGGATGGAGCGTTAGGTGGCCTCAGGAGCATCGTGAACACTACTTCCACTTTCCGACGTAATGCCCGCCGCGGTGCTGCCGCTCTCGTGATCGGTGGTGCAGCCGCCGGCGCGTTGGCTACCGCTCCCGCAAACGCAGCCAACAACTGGGATGCCGTCGCCGAGTGCGAGTCCGGCGGAAACTGGTCCACCAACACCGGCAACGGTTTCTCCGGTGGCCTCCAGTTCACCCCCAGCACCTGGGCCGCTTATGGCGGACAGGGTGACCCCCAGAGCGCTTCCAAGGATCAGCAGATCCAGGTTGCCGAGCGCGTCTTGGCTGGCCAGGGTGCCGGCGCATGGCCCGTCTGCGGTCAGCACTTGGGCGCTCCGGCTGAGACGGGTAACACCGCTGCCGCTTCGACCGAGCAGGCTGCCCCGCAGGCTCAGGAGACCCAGACCTACCAGGCACCGGCTCAGGAGCAGCAGGCTCCGGCTCAGCCCGAGGCCCAGCAGGCTCCGGTCGAGCAGGCTCCGGTTCAGCAGGCTCCCGTCCAGGAGACCTACCAGGCTCCGGTTGAGACCCAGGCTGCCGCCCCGGCTCAGACCGCTTCGGCTGGTTCCTACACCGTTGTTGCCGGTGACACCATGGTCAAGATCGCTGCCGCTCACGGCATCGATTGGCAGACCCTGGCCGCCGCTAACACCTCGGTGGTTTCCGACCCCACGCTGATCTTCCCCGGCCAGGTCCTCGAGATCCCCGCCGCGTAAGTTCGGTGATCGCGATCGTCTGAACGACGATCGGATGTCATCTTCATCGAAAGTGCCCCGTCCTGCATCGCAGGCCGGGGCACTTTTGTATTTCTCTGGGGTTACTCGAGGTCCCGTGTTCGCCCATGGCGCTGAGCCGCACGTCCGGCGGCATTTTAGGGTCGCTCGCGCCGTGACTAGACTGAGATGGACGCCGCGCACCCCATCGGGTGGCGTCGGCACGACGTACACGTCAACTCGTCCCAGCGCCAATCGAGCAGGAGAATTCATGACTGCCATATCTCGTGACCAGGTCGCGCACCTTGCGTCCCTGGCTCACATCGAGATGGACGACCAGGAGCTTGACTCCATGGCCGCCGAACTCGATGTGATCGTCAATGCGGTGCAATCGGTGCAGGAGGCGCCCATCGAGGACGTTCCTCCGACTTCGCACCCGCTCCCGTTGTCCAACGCTTTCCGCGACGACGTCGTAGGCGAGACACTGACGAACGACGAAGCGCTGCTCAATGCTCCCGATGCCGAGGACGGACAGTTCAAGGTCCCGGCCATCCTGAACGAAGACTAGGGGCGTGAACCACACCGTGAAGAACCAAGAACTCATCACCTTGACGGCCTCCGAGGCCGCCGAAAAATTGGCCGCCGGCGAGATCACCTCGGTCGAACTGACCCAGGCGCATCTGGACCGGATCGCCGCCACTGAAGGCACCCCGATCTCCGAAGAGGACCGTTCCCAGGGCAAAACCGGACTGAACGCGTTCTTGAACGTCAGCGGCGAAGAAGCCCTCGAAACCGCGCGTCAGGTGGACGCCGACCGTGCCGCAGGCAAGGATCTGCCGCCCATGGCGGGAGTCCCGATCGCGGTCAAGGACCTCATCGTGACCAAGGGGCAGCCGACCACGGCGGCCTCTCGGATGCTCGAAGGCTGGATGAGCCCTTACGACGGCACCGTGGTGCAGAAGATTCGTGAGGCGCGCCTGCCGATTCTGGGCAAAACTAACCTCGATGAATTTGCCATGGGATCCTCGACCGAGCATTCCGCCTTTGGCGTGACCCGTAATCCCTGGGACTTGGACCGGATTCCCGGTGGCTCCGGGGGCGGCTCTGCCGCGGCCGTCACTGCCTTCCAAGCTCCGCTCGCCCTCGGCACGGATACGGGCGGATCCATCCGTCAGCCCGCTGCCGTGACGGGTTCCGTCGGTGTTAAGCCCACGTACGGTTCCGTGTCTCGGTACGGCGTCATCGCGATGGCTTCGTCGCTGGACCAGGTGGGCCCTGTCAGCCGCTCGGTGCGTGACTCTGCGGTCCTGCACGAGATCATCGGCGGCTATGACCCCATGGACTCAACCTCGATCAATGAGCCGGTCGGTGCCTACGTCGAGGCCGCGGACCAGGGTGCCGCGCCCGGTGGCCTCCAGGGATTGAAGGTCGGCGTCGTCAAGGAATTGACCGGTGAAGGCTTCCAGGCCGGCGTCACCCGCCGCTTTGAGGAATCGGTGGAGCTACTTCGCGCGGCAGGAGCCGAAGTCGTCGAGGTTTCCACCCCCAATCTGCAGCACGCTCTGGGCGCGTACTACCTCATCATGGCGTCGGAGGTCTCCTCCAACCTCGCGAAGTACGACGGCGTCCGCTTCGGCCTACGCGAAATGCCGAAGGACGGCCCCGTCACCATCGAGCGGGTCATGTCGGCCACGCGCGCCGCAGGGTTCGGTCCCGAGGCGAAGCGGCGCATCATTTTGGGTACCTACGCTTTGTCGGCGGGTTACTACGATGCCTACTACGGTTCGGCGCAACGTGTCCGCACGTTGATTCAGCGTGACTTCACGAATGCCTTCGCGGAGGTGGACGTCCTGATGTCTCCGACCTCTCCGACCACGGCCTTCAAGCTGGGGTCAAAGACGGAAGATCCGCTGGAAATGTATCTCAACGACATCGCGACGATTCCGGTCAACCTCGCCGGAATTCCTTCGATTTCTCTTCCCGGCGGACTCGCGGACGAGGACGGCCTCCCCGTGGGCATCCAGTTCATGGCTCCGGCCAAGGAAGACGCTCGACTGTACCGGGCGGGTGCCGGGCTGGAAGCCGCATTGAAGGAGAAGTGGGGTGGGGCCCTGCTGGATCAGCTGCCCGACACGGAGTCACTCATCGCCGCACGGACCGAAGGAAGTGCCAAGTAAATGACCGATCAAATTCTGTCCTTCGACGAGGCGATGGCTAAGTACGACCCCGTACTTGGCTTTGAGGTCCACGTCGAGCTCAATACCAAGACCAAGATGTTCGACGCCGCCCCCAACGCTTTTGGCGACGAGCCCAACACGAATATCAGCCCGGTCTCCCTCGGCCTGCCGGGCGTCTTGCCCAAGGTCAATGGTCAAGCCGTCGAGTCGGCGATCAAATTGGGTCTCGCTTTGGGGTGCGATATCGCACCGGTGAGCCATTTCGCTCGGAAGAATTACTTCTACCCGGACACCCCCAAGAACTTCCAAACCTCTCAGTTTGACGAGCCGATCGCCGAAAACGGTTCGGTCGATGTTCAGCTGGAGGATGGCACGACGTTCACCATCGATATCGAGCGCGCGCACATGGAGGAAGACGCCGGGAAGCTGAGCCACAAGGGCGGCGCCGGACGCATTCAGGGTGCGGACTATTCCCTCGTGGACTACAACCGGTCCGGCGTGCCGCTCATCGAGATTGTGACCCGCCCGATTCGTGGCGCGGGGGAGCGCGCGCCGGAGCTGGCGAAGGCATACGTCGCGGCCATCCGCGAGATCGTGAAGAACCTCGGTATCTCCGATGCCCGTATGGAGCGCGGCAACGTCCGCTGCGATGCCAACGTGTCGCTCATGCCCAAGGGCTCCGACACGCTCGGAACCCGCACGGAAACCAAGAACGTGAATTCGATGCGTTCCGTCGAGCGCGCGGTACGTTACGAAATCTGCCGTCACGCCGCCGTTTTGGACGCCGGCGAGAAGATCGTTCAGGAAACCCGTCACTGGCACGAGGACACTCGTGTGACCACCTCGGGCCGGCCGAAGTCCGACGCGGACGACTACCGGTACTTCCCGGAGCCGGACCTGGTTCCCGTGGTGACCAACGAGGAGTGGATCGAGCGGTTGCGTTCCGAGCTTCCGGAGCCTCCGGCAGAGCGTCGTCGGCGTCTGCAGAACGAGTGGGGCTACTCGGATGAGGAATTCCGCGACGTCGTCAACGCCGGCGTCATGACGGAAATCGAGGAGACCATTGCCGCCGGTGCGAGCGCTCCCGTGGCCCGCAAATGGTGGATGGGTGAAATCTCCCGTCTGGCCAAGGCCCGCGAGGTGGAGCCCGGTGAGGTCGGCGCGACGCCGCAGATCGTGGTCGAGCTCGACGGACTCATCCAGGAAGGCAAGATCAACGACAAGATCGCCCGCCAGGTGCTGGAACACGTGCTCGAGGGCGAGGGCTCCCCGAGCGAGGTCGTGGAGAAGCGCGGACTCGCGGTGGTTTCCGACGAGGGTGCACTATCCACCGCTGTCGACGAAGCCTTGGCCGCGATGCCCGACGTTGCCGAGAAGATCCGTGGAGGAAAAATCCAGGCCGCGGGCGCGGTGGTCGGCCAGGTCATGAAGGCCACCCGAGGGCAGGCCGACGCCGGTCGCGTGCGTGAACTGATTCTCGAGAAATTGGGCGTCGAAGGCTAGAACTCGGCGCCTGTAGCGAAGGCCGTGGAAAGAACCGCATTTTGAGTGCGGCGCTTTCCACGGCCTTTTCTATGGTTCGGCGGAATTAGGAGCTGATCTCCAAGCAATTCAGGACGAAGGAGAACTCCCACGCGGCGTCCTCCCACCGGCGATAACGGCCAGATCCGCCGCCATGACCTCCGTCCATTTCGATCCGGAGGAGTATGGGTGCGTCACCCGTGGTCATCGACCGGAGTTTGGGAACCCACTTGGCCGGTTCCACGTACAGGACCCGGGTGTCATTCAGGCTGGTCACCGCCGCAATGGGCGGATAGGCCACGGCCTGAACGTTTTCGTAGGGGGAGTACCCGGTCATGTAGCGGTACACCTCGGCGTCGTCGATGGGATTGCCCCATTCTTCCCATTCCAGGGCCGACAGGGGCAGTTCGGGATCGGAGATGCTGGTGACGGGATCCACGAATGGCACGACGGCAAGGATTCCCGCGTACTTTTCTGGAGCCATGTTTGCCACGGCACCGACGAGCAATCCGCCCGCGGAGCCGCCTTCGGCCACGATGTGCTGCTCGTCCGCCCACGGCTGTTCCGCCAGGTAATCCGTGACGGCGATGAAATCCGTAAACGAGTTCTCTTTGTTCAGCTTCTTGCCTTGGAGATACCACTCGCGCCCCAGCTCGCCACCGCCGCGCACATGGGCCACCACGTACACAACGCCGCGGTCCAGCAAACTCAGCCGGGCAATGGAAAACCCGGGATTGGAACTCGCCTCATAGGAACCGTAACCGTACTGCAGTACCGGGTGCGGGACCGTGAGGTCGAGGTCCGCCCGGTGCACCACCGAAACGGGAATTTGGGTGCCGTCCGGGGCCGTGGCCCACTCGCGGCGTGCGACGTAGTCTTCGGTGCGGAAACCACCCAACACCGGGGTCTCGCGCCGCAACTCGAGTCGGTCTGACTCTGGGAAATAGTCGTAGCGTCGCCACGGAGTCACGTAGGAGATGTACCCCAAGCCAATCACAGGGGAGTGGAGCGACATCGCGGAGATCTTCGCGGTATAGAGCTCATCGGCTGAAAAAGGCTCGACGACGGCGGGAAGCGGTGTGCCGGCGATCGCCGATGCGACGTCGGCCAGCGGGGACACCCCAACCTTTTCAACACCGCCCTCACGCATGCTGAGTGCCAGGTGGGTCCGATTCACCATGAAGCCGTTGATCCGGCGCGTGGAGGATCCGGGGAGCAAAACTGTCCCGACGCGGCGCAAGGCCTCGATCGATCCGGCCTCCCACGCATCGGCCAGAGCCACGGCCAGCAACTCACCATTGGGGGCACCCGAATCGTGATTCACGAGCAGGTACGTGGTGCCGAGAACATCGACCGGATCGGCCTCGTAGAGCACCCGTTCCTCGCGGGGGACGACGACGCGCGGCCGGGGCGCCGAGTGGCCGTTCAACTCCGAGAGCGGAAGGATCCTGGTCTCGTTGTATTCCGAGCATCCGGCATCGAGGATCAGATGTTGCTCGTCGGAGGCGACTTCGGCGCCAAGCCAGAGGGCTACGTCGGGCTCGTTCCACAGGGAGATATCCTCCGCGGCATCCGTACCCAAGCGGTGCGCGCGAACCTCGTAGGGCCGCCAGGATGAATCGACCACGGAATAGATCACATGAGAGCCGTCTGGGGTCAGGAAACCACCAGCAAACACTCCGTGGAGGACATCCGGAAGGAGCGTGCCGGTCGTCAGATCCTTGACGTATTGATCGAAGCGTTCATCTCCGGTCTCGTCCACGGAATACGTCAGGTAGCGTCCGTCGCGGGTCACCTGGAAAGCCCCCAGCGAGAAGAACGGCAGGTCGGCGGCAACCTCATTGCAGTCCAGCAGGACCTCTTCGCCCTCCAGGGGCGCATCCACCGGTACCTGTGGCGGGGTCCAGTCCTGAGCCGTGTCGCCGGTGTTGTGGGCGGGGACGCGGCAGAAGATGGCGTAGTCGGCGCCCTCACGGGTCCGCTGGAAATACCACCAATCGCCAAGGCGATTTGGCACCGACAGATCCGTCTCCTGGGTGCGGTCCTTGATCTCCTGCACGATGGACGAACGGAGATCCCCGAGGCCCTCGGTGAGAGCCTCGGCGTAGGCGTTCTCGGCCTTCAGATAGTCGAGAACGGCGGGGTCGTCTTTCGCCCGGAGCCATTCGTAGTCGTCGACGAATTCATCGCCGTGCATCAACCGTTGGGTGGGGACCTTGCGGGTTTGGGGCGGCTGTGCCGCGGAATTCCACTGCGGGCCATGCACGGTGCGTGATTCAGCTGAAGTCATGCGCCCAGTCTAGTAATCCGCACACCCTCGCCTGGCGGCCGTCAGCCCTGGGCGGACTCGGCGCGTTGCCTGGAACGGCGCGTCAGCGGGTACAGAACGGCCAGCAGAACCAGCCAGACGGCGCCGATGATCAGAGACATCCTGGTGTCCTCGAAGAACCCGAGCAAGACGATCACGAACACCATGAATGCCAAAGCCGCCCACGAGGCAACCGGCCACAGCGGCGTCGGGAACGGAGACGGCCCCGTGTCTTCGCGTCGACGTTGCCGCCGCATCGCAAGGTGCGTCACGAGAATCATGACCCACACCAGCACGGTCGCAAAGGTGACGAGTGTTGCGACGTAGAGGAAAGCGTTTTCGAAGAAGATGTTGACGAGCACACCCACGACCAACACGAGACCCATCGCGGCCACCGTCATTCGGGGTGTGCCGCCGGGTGAGACTCGAGTGAACGAGCGCGGAGCCAGCCCTCGCTGAGCCAAACCGAACAGCATGCGGCCCGCACCGTAGATGTCTGAGTTAATCGCCGAGACGGCGGCGGTCAGGACCACCACATTGAGGATGTGTGCCGCCGCAGGAATGCCGAGCCCAGAGAAGATCTGCACGAAGGGCGACCCCTCATTACCGATGCTGCTCCACGGGTAGAGGGACATGATGACGCCCATGGCCAGAACGTAGAACAGGAGAATCCGCACGGGCACGGTGTTGATGGCCCCCGGGATGGACTTGCCCGGATTCTCCGCTTCCCCCGCGGTAATACCGATGGTTTCGACGCCGCCAAAGGCGAACATCACCACGGTGAAGCACGCAAGGAATCCGGTGAATCCGTGCGGGAAGAAACCACCCTGTTCCCACAAATTGGTGACCGACGGCTGCACCTGATCGTGCAGGGAGATGCCGAAGATCATGAGCGCGATGCCGCCCACGATCATCGCGATGATCGCGCCCACCTTGACGATGGTGAGCCAGAATTCCACCTCGCCATATACTTTGACCTTCGTCAGGTTGATCCCCATGATGATGGCGACCACCGCGACGATCCAGACCCAGCTGGGCGAACCCGGGAACCAGAAGCGCATATAGAGGGAAAAGGCGGTCACGTCGGCCACCGCGACGAGAGCCATTTCGAAGGCGAAGCTCCAGCCTGTGACGAATCCGGCCCAGCGGCCGAGGTACTGCGTCGCGTAATCCGAGAACGATCCGGGCACCGGGTGCACCATGGCCATCTCACCCATGGCACGCATGACCATAAAGACCGCGGCACCGCCGATCACGTAAGCGAGCAGAACGGACGGACCGGCGAATTGAATCGCGTCCGCCGAGCCGAGGAAGAGCCCGGTGCCAATGGCGGAACCGAGAGCGATGAAACGAATATGTCGCAAAGTGAGACCACGGTGGAGCGAGCTCCGGGTTTGCGGTGCGGGGTCGGTGGTGGCCGACGAGTGGGTCTGCGGGGTAGAACTGCGTTCTTGCACGGTCTTCCTTTGCGCTCGTGACCGTTATGGCTCACGATCGGTCCTTGAATCTGACTCTGGATAGGTTACGCAACTGCACCGAGCCACGTCATAAATGTCACGACGTGTCACGCGCGCTTAGCATCCGGCCCAAGCTTGACCCGTTGCCCCTGCCCGGAGAAAACTTGAATCAGGTCAAGAGAGCCAGTGACAAGCCCCAGCTTGCTGGCCGGCAACCCTCCAACCGCGGTGGGGTGCCCTGGGTGAGGACCAGGTGGTCGTGAAAATGCGGCCACAAGCGCGGGCGCGGTGTGCCCGGTCATCACGTGAGTGAGCTTCGCATTCCCCGGTGCATCGGATGATGTCGGGTTGACCCGGGCTGACGCACAGACCGGTCGCTCCATGCCCTTGATAACTCAGGAGCAGAACATGAGCACGGAAACGACCAACCTTCCTACGCCGAATAGCCCCCAGGGCTGGAAATTCGAAACTCAGCAGATTCACGCGGGCCAGGAGCCTGACTCCGCGACCGGTGCGCGGGCCCTGCCGATTTACCAGACCACGTCCTTCGTCTTCCAGAATTCCGAGCAAGCGGCACATCGCTTTGGTCTCAAGGAATTGGGGCCGATCTATTCGCGTTTGACTAACCCGACCCAAGAAGCGGTCGAGAACCGGCTAGCTGCCCTCGAAGGCGGCGTGGGAGCCTTGCTCGTCGCATCGGGTCAGGCCGCGAGCACCATCGCGATCCTCAACGTGGCGCAAGCCGGAGACCACATCGTCGCAAGCCCGAGCCTGTACGGAGGAACCTACAACCTCCTCAAGCACACACTCGGCACCTACGGGATTGAAACGACCTTCGTTGAGGACTTCGACGATCCCGAATCGTGGCGAGCCGCCGTGCGGCCAAACACCAAGGCGTTCTACGGTGAGACGGTTCCCAACCCCCGCAGTGATGTCCTCGACATCGAGGGAATCGCTCAGGTGGCCCACGAATCCGAGGTTCCGTTGATCGTGGACAACACCGTTCCGACCCCGTATCTGTTGCGTCCCTTCGAATGGGGTGCCGACGTCGTCGTGCATTCGGCCACGAAGTATCTGGGTGGGCACGGAACGAGCCTCGGTGGCGTGATCATCGATTCGGGCGCTTTCGACTACTCGCGATACCCGGAGCGTTTCCCGCAGTTCAACCAGCCCGACCCGAGCTACCACGGCTTGGTCTTCGGCGAAGACCTCGGTCCGAATGGTGTTTTCGGGGTCAATCTCTCCTACATCCTGCGCGCTCGCGTGAGTCTGTTGCGGGATCTTGGGTCCTCCATTTCGCCGACCAACGCTTTCAATATCGCCGTTGGCTTGGAGACGCTGTCCTTGCGCATCGAGCGCCACGTCGAGAATGCCCGTGCCGTGGCGCGGTGGCTCGAGGCTCGTCCGGAAGTGACCAAGGTGCATTATGCCGGCCTCGAATCTTCCCGCTGGTACGAGCGGGGCCTCAAGTACGCCCCCCGCGGCGTCGGAGCCATCGTGGGATTCGAAGTTGAGGGAGGGGCCGAGCCCGCTCAACGATTTGTGGACTCCCTGACCTTGCACTCGAATGTGGCCAATATCGGTGACGTTCGTTCCCTCGTCATCCACCCCGCGTCGACGACGCACTCCCAGCTTTCCGAGAGCGAGCTGCGGGACGCGGGCGTGGCGCCGGGCTTCGTCCGTTTGTCCGTGGGTCTGGAACATATCGATGACATCCTCGCGGACTTGGACAACGGCTTCGCGCAACTGCGGCAGGCCAACACTTCCGCTGAGAGTGCGGCCTCGGCGGGAGCTACGCGCTAGGCGTCAGGAGGTTTAGTGACGATCGCAGGTACCCGGCCGGACCAGGCCGCGCTGTGGGACGAAGGGGTTGCCCGGTGCTTCGGCATCGGGGACCTTCGTCTCGAGAGCGGTGCGGTCATCCCGGACGCCGAACTCTTTTTTGAGACGTGGGGAGTCCTGAACGACGACGCCAGCAACGCCGTCTTGGTGCTGCACGCCCTCACCGGCGACACCCACGCTGCCCGCGGTCAGGCCTCCGAGAGCACCCCCGAGCTGCAACGCCTGGCGGCCGCGCAGGAGGGATGGTGGGAGGGCCTGATCGGGCCTGGTGCCGCGATCGACACTAACCGCTATTTTGTGGTGTGTCCCAATATTCTGGGTGGTTGTTACGGATCTACCGGCCCGGCGTCTCCGGCGCCCGCCTCCGTGGATCCGGATCGCGAACCGTGGGGTTCGCGATTCCCTCTCGTGACCATCCGAGATTCCGTGAAGGCCGAGGCGGTCTTGGCGGATGCCCTCGGGATCGAACGATTTTCGCTGGTGATTGGCGGTTCCATGGGCGGGGCACGGGCGATGGAATGGGCGGTGACCTTCCCTGAACGGGTGGGGCATTGTGCCGTGATCGCCTGCGGCCCAGAGGCGACGGCGGAGCAACTGTCTTGGGGGCAGGCTCAGAGCCTCGCGATTCGTCAGGACCCCGATTTCTCAGGCGGGGATTACTACGCGGGTCCAGGCCCGGTCCATGGATTGGGACTGGCCCGGCGGATCGCCCACATCACGTACCGTTCGGCCTCGGAACTTCACGAACGCTTCGGTCGCTTTCCTCAAGATGACGAAGACCCTACCGGCCCCTGCGTTAACCGCCGTGGGCGTTATCGGGTGGAAAGCTATCTCGATCACCATGCTTCGAAGCTGGCAGGCCGTTTCGACGCCAACTCCTATCTGGTCGTCAACGATGCTCTGATGAGCCACGACATTTCCCGAGGGCGGGGAACTCTTCAGGAGGCCTTGGCCCGATCCACGTGCGGCTGGAGCGTCATCGCCGTCGATTCGGACCGTCTGTTTTATCCCCGAGAATCGGAAAGTTTGGCCGTAGCCCTCCCTCGGTCCGTTCCGGTGCACACCGTGTCGTCCCCGAGCGGCCACGACGGTTTCCTCATCGAGACCGCCCAGATCGCCAACTGTTTAGCCGCCGGCTGGCCTTCGGCGGAGGCCGCACGCCGCTAGCCGCCACGGCCAGTTCCAGGTCCCGCTTAGACTGGAAGCATGACTCAGGAACCCTTCGTCGAATACTCTCGTCCGTCCGAAGAACGCCGCGGCACTCATTTGGTGCTCATGCTTCACGGCTACGGATCGAATGAGCAGGACCTCCTCGGGCTATTGCCCGCATTGCCGTCGGACGGCTTTACCTACGCGTCGATGAGGGCACCCGACCCCATGCCTTCCGGTGGCCCCGGGTTCAGCTGGTTTGACCTCAATATGGGTCCGGAGGGGAGTCTCGCCAAGACTGCAGAAGGCGCGAAGGCAGCCACTTCGATGGTCACCACATGGATCGAGTCCCACGCCGATGAGTACGCGGACGTCACACTCCTTGGCTTCTCGCAAGGAATGGCAATAGCCAGCTCGGTTGCTCGGCATCGCCCGAATCTTCTGGCCGCCGTGGTGGGACTCTCCGGTTTTGTGATCGATTCCGACGACGAATCCCTTGACGACGCCGCCCTCGCCGCCCGCACACCTCGCTTGCCCTTCTTCTACGGGCGAGACCAAGAAGACCCCGTCGTGACGGGCGATTTAGTGGCCTTCACCCTCGATTGGCTGAGGGACCACACGCAGGTCACCAAGGTTCTCTATGCGGGGATGGGTCACGGAGTGAGCAATCAGGAAATGAAGCACGTTTCCGAATTCCTGACGTACGTGCTGCGCTGAGATAGCCGGTGGCTTCTGAAGGGTGGGCGAGGCGTTTAGCGGTGGCCGTCGAGGTGCATCACGAAAGCACGGTCTGGATCGATGAGAGCGTGATTGCTGTACTTCAGGGATAATGGAGCCATGACTTGGGCCAGGAGAGCGGTCCAAGGTATGGGATATTCAGCGTTGAGGCCCCAGGGCTGTTGCGGGCGCTTTTCATCCAATAGTCGATCAAAGTAACTCAGGCGACGTTCGACTTCGCTGAGCCACGCATCGGTCCACGAAGAACCTGGCTTGAACCCAAAGGCGCGCTGATCGAGCATACGTGTGTAATGGGTGCGCTGGTCAGAACCGAGTGCTCCGAACGCCGGGCTGAGGTCTCGGGAATCGGGCGGTATAAGCCCACAAGCCCACATGGTGTGATCGCGATTTGCACGATCAATGAGTGGTTTCCACGGCTCCCGCATGTCCTTGATATCCGAATAAACGCCTCCATGATGATGCATCAGATAAGCGCGCAGGTAATCGGAACGGTGGACGTAGCTTAATTTTTCATACGCCGGGTGTAAAGGGTGCCCTTGAACGACGACGTCGTTGAGATTCTCGGCCGTGATAAAGACGACGTCCAATTCAGTATTGTGACGTCGCAAGGATTTGATGGCCCGCATGCGTTGCGGACTTAGGTCGTTGTCGCCGGTCCAGAGCAAAAACAGTCTGCTCGGCATTGGGGAATGTGGCGGATCTGTCGGCGGTGAATACATCAGATGATTCACCTTGAAAGTTAGAGACGATGCCTCATGGATCCGGAGAATTTTGTCAAAGCTTTGGTAACGATCGAGATCGTATTTATACGGGAAACGTTTGGAATAAATAGAGCGAGAATGATCGATGAGTAATCGAATATTTCGGCGCGAAGATTTGTTGAGCGCCAAACCGGCGTGCTTGACCCGTCGTAGAGGCTGAATTAAAGCGTTCATGAGAGATCCGTCTTAATTGATGTGGTTGCAGAATGTATTTTTGAGGAGGCGGAACTTAGGCTTCAGCGCGTTGAACTTGGATCGTCATATCGCCCAGGCGTACCTTATCGCCCGGACGTATCTGCTTGCCGCGTTGCGTTTCTACCTCATCATTAACGCTGACGTGCCCCTCAGCGATGACTTCGCGGGCCTCCAATCCGTCGCCCACCAGGTTTGCCAATTTCAGTAATTGGCCCAAGCGGATCATGTCGTCCCGGATCTCGATCACTTCCACGGATTCATTTCGACTCGTCATGTCATGAGCCTATCCGTTTCGCTTGGGGGAAGCATGGAGACCCGCATGATCGTGAACAGCCGGGATGGGCGACCTAGGAGTCAAACCGGTAGGCTGGGCGGGAGAGATTTGACCCTTTGCACGCGACACCCCCGATGGCGCGTGACGACCTATGGAGTGAGCAATACCTATGGCACCTAAGTCCACGCTGGACAACGTCATCACGCTGGCCAAGCGCCGCGGATTCGTTTTTCAGGCGGGTGAGATCTACGGCGGTTCTCGCTCGGCGTGGGATTACGGCCCCCTGGGCACCGAGCTCAAGGAAAATATCCGTCAGTTGTGGTGGCAGAACTTCGTGCGTTCCCGCGAGGACATGGTGGGACTGGACTCCTCGGTGATCTTGCCGAAGGCCGTGTGGGAGGCATCAGGGCACGTCGAGACCTTCACTGATCCGCTCGTGGAGTCCTTGCACACGCACCGTCGGTACCGTGCAGATCACTTGCTGGAAGCCTACGAGGCCAAGCACGGCCACCCGCCGGTCAACGGTTTGGCCGACATCAATGACCCCGAAACGGGCCAGCCCGGGCAGTGGACCGAACCGCAACAGTTCTCGGGTCTCATGAAAACCTACCTCGGTGCCGTGGACAACGAAGAGGGTATGACCTTCCTGCGTCCCGAGACCGCTCAGGGCATTTTCGTGAATTTTAACAATGTGGTCACGGCTTCCCGGAAGCGTCCCCCCTTCGGAATCGGGCAGATCGGCAAGGCGTTCCGCAACGAAATCACTCCGGGAAACTTCATTTTCCGCACTCGTGAATTCGAACAGATGGAAATCGAATTCTTTACGCACCCGGAAGATGCCCCGAAGTACTTTGACCGGTGGGTCGAGGACTGCTGGAACTGGTTCGTGGACCTCGGTATTAATCCTGAGAATATGCGGCAGTTCGACGTTCCTGAGGATGATCGTGCGCACTACTCTGCGGGGACCATCGACATCGAGTACAAGTTCGGTTTCCAGGGCAATGAGTGGGGAGAGCTCATGGGCGTGGCCAACCGGACGGATTACGACCTCGGCGTACACAACGACCATTCCAATACCCGCCTTGAATACTTCGATCAGGCCACCGGGGAACGGTACGTCCCGTACGTCATCGAGCCGTCCTTCGGCTTGACGCGTTCGATGATGGCGTTCCTCGTGGATGCCTACAGCGAGGATGAGGCCCCGAACGCCAAGGGCGGCGTCGACACTCGGACGGTCCTCAAGTTGGACCCCCGCTTGGCGCCCGTCAAGGCTGCGGTCCTGCCGTTGTCCAAGAAGGAAACGTTGACCCCGACGGCCGAGAAGCTCGCCGCGGAACTGCGGAAGAACTGGAACGTCGACTACGACACGTCGGGTGCCATCGGTCGCCGCTACCGTCGCCAGGACGAAATCGGAACCCCGTTCTGCATCACCGTCGACTTCGATACCCTCGACGACCAGGCGGTGACCATCCGTGAACGCGACACCATGGCGCAGGAGCGCGTCAGCCTGGACCAGGTGGCCTCGTATTTGGCCGGCCGGCTGATCAAGTAGCGAACAGGAGAACGTGGTGACGGATTACACCCTTCGACCGTGGCAAGAGGGCGATGACCTGCAACTGATGCAGATCTGGCCCGACGCCGACAACATCCAGGCCTCCGTGTTTCGCGCCAAATTGGGCCCAGACACGGATTCGCCGTGGCAACGGTCGATCGTGGTCGAGCACCAGGGGATTCCCGTGGCGGCCGGAACCGTGTACGAAACGTCACTGCACGACGCTCGGCTCTGGGCCTACGTCGAGGTGGCGCCGGACCATCGACGACGCGGCGTCGGCCGGCTCATCCTGGACCAGTTGCGGAAACACGCCGCCACCGCGCCGTCCGGCGTCTCGGCTCTTCGAACCAAGATCGTGCCCGAAACCTCCGGTGCGGGTTTCGCACAGTGGGCGGGCTTGGGCTCGATTCAGCGGACCCGCATGGTGCGCGTCAACGCGGGAGCTTTGGCCCCGCAGCCTCTTCGAGCCGACGACGCCGACCGCCTCGATCAGGCGGTAGAGGATCTCGCCACGGGGTCTCTCGAACTCACTCAGGCGCTCTGGGATTTCTATCGGTCCGTCCACGAGTGGGACCCGCCGGCAGAACAATCGTTGGGTCGCGTGAATCGGTTGTTCCTCTCGGACGAAGCGGAGGCGTTTGGCGCGATTGTCGTTCGTGACGACGTGATTGCCGCGCAACATGACGGGAAAAAGGGGCCGATCAGTGCCTTTGCGGTCAGCTACCGCTCCCTCGATGCCGATGCCCCCGGTCGGGAGATTCCCGAGGACGAGCCCACGGAAGTTCTCCTCGGTTACGACATCAACGCCCCACGTGCGGCCGAGGACGTCGAGCAATTGCTCGCGCTCCTCGTGGCTCAATACCCGGTGGTCTTCCAGGTGGATGACTCGATGAGCGTGCTGTCCGAATTGGCCGATGCATTGATCGAGCGTGGAACCGCTGAGGTCGAGGAAGAGGCTTTGGTCCTCGCGGACCGTTAGGGCCAAGAAGGAGTCGCATCGTGGATGACCTGCGTCTCGAGAGGATTCTGCGGGCGGTCGAAGGAATCCCTGAGGGGCAGGTCGCGACTTATGGGACGATCGGCAAGATCGTGGGGGAGTCGCCAAGGGTCGTTGGCAACGTCATGGCTCGCTGGGGCTCCAACGTCCCGTGGTGGCGGGTGGTCAACGCCCGAGGCGAAATTCCCGGTCACCACCATAGGGTCCGCGAGCATTGGGAACGCGAGGGTTTGCTTGGCCCGGCACATGAAACCGGGCAGGAAACGCCGTCGGATGGCACGCTTCGGGTTCGGCTGTCCAACGTCGCCGCCGACGTCGTGATACTGACCGCGAATTTCGAACGAGCCGTCGAAGACCTCCCGTCCGATGCTGCCTCAGATAGTTATTCATAACCGAGGGGCCGCGTCGCCGCGGGAGCGCCGAGGCGCGCGATTCCGGGCATGAGTACCTACACTGGTCCACAGGGCCCCGACCAGGGGAAACGAACCAGGAGGTAGTCCGATGAACGGAATCGATCGAGGTCATACCGAGTCCACGGATCCCATGGACGGGCTGGCGGCTGGCCCCAGCGAGGCCGAGCTTGCCGCGGGGAGAGAAGCCTATGCCCTGGACCGGAAGCACGTTTTTCACTCTTGGTCGGCCCAAGGTTCCCTGGACCCCATGACCGTGACCAAGGCCGAAGGCTCGTACGTCTGGGACGGCGCCGGCCACAAGCTCCTGGACTTCTCGTCTCAGATGGTCAATACGAACATCGGCCATCAGCATCCTGTTGTGGTGAAAGCCATTCAAGATCAGGCCGCGAAGCTGTGTACGATCGCGCCCTCCCACGTCAACGACGCACGTTCCGAAGCTGCCCGGCTCATCGCGGGGCGGACACCCGGGACCTTGAATCACATCTTCTTCACCAATGGTGGGGCAGAAGCCGTAGAGCACGCGATCCGTATGGCTCGGTTGCACACGGGACGTCGGAAAGTTCTTTCCGCATACCGCAGCTATCACGGTGGGACCGATCTGGCCGTGAATGTCACGGGGGATACCCGTCGTTTCGCGAGCGACTACGGTGACGCCGGGGTCTCGCATTTCATGCCGGCCTACCCATATCGCTCGTATTTTGGGTCGCAAACTCTGGAAGAAGAGACCGAGCGAGCCCTTCGACACCTTGAGGACACCATCATTCTGGAAGGGCCCGAGACGATCGCGGCCATCATCCTCGAAACGGTGCCGGGAACCGCCGGAATCTACGCGCCCCCGCCCGGATACCTGAAGGGGGTTCGCGATCTCGCGGACCGTTACGGCCTGGTGTATATCGCGGACGAGGTCATGGCGGGTTTCGGTCGCACTGGAGCTTGGTTTGCCGTGGACCATTGGGACGTCGTCCCCGATCTCATGACCTTCGCCAAGGGCGTGAATTCTGGCTACGTCCCGCTGGGCGGCGTCGCCATCTCGGATGACATTTTTGAGACCTTTCGCGAACGGGCCTACCCGGGCGGTCTCACGTATTCTGGCCACCCGCTGGCTTGTGCCGCTGCCGTAGCTACCATCCGCACGATGGCGGATGAAGGCATGATCGAGAATGCCGAAAGGATGGGGCGGGAAGTCTTCGGACCTGGCCTCGAGAAGATCGCCAAGAACCACGCCTCTGTCGGCGAAGTCAGGGGCCTGGGGTGTTTCTGGGCCATCGAACTCGTCAAGAATCCCGAGACCCGTGAGCCTTTGGCTGCCTATGGCGGAAGCTCCCCGGAAATGAACGAACTCATCGGCACCATGAAAAAGCTAGGGTTGCTTCCTTTCGCGAATTACAACCGTATTCATGTGGCACCCCCGCTGAATATCACTCAGGACCAGGCGGAAGAGGGCTTGAGGATCATCGATCGGGCGCTCGACGTCGCGGATGCCCACGTCGTCTGACCCGAGAGTGCCGCCACGTGCGAATGTTCCTCCACCCACAATGTGCGCTCGAAACGTGTGCAACCGTTGTGGCCTGTGAGAAAATCGCTGGGTGACTACCGCAACCGCTCCCACCCGCCTTTCACTGCCACCACTGCGTCTTGGGCCGCTCATGGTCGATGTTCCCGTGGTTCTGGCGCCGATGGCAGGCGTGACGAACCGTGCTTTTCGGCGCCTGTGCCGCGAGTACGGTGGAGGGTTGTACGTGACCGAAATGGTCACGGCCCGCGCTTTGGTGGAACGCCGCCCCGAGTCCTTGCGCATTATCGAGCACGACTCCGACGAGAAAATCCGCTCGATCCAGATCTACGGCGTGGATGCCGTCAACGTGGGCAAGGCCATCCGGATGGTCGCCGAGGAGGGGCGAGCGGACCATGTGGACCTCAATTTCGGTTGTCCGGTTCCCAAGGTCACCAAAAACGGTGGGGGCTCGGCCCTGCCGTGGAAAACCGACCTCTTCGAAGCCATCGTGACCACGGCCGTGCGCGAGGCATCACGAGCGAATATCCCCGTGACCGTGAAGATGCGCAAAGGGATCGACGATGATCACATCACCTTCCTCGACGCCGCCAAGACCGCCCGCGACGCTGGTGTGGCCGCGATCGCGCTTCATGGTCGGACCGCGGCGCAGCACTATTCGGGGCAAGCCGATTGGGACTCCATCGCGGAACTGCGAGAGGCAATTCCGGACGTTCCCGTGCTCGGTAACGGTGATATCTGGTCGGCTGAAGACGCCGCTCGGATGGTCGAGCAGACGGGCGTAGACGGCGTGGTGATTGGGCGCGGTTGCCAGGGCCGTCCGTGGCTCTTTGGTGACCTGCAGGCAGCTTTCGAGGGACGCACGGATCGCTTCCGCCCTGGAGTGGCCGAAGTCGCCGACATCATCTATCGGCACGCCGAACTACTCGTCGAAACCTTCCATGATGAGCATCGAGGCATGCGCGAGATCCGTAAGCATATCGCCTGGTATTTCAAGGGTTACCCCGTTGGTGGCGAACTTCGTGCCAGCATGGCGCAGGTTGCCACGCTCGACGAATTCCGTGACCTGCTCAATCAACTGGACCTTTCCCTCCCTTATCCTGGTGCCGATGTTGAGGGACCGCGTGGCAGGGCGGGGTCACCGAAGAAGCCCCATCTTCCGGACGGTTGGTTGAATTCGCGAATCTTGGGCGACGCGGAACGTCTGGGTCTCGCCGATGCCGAATTGGACATTTCGGGCGGCTAAGCGTGACCCGACCCGCGGATGCTGTGGAAAACTCCGTCCTTCCGCGGAATCACGCGGTACTGTGGGCATGACCCAACGTCCCCGATCAAGGTGCCCGCTCGATGTCTTCCCCGATGGATCCCCAGCAGCCTGGTTACACCGCGCGCGATTCCGAGCGGTGGCTCCCGGAGAACCACAAGAACCTGTATCGCAGTCACTTCGAACGGGACCGGGCGCGAGTCTTGCATTCTTCGGCATTGCGTCGGCTGGGCTTCAAGACTCAAGTCGTTTCACCGAATTCGGACGACTTCATTCGGACCCGGCTGACCCACTCCTTGGAAGTTGCCCAGGTGGGGCGAGAAGTCGGCCGGATGATTGGGTGTGACCCCGACGTCGTCGACGCCGCGTGTTTGGCCCACGACCTCGGCCACCCGCCTTTTGGCCACAATGGCGAGACGGCCCTCAACGCGATTGCGGAATCCGCCGGTGGCTTTGAAGGAAACGCGCAAACTCTTCGACTGCTGAGTCGGCTCGAACCCAAGGTCACTATGCCTGACGGCCAACCCTGTGGGTTGAACCTGACGCGCGCGAGCCTCGATGCGGCCTGCAAATACCCCTGGAAGCGCGAAGACGCTCCGGTGAAAGACGGCGTGCGAAGCAAGAAATTCGGCGTCTATGAGGATGATCTCCCGGTATTTGAGTGGTTCCGAGACGGAGCCCCGGAGGGCCAGAAATGCCTAGAAGCGCAGGTCATGGACTTGGCCGACGACATTTCCTATTCCGTCCACGACGTCGAGGATGCTGTCTTTGCCGGTCATGTGCAGTTGGGCTGGATGGACCGCACGGCCGAGCGGGAACGCGTGCTGAGCTGGACGCAACGGTTGTACCTGCCCGACGCCGAGCCCTCCGAGTTGGAGGAGGCGTTGGGGCGTCTTCGGAACTTGAAGGAATGGCTGCCGAGCATGACGGGTACCCGAGCCTCGATGGCCGAGCTGAAGGCGCTGACCAGCCGGTTGATCGGTCGGTTCGCCGGTGATGCCATTGCGGCGACCCGTGCTGAATACGGCGACGGACGTCTCACCCGATACGATGCCCAATTGCGAATCCCTCGGGAGACTCTGACCGAGATCGCGGTGATGAAAGGTATCGCCACCGCTTTCGTGATGGCGGTCCGAGACCAAGGGCCCATGTACGAGAATCAGCGCGAGATGCTGACGGTAGTGGTTGAAGCTCTGGTCGAGACGGACGGCATGTACCTTGATCCGGTTTTCGCTGCCGATTGGCGGGAAACCGACCCCTCCGACGACGCCGGGCGCTTACGTTTGGTCATTGACCAGGTCGCTTCGCTCACGGATTCTTCTGCGGTGCGTCTCCACGATCGCATCACCGGCCTGAATTGGCGCACCGGCGATAAGCCCCTGTGGTGAGATGTCCACGTTCCGCGAAGACCAGCCCGTGACTTGCGGGCCCCAGATAAACTGACCCTTGTGGCTGGATTGATACGACGCGAAGACATCGATGAGGTACGTTCCCGAAGCGATATTCGGGAGATCGTCGAAGGCTTTGTCACCCTCAAATCCGCCGGCATTGGCTCCTACAAGGGTTTGTGCCCTTTCCACGATGAGCGGACGCCGTCGTTCCACGTGCGGCCCCAAATGGGTACGTACCATTGCTTCGGATGCGGAGAATCGGGCGATGTCATCGCTTTCCTGATGGCGATGGAACATACCAGCTTCGCCGAGACTGTGGAGCGTTTGGCCGCACGCATCGGTTACGAACTGCACTACGAGCAGGGGAGCGGGCCGACGCGCGAGGAGAAGGGTCGCCGTCAGCGCCTGATTGATGCGCACAAGATTGCCCAGGAATTTTTCGAGCGCCAGCTCTATACCCGTCAGGCCCAAGTGGCCCAAGCGTTCCTTGGCGGCCGTGGCTTCGATGGGGAGGCGGCGAAGAAATTCGGGGTGGGGTTCGCCCCGCAAGGCTGGTCGAATCTCCTGAAGCACCTCCGTGATCAGGGGTTTTCCGATGAGGAACTCAAGGCCACCGGTATGTTCTCGGAAGGGCAACGCGGCTTGTACGACCGTTTCCGTGGTCGACTGATCTGGCCCATCCGCAATATCACGGGCGAAACCATTGGCTTCGGTGCTCGCAAGCTCTTCGACGACGATCAAGGCCCCAAATACCTCAACACCCCTGAGACGCAGCTCTACAAGAAGTCTCAAGTGCTCTACGGCATCGACCTCGCCAAGCGGAAGATTGCACAAGGGAAGCAGATCATGGTGGTCGAGGGATACACCGACGTCATGGCTGCGCACCTGGCCGGAATCGAAACTGCGGTGGCCACCTGCGGAACGTCATTCGGCACCGAACACATCAAGATCGTTCGTCGACTACTGGGAGATGACGGTAGCGGCGGAGAGGTGATTTTCACGTTCGACGGCGATGAGGCGGGGCAAAAGGCGGCCCTCCACGCGTTTCAGGAGGACCAACGGTTCACCGCTCAAACGTACGTGTGCGTGGCCCCAGACGGTATGGACCCGTGCGATCTCCGGCTCAAACGGGGGGATCGCGCCGTCCGCGACCTGCTTGAAGATAAGCGTCCCCTCTTCGAATTCGCGATCCGAGTTACTCTGAGGGACTTCGACCTGGACAGCATCGAGGGGCGCTACCGGGCCATGAAGGCAGTCGCGCCCATGGTCGCCTCGATCCGCGATTCCGTTCTCAGGCACGGTTATCAGCGTGAAGTGTCCCGATGGATCGGAGTGGACCTTCAGGAACTGGATCAGGCCGTCCAAGCGGAAGCGCGCAAGCCCTCGGAACGACGTCGGGACGAGGTGGAAGCCGTCGCGGCGGCGTCGGATCACGGTTCCGTGGGGGCGCCACAGATTGAGGTGCCGGATTACAGGGATCCCGCGGCCCGGCGCGAACGTCAGGCTCTGGAGGTGTTGATTCAGGTTCCGGAGCTCGTGGAACAGTCCCAGTGGGATGCCCTGGGGTCGATCCGGGTGAGGTTCCGGGTCCACTATGAGTTGCTCCGTGGGATCCTCGCTGCGGCCGGCGAGATGACTCCCACTTCAGGTACAGGGTGGATCAACGCGATTCGAGGTCACGCCCACGAGGCAACGCACGGTTTGCTTGCCGAGCTGACCGTGGCGCCGTTGCCGGCCTCGAGCCAACGCCAGCTCGAGGCCTACGCCGTCTCGATTCTCAATAGCCTGCTTCAGCAGGAGCTCAGCGCTCGGCAACGGGATAAAGTGCGTGAGCTCGAACGGGTCGATGCCGTCACCGAGGCTGATCGATTCCGCAGCATCCAGCGGGAGATAGCCGACCTGGAGTACAAACGTCGGCAGCTTTCGGAATATCGGTGACAAGGGTCACCCGCTGTCGTTTTGCGAACCCCCAGCCGAGCCTGTAAAGTTTAGTGCTGTTGCAAGCGTTGAAGAACGTTGAGAGTAACGGTCCCCCGTAGCTCAATTGGCAGAGCATTCGACTGTTAATCGAAGGGTTACTGGTTCGAGTCCAGTCGGGGGAGCCAAGAGATTGCCGGGATGCCGGGCCACACGGCCTAGTGTCCCGGCATTTTTTGTGCCCAAAAACGGCAAAAGGCGCGGTTAGGGCGCGGATTCAACTCGACACCTTCCAGTCCAAGACCGTCGGCCCGATACCGGCTCCGGGACCTCTGCAGGTGGGGTGATTCAAGGTTTCTCGATTTGAATTCACTGACCGCCCGGTCCGAAGTTGACGCTTTTGAAGTACTAGGGAGTAGAGTGTGGGTCACATTGAGACTTCTGTGCATTTGCGCAGGTCAGTAGCCATTTGGGTGGGGGACCATGGAACATACAGGACTTCGGCGTCGAAGTATCATCAAGGGCGGCGCCTGGAGCGCGCCGGTTATCGTGGCAACGGCCGCGATGCCCGCGCAGGCGGCCTCGCCGACAAATCCGGATTTAGGGGTACTTTTTGACGGCGGAGGTGGCGCCGACGGCTACCTTAACAGCGTGTACGTGGATTTGGGTGTGCCCGCCACCGGAACTCCGATGACTTTGCAAGCGCCACTGGTCATGACCTTGAACGTAGAGGGACTATTAACGGCTGCAACGGATGAACGGGCCTTCACGGTTTCTGCCAGCTTAGGCTCCGTCAGCCGTGGTGCCTACAACGTTTCCACACGAACCACAACGATCACCTGGACCTTGCCCGCCGGTACAAAATTGCCAAAAGTCAGCACGGCTTCAGGCGTTCCGGACATATTGTTCACTTTTCAGGATGGTGAGTCAAAAACGACCACAGGCCGAATTAAAAATAAAATCGTGATCACCAGCGTGACCGGCGGGACCATCGTGACGCCCAGTAGCACACCGATAGATTCATCGGTCGTGCGAGATGTTAACCAAGGCGCAGCGAGTCCAAACGGTATCTACTAAGTCGGTTTCAAAGCCCCGCTCACCTTCTGTGGTGGGCGGGGCTTTTTATTACCTGCAGATACCAATTCGAAGTCGATTGAAGGTGAAGGTCGCAGGTCGGCGAGTGAGAGTGAGGCGTCGTGGATACGTCACGGATTCAGTCACTTCCTTCTCGACGGCGTCCTCAACCATTCATCTACTGCGCAAAAGGGCCCCCACATACCGTGCCGGTCAGTGGGGGCCCTATTGTTTGGGGCAGATCTAGCCGTTGAGATGTTGGATCGCGTAGTCCGCTTCCTCAGGAGTGAAACCCTCGATCTCAGAAGTCAGCTGCGTCCGTACTGCTTCGGGTGACATGTTCTGCTGGGACTGGTAGTCCTTCGCCTTCTTGAGGGCATTTTCGTTCCAGTTCGCATCGATGTGATCGATGGCGTACTGTGCCGCTTCCGGAGTGAACTGCTCCACGCTTGAGGTGAGCTGATTGTAAATGCCTTGTTTCGACATATTCATGGTCTGAGCGTAGGACTGTCCCTTCTTGAGGGCGGCCTTGTAATCAGCGGGAGTGTCATCGCTCTTTCCAGAGCCGTCCGAAGAGCTGGATTGCGAATTACCCCCAGAATTTGAGTCATGGTTCGAATTTGCCCCATTGGCAACCATGACGATCACGGCGATGATCACAATGACGACGATGATGCCGAGGCAACCGAGACATCCAAATAGCCCCCGGCGCTTCTTTTTCGGTTGCTGGACGTTTCCATAGTGGCCTTGCCACTGCTGATTATCGTGACCCTGCCATTGCTGGTTGTTTTGGGGTGCGTTGGGCTGGTTTTCCAAAGGGGGATCTCCTGGTGTTGATTGAATGCACAGGTGTATGCCTGCTGTTGCGAATTGATGGGGACATGAAACCTCGGGAAAATCGAGGTACCTCAAGCAGTGCCTCACCATGCGAGTCGTTTGTTCGCGGCCGAATGATCTATGGGCGCGTGGCGCAACTCAAAGGGGATGGCCTCAATCCGAGTGGCTCCCGGGAGAACCCCGCTTACCTACGAAAGATCAGCGGGGTTTCCGTCGAGGAGCTGTGGCTTTAGCCGTCGAGGAGCTGTGGCTTTAGCCGTTGAGGTGTTGAATTGCGTAGTCTGCTTCTTCCGGGGTGAACTTTTCGCCGTACTCGGAGGTGAGCTGGGTCCTAATCGCCTCGGGAGACATATTCATCTGGGATTGATAGTCTTTCGCCTTTGCCAGAGCATTGGCGTTCCAGTCGGCCTTCATATTGTCGATGGCATACTGCGCGGCTTCCGGAGAGAACTTTTCTCCATATTCTGAGGTCAGCTGGTCGTAGACGCCTAGTTTAGACATGTGCATCATGCTGGAGTACTGCTCAGCTTTGCGGAGTGCTGACGAGTTGACGCTCGATCCACCGGCGTTCGGCTGTGCCGGGGCGGGGGCTTGGTTTGCATCGGGCGCGCTATCCGCAGGAGCAGAGGAAGGCGCTGCCTGTGACGGCGCAGGTGAGTCCGCCGGTGCGGGCGCTTCGGTCGGCGCGGCCTCCGTACTGTCGGTCTCGGAGCTTGAATCCGACGGAGAATCCTCCGGAGTCGTCTCCGTGACGGACGGCGACTCCGTTGCAGGAGCTTCCGATGCGGATGCGGCCTCGGTCGGGGTCGCAGAGGCGCTGGACGAAGAAGTCGATGCGCTGGAGCTGGGGCTAGCGGAGGACGACGAATTATCGGCATGGCTGCAACCTGCGAGAGCGAGAGTGGCCACAGCAAGTGCGGGAATGATGGTGCGAGATTTCATGATGGTTCTTTCTGTGTGGGGCCTGAGTGCGGCCTGGATAGATTGTATGTGGTCGCTCGCCATTTGGGTAGATAGCTTGAGAAAACTTAGTAAAGCTTGTGTTCACCACTGCGAAACACCTTCGGTATGCGGCAAGAAAAGTCGTGTCCGCACCTGAAACCTAAGTCAAAATCCGAGGGATTCTGGAAACTATGGCCCCAATGATTAATTGGCGCCAATGGTTCATTCCCGTCTTGAGCCCCACTTCTAAAACTTCCGGGGCATCAGGTTGAGAGTGTGCAGATAATTGCATTTCGAAATAATTCGAACCGATGCAGGTATGGCTTCGTCCATCTTGATCGGGAAGAATCGCGAGACAGGCTCATCGACGAACCACATCTCAGCTCTGGAGGGCATTATGACCGACACCATTGCAGGCATCACCGTCCCGGATACAGATCTCACTCGGGAAGCGACCGAGCTGGTCCGGGACGCGGCCGACGACGTCGTTTACCATCATTGCCGTCGCGTCTATTTCTTCGGGTCGTTGCGAGGCCAAGAATTCGGACTGACCTGGGACCCAGAGTTGCTCTACGTGGGGGCGATGTTTCACGACCTCGGTCTCACCCCGAGGTATCGAACCACTGATCAGCGCTTCGAAATAGACGCGGCCGACGTGGCACGTGATTTCTTAGTTAACCGAGGAATTGACGACGACGCCGCCGACCGAGTCTGGCAGGGCATAGCACTTCACACCACCCCCGAGATTCCGTTGCATATGCCACCGGAGGTGGCCTTAGTGACCAGGGGTGTGGAGCTCGACGTGATGGGCGTGGGTTATGACGACATCAGTGAGGCGGACCGTTCTGACGTTGTTGCCGCCCACCCGCGCCCGGACTTCAAAAATCAGATTCTGGCCGCCTTTACCGACGGTTTGAAAGATCGACCGGAGACCACGTTCGGAAATGTTAAAGCGGACGTCTTGGCTCACTTCCTTCCGGGATTCCGCAGGGGAGATTTTGTGGAGGTCATTAAGAATTCGTCGTGGCCTGAATAGATTCGATGAAAACGAAAACCCACAACGCCCCGGTCCCATAGGGCCGGGGCGTTGTGGGTCGACAGCGGTGTTCCAGCGCTGGTCGCATGCAGTCACAGGCTATGACTTGGCCTCGCAGGCAACACCGTCGCCGTCGCGGTCCAATTTGCGGCTGTAACCAGGTTGGCCTTGGTAAATCGGCGCAGCGCCTGCGGCGCGAGCTGCGGCGCACGTCGGGTAGTAAACGTTGCCTTCCTGCGGAGGCGCCGGTTCGGCGGGGGCCTCCGGCGCCTGTGGTTGCTCGGGTACCGGTGCTGCTGGGGGAGCGGGTGCCTGTGTGGGCGCGGCTGGAGCCTGCGTCGTTGGGGCCGGTGCCGGAGTCGGGGCGACATCGACGGTCGGGCCGGCATCTCGTCCGGGCAACGGCTCACCGGGGCATCCCTGGAGAATTCCGGTCATGGCATCACGTTCAGGCTGGGTGACCCATAGGTGGTAAGTGGCTTTCACGGCGATTTGTCGGGCCACGTAATGGCACCGGTACCCCTTGTTGCCGGGCAGCCAGGTGGCCGCGTCGGCGTCGGATTTCTGCTGATTGGCTGGGCCGTCCACGGCGAGAAGGTTCAGCGGGTCGTTCGCAAGATGCTCGCGAGTGTCGGCGTCTAGCTGCTGGGCACCCGTTTGCCACGCGTTGGACAGTGCGACGACGTGATCAATCTGCACTGCTGAGCTCGTATCTTGTCCGACGGTGTAGGAAATCTCGGTCGCCGTATACGGGTCGGCTAACGTGCCGTGCGTTACTTTGCAGTCCCCAGTATTTGGCTTAAAGGTCTCATCGGTCATGTCTCGTTTGAGAATGTCATTCCTGGTGTCACAACCGTTGTGGTCTACATCGGCCCAAGCTTGGCCGAATTGCTCCCTGGAATATCCAGTTTTGGGAGCTCGTCCCTTCACGGGCAAGCTAGCCAAAGTTTTCGCCGCGTCCCCTTGAGCGGTCGTACCGGTGTCGATTTTCGTGGAGCTTGGCGAGGGACTCTGGCTCGGAGCCGAGGATTCCCGTGTAGGCGACGGCGAAGGCGTCAACGAGGGGGAGGGTGAAGAGGCTGAGCTAGTCGTGGACGATGTGCTCGGTGAACTCTCCGGCTTTGAATTGTTGGGGCCAAAGAATGCGCCAATGATGCCGATGATGAGGAGAAGAACCAGAAGAATACCGCCACAACCGAGGCACCCCAGGCATCCCTTCTTTTTGCCGGACATTGAGGATGTGGTTCTTGGCGCAGGGCCCGGTGGGTTGGAGGAAGCAGACATCAGGAACTTTCTACGGTGCGAGTGGTATCAGCATGATCGTACTGGTCAGTACGGATGAATTGACGTTTGACAGACCGGTCGAATCGAAGAGTCTTCGCTGGGATATGCAGTAACGGGATGACGTCACGAATTGATACTCGGAATTAAAATCCCTATCATGCCATCAGAATTTGCACGGTTAGATCGTGCTTGGAGCATGGAGTTTAAGGCGGCGCCCCGGATGCTATGGGGGTAACCGGGGCGCCTAGGGATTATTTTGGCGGGGCGACGAATCAACTTGGGGGACCGATTCGTCGCGCGGCCGTCGGGCCCTACCGACGTAGCTCAGAGTACTCGTCTCAGTCCTTGGGATTCAACACCAAAAGCGAAACATTGATGAGATGTCGGTTATATCAATGTGTGGTGAATTTTGATGCGCCGAAACATAACCTTCTAGAGGTTCGTTCATGACCTCTCCGACCGTTCCCACTTTTTGGTCTAACGCCCCCAGGTCGGGACTTAGGAACCTGCGTCTGGGGGTGCTCCAAAGGGGGGGGGATTTCGAAGTCCGCGGGAACAGCTAGCGTCGATCGAGGTCGAAGACCGTGAACGGCTGATCTTGGCGAAGGATCCCGCCCGCATGAATATTTGGTACGTCTCGCGCAGTGCAGCACCGACAAAGTCACAGTCAGTGATAGGTTTAGCTGTGAAATCCATCGGCATTCACTAGGGAGGCTTGATGTCTCACTCCATCAATCACGGAGAGACCACCACGAAACATAAGCCCCGTTCCTACCGGGGTGGCTTGAGCTCCCTGAAGGCCGGGGTTAGCCAGGTTTTGGGGATCGGCAAGGTTGCGTCCCGGCTGGGACCGAAGCAGATCAAAGATGAGCTGCAGATCGCCAAGCTCGAAATGAAGGATAAGGGGATCAAGCTCGGCGTGGGGGCGGCATTCGTCGTCGTCGGCCTGGTTTTCCTCTTGTTCGCGGTCATCGCGCTGATCACTGCGGCCATTGCAGGCCTCGCAACGGTCATGCCGCTGTGGTTGTCGGCGTTGCTTTTCGCCGCGCTGTTCATCGTTCTCTTGGCGATTTTTGCTTTGATCGGTCTTTTGCGCATCAAGTCGCAGCTGCCGCTTAAGCCGGAATCCGCGATCTTCGGCTTCTTGTATGACCTTGGCGTTGCCAAGGAAGGCTCTTCCTACACTTCAAGCCGCGTGCGTCGCGAGATGAAGGAAAAGGAAGAAGCAAAGGCCGAAGAGAAGCGTCAGGCCAAGGAAGAGAAGAAGCGTCAGAAGCGTTCCAACGAGGTTCCGGAGACGCCGCAGCCTTCGCAGGACCAGCTCGAGCAGCGCACCAAGGCACGCCGCGATCACCTCAAGTCGTTGCGAGACGACTTTGGCCAGCAGTTCTCCTCGGTTCAGTCCTCGGCCACTGGCCTGGCTGAGAAGTCCTCGGAGGATGCCAAGTCAGCCCCTGACCGCGCCAAGGTCGCGGCATCCAACTTGGGCGCGAATGTTTCCGATCCCGACAATCTCAAGGCACGTTGGAAGCCGCTGACGGCCCTGGCGGTTTCCGTGGGCGCGTTCTTCGTGTTCCTCGGTCGCTTGTTCAAGAAGTAGGCCAAGCCGTTCCAACGGCACCGACGACGCCCGTCCTCCTCCCCGGAGGGCGGGCGTCGTCGTTATGTGGATCATGCCGACGATTCATGATGAACACCTCGTGTGCAGTGGTTGGGTTGCATGAGGTTCCGGCCGATAGACTATGGGGGATTAACTTCATCCCTGTTCCATACTGAGCCAACGGAATGACAGATATCCATGAACTCAAGACCCCTGAAAATCCTGATCGGCGCGGACACCTATCCGCCTGATATTAACGGAGCGGCCCAATTCGGTCACCGTCTCGCCGTCGGGATGAGGGACCGGGGCCATGAGGTTCACGTGATTGCAGGTCGTTCTTCGGACGGGCCGTCGTATGACATCGAGATCGATGGAATTCACGAACACCGCCTGCGTTCCCATAATCCGCCGACCCATCCGTACTACCGGTTGTGCTTCCCGTGGGAAATGCAACGTCGAGTGGGGAAGATCCTCGACGAGGTCCAGCCGGATGTGGTGCATATTCAATGCCACTACATTATTGGCCGTATGATTTCGTGGGCCTGCAAACGGCGGGGAATTCGGCTGGTTTCCACAAATCACTTTATGCCTGAAAACCTCAATCCATTCCTGCCGTTCCCGGATATTGCTCTCAAGGTGATTGCCTATTGTTCCTGGAAAGACATGGGACGAGTTTTGGGCCGGGCCGACTATGTCACGACGCCGACCCCCATTGGGGCTCAAGCCATGCACGACCACGGCTTTGGGGCGCCGGTCATTCCGGTCTCTAACGGTATTGATGCAGCCCGATACGAATTGGCTCCGGGTGAAGAGGTCAAGAAACGGGATCACCCTGTGGTCTTTTTCGCGGGACGTCTTGCGGTGGAGAAAAACATTGACGTCCTCATCAGGGCCGTCGCACTATTGCCCGCAGATTTGAAGGTTCACCTTGAGCTCGCCGGTACGGGCGAAATTGAGGATGAACTCAAACGAGTCGCGCGTGAAGCAGGGGTCGAAGACCGTGTCCACTTCTTGGGTTTTGTCTCGGACGCAGAGCTGAGGGAGGGCTACCTTCGGGCCGACGTCTTTTGCCAGCCGGGCACCGCCGAGCTTCAATCCCTGGTGAGCCTGGAGGCGATGTCTGCCTCTCGACCGGTCGTCCTGGCTAACGCCCTCGCGTTGCCGCACCTCGTTCGAGAAGGCGAGAACGGATATCTGTTCGAACCCGGTGACCCTCAGGACCTCAGCGAGAAATTGACGGCCGTCTTGACGGCGTCGGACGAAGAACGACGCCGCATGGGCGAGGTAAGCCACGAAATAGTTCAGAAGCATTCGGTTGAGAAAACGTGGGACGCATTCGAAGCGATGTACCGAGGCGAATATCGTGGACCGGAAGGACGGTAGTTCGCTGACCCAGGGGCTTCTCGCGCCTGCCTTCACGGCTCTGATGGTGTCAAGGTAGCAACAATCATGCGGTAAACTGGGGAGCCGTCCGTCCAACCTCGCGTTGGCCGGGCGAGTACCACTACGGGGGGTTAGCTCAGCTGGTCAGAGCAGAGGACTCATAATCCTTTGGTCGCGGGTTCAAGCCCCGCACCCCCTACCAAAAAGCCCGTCATATCAGGGGAGTAGCCTGATATGACGGGCTTCAAACATGTTAGACAGCCCGGAATCCAGCGCGAACCCATCACTTACGATTCGCCGCATTTCCTAGCACTTCCAGTGCCGACGATGGGTTCGGGGTGTCCTGCAAATTGGCCACATAGTGCCTCATGGTGACTTCCTGCGACGAATGACCCCACTGTGCAGAAGCGGCCTTCAAGCTATCCGTGTGAGCTAACAGTGTTCCCATCGTGGACCTGATGGTGCGATGATGCACCTATTCGAATTTTGAACCGGCTAACTGTTGGCGCGACTACTTCCAAAGATTATTCGGATCCCGCCAAGCGCCGGGAGTGGACGGAAACACAACCAGGCTCACTATTGCGACGCTCTAACGCCTTGGCAGCGAAACACAGTATGTAGGCGGGTGGAGGCGGGATATGCAGTCTGACGATCAACGGTGTTACCGTCAGGCCATGATTACCTGTGTCGTGCACTACACCATTGACCCGAATAAAATCCAGGATTTCGAGCGCTTTGCCAAAGAATGGATCAGGCTCGTCAACAAGCACGGAGGGAGACATCACGGCTACTTCCTCCCCTCCGAAGGCGCCAGCGACCGCGCCGAAGCACTATTCAGCTTCAACAGCCTAGCCGCCTATGAACAATATCGATCCAGATTCGACACTGATCCCGAATTCATAGAAGCAAACAAAATCCGTGATAATTCGCAATGCGTGATCCGATACGAGCGAACATTCATGAGGCCCCTACTTGCGCCTGACGAGGGCAGCAGTCAATGACCTAACGTGGAATCGAAATCTCAAGTCCGATACCGAGCTGAACAAAACATGCGCTCTCAACCAGGCGCGTCATGCACTCATAGGAGAGCTCACCATATGCCCCATGATTGTGAGCACGCCTCTGAGCGCTTCGAGGAAATCACCTATGCGCCAGCCATAATGAGGTGGCACGCTGAAATACTCTTACGGGCAGGTGCTGGCGGTGAAGCTCATGCCGGAAATAAAAACCTGCTGGCTAAGAGTGCCCTGCTTGCTCCAAAAATCTATAGTTACCGAGGTGACGGGCTGCGAGTAGCGAATATCGCTGCGAGTCGTGACGTCATCGGATTTGCGATCGCCCACGTTGGTCGCTGGACCGAGCGGGGAGGTTGTAGTGCCCGCTCCGCTGACGTTGGATCCGTTCGAAACCGTGGGAGACCCAGACAGTGCAACTTGGTCCAAATATCCGGCTTGGTCAAGATCGGCAATCGTGAAGGCCAAATTCTTGACCGGCCGGTCAAAGGTGATGGTGAGCGTTTGGCGAGCCGCGTAACCGATAGGGCCGCTCTGAATCAGTTCGAGACCGTTCGTGGCGAGGTCTCCGGCGCCGTTGTATCCCAGATCCAGCTGTTGGCCAGCGACTGTGAGGTTCTGTGCAGAGTTAAGAGTTTTGCCTCCCAAGGCGGTGGCCTTGAAGGTCACGGCAACGGTCGGCTTCACCGGGCCGGTGGGGGAGTTGACCGGTGTGACCGGGTTGAAAGCCCCAGTGGCCGATGAGTCGCTGGCTCGCGTCACGGTGTTCGAGTTGAGCGCAGGCGCGTAGGAAACCTCATCGCAGATAGAAACCGCGTGGGCCGGAACGGCTCCTGCGGCCAAAATCATGGGTGCAGACCAGGCCGCCCCTTGGGCCAGGCGTCGGCGAGTGATGTGCGAACTGGGCATGGTGGCTCCCCAAAGCTAGTTTTTAGGTTTTGTAGAACCAGACACTACTAGGTCCGATCGTGTTTGACATGGGGTGATTCTGGAGACTCCGACGGCGTGGCGGTCACAATATTGAGTTGACTCGCACATAAATTGGCGCACAAACACGGCATTGGACCGCTTTCCAGAGTTCACTGGGATTAATCTCCAGCCGCGAGATGTGGGCAAAATCATGAGTCCCAAGAGCCAGGTGGTAGCTGATGAAGCTCCGGAATTGAGCTGAGAGTCGGTGCCCTGAACCCCTAGGCTTCCTTACTTTTCGTTTCACCGTGTGCTTCCGGCGTGAATCGAGTGCGCGCGATGGGAAGGGTGTCGAAGCCTTTGGCACTCAGTTCGTGATCCCTTACGAGTGGCTCGTATCCAGATTGCTACGAGTCCTCGAAGGGTGGAATATTGCGGGGCTATTCTTTTTCGGCCGTATCTACGTTGCGCTACGGGTCCAGTCAGCCGTGCGTCTGATCTTCGGTGCCCACTCTTCGATGGTTTCACGTTTCCAACCGAACCATTCGGATCCTTTGGATCCGTGGAGTATGGCATCGGGCTGAGGCATGGTGCCAGCGTTGTGACGCTGTTGGATGGCGGCGGGGGTCATGCCGAGGGCAACGGCAACTTTATGCCGGCTGACGAAGTGTTGGGTCACGAGAGTCCGGTGTCCTTTCACGGCGTGGTCTCGGTGGGTTGTAGTCCTATAGCCAGACTATGGGATTGTTTCCTGGAAAGCGCCCGGCGATGGGTTTCGGTGTAATTGTGGTGTTGTTCGTGTCGCTATGTGCCGCCATTAATCTGGGTTATTTCCTGAGGGTCGAGCAGCCGGGAGTGGCCACAAGACGGAATGTTCTGTCGCGCCGACAAAAAGTAGGGGATTGACGTAGCCGTCGCTATCCCTAACGCCCCAATGGAGGCACGGTCCACACGGTTCATGGGGAATGGCTGGGTCTCGGCGAGCAATGACGTCGCCCGCACGAACTTTGCTCCCTTTGGGTGCAGGGTCAGCTACTGGTTCGAAGCTGATGCGGTGACCGGACTTCACCTCGAGGCTAATGACCGTCCGATTCACCACCCTGCCGGTAAACACAATGACGCCGTCGGCCGGGGCGTGGATTTCTTGACCGAACCGGGCCGCTAGATCGACGCCTCGGTGGCCCGACATCCATGGGTGTGTTGGTCGGTGGAAGGCGCGCAGAACGGCGGGGGCCGGGTCCAACGGCCACGACCACAATGCTGCCGACGCTGACGTGACAGACGACGAGGCCAGTGCCGTGAGCATGGCGATGAGGGATACAACGATGCATCGGAACATGGCTCCACGAAAACTCATAGACAGGACGCGAGTGCTTCCATCGAACGCTGAGGACCAGACATTGTGGATAAGTGTGATCTGAATCGGGGAATTAGTGGCCTGTTTGCGGCTATTCGTGCGGTATAGTGGCCGAAGCAGTGGCATAAGTGTGTCCACTGACTTCGCGTGATCGCCGCGTTTCTCCTCGGAAGCGGCGCTCGCCAACGGTCCGGTTGCCTCCAGGTGCCGGTGACGGCGGGTTCTCGTCCGTCGCGTTCTTGAATGCGACAGGCGTCGACGATCACCAGGAATGTTGTGGAAATGTCCTCAGCATGAAAACCGATAACTACGACGATGATGCGGGCCCCTAAGGTACCTGGGACGCGTCATCACAAAGGAGACGACATGCCCGTCGTAACAATGCGCCAGCTTCTCGATTCCGGTGTCCACTTCGGTCACCAGACCCGCCGCTGGAACCCGAAGATGAAGCGTTTCATTTTCACCGAGCGCAACGGCATCTACATCATTGACCTTCAGCAGTCGCTGGAATTCATTGACCGCGCGTTCGAGGCCGTCAAGGCAACCGTTGCTCACGGTGGAACCATCCTGTTTGTCGGCACCAAGAAGCAGGCTCAGGAAGCGATCGCCGAGCAGGCTACTCGCGTCAACATGCCGTACGTGAACCACCGTTGGTTGGGCGGTATGCTCACCAACTTCGCCACGGTTTCCAAGCGCATCGAGCGCATGAAGGAACTCGAGCAGGTCGACTTCGACGACGTCGCCGCCTCGCAGTACACCAAGAAGGAACTGCTCCTGCTGCGTCGCGAGTTTGAGAAGCTCGAGAAGACCCTCGGTGGTATCCGCAACTTGACCAAGACCCCCTCCCTTCTGTGGGTCGTCGATACCAAGAAGGAGCACCTCGCGGTCGACGAGGCCCAGAAGCTCGGTATCCCGGTTGTCGCCATCTTGGACACCAACTGCGATCCGGACGAAGTCGCCTTCCCGATCCCGGGTAACGACGACGCCATCCGTTCCGTGAACTTGCTGACCCGCGTCGTTGCCGACGCCGTCGCCGAGGGCCTCCTCGAGCGCAACAAGAAACAGTCCGGTAAGGAAGACGCGCCGGAGGAGCCCATGGCAGAGTGGGAGAAGGAACTCCTCGAGCAGCACGAGGCACAGAAGGCCGCCGAAGCTGAAAAGGGTTCCGAGACCGAATCCGCCGAGAAGACCGAAACCTCTTCCAACTAATTCACGCTGATCGGTTTGCCGCACGGTGAACCGCCCAGTTTCCGCGGGGCCGGGCCATTCCGGCCCGGCCCCGCGTCCACGTGTTCCAGACACTAATAAAAGGAGTTCACATGGCGAACTACACCGCAGCTGACATCAAGGCTCTTCGCGAGCGCACCGGTGCCGGAATGCTCGATGTCAAGAAGGCCCTGGACGAGGCCGAGGGAGATCAGCAGAAAGCCCTCGAAATCATTCGCGTGAAGGGCCTCAAGGGCGTGACCAAGCGCGAGGGACGCGCTACCGCGGAAGGTCTCGTTGCCGCTCGCGTCGAGAACGGCGTCGGCTTCTTGGTCGAGGTCAACTCGGAGACCGACTTCGTGGCCAAGTCCGCCCCGTTCATCGATTTCGGCAATTCGGTTCTCGATGCCGCCGTCGAGGCCAACGTTGAGACCCTCGAGGATCTCCTCAAGGCATCTTCCAACGGCAAGACCGTCGAGGAGCAGGTGACCGAGGCCGGCGCTTTGCTGGGCGAGAAGGTCGTCGTTCGTCGCGTGGCACGCCTCGAGGGCGAAAACGTCGCGATGTACCTGCACAAGACCTCCAAGGACCTCCCTGCTCAGGTTGGCGTTCTGCTCGCTGTTGACGGTGCTAACACCGACGAAGTTGCGCACGACGTCGCCGTGCACATCGCCGCAATGGCCCCGAAGTACCTGGATGAGTCCGGCATTCCGGAGGACCAGGTCGAGTCCGAGCGTCACATCGCTGAAGAGACCGCTCGTTCCGAGGGCAAGCCCGAGAAGATCATTCCTCAGATCGTTCAGGGCCGTTTGAAGGGCTTCTTCAAGGAAAACACCCTTCTCGACCAGGACTTCGCCAAGGATTCCAAGAAGTCCGTGGCGCAGGTTCTCGAGGAAGCTGGCGCTAAGGCAACCGGTTTCGTTCGTTTCCGCGTCGGCAACTAATCACTGTTGATGATGTGAAGGGGGCGTCCACCGCGTGTGGACGCTCCCTTTTTGCGTAAGCTAAACACCAGTAGCAAGCACACGAGAAATTGGGGCCCATAGCCCAGGAGGATCCATGTCCGTCAATTCCGCAACGTCCACGCAACCACAGCGCCGCAGGGTCCTATTGAAGCTCTCGGGAGAGGTCTTTGGTGGCGGCCGAGTCGGTATCGACACCGGCGTGGTGCGCAAGTTCGCGGAGCAGATTGCTTCGACCGTCGGCCAGGCGGAGACCTCCATCGTCGTCGGAGGAGGGAATTTTTTCCGCGGCGCCGAGCTCTCCTCCGCGGGGCTCGACCGTTCTCGAGCTGACTACATGGGCATGCTCGGCACCGTCATGAACTCCTTGGCCCTACAGGACATCCTGGAGCAGTCCGGCGTGGACACCCGCGTGCAGTCGGCGATCGAGATGGCCCAAGTGGCGGAAAACTACATTCCGCGCCGCGCGATCCGGCACATGGAAAAGGACCGAGTGGTCATTTTCGGTGCGGGTGCGGGGCTTCCGTATTTCTCGACCGATACCGTCGCAGCGCAACGTGCGCTGGAAATCGGTGCCGACGAGGTGCTGGTGGCCAAGAACGGCGTCGACGGCGTCTATACCGCCGACCCGAAGGTGGATCCCGACGCCGAGCGTCTGTACCACTTGACCTACGACGAGGCTTTGCGCCGCGACATCCGCGTCATGGACCAGACGGCCTTCAGCCTGTGCAAGGACAACAACGTCACCATGCGGGTCTTCGGCATGCAGGGCGAAGGCAACGTGGCGCGCGCGATTCTTGGCGAGGAAATCGGAACCCTGGTGACGACGTAAGATCCGGCATCGGTGATCAGAGTTCGCGACGTTCATTGACGCATCGCTAAACTGGAGTACGGAGAATTCGGCCGTCGCTGCCTTGTGCCACTGAGCAGAAGGCGCGGTGCCGCCACAGCGACTCGTCCGAGAGCGAGTCCCCACGAATGAGGAGACCGAAGTGATCGAAGATTCCCTGTCAGAAGCCAAAACGAAGATGGGCAAGGCGGTAGATTCCGCCAAGGAGGATTTCGCGTCGGTGCGAACCGGTCGGGCCAACCCCTCGTTGTTCTCGGGCATTCTCGTGGACTACTACGGTGCTCCGACTCCGCTCCAGCAGCTTGCGTCGTTCCAGAACCCTGAGGCCCGCACGCTGCTCATCACCCCTTACGACAAGTCGGCCCTCGGCGATATCGAGAAGGCCCTCCGTAATTCTGACCTCGGTGCCAACCCGGCCAACGACGGCAACGTGATCCGCGTGGTCATGCCGGAACTGACCGAAGAACGACGCAAAGAATACGTCCGCATGGTCTCGGGCAAAGCGGAAGACGCTCGCGTGTCCGTGCGCAACATTCGCCGCACCGCCAAGTCCGCCATCGAGAAAGCCGTCAAGGACGGCGACGCCGGTGAAGATGAGGGTAGCCGTGCGGAAAAGGAACTCGAAGAGCAGACCAAAAAGCACATCGACCAGATCGATGAATTGCTGAAGCGCAAGGAAGCTGAGCTCCTGGCGGTCTGATGACTTCATCCAGCGCGCCGTCGACCGAACCCGAGAAGAAGAAATCTCGGGCCGGACGTGATCTTCCGGCGGCCATCGGAGTCGGCGTGACTCTGGTGGCCCTCGTCATCATCGGGTTGTTCTTTATCCCGTTGGTGATCGTCGCGTTCGCAGCTGTAGCAGCGGCCGTCGGCACGTGGGAGGTCGGTCAATCCCTCAACCATAAGCGGGGGATGCGCGTTCCACTGATTCCGGCGGTGATCACGGGTGGACTGCTCCCCTTCGCCGCCTATTTTGGTGGGGGAGAGGCGCTCATCCTCTCTGTGCTGGGCTCGGTCAGTCTCGTCACGCTGTGGCGAGCCTTCGGGCGCAAAGATGGCATGTTGTTTTCCATCATGGGCGGCATCTTCGTGATGAGCTGGGTGCCGTTCATGTTGGCCCTCGCGGTACTCATCTTTCGCGACGTGGACGGACCAGCCAAGGTCTTCACCATCGTTTTGATGGCCATCGGCAACGACACCTGGGGATACATCGCGGGCGTCTTGTTCGGAAAACACCCCATGGCCCCACGTATCAGTCCCAAAAAGACCTGGGAGGGCTTCGCCGGCTCCATGATCGGTTCCATGATCGTGGGGACGCTATGTGCGCTGTTCCTCCTTCACCAGCCGTGGTGGCACGGCATCGTGATCGCGGTACTCCTCGTCATCGTCTCCACGGTCGGCGACCTTGCCGAATCGATGGTGAAACGCGAAATCGGTATTAAAGACATGAGCAATCTGCTTCCTGGACACGGCGGTGTCATGGACCGACTCGACTCCATCGTTTTTGCCGCGGCCATCGGATATGTGATCTTTGCCGTTCTGCTCGTCTGAGCCGACCACAGGAATTTGGAGAAAGCATGAATGGATCAAGGGCCGCTACCGCAGCGGACTCCAACGGCAATATTTCAGCTCGTCGGGACCCCGGCACGGTACGTCGAGTCGGTCACCGAGAGACTGGCTACTCTGCCTCGGCAGTCGACGCCGCGATCGAGCGTTTCGACGACGCTCTCGCCCGATGGGCCGAAGATCCCGCCGTCGAAACCATGGGTGCCGCTGAGGTTCGTCAGGTCACCTTCGAGCGGGAACGAGGCGGCTACGACCCACACGACGTCGACGACCTCTTGGACGCCTATGAGGACCGATTCGCGGAGGCCGAAAAGGTGGCGTACTGTCGTCGCGAAGGTGATCAAGCCTGGCACGAGCATTCCGCCGCTTTGGCCGACCTCGTCATGGGGCGTCTTACCCGAGAGCGCGGAAACCGCTTCCGACGTCCCGCTCACCGGCGCGTCGAAGGATATTTCGTGGGTGATGTCGACGATCTTTGTGACCGCCTCGAAGAATATTTCCGCACGGAGAGCCACGTGGAACCGTCCGTGATTCGGCGGTCTTCATTCCGAACCGCGACCCGGAAACACGCCTATGATGAAGTCCAGGTCGATGCCTTTCTTGACACCGCCATCCAGCTGATTCAGGCGTTGCGTTAACCGCGCGACGACGGATTGCGGCCGGACCACCACACCGGAAATCGCCGCCGTCGTCATCCTTTCGGGGGCGCGGGACATCCTGAAAGGAGAACGCCATGAAAAGCATTTTTCGCATCATGCGGGCCACGAGCTCTCTGTGGCCGTACTACGTCATCATTTTGGCCTGTTCTGTACTGACGGCCGTTGCCTCTTTGGCCACGCCTTTCGTCCTTAAATTCGCGACGGACGCCGTGGTCGCTGCGCTCAACGGCGATGGCGGCTCGACGGTCCGGATCATCTTCACCTTCGCTGGACTTTATCTTGTGGTGCAGCTGCTGATGACCGTCGTGTCGAATTACGGCGGATATCAAGGCGACATCATGGGGCAGAAAATGCGCTCGCTCTTGTCCACGCGCTATTTTCATAAGCTCCTGAGCCTCCCGCAAAGCTACTTCGACGGTCAGCTCACAGGCACCGTGGTGTCACGGCTGAATCGTTCGATCGCCGAGGTCACCTTTTTCATCAAGTCGATGTCGAATAACTTCTTTTCGATGATCGTCAGCACCGTGGCCGTGCTCGTGGTCATGTTCATCTACTACTGGCCGCTGGCCGTGCTTCTGCTCATCATCTATCCCACGTACCTGTGGCTCACGGGACTGACCAGCAAAAAGTGGCAAGGCTGGGAGAAGGACAAGAACGAGCATGTCGATCTGGCTGGCGGTCGTTTCAATGAGGTCATCTCGCAGCTGCGGGTCGTGAAATCATTCGGAACCCAAGCGCGTGAACTCGCCGGATTTGCCGAGCACTTCACATCGACGGTGTCGTTGACTCGTTCGCAGTCGAGGCACTGGCACACCATGGATGTGTACCGGCGTTCCATCCTCAACATCGTCTTCTTCGCGATGTACCTCCTCATTTTCTGGAAGACCTTGACGGGTGAATTCTCGCTCGGCGACATGGTGCTCATGATTCAGCTCATGGCCATGGCGTCTCAACCGGTCTCGATGTTGTCGTGGATCATCGATTCGGCGCAGCGGGCCATCGCTGGTTCCCGCGAATACTTTGAGGTCATGGGATTGCCCGACGACCCACGGGCGGCCTCGGTCATTCCCCCGACGGTCACGTCAACCATTCAGAAGGTGCAGTCCTCAGAGGAAGGACCACGCAAGCCAAGTAACCACGAGTTGCCGGACCCCGTGATCGAATTCCACGACGTCGATTTCGCTTACGGCGGCGAAGACCCCGTGCTTCGCGACATCAATCTCAGCGTTCGGCGCGGGGAAAAGATTGCGTTTGTGGGGGAGTCCGGCGGCGGAAAATCGACGTTGATGTCCCTCCTGCAAGGCCTGTACACGCCGTCCAACGGCTCTGTGCAGGTCGCCGGTTTCGACACCTCGACGTCGACCTTGGGACAACTTCGCTCCACGATGGGCATGGTCTTCCAAGACGCGTCGCTGTTCTCCGGAACGATCGCGGAAAATATTGCCTACGCCAAGCCGGATGCAACGCGCGACGAGATCGTTGACGCCGCACGCCAGGCCAACGCGGATGTGTTCATTCGTCGATTCACGGACGGGTACGACTCCCTCATTGGGGAGCGTGGCCTCAAACTTTCGGGTGGCCAGAAGCAACGGATTGCCGTCGCGCGGGCCATCCTCAAGGATGCGCCGATCTTGATTCTCGACGAGGCCACGAGCGCCTTGGACACCAAATCGGAACGGATCGTTCAGGATGCCCTGGACCGACTGATGGAAGGGCGAACGAGTCTCATCATTGCCCACAGGCTCTCCACCATTTCTGCGGTGGACCGGATCGTCACGTTGGAGAATGGTCGGATCATCGAGATGGGAACCCCGGGTGAGCTCGCTCAGTCCGGTGGGATCTATTCCGAATTATTGCGGCTGCAAATGTCGGCGAGTTCCGCGGACCGTAAGCGTCTTCGGGAATTCGGGATCGTCGGCTAGGGATGCTTTCAGGAATCGTCCACGTCTCTTGCGGCAAGGCCACGTAGAATCGACCGGGGCGAAAAGCCCAAGGGAACGAAGAACGGGAATTCACTGGTGGATTTTTCGCACATGCTGGGCGGGTCGTGGCTCATGTTCGTGATCGGCGTCGTCGTCATGGCCCTCGGTATCGCCGTGTCGATTGCGCTACACGAGGTCGGGCACCTGCTCCCGGCCAAGTTCTTCAACGTGCGAGTTACGCAATACATGATCGGCTTTGGCAAGACGCTGTTTTCCCGGAGACGCGGTGAAACCGAATATGGCGTCAAAGCGATCCCGCTGGGTGGCTACATTTCCATGATTGGCATGTATCCGCCGGATCGAAACGGCGAAAAAATCACGGCCGATTCAACGGGCCTTCTTCAGCAAATGGCCACGGAGACGCGGAGCATGGAAGCCGAAAGGCTTCAACCCGGCGACGAAAACCGCCAGTTTTACCAGCTACCGATTCATAAGCGCATCATCATCATGCTCGGTGGCCCCTTGATGAACCTGCTGATTGGCGTCGTTTGCTTGTCGGTGGTGGTCATGGCCTTCGGTACGAGCCAGCCGACGACGAACGTGAGTTCCGTGAGTCAATGCGTCCATACGGTCGACGTTGGCGACACGAACCGATCCTCCACCTGCACCTCAAAGGACCCGGCGTCACCTGCCGGAAAAGCAGGTGTGAAACCTGGCGACAAAGTCGTGAAGTTCGCTGGGGAAGACATCACGTCCTGGGACCAGTTGAGTCGGCTCATCTCGGAGCACGGCGGCCAGACCGTACCCATGACCATTGACCGAGACGGTTCCACGATTCAGACCAGTATTACCCCGATCATCACGCCCCGTCCGGTCACGGATGCTTCGGGAGCCCCGGTCAAGGACGCCAACGGCAAATACAAAACCCACGACGTCGGATTCGTCGGCATTGGTCCGCGGCAAGAACTGACGCCGGGGAGCATCTCGGACGTGCCCCCCGTGCTGGGGCAGACCCTGACTCAAATCGGGGGAGTGATCATCAAACTTCCGGTTCGACTGTGGGATGTGGGGACGGCCCTGTTTACCGACAAGGAACGGCCGGCGGACTCGCCGATGTCGGTGGTTGGCGTGGGACGAGTGGCCGGTGAAGTCGCGTCGACTGAAAACATCACGACCGACGCCAAAGTGGCATACCTCGTATCCGTTCTCGGAACCTTGAACATCAGCCTGTTCGTCTTCAATTTGATCCCATTGCTACCGCTCGACGGCGGACACGTGGCCGGGGCATTGTGGGAAGGGATCCGACGCCGTTGGGCTCGATTCCGCAAGAAGCCGGACCCGGGCCACTTCGACCCCATCCGTTTGATGCCGCTAACCTACGTCGTCGCCATCGCCTTCATCGGTATGTCCGTGCTTCTCATCGCGGCCGATATCTTCGACCCCGTCAAGATTTTCTGATTGTGGATGACGTGACGTGGTGAAATTCTGGACACAGCATGCGGACCGTGTAACGGGTCCGACGGTGCGCCCGCTGACCGTGGAAGATTCCGATGCCTTGCTGACGATGATTCACGATCGGCCCATCGCCAACCTCTTTCCCCTGGAACACTACGAGCGGATCGGACTGCCTCGTCCGAGTTTTCTGACGAAAATGCACTCAGCCTCGCCGTTTTTGGGAGTCTTCGAGCCGACGGGTCAAGACCAGATCCCCACGCTCCGGGGATGCGTATGGTTTGGCGTCAACATCGTTCCACTCCATCTGGAAACAAAGCACTTTTCTCGAGTTGCCAACTACATTTTGCGGAGTCGAAAAAATACCGCGTCTCTTTTTGGGCCGGCCGAATATGTGATGCCGTTGTGGGAGTGGCTCCGTGGTGGATTCCCCACACCCTTCGATGAGCGACCGAACCAGCCTCTCATGGTGCTGGGCCCGAACAGTCGACGGGCATCGGTGGAGGAATCCGCCGTCGAACTTCCCGAGGTGCGGTGGGCCCTCGAATCCGACCTTGAAGCACTTCTACCGGCCAGCGTGGCCATGTTTACCGAAGAAGTGGGATATTCGCCGTTGGGCCGTGATCCTGAAGGCTACACGCAGAGGGTCCGCGATACGGTCCGGGCCGGCCGCAGCGTTCTGGCCCGGGACGAGACCGGTCGAGTGGTATTCAAAGCTGACCTAGGCCTGGCAGCTGACGGCATGTGCCAGTTGCAAGGCGTGTGGTTGGCTCCTGACCTCCGCGGACAGGGCTTCTCGGAGCCGTTCCTCATTCGAGCCTGTGAATTGATCCGCCCGAGGTTCCCGACCATCAGCCTGTACGTCAACGACTACAACGCTCCCGCGCGGGCGTTGTACAAGGCCGTGGGCTTCGAAGAAGTCGGGTCATTCGCGACGATTCTGCTGTGATGAGCGACCAGTATGTACTGGTGGGTCGCCTCCTTTAGACTTGGGCAGAAGAAGAACGTCAAATCAGAGAAACGGATACGTTAGTTGGCCATTCGCCTTTCCTCGCTTTTCCTCCGCACCCTGCGTGAAGACCCCGTCGACGCTGAGGTGGACAGCCACAAGCTGTTGGTGCGTGCAGGATATATTCGCCGGGCCGCTCCCGGCATCTATTCGTGGTTGCCTCTGGGCCTCAAGGTTCTGAATAAGGTCGAGACCATCGTGCGCGAGGAAATGGACGCGATCGGTGCCCAAGAGGTTCACTTCCCGGCGCTCCTGCCGCGCGAGCCCTATGAAACGTCGAACCGCTGGGAAGAATACGGGGAAAACCTCTTCCGGCTGCAGGACCGAAAGGGGGCCGACTACCTGTTGGCTCCCACCCACGAGGAAATGTTCACGTTGCTGGTCAAGGACATGTACTCCTCGTACAAAGACTTGCCGGTTTCCCTCTATCAGATTCAAACCAAGTATCGCGACGAAGCCCGACCGCGCGCAGGTCTCCTGCGAGGGCGCGAGTTCATCATGAAGGATTCGTACTCCTTCAGCGTCGACGACGAGGGCCTGGACGAGGCCTATCTCGCTCACCGCGGCGCGTACCAGCGCATTTTCCAACGGCTCGGCCTGGACATCGTGATCGTTCGTGCCCAGTCGGGTGCCATGGGCGGCTCACGGTCGGAAGAATTCTTGCATCCCACCCCCGTCGGTGAGGACACCTTCGTCCGTTCCGAGGGCGGATACGCTGCCAACGTCGAGGCCGTCACCACCGTTGCCCCCGAGGCGATCGATCACACGAATCTGCCTTCGGCGCATGTCGAGGAAACCCCGGATTCGCCCACCATTGACACCTTGGTTGCCCAGTCCAACGCGTTACATCCGCGGGACGACGGCGAATGGACCGCCGCCGATACCCTCAAGAACCTCCTCGTCTCCGTTACCCTGCCGACCGGCGACAAGCAGATGGTTGCGGTCGGCGTTCCCGGAGATCGTGGTGTTGACCTCAAGCGATTGGAAGCCAGCCTGGGCGATGCGCTCGGAGTGGGCGGGGAGATCGACGTCGCCCAAGCCGGAGACGAAGAACTACGACGCTTCCCGATGCTGGTCAAGGGCTATATCGGGCCAGGCCTGAGCCTCGAAGCTGCGACCTTGGGCACGGAATCCTCCACCGGCATCCCTTATTTCGTGGATCCGCGAGTTGCCGAGGGCACCTCCTGGATCACGGGAGCCAACCTGCAAGGCCGTCACGTGTACCACCTCGTCGCGGGCCGCGATTTCACGTGGGACGGCGTCGTCGAGGCTTGCGAGGTTCGCGAGGGCGACCCGGCCCCCGACGGATCCGGTCCACTGCACACCGCACGCGGCATCGAAATGGGCCACATCTTTGCTTTGGGCCGAAAGTATGCTGAGGCCTTGGGCCTACGAGTGCTGGATTCCAACGGCAAGCTCGTGACCGTCACCATGGGGTCCTACGGTGTTGGTGTGACGCGCGCGCTCGCCGCCATCGCCGAATCCAACCACGACGATCGTGGGTTGATCTGGCCGCGCAATCTTGCGCCGGCGGACGTTCACGTGGTCGCCGCCGGTAAGGGTGAAGAGATCATGGATGGTGCCGAGAGCATCGTCGCCGAACTCGAGCGTTCCGGACTCCACGTCTTGTTCGATGACCGGCCGAAGACCTCTCCAGGGGTGAAATTCGGTGACGCCGAACTCTTGGGAATTCCCACGATCTTGGTCGTCGGACGAGGATTCAAAGATGGCAAGGTCGAAATCAAGGACCGCGCTACCGGCGAAGCCCGCGAGGTCGACGTCGAGGCCGTCACGCAAGAGGTCTTGAAGGACGTCCGCTCCGACGCCTCGTGATGCTTTCCCCGGGGTCACACCCCGGGGAGGGCCGGAACGTCCGAAGTCTCTCGTGCCGCCAGCGCGGTATTGAGAGCCAAGGACGTGGTGCCCCACGCCCGCCACGAGTCTGGACCCGTCGCTTGACCCGTGGCTGCAGGATCAGACTTGACCACCGAGAGCGACTGTTGCGCCAGATATTCCGCCTGTTCGGCGAGGACCTGAGCGGGATTCTGTTCCCCGTGATCCTCGATGGAGTAAGCGGCCTTCGGCTGAGGGATGGAAGAACAGCTCTTTCCGAGTGCAGCTCGCAAGGACCGAAGCTGGTCGTCGTGGATGGAGGAGGATTCGCCGACCAACCGCGTCGTCGAGTCGGGGATCCCATCAACATCGGAGCGAGCCTGGTAGTAGGACTCGGCCCAGGTGGAGCGATAGAGGCCCTTGAGGAGCGAGGCGAGTTCCTCGGAATCTTGGGCGTCGGGTGCCTGGGAGGCCGACGCTGAATTGCTTGCCGAGGCCGATTCTTGTTCGGATACCGCGGGGCACAAGCCAGATCCTTCGAAAGAGTCGCCGCGGGAGAGACCCGTCATGTGGCTCAGGCTTTGGGACCCAGCCGAATCTGGGTTGCCAAGGTCCGAGATGGAGCCGTCAATCAGGCGAGCTGAGGACCACTGGCTCACGGAAATAGAGATCAGGACGGCGGATTCATCCGTCTCGATTCCTGGGGTCCCGGCGAGTGCGTAGAGCCGTTCGGCGGCGTCGTCGAGATTCTTACCTGCGTTGGCACGGGTCGTGGGCGTGGCATGAGAATCTGCCTGTGCTTCGTCGACCGCAGTGCGGTTCAGCGCCTCGAGCTGGGTCGAGAGATCTGAATTCAGCGCGTCTCGCGAATCCTGCGGCAGGTCGGTATTCCGGAGACTCTCTTGGAGGGTTTTGAGCTGGGCCGCCGCTTCGCGTTGTGCGTCGTAGTTGCCGTCGTTTCGGTTGAGTCGCCAGGCGGCGTACCCGGCGATCGCCCCAAGGACCAGGAGCACCACCACAAGGATCGTGAAGAGGGTCTTGCTGAAGGTGGCTCTCATCTGAGTGAACTTCTCTCCTACGCTGGTTCCGGTGGCAACTCACCATCATCGCACGTCCGGTATCGTGGCGGGCCACGGTACCCTGTGACGAGAACAGGAATACATCACGATGGGGAGGTCTCTTGGCTCACAACACCTCGAAGTCTTCGGCACGCGGTAAGAACACCTCGCGCGAACGACGTCGGTTGGCACGAGAAAAGGCCAACGCACACTTCTCGGACCAATCGCATCCCCGAAATTCTCTCGCGGACAGCGTGAGCTTGGACGAAATTCGGGAGAAGTTACAGCCCGTCGCGGAGCAACTCCACCTCGTCATCGAGGACGTGACCGCCCGGGGCGCTGGAAACAGCCAGACGCTCACGGTCGTGGTGGATTTGCACGAAGACGAAGTGGGCAGCGTCGAACTCGACACGATTGCCGAGGCGTCCGAAGCCATGTCGGAGGCCCTCGACGGCATGGAGGACGATCCCCAGGACGCCTATCTGTTGGAGGTTACCTCGCCGGGTGCCACGCGCCCCCTCACCGAATCGAGGCATTGGAAGCGAGCTCGCGGCCGTTTGATTTCGGTGCGGACCACCGAGGGGGATAACTTCGTAGCCCGCCTCGAGGAGACCGATGGCACCACCGCCACAATCGCTCGCAAAGTGAATACGCCAAAGGGCGTTCCGGAAAAATACCGAGATCCGGAAGAGATTCGCCTGAGCGAAGTAGCGTCCGCCCATGTGGAAATTGAGTTCAACCACTAGGTACAGACCGCTAGAATAGGTCGGAACACTGAGGTCGACGGCGGAAGCCGCCGGGCCAGGCCAAGCGCCGGGACGCTCAGGGCCCCGGTGTTGTGGCACACAGAGCTAAGAAAGGCCAGCAATGGACATCGATATGAGCAACCTCCGACTCTTGGAGAAGGAGCGTGATATCCCCGTCGATCAACTGATCGAGATGATTCAGTCTGCTCTGTTGCTGGCCTACGAAAAGAATCCCGGTGCGATTCGTAACGCGCGCGCCGTCGTCGACCGTTCGAGTGGACATGTGACCATCATGGCCCCGGAGATCGACGAAGACGGCACAGTTATTGGGGAATTTGACGACACCCCTCGCAACTTCGGGCGTATCGCTGCCGCCACGGCACGTCAGGTGATTTTCCAGCGTCTTCGCGAAGCTGAGGACAACCAGGTTCTTGGCGACTTTCGGGATCGCGAAGGGCAACTTGTCTCGGGCCAGGTGCAACAGGGCGGGCGATTCGACACCGTTCAGGTTGACCTCGGAACCGTGGAAGGCGTGTTGCCTCCGCACGAACAGGTTCCGGGCGAATCGTATCCTCACGGGTCTCGTATCCGTGCCTTCGTGGTGGAGGCCCGACGCGGTTTCAAGGGACCGTCCATCACCTTGTCTCGTTCACACCCGGACTTGGTGCGTCGACTCTTCGAGCACGAAGTTCCGGAGATCGAGGACGGTTCCGTCGAGATCATGTCGATCGCTCGTGAAGCCGGACACCGCACGAAGATTGCCGTCCGGGCCACCCGTGAGGGCATCAATGCTAAAGGTTCGTGCATCGGCGAGATGGGATCACGAGTGCGCGCCGTGACCTCTGAACTGAATAACGAAAAGATCGACATCGTGAGCTATTCCGACGACCCCGCCGCGTACATCGCAGGTGCGCTGAGCCCGGCCAAGGTCGCTTCGGTAGAAGTCGATCCGCAGGGGCGGTTCCAGGCTCGCGCGATCGTTCCCGACGACCAACTCTCCCTTGCGATTGGCAAAGAAGGGCAAAACGCCCGGCTCGCGGCCAAGCTGACGAATTGGCGCATCGACATCGTCGCTCAGTCCAAGGCGCAAGCCGTTCACATCGAGGATCGCCCGGGAGTCACCGAGTAATCGTCCTCACAGTGACCGGGTGAACCTCCTCCATCGTTGGGGGAAAAGGCCGGATAGGGGATAGACTGGGGGAGATCATCGACTCTGCCCGGCAACCCACCGGGCACGATCGTGTCGGAAAGGGGAGGGTTGATGTCTTCCCCAGCCGGAATTCGGACGTGCATAGGTTGCCGCAGTTCCGATGATCGCACCGCACTAGTACGTGTGGTCCTCCAAAGGTCACCGGAGCGAACGGGCGTCGTCGTCCTTGACCCGCATGGGGTCATCAGTGGGCGAGGGGCCTGGTTGCATCCACGAAGGCAATGCCTCGACCGGGCCGTGAAGACCAAAGCATTTGCTCGATCTTTTCGTGCCCCGGTGGATACCAGTGACCTATTGGTGCAGTGGGAGTCGATCTTTCGACCACCCCACGGCTCCACAGCACACGAGGACCAGTCCTAGCTGAATCAACGGGCGCCAGCCTGAAGAAAGCGAGAAGAAAACCGATGGAAACCCGATGAGTGCCGCGCAATGAGTACTTCACTGTGCTTGCACACGGCAAAACCCGGAGTGATCTCTTGATCGCCGGGAATCTTAGAAGGAAATAACGGTTTGTGCCTGTCTCGGCACAAACCGAGACAGGAGTAATGTGGCCAAGCCCCGCGTTCACGAGCTCGCGAAAGAGCTCAATATCACCTCTAAAGAAGCGATCGCCAAGCTTCAAGACTTGGGCGAATTCGTTCGAGGTGCATCGTCCACGGTGGAACCCCCCGTGGTGAAGAAGTTGCGCGCCGCGTTCGCGGACCGCGCTCAAGGATCCGGTCAGGCCGACTCAGGCTCCCAGGATTCCGCATCGCCTCAGCCGGCTGCTCAGAAGGCGGAAGCCTCCAAGAAGGCTGCCTCGGAGAGCTCCGCCCCGAAGCCGGGTGCTAAGAGCGCACCGAAGCCGTCGCCCAAGGCACCGACACCCGGCCCCAGGCCGACGGCGACCCCCGCTACCGCGGGTAAGGCCGCCCCCAAGGCAGAGGCCAAGGCCGCCGAGCCCAAGAGCGAGACACCGGCGAAGGCGCCTGAGGCTCAGAAGCCCGCTGAATCCTCCAAGGCGAAAGCATCGACCTCATCGGACGCGCCGAAGCCGGCGGGCAACGCGCCCAAGCCGGGAGCTACGCGTCCCGGAAATAACCCCTTTAGCTCGCAGCAGGGCATGAAGAACGAGGCGTCGCCGAAGCCCAGCGCTCCGACGCCCGGTCCCCGTCCTGCGGCCTCACGAGGAACCGCTCCCAAGCCGGGCGCTCCTCGCCCCGGCAACAACCCGTTCAGCTCCCAACAGGGGATGCGCGGCAGTGCCCAGGGCAATCGCCGCGGCGGCCCGCGTCCCGGCCAGGGGCAGGGTCAAGGTAACGCCGGCCAGGGCGGTCCCCGTCCCGGTGCCCGTCAGGGGCAGGGTGGCCAGGGTGGCCCCCGTCCCGGCGCATCTGCCGGCGGCCAGCGGAGCAACGCGCCCCGTCCGGCATCGTCGGGCGGCAACCGTCCGAGCCCCAACATGATGCCCGCCAAGATGTCTCCCGGCGTCGGCGGCCAGCCCGGCGGCGGTCCCGGCGGTAACAATGGTCCGCGCAGGGGAGGCCCCAGCGCGGGTGGTCCTCCGCGTGGCGGTGCCCGTGGGCGCGGAAACGCCCAGGGTGCCTTCGGCCGCGGCAATTCGCGTCGCAAGCAGCGCAAGTCGAAGCAGGCGAAGCGTCACGAGTTGGAGCAGATGCAGGCACCGTCGGCCGGCGGCGTGGTTGTACCCCGCGGCAACGGCGACACCGTCGTCCGCATGCGACGGGGTGCTTCGCTCATGGACTTCGCTGAGAAGATCAACGCGAACCCGGCGGCACTCGTCACGGTGCTCATCCACCTGGGTGAGATGGCTACTCAGACGCAGTCCTTGGACGAGGAGACCTTCGAATTGCTCGGCGAAGAGCTGGGCTACAAGGTCCAGATCGTCTCGCCGGAAGACGAGGAGCGTGAGCTCTTCGAGTCCTTCGACATCAACCTCGAGGCGGAGCGCGAGGCCGAGACTGAAGAACAGCTCGAGGCTCGTCCTCCGGTAGTTACCGTTATGGGTCACGTCGATCACGGTAAGACCCGCTTGCTCGACGCGATCCGTCATACCAATGTGATCGAGGGCGAAGCCGGCGGCATTACCCAGCACATCGGTGCTTACCAGATCACGACGACCGTCGAGGGCGAAGATCGCCTGCTGACCTTCATCGACACCCCCGGCCACGAAGCGTTTACCGCGATGCGTGCCCGTGGTGCCAAGGTCACGGATATCGCCGTTTTGGTGGTTGCCGCCGATGACGGCGTCATGCCCCAGACGGTTGAGGCGCTGAACCACGCGCAGGCGGCCGATGTGCCGATCGTGGTTGCGGTCAACAAGATCGATAAGGAAGGCGCGAACGCGGATAAGGTCCGCGGTCAGCTGACCGAATACGGCCTGGTGCCGGAGGAATACGGCGGCGACACCATGTTCGTCGACGTCTCCGCTCGTCAGAACCTGAACATCGATGAGCTCCTGGAAGCCGTGTGCCTCACCGCCGACGGTGCCCTGGAACTCCAAGCGAACCCGGATAAGGAAGCTCGCGGCGTCGCCATCGAAGCGAACCTGGACAAGGGCCGCGGTGCGGTCTCGACCGTCTTGGTCCAGTCCGGTACCTTGCACGTCGGCGACTCGATCGTCGCAGGTGTGGCCCACGGCCGCGTTCGTGCGATGTTCGACGAGAACGGTCAGAACGTGGAGGAGGCAGGTCCGTCCCGCCCCGTGCAGGTTCTTGGCCTGTCGACGGTTCCGCGTGCAGGCGATACCTTCCTGTCCACTCAGGAAGAGCGCACCGCCCGTCAGATCGCTGAAAAGCGTGAAGCGGCGGACCGCAACGCCCAGCTGGCCAAACGCCGCAAGCGCGTCACGCTCGAGTCCTTCGACGAGGCCGTGGCCCAGGGCAAGATGGACACCCTCAACCTCATCATCAAGGGTGACGTTTCCGGTGCCGTCGAGGCCCTGGAAGATTCGTTGCTCAAGATCGAGGTCGGCGGCGACGAGGTCCAGTTGCGTGTCATCCACCGTGGTGTCGGCGCGATCACGCAGAACGATGTCAACTTGGCGACCGTGGACAACGCGATCATCATCGGCTTCAACGTTCGCCCCGCCGAGCGTGTGGCCGACCTGGCAGATCGCGAAGGCGTGGAGATGAAGTTCTACAGCGTCATCTATCAGGCCATCGACGAAGTCGAGCAGGCCCTCAAGGGCATGCTCAAGCCGGAATACGAGGAGGTCGAGCTGGGCTCGGCCGAGGTGCGCGAGGTATTCCGCTCGTCCAAGTGGGGCAACATCGCGGGTTCGATTGTTCGCAGCGGCCTGATTCGTCGCAACGCGAAGGCGCGTCTGGTGCGCGACGGAAACGTCGTCTCGGACACGCTGTCGATCGAGTCGCTGCGTCGCTTCAAGGACGACGCGACCGAGGTCCGCGAAGGCTACGAGTGCGGTATTGGGCTCGGCGCCTTCAACGATGTCAAGGAAGGCGACATCATCGAGACCTGGGAGATGCGCGAGAAGCCTCGCGACTAATAACCGGGCAGTGTGAGTGAAGCTCACACCTCGTGACGCAACGAGCCGGTTTCCAGGGGTACCCTGGGAACCGGCTCGTTTTCACGAAAGCCACCCCTATATTTGCGTCGAAAACCGACGCAGCGACTTGAGGAGACAACATGGCTGATGCAGCCCGCGCGGCCCGCTTGGCGGACCGCATCAAGGTCATCGTGGCCCAGGCCCTCGAACGCCGAGTCAAGGATCCGCGGCTCGGATTCATCACCGTGACGGACGCACGGGTCACGAACGACCTGCAGCACGCGACCGTGTACTACACGGTGTACGGAACCGAGGACGAACAGGCAGGGACCCGCGCCGCACTCGAATCGGCCAAGGGGATCCTGCGCTCCGAGGTGGGCAAGAACATCACGGCACGCCTGACGCCGACGCTGACCTTTGTCCCCGACGAGGTTCCGGTCAACGCAAGCCACCTTGAGGGAATTCTCCGTGAGGCTCGGGCTCGAGACGCAGAACTCGCCGAAGCCGCGCGAGGCAAAACCTATGCCGGTGACGCCGATCCGTATAAGCGCGATGAGGAAGAAACCCCGCATACCGACGCCGCCCGGCAGGACCTCGACAGCCTGCGCAACGGATACGACCCCGTCGACGAAGATTTTGGTATCGAAGGGCAAGACCCTGACTCTGGTTCTCCGGCACCCAAGTCCGAAGAAGCCTCCGAGTAAGTGGCACGTCGGGGTAGCTCGCAGGACGGCCCGGCGGGTTTGATCGTCGTCGATAAGCCGCAGGGATTCACCAGTCACGACGTGGTGGGCAAGATGCGGCGGATCGCCGGAACCCGCAGGGTCGGGCACGCGGGGACCCTCGATCCCATGGCGACCGGCGTCTTGATACTTGGTATTAATCAAGCCACCAAGCTGCTGACATGGGTCACGGGCGAGGGCAAAAGCTACGATGCGACGATTCGTCTCGGGCAGTCGACGGTCACCGATGACGCCGAAGGCGACGTCACCAACACCGCAGACGCGGCCACGGTGGGGGAACTTTCCCGCTCGTCCGTGGAAGCTGCCGTGGGTGATTTGACCGGCGAGATCCGGCAGGTCCCGTCGGCCGTCTCCGCGATCAAGGTGAACGGTGTGCGCTCTTACGCCAGGGTTCGTTCTGGTGAAGACGTCCACCTAGAGGCCAGGCCGGTGACGATTCGCGCATTCGACATCCACGATTGCCGTTCCGCCACCACCGATGAGGGCGCATCCGTGCTCGACGTCGATGTGTCGGTGACCTGTTCCTCGGGAACGTATATCCGGGCCTTGGCTCGGGATCTTGGGACGGCTCTCGGTGTTGGCGGACACCTGACCCGTCTACGCCGTACCTCTATCGGGGAAGTCCGCATCGACGACGCGTCGACTCTGGAACAGCTCGAAGCTGCTCGGGACTCCGGCCAGGACCTCCCGGTTCTACCGCTCACCGAAGCCGCTGCGCGTCTGTTCCGACGCCGGGAGCTTACGGCTGAGGAAGCCACGGCTCTCTCCAACGGTCGCTGGATTGAACCGACGGACGACCTTCTGGAGACGGGAGGCTCCTCGGGACCGAACGACATCGTCCCGGCGGAACAACTCGCCGCAGCTTACGCGCCCGATGGCACACTGGTGGCCCTCTGCCACAATCAGCTGAGAAGGGGCCGCTCAGTGGCTGTGCCCCACCTCGTCTTTGCTTCGGGGCAACGCTTCGAAACGACAATCGAGAGAGGATCCGACCAGTGATCGCCGGATATGACGTGTGGTTTTGGATCGCTGCGGTCCTCGGGACCTTGGCGGCCCTCATCTGCCTGATCCAGTTCTTCCGTGGGAAAGCACCGGATGACCTATCCCAAGGATCGGTGCTGATCCTCGAAGCCTTTCTGGTGGTCTACCTCATCGGTTCGATCGTGATGCAGGTGCTCACCGACGGCCCCTCGGGGGATGCCTGGGAATATTACGGATATTTGCTCACCGCAATGCTGATTCCGGCAGGCACCTTCATCTGGTCGCTCACGGAACGCACCCGCTGGTCCACCCTGATGTTGGCGGTCGCCGGTCCCATCATCGTCGTGATGGTTCAGCGGATGAACGTGCTCTGGTATTACTACTGAGGACGTCCGCGACGCCAACCCTCATCGATTCACAGAAAGACCGACACTATTGAAGACTGACGACGAGACCACGGAGACCGCAGGTCCAACCGCGAAATCCAAAGGCCCGGGAATGATCCTGGTGGCCATTTATGCGGTATTTTCTCTGTCTGCCGGTGCCCGCGCGCTCTACCAGATCGTGGCGAAATTCGATGCCGCGCCCGTTTCTTTCATCCTCTCCGGGGTTGCGGCCGCGATCTACATTGTGGCGACCATTTCGCTGGCCCGTCGCGGGCTCAACTCATATTGGGCCGCGGTCTGGGCGATTGTCGTCGAGTTCCTGGGCGTGATCGCCGTGGGAATCTTTTCCCTGATGCGCCCCGAACTGTTCCCGTTGGCATCCGTTTGGTCGCATTTCGGGGCCGGCTATGGTTACGTTCCGTTAGTCCTGCCGATCGTTGGTTTGCTCTGGTTGTACCGGAATCGACCGACAAAACGCGCGCACTAATCCCGAAGGGCGCCGCTCCGTTCTAGAGTGGAACTCAGAGAATTCATCGTCCGAGAAGGGAAATTACGATGACGACACCCCCGACGCCGGAAAACGGAGGAGCCGCGGGCCCCGGCCCGAAGTCCCCGAGCCCATGGTCGCGCCGCGAAGCCGAAGCACCCGCCGGCCAGCAACCTGCTGCGGAAGGTGCCGGCAGACAACGGCCCTCCGAACCGACTCAGACGACGCATCAGAAGGCGAACCCCACGGTCGGTTCAGCGCCTGGGACGAAGCCTGCCGACGGACCAGCTCGTGGTCCGGCGGCCCAAAAGCCTTCGCAGGACTCCCGGAAGCGACAGAAGCCAGCACAAGGCAAGCCCGCCAGCAAGCAGCAAGATTGGGGTCTGTTCAGGACGGTCGTTGCTCTCTATGGTCTGCTCATTATTGCCTACGGCGTCTGGCAGATCGTGGCGGGAACCTCGTCCCTGCCCGGCGAAACCGACAAGTCCTCGGCGACTGTCGCCGCGTCCTACGGAGCATTGGCCGCCGTCCTGTGCGGTGTGGGGGCAGCATTTGTGGCGATTGCGATCAAATTCAAATGGGCTAATGTCCTGTGGTTCGTCTGCCTCATGATCTTTATGGGCGGCATCGGCAGGATTCTGTCCTGGGCCATCTTTGGCCTACCGCATCCGTTGATGATCGTGATGATGGTGCTGGACCTCGTGATCCCGCCGTGCCTGTTGGTTTGGCATGCATGGGTCACCAAGGCCAACCGTATTCGCCGTGATCTCGCCCAAGGCGCGGCTCCAGCAAGCCAGACTCGGCCTGAGTCCAAGCGCGCTCGGCGTTCGTAGCACCTGCGGCCTGGCCGAGCGCCTGGCAGCAAAATCACAGTGAGGCCCCGACTCGATAACCGGGTTGGCTCATGTTTCAAGGAGATTTGTGGACTGTTTCAGGAGTCTGAGTGAGATTCCTCAGGGATACGGCGAAACGGCCGTGACCATTGGAAATTTCGACGGCGTCCACCGCGGCCACACCCGGGTGATCCGGACGGTCGTGGAGGAGGCCCGTGCTTCGGGCCTCAAGGCCGTCGCGATTTCCTTTGATCCGCATCCCGCGCTCGTGCACCGACCAGATGTTCCGCACTATCCGATCATGGGCGAACGCGATAGTCGGGACCTCCTGGCGGAATTGGGGCTCGATGCCCTCGTCTTGTTGCCGTATTCCCTGGAATTTGCGCAGCAGACGCCGGAAGACTTTATCCGAGAAACGTTCGTCGAAGGGCTCTCGGCCAAGAAAGTCGTTATCGGTGCCGACGTCAGGTTCGGACGCAATAACGCCGGTGATCTCGAGACCATGCGTCACTTGGGCGAAATCCACGGGTTTAGCGTCGTCGTGGTAGATGATCTCTCCACCGACAACGTGTTGGGCGGATTGAGCGTCGACGCCCCGCATCGTCGCTGCTCGTCGACGTGGATTCGCGAATTACTGGCTGAGGGCGACGTGCAGTCCGCCGCCACCCTTTTAGGCAGGTACCACCGCATGCGGGGGAAGGTGGTGCACGGTGCAGCTCGGGGCCGAGAATTGGGATTTCCGACGGCGAATATGGCCACGGACTCCGACGGTTTGGTCCCCGCAGACGGCGTCTACGCTGGATGGCTACACGACGACGGTGGCTCACGCTGGCCGGTCGCGATTTCCGTGGGTTCCAACCCCACCTTCGACGGTGTTTCGCGTCAGGTCGAGGCGCACGTGATGGGTCGCCCCCAGGAGGCCGTGGAGGACTTCAACCTGTACGGTCATAACGTTCTCCTCGAATTCGTGGCCCGCCTCCGGCCGATGGTCGCATACGAAGGCATGGAGGCTTTAATTCGCCAGATGACGCAAGACGTCGACGACGCATGGGATGCTCTGGGCGGTCGTCCCGCGTAGATTCCCGGAACCGACGCCGAAGGACATCTCGGCCGAACAATCAGCGCCCGAATAGGACGATGCCCCGCGAGACCGTGGTCTCGCGGGGCATCGTCGTTTATGGCCGGGAACGCTCAGAATTCCTCGTGGGTCCGGGGATCGAAGTCCTTGTAGCCAATTCCGGTGTGCAAGAGTTTGATGGTGTCCATCTGCTCCGCGCTCAACTCCCAGTCGAAAACATTGAGGTTTTCTTCCATGCGAGCCGGTGTGGAGGTCTTGGGAATCGGCACGATGTGGTTCTGCACCATCCAGCGCAGGACCACTTGTGCGGGCGTCACGCCGATGGTGTCGGCGATATCGCCGAGCTCCGGCATCTCCTCAAGATTCTTCATGCGGCCCAGGGGAGACCACGCCTGCGTCACGATCTTCTTCTGGGCGTGGTAGGCCCGAAGTTTTTCTTGCTGCTGACGGACCTGGAGCTCGATCTGATTGACCACGGGAATTTCGCTGGTTTCTTCGCCGAGGCGGTCGATGTGCTCCGGCAGGAAATTCGAGGTGCCGATGGACCGGATGAGCCCTTCTTCCTTCATGGCGATGAGGGCCTTCCACGACTCTACGTAGAGGTTCACTTGCGGGTTCGGCCAATGGATGAGGTAGAGATCCAGGTATTCCAGGCCCATGACGCGCAGAGATTCCTTGACCGCGGCCACGGCAGAGTCGAAGCCGTGGTCTTTACCTGCGAGCTTGCTGGTCACAAAGATGTCCTCGCGGTCGACGCCGGAATTCGCGACCCCGCGGCCGACCCCTTCCTCATTGCCGTACTGGGCCGCGGTGTCGATGAGGCGGTGGCCCCGCATGATGGCTTCGGCGACGTTGTCCTCTGCCTCGGCGTTGGACATCGGGTACGTGCCGTAGCCGATCGCCGGGATGTTCCGGCCGTCGCGCATCGTATAGGTGATCATGGTCTATCTCCTCGAGTCAGGGGACGTTTCGGGTAGTGGTAGCGCGCCATTACGGTCGACGTGACGTCACGGCGGTGCGGCGGATGGCCTCCAGGACGACGCGCGCGGATCGCGCGGCGACGACGTCGACGGCCATGTGGAAGTCTTGGTCGGCGGCCGGACCGCATAGGTCGGAAATTCCGCGCACTGAGAGGAACGGGACGCCGTGACTGCCGCAGACCTGGGCGATCGAGGTGGTTTCCATGTCGGTGGACAGCGCTTCGGGAAATCTCTCGCGAGTGTCCTTGACGTTCGACTCCGTGACAAAAGAACCACCGGCCAACATCTGACCGACCAGATGCGATCCCTGTTCCGGCGTGACATCACGGGCGGCGTCCAAAAGGGCAGGGTCTGTGGAATAGTCCACGGGCATTCCCGGCACCTGGCCCCGCTCATATCCGAACGCCGTCGCATCTGCGTCCGTGAAGGTATAGGAGGTTCCAATAGCGACGTCGCCGACCTCAACGTCATGACGCAAGCCCCCGGCGCTACCCGCCGAGATGACGGCTCGCGGAGCGCACAGAGCGAGCGCGCTCGTCGCAGCGCTGGCAGCGTTGACCAAGCCGATGCCGGACCGTACAAGCAAGATGGCCCGGTCTTCGTGGAGCAACGGCGTGAATTGGGCTCGGCCAAAAACCACGGGATCGGCGAGGAGGGTGCCTTCGGCCAGGAACGGACGCGCTTCTTCGTCCATGGCCACCTGGACGACGACGCCTCCGGTGAGGCGATCGGGAATCTCGGCGGGGAAGGAGAGGGTCGCGGCGTCGCTCACGCGTAGACCTCGGACCATGCGTCGCGCTGGCGGAGAAAACCTCGGACGGCCTCTTGTGCGCCCGCCAGAGTGTGGTTGCTTCCCCAGCCGCACTGGGTCTCATTGGCCGCGGGAACTTCTTGGGCGTCCAAGATGTCGCGGAAGGACTCTTCCAAGACGGGGAAGAATTCGGCCGGCTCTAGGCCCAGGGTCAAAGCATAGAACCCGGTTTGGCAGCCCATGGGGGAGAAGTCGATGAGCGCGTTCGTGTGGTTGCGCATATGTTCGGCGGTGAGGTGCTCGATCGAGTGGACGGTCGGCATGTCCAGGTGCCCGGTGTTGGGCTGGGTGAAGCGCACGTCGTATTTGATGAGCGTGTCACCGCCGGGAAGCTCTTTGCGGTCCGCGATGCGCACATAGGGTGCCGCGACCTTAGTGTGGTCCAGATTGAAGGATTCGACGTTCATCTTCTGCATGTTCCAATTGTCGCGCAGAACTCTCCGCGGGAACAGACGGCGCGGATGCCGGACGTAACGTGTCTCAGGAATCGGCGTTGACGGGGGCCGCATGGCGATGGGCGGAATCTTCCGGCCAGATGGCGTCCAGAACTTCTTCCCGAGGAATATTCAAAATGGCGACGATTCGCATGAGGGAACGCAATTTGGGATTAGAGGGGCTCCGAGTCGCGCGATCGCTATAGCCATATTCCATTTGTTGATAGTGCTGCCGGGAAATGCCGGCCGCTATGGCGACCTTTTCTTGCGAGAAGCCGAGGTCTGCACGATAGCTCTGCAGGAGACTCCCCAACCGCTGCGCGGTTTCGCGGTCAAGAGAGTCGGAAGTCATTGCACCAGAATCGGTTTGGCCGTGGATCAGGTCTACCAAGTGCACTTTGCGAAACTTCGCTATCCTGTATTGCCAAGTGTACATTGCTCTATTTGGGGGAGGCAATGCCGGTGGATGGATCCACGTTTTCAGGTGACCGTGGGTGGAATGATGTGGAGTTCGCCGAGGGGCCCGAAAGCTATGGACTGATGTGGCCGGGGAAGTCCGAGGCCCGTCGCTTGGCGGAGGCGCCCACGGCCGCGCGATTGGTGACCATGGACGGGCGAGGGGCCCGGTGTGGACACACCACGATGATCGAAGGGGACAGCTTGGATGCGCTCAAGCTTCTGACCCGCACTCATGCGAAGGCCTTTGGGCTGATCTACCTCGACCCTCCCTACAATTGCGGCACGCGGGCGGACTATCGCGACGATTTTCGGCGTTCGCAAGCCAGTGAAAATTGTGCTGTGAATTCACTCGCCACAACGAAGGGTCGGCGAAGCGCGGGACGTCGTCACTCCTTGTGGTTGGACCTCATGTACGCACGACTTTGGGTGGCCCGGGAGCTCCTCCAGGAATCGGGTGTCGTGGCGATCTCGATCGACGACCATGAGGCACCGCGCCTCCGTTTGCTCCTGGATGAAATTTTCGGGGAAGAGTGTTTCCAGGCCACGATCGTGTGGGAGCGAAAATACTCGCCGGCGAATGACTCCCGCAGATTTTCCACGGTGCACGAATACATTCTCGTGTACGCCAGGCCCGGCTTCCGGCCGGGTCTCTTGCCGCGCACGGAGCGCATGAACGCCGCGTATCGTCACGACGACGGCGATGGTCGGGGACGATACCGACCCAGCGATCTCTCCGTACGGACCTATCGGCCCACACACGACTACCCCGTGATTAACCCGAAGACCGGGCGAGCTCATGTGCCGCCGCGCGGGAGATCCTGGTCCGTATCCGCAGAAGCCATGGATGCGTTAATCGAGGAGGGGCGCGTCTACTGGGGAGTGGATCAAACCCACGGGCCTCAGCTCAAGCGTTATCTCTCCGAGGTGCAGCCGGGGGTGGTGCCGACGACGTGGTGGGCGCGCGAGGTGGCCGGACACACCCATGGGGCAAGGGCGGAATTGCGCGCGCTCTTCGGAACGACGGGTGTCTTCGATACCCCCAAACCGGTGGAGCTCATTCAGCGCTTGCTTCGCGTCGCTAGTGGACCCGACACTCTGGTGCTGGACTTCTTTGCCGGATCCGGGACAACGGCGCATGCCGTGATGCGGCAGAACGCGGAGGACGGGGGACGCCGCGGAGTCGTCCTGGTGCAGACCCCAGAGCCGATCGATCCAGGGCGCAAACCCGAGATTTCCGCCGAATACCCCACGATTGCCCATGTGATGCGGGAGCGGGTTCGGCGTTCGGCCAGCTCCGTCTCTCGCGAATTCCCGCATTGGGATCCGCCCGCCGTCACGTCTCTACGGGTGGAAAGCTATCCCGGGTAGCTAGTGGCGAACGGTCAGGTCAGTGCGTTATACCGGAACTAAGCAACTCATCGACGGAAAGGTCCACCATGTCCACTGCAGCGCCCACCCTCTTTTCGACCGCCGGTCTCATCGGAGGCTATGGGGTGGCCAGGGCCACCGGTAATCGACCGCTCGGTGGGGCTGTGCTGGCCGCGGCCGGAGTAGCCGCTTTCCGCGGATGGCAGAAAAACGCCGGTACCGGGATGGCCTCAGCCTTGACCGGCGTCTACGTTCTGTCCTTCGGCCTTTCTCATCCCCTCGCCAAAAAGTTGGGGGCGTGGCCGAGCGTTTTTACCGTGACGGCGGCGACCGGGGCGGCCTCGGCGATTTTGGGTCGGGATCTTGGAGTGAAGGTTTCCGGGCGCGATAAGGCATGACCCCCGCCGACCCCGCAACACCTCAGGCCGATACGCACTGGGATCCACGGCGCTATCGGACGTTTGGCGATGAACGTTCCCGCCCGCTCGTGGACTTGCTCGGTCGGGTTCCGGTCGAACGGGTGAACGACGTCGTTGACCTGGGATGTGGCCCGGGGACGGACACACCGGTGATTCGGGAGCGGTGGCCAGGGGCAATGGTGCATGGCGTGGACAGTAGCCACGAAATGATCGAGGCCGCTCGTCGAGGAGCCGATCCTCACACGGAGTATCGTCAGGTCGACGTCAGGCAGTGGCTTGCAGAAACGCAATCGACCGGTCTCGGCGAACGGCCTCAGGTCATTGTGTCGAATGCGATGTTTCAGTGGGTCGACGGGCATCGCGAGTTGCTGCCGGAGATCGCCGACCTGGTGGCTCCCGGTGGGGCTTTCGCCTTTCAAGTTCCGGGCAACTTTGATGCCCCGTCGCACGTTCTTCTACGAGAAATCGCCTCTCGACCGGAGTACGCGCGGCACATCACGGAAAAATTGCGGGACACCGTGATTGGTGCCGAGGAATACCTCGGTGACCTTTCGCGCCCTGGGTGGTCGGTCGATGCCTGGGAAACGACCTACATGCATGTTCTTCAGGGCGAAAATCCAGTCTACGAGTGGATTTCCTCTACTGGGGCGCGTCCCGTGCTCCACGCCCTGCCGGCGGCGGAACAGCAGAAATTTATCGCGGAATATCAGGCAGCCCTTCGCGAGGCTTACCCGGTGGCCGAATTCGGGACTGTCCTACCTTTCCGGCGCATCTTCGTGGTCGCCACGCGAAGTGCCGGTGCATGAGTTCTTCCGCGTCTCACTCCTCAGCATGTGAGACATTATCTTCAACCATCACACATCAACAGACGACGAAAGAGGCATCATGACCACGGGCGTCACCGAATTTACTCCCCAGCTTTCCCGCAATTTTGCGGATACCGAAGATTCCCCGGTGAGGGCGTTGCTGGATCTGGTGAGCCGCCCGGGAGTTATTTCTTTCGCGGGTGGTATTCCCGACGCCACGTATTTCGATGTCGACGCCATTCGTGACGCATACCGTGCCAGCTTGGAGCGACCCGATCGGTCGCTTCAGTATTCCTCGAGCGAGGGTGAACTCGAGCTGCGTGAAATCCTGGCGGCACGGCTCACCGACGAAGGAGTTCCGACGAGCTCGGACGACCTTTTGGTGACGACCGGCTCGCAGCAGGGGTTAACCCTCATGGGTCAGGTCATGATCGATCCCGGCGACGTGATTTTGGTTGAGGATCCCACGTATCTCGCGGCTTTGCAGACGTTCGGCCTCTCCGGCGCGCGATTCGTTGCCGTGGAATGCGACGACGAAGGAATGCTTCCCGACCACCTCGAATCGGCGATCGCGGAGCACGGACCGAAGCTCGTGTACCTGATTCCCAGTTACCAGAACCCGAGCGGCCGGACGATGACGATGTCGCGCCGTCGCGCCGTGGCCGACGTGTTGCGCGCCACCGGAACTATGCTCATCGAAGACGATCCCTATTCGAGCCTCCGCTATTCGGGTGAGGCACTCGATCCCATTTGCGCTTTCGAGGGCATGGCAGAACAAACGGTTCTTCTCCAGACCCTCTCCAAATCGGTGGCGCCTGGGATCCGGCTCGGGTGGGCACGTGTTCCCTCAGCGATTCGGGACGCCTTGATTGTGGCCAAGCAGGCCATCGACCTCCACAGCTCGACCGTCGACCAGTACGCGGCCGCCCATTTCCTGGCTCATCCCGAGAATCATCGTTCCGATGAGGAAAAACTGCGGGTCTACGGGCAGCGGTGCCACGCTTTGGCTCGCGAGCTTCCGCGGGCCTTGCCGGAAGGTTCCCGAGTCACGACGCCGCTCGGCGGAATGTTCCTCTGGGCGGAATTGCCGGAGGCCTACGATACCGATGCCCTCTTGCCGTATGCGATGCGTGAAGGCGTCGGCTTTGTGCCGGGGAGCTCATTCCACGTGGACACCAGCATTCGGAATACGATGCGGCTGTCCTTCGTGACCAATGCGGAGGACGACATCGTCGAGGGCGTGAATCGACTCCAGAGGGCAGTTGCCGCGTATGAAGCCGAGCGGAACCTGAAGTAATCGGGATTTCGGATCGGGCCGATCCCAACCTGGAAGAGATTCAGAGAGATTGATCGAGGGCGACTCTGCGGGAGCGCGGAGAACTCACCGTGGGGTCGCCCGGAATCCAGTACCTCAGGGGAGCGTCGGCGTTCTTGCTAATGCCAATTCGGCGTCCGCGAACCACCTCAACCGGGCCCTGGCGTTCTTCGATCCAGAATCCGTCCTCGTCGGCGACCGAGAGGCCGGAACGGTCTGGTGAAGAACCGTGGTGAACGCGGGAGCCGTCGTCGGACAGGCTCAGGCCCAGGGCTGCGCCGAGGTTCCCAGGCCCCCGAGCCAACCCAGCGTCTGGTGCGTGGGGGCCGCGGCGGGCACGAACCGTGTCGAGCCCTGCCACCACTTCGCCACCTCGCATCAAACAACCGGTGGCGGTGCCGTCAGGGGAGCATACGAGGTTTCCCGCGCGGTGTATCCCATAGGAGGCGTACACGTACAGGCAGCTTGGCGGACCAAACATCGTGCGGCACCGCGGGGTTGGTCCCTTATGTGCGTGGGAGGCCGGGTCGATCTCGCCGAGGTACGCTTCGACTTCCGTCAATCGGATGGCGACGTCGCCACGATGGAGGATTGCACCCAACAGAAGCGGGGCGACCACGTCGGCGGGCTGCGAGAAATCGATCATGTCAGCCATCGTCGCACGATAAGGTCACACGTCTCACATCGATGGGCCGCTGCAGCCTTCCGGGAATGGGCCGCCATCAGTTAGACTGTTCGATACGTCTGGCTGCAGTCCGTGGTTGCCAGACCTCCCTCGCATCGTGATCCTCGATGGGCATTGCCACATCGGGACTGTCCGCGATGCAGGGGATCCCGGCGGTATACACCGTATCGGGCGGTTCACGGCACTAACTCTAGGAGTTATTCAGTGGCATTGGATCCCGCTGTCAAGCAGGAAATCATCAAAGAGTACGCGACCAGCGAAGGCGACACCGGTTCGCCCGAGGTTCAGGTCGCCGTTCTGACTCGTCGCATCAGCGATCTGACGGAACACCTCAAGTCCCACAAGCATGACCACCACTCGCGTCGTGGTCTCATGATCCTGGTGGGTCGCCGTCGCAACATGCTCGGCTACCTGCGCCGGATCGACATCGAGCGTTACCGTACGCTGATTCAGCGTCTCGGCCTGCGCCGATAGTAGTGACGTTTGCGAGCGGCGGTGCTGCTTTCAAGACCTGAGCGTTCTTTCATGGAACACTAGGGACTGAAGGCGGCACCGCCGTCTTGTTAAATAACGGCACGAATACCGTGCCGCGAACCCGCCGGGGAGGAACCTTGGGGGTTCGGAAGAAGAACAGCGTGGGCCCCGGCCCTAACCCACGGTCCTCGGTAGTGGCTTCCGGATGGTGAATCATCCGTGAGCCTCGATCGAAGACCGAGTCGGGGAGGGCCCACGCGACCTAAGAAGAAATGGAGGTGACCCTTGGAGGGTCCCGAGATTCAGTACGCAGAAGCCATCATCGACAATGGCAAGTTCGGTCAGCGCACCGTACGTTTTGAAACGGGCCGTTTGGCCCAGCAGGCCGCGGGTTCGACGCTCGTGTCCATCGACGAGGACACCACGATGCTGTCCGCGACCGCCGTCGGCAAGCACCCGCGTGAAGGATTCGACTTCTTCCCGCTGACCGTGGACGTCGAAGAGCGGATGTACGCCGCCGGCCGCATCCCCGGTTCGTTCTTCCGCCGTGAAGGACGCCCCTCGACGGACGCGATCCTCGCGTGCCGTCTCATCGACCGCCCGTTGCGCCCGGCCTTCGGCAAGGGCATTCGCAATGAAGTGCAGGTCGTCGTCACGGTTCTGACCATCGATCCGGACGAAATTTACAACACCGTGGCCATCAACGCCGCGTCAATGTCCACCACCCTGTCCGGCATTCCTTTCCAGGGACCGGTCGGCGGCGTGCGCATTGCCCTCATCGACGGTCAGTGGGTCGCCTTCCCCAAGCATTCCCAGCTCGAAAACGCCGTCTTCGACATGGCCGTCGCCGGCCGTGTCGTGACCAAGTCTGATGGCACGGAAGACGTCGCGATCATGATGGTCGAGGCGGAAGCCACCGACGACTCCTGGGAATTGATTCAGTCCGGCGCTACTGCACCCACCGAGGACGTCGTGGCCGAGGGACTCGAGGCCGCCAAGCCCTTCATCAAGGCACTGTGCGACGCTCAGTCGGACCTGGCTCAGCGTGCAGGCAAGCCTGCCATGGAGATCGAGCGCTTTGGCGGATACGGCGACGACGTCGCCGAAGCCGTTGAGTCGAAATTCGGCCAGAAGGTCAAGGACGTTTACTCCATCGGTGGCAAGCAGGAACGCGAGATCGCTTCGGAGAACCTCCAGAAGGAGATCGCGGACGCGCTCGCCGGCGAAGGCCAGCAGTTTGAGGGTCGCCTCGACGAGGTCAACGGTGCGTTCAACGCCCTAACCAAGAAGACCGTGCGCCAGCGCATCTTGACGGATCAGATTCGCATCGACGGACGTGGGCTCACCGACATCCGTCGACTCTCCGCTGAGGTCGATGTCTTGCCGCGTGTTCACGGTTCGGCGATCTTCGAACGTGGAGAAACCCAGATCATGGGTGTCACCACGCTCAATATGCTCAAGTTGGAGCAGCAGATCGATTCGCTCTCTCCGGTCAAGTCGAAGCGGTACATCCACCACTACAACTTCCCGCCGTACTCCACGGGTGAAACCGGCCGCGTCGGCTCGCCGAAGCGTCGCGAGATCGGCCACGGTGCTCTCGCCGAGCGTGCCCTGACCCCGGTCTTGCCCTCTCGCGAAGAGTTCCCCTACGCGATCCGCCAGGTGTCCGAGGCTCTCGGTTCCAACGGTTCGACGTCGATGGGCTCCGTCTGCGCCTCGACCCTCTCGCTGTACAACGCCGGTGTGCCTCTGCGCGCGCCGGTCGCAGGCATCGCGATGGGCCTCGTTTCGGATCAGGTCGACGGCGAAACCCGTTACGCCGCGTTGACCGATATTCTCGGCGCCGAGGACGCCCTGGGCGACATGGACTTCAAGGTCGCCGGCACGTCCGAGTTCGTCACGGCAATTCAGCTGGATACCAAGCTCGACGGCATCCCCGCCGCCGTGCTCGGCTCCGCCCTGAAGCAGGCCCGTGAGGCTCGCTTGCACATCCTGAGCGTGCTCACCTCGGTGATCGACGCCCCGGATGAGATGAGCGAATTCGCTCCCCGCATCATCACCGTGAACGTTCCGGTGGCCAAGATCGGCGAGGTCATCGGACCGAAGGGCAAGATGATCAACCAGATCCAGGAAGACACCGGCGCGGATATCTCGATCGAGGATGACGGCACCGTGTTCATCGGCGCCGTCGACGGACCCTCGGCAGAAGCCGCACGGTCCGCCATCAACGCCATCGCGAACCCTCAGGTTCCCGAGGTGGGCGAGCGCTACTTGGGCACGGTCGTGAAGACGACGACCTTCGGCGCCTTCGTTTCGTTGACTCCGGGCAAGGATGGTCTGTTGCACATCTCTGAGCTCCGCAAGCTCAACGATGGCAACCGTGTGAACGACGTCGAAGACGTCGTCGGAGTGGGCCAGAAGGTCCAGGTTGAAATCACCAAGGTTGATGACCGCGGAAAGCTCTCGCTTGCCCCGGTAGTTGCCGAGGATGAGGCCAACTCCGAAGCCGCCGACGAGGCGTAACGCGTTGAGCCACTGAGGCCCCGGTCGGATTCATCTCGAATCTGGCCGGGGCCTCGGTGCGTCGTGGGCAGGTGGCGCCGTGCCCTAGACTGTTCGCCGGGGCGTACCGTGCTCCCGCAAGCCGAAACCGACCAGTGAGGACCACCCAGCAGACATGCCGTACACATTGGGGCTCGAGCCTCAGGACCTGACCGCCGAGATGCACGACGACGACGGACGCCTGGTCTGGTCGGGGGAAGGCGGCAATGAGGTACGTCGATCGGTTTTGCCTGGAGGAGTTCGGGTTCTCACCGAACGCATGCCTGGGCAACGTAGCGTGTCCCTCGGTTTCTGGGTGGGCGTCGGCTCCCGCGATGAGGCCGTGGGAATGTATGGTTCGACGCACTTCCTCGAACACCTGCTGTTCAAGGGCACCGAGCGGCGCAACGCGCTGCAGATAGCGGAGGCCTTCGACGCCGTGGGCGGCGAGTCCAACGCACTGACGGCGAAGGAGCATACCTGCTATTACGCCAGGGTGCTGTCAGAGGATCTGCCCATGGCCGTGGACGTGATTGCGGACATGGTGACCTCGGCCCTCTTGGACCCGCAAGAGCTGGAGCAGGAACGCGGCGTCATCCTCGAAGAGATCGCGATGGATTTGGATGATCCCACCGATGTTGCCTTCGAAAACTTCACGAGCAAAATCATGGGTGAGCACCCGCTGGGGCGCCCGATCGGCGGCAACCCATCAGAGATCACCTCGGTGGCCCGTGACGCCGTCTGGGACCACTATTCCCAGCACTACACCCCGGACAAGCTCGTCATCTCGGTGGCGGGAGGCCTCGAACACCGCGACGTCGTGCGGCACGTGCTCGAGGCGCTGGACCGCTCCGGCTGGGCTTTGCCCCAGGGGGCGACGCCGGCCCCGCGGCGCATTCGCAAGGCCGCACCATTGTCCCCGGAATTCGGCCATCACACCGTGGATCGTGCCTTCGAGCAGGCGAATGTGATCATCGGAAGCACAGGTTTGATCGCGGGGTCGCCCCAGCGATTCACGATGTCCGTGCTAAATGCGGCCCTGGGCGGGGGCATGTCGTCCCGGCTCTTCCAGGAAGTCCGGGAAAAACGTGGACTCGCTTACAACACCTTCTCCTTTGGCGGGTCCTATTCCGACGCCGGGTATTTCGGAATGTACGCAGGGTGCACCCCGGATAAGGCGTCCACGGTGATTGATGTGATGCGACGGGAGCTGCATCATCTGGCCGAGCACGGGATGAGCGCGACCGAACTGGATAAGGTCACCGGTCAGCTCAGTGGCGCGACCTTGCTGGGGAGCGAGGACTCTGGATCTCGAATGTTCCGTTTAGGTCGCTCCGAACTCGACACCGGAACTTTTACGGATTTGGACGAATTGCACCAGAATATTCGCGCCGTGACCGCTGCGGAAGTCCAGGAACTCGCCGCTGACCTGGCGGAGCGAGAAACGGTGACGACGTGGGTTGGTACCGGCATGGCTGAGGCGGAGGCTCAACGTGCGTAACGTGTTCGTAATCACAGTTGTCTGGGGTTAAGCTTTTCCCATGTGTTCCTCGATCTTCGTGACCGGAGAAGCGAAGTCGCCGTCGAGTAACCCGATCACACACCAGTTCGGGATTTTCTTCGTCGGCCTCGTGGTCGACCGGAACACTCACCGAATCCTCGATGCGGAATGCACGGCGACGTTGGCCCTGACGAATACGTTCGTCCGGAGCTTGATCGTGGGAGCAAGCATCGTCGACGAGGAACGCCTGGTGGAGCCCATCTCCACCCGGTACCACGGTTCGTCTCAGCGTGCCCTGATTACCGCGTTGCGGAACGCGGCGGTCAAATATCGCGGGATGATCGATACCACGTAGCAGGCACCTCCTGATTGCTTGGTCCCTTCCCAGGGACCGGATCCAGTCGGAAACATCGAGACGACGTCTCGGGGTTTCCGACTTTTTGCATTTCCGGGGGTGTTGGGAAGGAAACGAGAAATGGTTACCGACGGCTTCCTCTTTTTGGGGGTGTTGATGGGACTGGCAGCGGTCATCGTGTTCTTGGAAAAGCGCACGCGACTCACGCTGTTTCGGTATGTCCCGGGATTCGTGTTGATGTACATTTTGACGGCTCTGCTCAACACGATCGGTGTCTTCGACCATAACGAGCAGGTTTTGGCCACGGGCACTTCCGTTCAGGATGCGCTCCTCCCGGCAATGATTCTCCTCTTGCTGTTTCAATGCGATGTTCGGAAAATCATCAAGCTCGGACCCAAACTGTTGCTCACCTTCGTCGTCACCGCCTTCAGCATTTTTCTCGGTTTTGTGGTGGCGTTCTTGATTCTTCAGAAGGTCTTGGACCCGGAAGCATGGAAGGCCTTGGGTGCACTCTCGGCGTCGTGGACGGGCGGCTCCGCCAACATGGTGGCGGTCCAATCTATTCTTCAGGCCCCGCAGAACGTCTTCGGATATGTCCTGATCGTGGACACCATCATCTACTCGGTGTGGTTGCTGGTGATGTTTGGCTCGGTGTCGATTTCCGACAAATTTAATGCCTGGACCAAGGCTGATACGAGCTATCTCGATGCCCACTCAGGGGAGAAAGAGGCCGACCAGCAGAAGCCGATCGATCTGGGATCGCTCATGTGCGTGATCGGTTTCGGAATCTTCATCTCCGCAGTGGCCACCGCTATCGGAAATGTTTTGCCTGAGGTTGGCGTGGTCATTACGTCGAGCACCTGGACCATTCTCATCGTCAGCGTGTTGGGCTTGGTGATCGGTTCCACCCGGCTCGGAGCCGTCGCCGGATCGAGCGAGGTTGCCACCGTCATGCTGTACCTGATTATCGGAATCATTGCATCGCAGTCCGATTTTTCCTCTCTGGCTCAAGCGCCGTTGTACCTGGTGGCGGGCGTCATCGTCATGATCGTGCACATCGTCGTGATGGTCGTATACGCCAAATTGACTCGGACGGAACTCTTCAGCCTCGCCGTTGCGAGCACGGCCAACATTGGGGGCATCGCCTCCGCACCGGTGGTCGCGAGCGCCTTCAATCGGCAGCTCGTCCCCGTGGGTGTGCTCTTTGCCCTGATGGGTGCATTCCTGGGGACATTCTTCGGGCTCATCACCGCGCAAGTTTTGGCGGTGCTGTGATGATGGAGTCAACCGAAAAGCACCTGAGCATGCCAGCCCCGACGGATGGCGCACTGACCGTCCGTCGCCTCGCTACCGTGCCTTACCGTGGCCCTTTGGTCCGGCCTTTTGTGACATCCCGACGTCGAGCGGATGCCATCGACGGAGTCCTCGTCGAGCTCGACCTCGACGGCGACGTTCGGGGGATCGGATCGGCGGCTCAAACGTGGGCGGTGACGGGGGAATCGGTGGCCTCGATCGAGGCGGCGGTCAACGGACCCATGTCCGAAAGCCTCGTTGGGCGCACGTTGTCGCTACACGAAGCCTCCGACGTCGTCATGAACAGTTGCTCCGGGAATTCCAGTGCCAAGGCCGCCGTCGACGTCGCGCTTCATGATGCGTGGTCGGCTGCCCTGGGACGCCCGCTGACCGTCGCATTGGGCGGTCGGACCGAGGGCAGCGTCGAAACCGATATGACCGTCAGCCTGGGGGAGCCTGACGTCATGGCGCAGGACGGGATCAAGGCTTGGGACGAGGGCTTCCGAATCCTCAAGATCAAGCTCGGTCAGAATTGGCACCGTGACATGGAACGCTTAGAGATTCTCCGGGAGGCCGTGCCTCAAGCGCGGTTCCGCCTGGACGCCAATCAGGGGTGGACGGCCCAGGAAGCGATCCGCGCGATTTCCTCCCTGGAAGATTCGGGATTCCCCGTGGACCTGGTGGAACAGCCCACACCCAAACACGATCTCGAGGCGTTGGCGGCTGTGACGGCGGCGGTCTACACGCCCATCATGGCGGATGAGTCCGTAGCCACGCCGCATGACGCCGTGGAGATTGTCCGGCGCGGCGCAGCTGACATGCTGAACATCAAACTCGCCAAATGCGGCGGTATTCGGGCCGCCATTGCGCTCGCCGACATCGCCGAAGCCGCTGGGCTCGGATGCATGATCGGCGCCATGATGGAGCCGCGACCTTCAATTGCGGCCGCGGTACATCTCGCGATCGCTCGACCGTCCATCGGCCTGGTCGATCTCGATTCGGCCGAATGGATCGATGACCCCAGAATCTCGGGCGGATACGTGCGCGACGGCGCGCATCTGACCGTGACGAAAAAGACCGGACTTGGCATCCAAGCCGCTGGGTCCCTGATGGAAGGACATCTCGCATGAAAACCCCACGCATTCTCGCGGCCGCCGCGACTTTAGTGTTCGCGTGCACGACGACGGGTACGGCCGCTTGGGCCGACGGTTCCTCTCCGTCGGATGTTGCCCATGAATCCGGGCAGATATCTGCCGGTGACACGGCTTTTGTCAATGACAACGTCGCAACCCTGTGGACCGAGCCTGGTCAAGACCGCCCCGAAGATCGCCCCTCAACGACCCATCCGACCGATCTGGACTTGTGGAATCAGAACCTTCAGGACACCAAGCTCCGGGGCTGGCTCACCGGACATCTAGAGACTCAGGCTCTCTATGGGTCTCGTGTCACGGTGACGGAGGTTTCCGGGGAATGGGCCAAGGTGGTCGTGACCGATCAGATGACGCCCCGTGATCCACGTGGATACCCTGGGTGGATGCCCGTCCGTCAGTTGGTGGAGAACCCGACGTTTGCCGACGCGAAGAAGCAGGCACCCCGTGCCGTGGTGACCGCGAAGAAGAGCGTCGTCGCCGGGACGAAAGCCGGAACTCCGACGACCGACGTCAGCTTCAATACCGAACTTCCGGTGGCGAAACAGTCTAGCGACCATGTGACCGTTCAGTTGCCGGACGGGGGTTCCGGTACGTTGCCGACCAGCGACGTCGAGGTCTACCAGCCGGGCCAGACGGCACCGAAACCGACCGGGGAGCAGGTCGTTGAAACGGGCCAGCGGTTCTTGGGTCTGCGGTACCTGTGGGCCGGAATGTCGTCCTACGGGTACGACTGTTCGGGATTCACCTCGAATATGTACCGGGCGCATGGAATCGATATTCCCCGTGACGCGGACGCCCAGGCCGAGTTCGGCACAGCGGTGGACGAACGGGACCTGCAACCGGGTGACTTGTTGTTCTTCGCCCAACCTGGAGGCACCGGTGCCGTGCACCATGTGGGGATGTATATGGGCGACGGCAAGATGATTCACGCTCCCAACGAGTCGACGAGCGTCTCGATCACGGACTGGAAGACATGGGATTCCAAGGACGAGTTCTCGGGCGCACGCCGGATGCTGTGAACGGCGAAACCCTCATACGACGACGTCGTATGGGGGTTTTCTATGAAGATCGGGGGCGGCTCATGAGCGCGGTGACCAAGGCCGCTATCGCCTCGTCGGCCGCCTCCTCGGTGTAACCCCGGGTACAAATGGACAGGTACTGGCAGTCCTTGGCGCCTGGGTCGCCGACGAAGGCGACGTCGTGGCGGATCCCGGGAACCTCCCCGGACTTGGAGCCCCACACCGTTCCGGCGGGCAGTGCTCTACCGATGGGTGCCGTGCGTTGTGCCTTCAGGATTTCTTGGAAGAAACGGGTGGTCTCTAGGCCCAAAGACGTGGCACAGGGGCCCTCCCATCCGTTTGCGGTCGCATGCATCAGAGTGACGAGATCGCGTGCGGTGGTTATGTTGCTGAGACCCCGTTGCTCGGCGGCCTCATCACCGATGAGTCGTTCGATGCGCGTCGAATTCACACCGAAATCTCGAAGGACGCCCTCGATCGCCGGGAGCCCAACCTCGCGCATCAGCATATTCGTCGCTTCATTCGAGGACCGCGAGATCATGGCCTCCAGAAGGTCAGTCACTGGAACCGGCGTGGACTCAGGGGGAAATTCAGGGTCGAGATGGTCGCCCGTCAAGCGAAATGGGTGCCCGTCGACGCCGGTGAAAGTCCTGGTGGACGGGTAGGTCGCCGTCCAGTCCAACGTCCCTACCTTGAGGCCACGGCCCGCCGCCAGTAGCACGGCGAGTTTCATGGTGGATGCCGCGTAGTACTGGGCATCCGGTCGGTGTCCAGCGAGGAGCTCGCCTCGCGCATTGCCCACGGCAAAACTGATGGAAACGGATCTGGCGTGAGGATTCTCCATCCATCGAACCTAACAGCCCGGAACGTCGTCACCCGTCGGAGATCACGTCACAGAGTGCCGTGGATTGAAATTACGGCCCGGGAGCAGCGGATTGTTGGGCGTTCTGCGACTCGGAGAGTCCAGCCGTGGCTTTCTCGAGATTCTGTTTAGCGTGATCGACGGCGTCGGCGACCGTGGTGGCATAAAGGTCCTGGCCTGCGGCCTGCGGATGAACGCCGTCGGAAACCAGAAGGTCCCGTTTGCCGTCCGAAGCCTTCGCCCAATCGGCGAGCACCAGCTTGTCGTTCGCCCCGGTGGCCTCCCGGATGGTGTTATTTGACGTCGAGACCCAGTCCAAGGTTGGGGGCGCTTGACCCGTGACTAATACGACTTCTCGGACCTCGCCGGACTCCGCGATCTTGACGAGTTGATCGACGTCGTGGGAGGTCATGGCGGCGTTGGTGGACAGCGAGATGACGACCACTCGGCCCAAGGTGCCGTCTTCCGAACGTTGCCGCGCCAGGTCGATTCCTTCGCTGACGTTGCGGCTCACCGCTGCATCGATAGAAATTCCCGGCAATTTGTCTTGGAGCGCCTCGGCCGAAGCCAGGGTCACGGAGTCTCCAATCATCGTGACGTCTTGTCCGCCTGGCGTGGGGTGATAGGGCTGAGGTCCGGAGGCGGTCTCCGAGGGGGAAGCGCTCGGCGTCGGGCTCGACGACAGCGCGGATTCTCCTTCCGCCACCACGGATTCGGCTTGCGTCTGCTGGGGAGCGTGAAGGCACGCGACGACGGTTCCCCCTACCGCGAGGAGCCCCAAACTGACCGAGCCAACGGCGATCCACCGGGGACGACCTGCACGCGTCACGGCTCCGCCCAACCGGGCCAGAGCGCCTCCGAATCCCAGTCGGCGAACGGGTTGTTCGAGCCAGCGGTAGGACACCGCAGCGATCACGACCGTCACGAAGAGGACACCCAGATTTCGCAAATGCCCCGGAACCTCAGGTGCGCCGTAGTGGGCCAGGGCCATGAGCGGCCAGTGCCATAGGTAGATTCCGTAGGACCTCTTGCCGAGCCAGGCCAGCGGCGCCAGGGATAAGAGTCGGCGCAACCCTTCGGCGCCCGTTCCTCGAACGTCCGGTAGAAGTGCCTGAATGCACCCGATGCCAAGGATTGACGCGGCAAGAAGGCCCCAAGGAGCCAAAAGTGAAGGGTTCGCCTCATTGAGCGTGAGGCACAGGAACGGCAACAGGAGCAGACTCAGCCAACCAACGAGGATACGCACGATATTCAGGCCGGGGCGAAAACCTCGATCGAGGGCCCAGACCTTCACCCCGGGACGCGGCGGGTACATACTCCACGGGATAGCCAATGCCAAGACCGCTCCCAGCATCAGACCGAAGGCGTGGGTATCGAGGCCGTAGTATCCGCGAGTGGTGGAGCCTTCCACGGCGTTCCACACGAGCATCGCCACGATGGACCCCACGCCCAGGACCATGGGCACAACACGGCGACGCCGCCAGGTGCTGACGAGCATGCACGTGACCACGAGGATGACGGGCCAGGCGAGGTAAAATTGCTCTTCCAAAGCCAGCGACCAGAAATTGGTGTACAACTCCGGATTGGTCTGTGCGAAATAGTCATTCCCCGCAGCAATATTGGTCCAGTTGGAGGTGTACGTCAGCGCCCCGAACACCTGGCGCGGCATTTCCACCAATACGTCGCCGCCCACCAGCAGGGCGAGACTCGTGCACACCACGACGCACAGAACCATCGCCGGGACGAGTCGACGGAGTCGTCGCATCCAGAACTGGGGCAATCGCATCCGGTCCGTAAATGCGGCTTCTTTGAGTAATAGCGCCGTGATGAGATACCCGGAGATCACGAAGAAGAGGTCGACGCCGACCAAGCCACCCGGCAGCGCTCCCGGCCACAGGTGATACACAATCACGGCCGTAACGGCGATCGCTCGCAACCCGTCAAGGCCGCGGAGCACGAATCTGCTCTCTGCCGCTTCAGGGGGAACGGAGGAGGCAAAGGGAGTGGGGGAAGACATACGAGGTGTGGATCCTGGGGAATGAAACGTGGGGTTGTGTTTCCTCTTGCTGACGCGAAGGTAACTGAACTTCATGGTATCCGTCCCAGCTGGGAGGAGGTCGCGTTCTCAGCCACACATCGCGGGAGGATCCCTCGCGGAGACGGACGTCATCGTCGTCGAGTGCAGCGATGCGGCGATAGGGTGGGGTTTATGACTGACGTGATCAAGGTGGCCGTTCTGGGTGCCGCGGGCCGTATGGGTTCGCAGGCCGTCGACGCGGTGAATGCAGCAGAAGATATGGAATTGGTGGCGGCGCTCGGCTCGAGTGATACCTTGGACGCGCTGGTGGAGGCAGAGGCCGACGTCGTCGTCGACCTGACTGTTCCCGACGCGAGCGAGGAGAACGTCCGCTTCGCCGTTTCGCACGGGATGCACGCCGTCGTGGGGACAACGGGCTGGGACGAGGCCAAGCAAGGCCGGTTGAACGAATTGCTCGAGAAGAATCCCGGAGTGGGAGTGCTGATTGCCCCGAATTTCGCGATCGGCGCCGTGTTGGCCGGGAAATTTGCCGCGACCGCAAGCAAGTATTTTGAATCCGTTGAGGTGATCGAACTGCATCACCCGGAGAAATTGGATGCTCCCTCGGGAACGGCTCGACACACCGCGCAGGAGATTGCCCAGGCACGGCGAGAAGCCGGCCGAGGTCCGAGCCCGGATGCGACTCAAACCGATCCCGAAGGCTCCCGTGGCGCCGTGATCGACGACGTCCACGTTCACGCCGTTCGTTTGCGTGGGCTCGTGGCACATGAGGAGATCGTGTTGGGTGATATCGGGCAGCAGCTGACAATCCGCCACGACTCCTTTGACCGGGTGTCTTTCATGCCTGGAGTTCTCTTGGGAGTGCGAACCGTGGGGGAGCGCCCCGGCCTGACCCACGGTCTCGACGGCTACCTGGACTTGGCCTGAGCGTGCGCGGACTCAAAGTATTCACGGCGGTGGTGGCCGTGCTTGCCGCCGTCAGCGTGTGGCTCCTCCCGATTCCGAGCGGAACGCGGCTGTTCATCCTCGTTATTTTGGCGTTCAGCGCTGCCTTCGTGTTCGTCGAATCCACGAATAAAGGCAAGACCTTCGCCGCCGTCACGGTGGCATTATTGGCTTTGTATCTGGTGCTGACCCTCCAGCGAGGCATTCTGTTGGTCGCCGCCGGTAACATCACGGGAATTTTGCTCGGTGCCGGTCTGATCGTTCTGCCCTTGATCGGGGCATGGGCGCTCATCCGAGAAGTTCTTTTTGGCATCCGTGTTCAGCAGCTCGGATCAATCCTGGCGTCAGAAGGCGGGCTCCCCGAAGACAATCTGCCTCGAACGGCCGCCGGTGGAATTGACCGCGCCGCCGCCGATGAGCAGTTTCCTCAATTTCAACGTGACGTTGAGGAAAATCCTGACGATTGGCGTTCCTGGTTCCGACTTTCGTGCGCGTACGACGCCGCGGGGGACCGGAAGCGGGCCCGGAGGTCCATGCGCGACGCCGTGGCCTTACATCGTGGACGTTCAGTAGGCGCGTTGTACCAGGGCGAAGAGTCCTAGTTGTGTTGTAGCCTGGGGATTATGTCTGAGTCTTCGAACGAGAACCCCACTACCGTCAAGCCGTTGTTCGGTCGATTGCTGACCGCTATGGTCACGCCGTTCGCGGACGATGGTAGCGTCGACGAACAGGCGACGGCCCGACTGGCCGTCGACCTGGTAGACCGCGGCAACGACGGCCTGGTGGTGTGCGGAACCACGGGTGAATACTCGACCATGACGGACGAGGAAAACGCGAAGGTATTCCGCATCGTCAAGGACGCCGTAGGGGATCGGGCCTCGATCATTGCGGGTGTGGGCTCGAACGACACCGCACACACCTTGCATCTTGCAGCCCTCGCGGAAGAGGTCGGAGTGGACGGCCTTCTGGTCGTGACGCCGTATTACAACAAGCCCACGCAGTCCGGCCTCCTTGCTCATTTCCGCACGGTCGCCGACGCGGTGACGACTCCGGTCATGCTGTATGACATCCCCGGACGCGCCGGCATTCAGATCGCTCCGGACACGATGATCGCGCTGGCGGAGCACCCCAATATCGTTGCCGTTAAGGACGCCAAGGCGGATTTTGCGGCCGCAACCGAGGTCATGTCCCGCACGAATCTGCAGTTTTACTCGGGTGACGACGGGCTGACGCTACCGTGGATGTCCATCGGTGCCATGGGACTCGTCGGCGTGACGACTCACGTGATTCCCGAGCACTTCCGGGAACTGATTGATGCCGTCGTGGCCGGTGACCTGGCAACTGCGGCCGCCCTTCACCGCGAGATTCATCCCGTCGTCTCCGCGACCATGACCCGGGTCCCCGGGGCAGTGGCCGCAAAATCAATTCTTCACTGGCAGGGACGGCTGACATCCAGCCGAGTTCGCCTGCCCCACGTGGACCCCACCGAGGCGGAAATCGCTCAGATGCGATCCGATCTCGAGGGGACCGTGGCAACTTCAAGCATCAAATAAATACGGTCGACGCGGTTTAGAGCGCGACCGAAAACATTCAGAAAGGGGTCACGTGACCCAGATTCCCACAGATTTGCCCAAGCCTCCTAGGCTTCAGAAAGACACCTTGCGTGTCGTGCCGCTCGGCGGCCTGGGCGAAGTTGGTCGCAATATGACCGTCTACGAGATCAACGGAAAACTCTTGATCGTGGACTGTGGCGTGCTCTTCCCCGAAGAGACGCAACCCGGTGTGGACTTGATCTTGCCGGACCTCAACCACATCTTGAACCGGCTCGACGACGTGCTGGCCATTGTGCTGACGCACGGCCATGAGGATCACATCGGCGCCGTTCCGTACCTGCTGAAGCGCCGCCCCGATATTCCCTTGATTGGCTCGCAGCTAACCCTCGCGCTCGTCGAGGCCAAACTTCAGGAGCACCGCATTCGTTCGGCTTCTACGGCAGTGGCCGAGGGAGACATCGAGAAATTCGGTCCGTTCGAATGCGAATTCGTTGCAGTAAACCACTCCATCCCGGATGCCCTCGCGGTATTCATCCGCACACCTGCGGGCAATGTCCTGCACACGGGTGACTTCAAGATGGACCAGCTTCCGCTGGACGGTCGCATCACGGACTTGCGCCACTTCGCGCGACTCGGCGAGGAAGGCGTGGACCTGTTCCTGCCTGACTCCACCAACGCCGAGGTCCCGGGCTTCACTCCGACCGAAAAGAACATCGGTCCTGTCCTCTCGGACGTCTTCCGTGATGCTCCGAAACGCCTGATCGTCGCGTCGTTCTCCTCGCACGTTCACCGTGTGCAGCAGGTCATCGACGCCGCCGTCGAGCGTGGCCGCAAGGTCGCCCTGATCGGCCGCTCGATGGTCCGCAATATGTCCATCGCGGAGAAACTGGGGTACCTCCAGGTTCCGGATAACGTGCTGATCGACATGAAGCACATCGATGATTACCGGGATGACGAGGTCGTGCTGATGTGCACGGGTTCTCAGGGTGAACCGATGGCCGCGCTGTCCCGCATGGCCAGTGGCGATCACCGGGTGCAGATCCAGGAAGGCGACACCATCGTCTTGGCGTCGTCGCTGATCCCGGGCAACGAAAACAGCGTGTTCCGCATCATCAACGGTTTGCTGAAGCTTGGTGCCAACGTGATCCACAAGGGTAACGCCAAGGTTCACGTTTCGGGCCACGCCGCTGCGGGAGAATTGCTCTACTGCTACAACATTCTTGAACCGGGTTACGTCATGCCCGTGCACGGTGAAGTCCGCCACCTGATCGCCAACGGCAAGCTGGCGATGGAAACCGGCGTTCCGGAGGAAAACGTCCTTCTCGGTGAATCCGGCGTCGTCGTGGACATGAAGGATGGCCAGGCGAAAATTGTTGGCGCGGTGGACTGCGGCTACGTCTACGTGGACGGTAAGTCCGTGGGCGAAATCACGGATCAAGACCTCAAGGATCGTCGGACGCTCGGCGAAGAGGGCTTCGTGTCCATCGTGATCGTCGTGGACCGTGCCTCCAAGAGGGTGGTGGCCGGGCCGGATGTCCACGCGCGTGGCGTTGCCGAGGACGACTCCGTGTTCAAGCCGATGATCCCCAAGATCACCGAGGCATTGGAAGAAGCGATGCAGGAGAAGAGCTCCAAGCGTCTGAGCAACCACCAGATGCAGCAGATCGTGCGTCGCACGATCGGCCAGTGGATTGGCCGCAAGCTCCGCCGCAAGCCCATGATCATTCCTGTGGTCGTGGAGGCGGGAAAGAACTCCTAAGAACGGTTATCCCCAGGCACATGGAGTGCCGGGTTTTCGAGGGCGGTATCCACATGTGGTGCGGTTGAGGCCGTACGTGAGTGTGGGTTCCGCCCTCATCGTTTACCCTGGAACATATGGCGACTCGAACTTCCCCCACCCCAAAAAAGGGCGCATCGCAGTCGCGACGATCGTCGAGCGGCACGACAAAGGCCGCCAACCGTTCTTCGCGTGCAGGCGCCAACGCACCCGATCAGCCCCATTGGTTTATCCGGGCCATTGTTGGTGCGTGGGTTGGTTGCGCCCATCTCGTGGGTGGCGCCGTGCGCCGGATGGGTACCCTCCGGACGTCTGTAGAGCCAGAGGAGCGTCGCGACGGCGGCGCCCTGCTCATGTTGATGTTGGCGCTCATAACCGCCGCCGTTGAATGGTGGTCTCTAGCCTCCGTGGGTATTCAAGCGGTGTCGTGGCCGGCGATGGCGTGGCACTCGGTGGTCGCCGGAACTTTTGGGCACATGGCGCTCGTGGCTCCGGTCCTCTTGGGCGGTTTTTCGATCCGGGCCTTCCGTCACCCCACGGAGATGGGGGCCAATAATCGCATCGCCGTGGGCCTTCTGATCATGATGATTTGCGGCTCGGCCCTTTTCGATATCGCGGCCGGATCGCCCAGCATCGACGGCGGGTTTGAAGGCGTTCGCCGTGGCGGTGGAATCGTGGGTCTCCTTGCGGGCGCCACCATGGGCAAGCTCGTCACGGTGCCCGGCGTCGTGGCGTTGCACGTGCTGCTGTTGCTCATTTCGATTCTCATTGTGACTGCGACGCCGGTGCGACAGATCATCCCGAATATTCAGTCCGCCTTTGGGCGGCTCATGGGGGAGAAGCCCGCCCGCGCGGAAACCGACCTTGCGGCTCCCGACCACGACCGCAGCTATCTTGAGACTGGCTCCCTTCCCGAGGCGGAGCGGAAGAGCAAGAAGTCTCGGTTCCGGCGTCGTCAGGGCAAGAAGGCCGACGAGGAGCCCCTGGACCTGTACGACGGTGATGAAGCCTTTACGCGCGCCGTCGTGGACGAGAGTGGCCATCGCGCGGATCCGAACGGCGGTCGTATCCAGCCGTCGGATACTGAACTCTTTGACCACACCAATGCTGGCGCGAAGACGGCAAGGCCCACTAAGAAGAAGTCCGAGATCTTTGACTTGGGCAAATTCAATCGCGCCCGTGCAGCACGCGGCGAAACCGATCCGGCCGCCCCGGCTCCCGAGGATGAACTGGACCAAACACGGCAGCTCAACGCACCAGGCGAGGACGAGACCGAGGTGCTCACTGGTACGGCTCGAGGGGGCGTCCCCTCTCCGAAGAGTCGGCCCAGCACAGCGACGCCGAGTGGAGCATCGGTCCAGGACCCCTCAGACGGGGTATCGCCCATCGTCGACAAGGCAGACCCCCAGGACGCTCAGGCTCATGGCGCCACGGTAGCGGACGCCGTCGACACCAACCTTCCTCATGCTCAACCTCAGACCGGTGCCGCACGCGATGCCGCGCTCGCCGTGAGTCCGTACGAGCTTCCGACACAGCAGATGCTGACCCAAGGCCCTCCCGCGAAGGAACGGTCCGAGGTCAACGACGCCGTCGTGCGCGCCCTGACCAACGTGCTGGAACAGTTCAAGGTCGACGCCGAGGTCACCGGTTTCTCCCGCGGACCCACCGTGACTCGATACGAGATCGAACTGGGTGCAGGCACCAAGGTCGAACGCGTCACGGCATTGTCCAAGAACATTTCATATGCGGTGGCCAGCGCGGATGTGCGCATTCTTTCGCCGATCCCTGGCAAGTCGGCCATCGGAATCGAGATTCCCAACACCGACCGCGAGACGGTCGCACTCGGCGACGTCCTGCGTTCTCAGATGGCGCATGCGACGCCGCACCCCATGGTTATGGGCGTCGGCAAGGACGTCGAAGGCGGATACGTCGTGGCAAACCTCGCCAAGATGCCGCACATGTTGGTGGCTGGCGCGACGGGTGCCGGTAAGTCCTCGTTCGTGAATTCGATGATCACGTCCATCCTGATGAGGGCCACCCCCGACGAGGTCCGCTTGGTCATGGTGGATCCCAAACGTGTCGAACTCACGGCCTATGAAGGTGTCCCGCACCTCATCACCCCGATTATCACGAATCCGAAGAAGGCCGCCGAGGCGTTGCAATGGGTCGTTCGGGAGATGGACGCCCGCTACGACGACCTCTCTCACTTCGGGTACAAACACATTGACGACTTCAACAAGGCGGTCCGAGAAGGAAAGGTTCAGGCCGAGCCTGGATCCAAACGAAAGATCCGCCCCTACCCGTACCTCCTGGTGATTGTTGACGAGCTCGCGGACCTCATGATGGTTGCCCCGCGTGACGTCGAAGACGCGATCGTGCGCATCACCCAGCTCGCCCGTGCCGCGGGCATTCACCTGGTCCTGGCGACCCAGCGCCCGTCCGTGGACGTGGTCACCGGTCTGATCAAGGCCAACGTGCCCTCCCGTATGGCATTTGCGACGTCGTCCGTGACCGACTCTCGCGTGGTCCTGGACCAGGCGGGTGCGGAAAAGCTCATCGGCCAAGGCGATGCGCTGTTCCTCCCGATGGGCGCGTCGAAGCCGATGCGTGTCCAGGGTGCGTGGGTCACGGAGTCGGAAATTCACGACATCGTCGAGCACGTCAAGAAGCAGATGCCGGTGAGCTACCGAGCCGATGTCATCCAAGATCAGCCGAAGAAACAGATCGACGAGGACATCGGAGACGATCTCGACGTCCTGTTGCAGGCGGCCGAACTCATCATCAATTCCCAATTTGGTTCGACCTCCATGTTGCAGCGAAAGTTGCGTGTCGGCTTCGCAAAGGCCGGTCGTCTCATGGACCTTTTGGAATCTCGGGAGATCGTCGGGCCCTCCGAGGGATCGAAGGCTCGCGACGTTCTGGTAGCCCCGGATGACCTCCCTAACGCCTTGGCCCGACTTCGTGGCGAAGAACCCGAGCCGGAAGAGCCCGCCGGCGGCGACCCCGTGGAAGAATCGTTGCAAAACGTCGCAACGGATTATCACGACGGCGCCGACGAGCCCAGTAACGAAGACGCATGGCAACTGACCGGTCGGTGACGAATCAAGGCCCAAGGCCACGGAGAGTCGATGGAGGAGACGGAAGATGAGTAGCCCAAACCCCGCGGGGGAAGCCGCCAAACCGTCCAACCTCAACCTGCCCAACGTGCTGACCACGATTCGGATCCTGATGGTTCCGTTCTTCGTGTGGTTCCTGCTCGCGGGCGGTCACTTTGGCGAGACCTCAATGCTTTTGCGGTGGGCCGCCGTGGTCGTCTTCGGCGTGGCGATGTACACGGACAAGCTCGACGGTGACATTGCACGTGCCCGCAACTTGATCACGGACTACGGAAAAATCGCCGACCCGATCGCGGACAAACTCCTGACGGGCGCGGCCTTTGTGGTGCTGTCGATCTTGGGCGAGCTCTGGTGGTGGGTCACCATCGTGATCCTCGTTCGGGAATGGGGCATCACGATCATGCGGTTCTTCGTGATTCGATATGGGGTCATGGCCGCTTCCAAGGGCGGAAAGCTTAAGACGGTGCTCCAGACGATTGCACTCATCTTGTTCATCCTGCCGCTCGGTGCGATCGGATGGTGGGCCATGATCCCTGGGTGGGTCGTCATGGCCGCCGTCGTCATCGTCACGGTGATCACGGGCATAGATTATGTCGTCAAGGCCGTGCAACTACGCCGTGAATATCTGACGAATCACTCGGAGAGCAGGGCCTGATGAGCCGGGCCGAGATTCCGAGGGACGAATCATCCTCCTCGTTGGCGGCGCGGATTATTGCCTCGGCGACCGTTTCGGGGCAGAGCATCGCGACGGCCGAGTCTTTGACCGCCGGGTTGGTCGCCTCGGCCCTGTGTGATGTTCCGGGGGCTTCGTCGGCCTTTCTGGGAGGCGTTGTCTCCTATGATAATTCCGTCAAAGCGGGGCTCTTGGGGGTGAGACGGCAACTCTTGGAAGAACAGGGTTCTGTGGATCCTGAGGTCGCGCGTGCCATGGCCGCAGGGGCACGTCGTGCCTGCCGCACGGACTGGGCGGTTTCTACCACAGGCGTGGCAGGACCCGAGCCACATGACGGTAAGCCCGTCGGTCTCGTGTACGTGGGATGCGCCGGCCCTTTCGGCTTCACCACCAAGGAACTTCGGCTCGAAGGCGACCGCCGCGAGATCAGGGAATCCGCCGTCGATGGCGCCCTGAGATTACTGCTGGATGCGATGATTGCGGGCGACTGATCACTGGGTTTACCCATTGTTCAGAGTATTCACAGGATTCTTCCATCGGGGCCGGGAATGAATTCACAGGGAACACCGTTTGACTGTATGTAACGGTTCAGGAAGTAATCGTTGAGAAGCCTAACGTGGCTGAGAAAACTCCACTAGGCTGTAGTAGACCAGTGGCCCACAACACATGATGGGTCACGTTGAGAGGGAGACAGGCATAAAGATGACTAAGCAACCCGTGTCCGTGAACGGCGTCGTCCGTTGGAAGGACGTGGGACAGTCTGAAAAATTCACGCCCGAATCACAGGAGCCCAAAGTGATCGTTCTTCGTCACGAAATCGGTGAAGTTCTCCGCGACATCCGTCAGCGCCAGGGGCGCACCCTACGCGAGGTTTCCCATAGCGCTCGAGTTTCGCTCGGATACCTGAGTGAAGTGGAGCGCGGTCAGAAGGAGGCTTCGTCGGAACTGTTGGCCTCCATCTGCGCTGCGTTGGATATACCCATGTCTCAGATGTTGCGCGAGGTTTCTGACCGACTCGCGACGGCCGAGGGTCTTCACGTTCCCGATACGGTTCCGAATGAATTCTCTGAGGAGTTCCGCCGCGAATATGGCATGAACGCCACCGGATCCAGCGATTTGCCGCACGTCCATCGCGGGCGCCCCGTCGCTCAGTAATCCACGGAAGCTGGCTCATCGGTGCTTTCGGGCGGGGTGAGCCACGCTCCGAGACTTACAACAACAATCCGCGTCTCCTGCACTGCGTATGTGCCGGGAGGCGCGGATTTTCCGTGGCATCCTCAAAGCGACGCCGGGAAGCCCGGTGTCCATGAGAACTCAAGGCCCGGCTCGATCACGAAGGGAATGCAAAGCATGAAGCTATCCGAATTCTGGCGGAGTATGGATGACGAATTCGGGGCGGGGTATGCCCGGGTGGTGGCTTCTCAGACGGTGCTCGACCGGGTGGAAAACCGAACGGCCCAAGAGGCGCTCGACGACGGCGTTCGCCCGCTCGAGGTGTGGCAAGCCGTCTGCGAACAACATGATTTGCCCCGACATCGATGGCTAGGCACGGACGTGGGGGAGCCTAAATAATTGAGACGACGCGCCGAGTCGGTGATATTCGAAACTATGTTCGAAATCCGCTAGGCTGTCCAGAGAACCCGAAGCACGGGTTATCCACAAATGACCCCCAGCGCTTAACTTGTCAGTCCCCGCCGTTAGCGTAGGTACTGAAACGCACGACATCAGGTCTCGCCTCCGGGCGAGCCTCCGGAAATGAGGTAACCATGGCTGCCAAATCGCGAAACACTCAGTCCGTTTCCCGCGCGACAGGATCGGATCGGGAAAAAGCGCTGGACACCGTTCTGGCGCAAATCGATAAGAACTACGGCAAGGGATCCGTGATGCGGCTGGGCGACCGCGAAGCCGTGAAGACGGAAACGGTCTCCACTGGTGCCCTCTCTCTGGACGTCGCTCTCGGCGTTGGAGGACTTCCGCGCGGTCGCGTCGTCGAAATCTACGGGCCGGAATCCTCCGGTAAGACGACCTTGGCCCTCCATGCTGTGGCCAACTGCCAGAAGAATGGCGGAATCGCGGCGTTCATCGACGCTGAGCATGCGCTCGACCCGGTATACGCTGAGAAGCTGGGCGTCGACACGGACAATCTTCTGGTGTCACAGCCCGACACCGGTGAACAGGCTCTGGAAATCATGGACATGTTGGTCGGATCCGGATCCGTCGACATCATCGTGGTGGACTCGGTGGCCGCGCTGACGCCCCGCGCCGAAATTGAGGGCGAAATGGGTGACTCCCATGTGGGTTTGCAGGCGCGACTGATGTCGCAGGCCCTCCGTAAAATTACGGGGCGTTTGTCTCAGACCAACACCACCGCGATCTTCATCAACCAGCTTCGCGAGAAGATCGGCGTGTTCTTCGGTAGCCCTGAGACCACCACCGGTGGTAAGGCGCTCAAATTCTATGCATCCGTACGAATCGATATTCGACGGATCGAGACCTTGAAAGACGGCGCCAACCCCATCGGCTCCCGGACCAAGGCCAAAATCGTCAAGAATAAGATGGCGCCGCCGTTCAAGATTGCGGAATTCGACATCCTGTATGGCGAAGGCATCTCCATTGAAGGCGGAATCATCGACATGGCGGTGGAGCACAATATCGTCAAGAAGTCTGGCGCGTGGTTCACCTACGAAGGCGACCAGCTGGGGCAGGGCAAAGAGAACGCCCGGCGGTTCCTCAAGGACAACCCCGAATTGGCCGAGGAGATCCAACAGAAGACCCTCATCAAGGCGGGGATTGTCGACACTGAACCGGAATCGGCCGAGGACGAGCAGCCTGTGGTGACCGCCGAAGCCGGTGAGCTCAGCGACGATCCGCTGGATGCTCTTCCCGAGAACTTCTAGTGCCTATTACCTCAGGACGCGGTGACGGCCGGAACCGCTACGGTTCCGGCCGTCGCCGTCAGGGAAGTAGTCTCGGAGGTCGACCGTCGTCGGACGGCCGATTCTTAGGTGCTGCGGAACAAGCCTCTGGGGACCACGCGGTCCAAGAGGCTTCGGCGGCTTCACCCGGCTCAGCCCAATCAGGTGAAGACGGGTCTGATCATGCAGGCTCGTCGAGTGAGCCGGCGCGGAAAACGCCACCGACGAGTGAATACGATCGGGCCAAAGAAATAGTTCTTCGTCAGTTGACTGCTTCGGCCCGGAGCCGAAGCCAGCTGGAAGAAAAGTTGCGCAGCAAAGAAATCGGCGAGTCGACCATCTCCGAGATTCTGGACAAATACGAAGACCTCGGTTTGGTTGATGACCAGCAATTTGCCGAGATGTTCGTTCGAAGTCGCGCGATGAGCCGGAAACTCGCCAAACCAGCATTGCGCCGGGAGTTGGCGAATAAGGGTGTCACAGGCGAAGTCGCTGAAGCCGCTCTCGCTCAACGTACAGACGAGGACGAACGCACCGACGCGAGTGAATTGGTGCGAAAGAAGCTCAAGTCCTCTGTCGATCTGACGGATAGGACGGCGCGAGAGAAGGAGCTTCGGAGGCTCGCTTCGATGTTGTCTCGGCGAGGGTACGCGCCGGGTTTGTCCTTCGAGGTCGCCAAGGCTGAGCTTGATCGGGCTGCATCGGGTCAGGATGAATTCAATGCTTTTCCCGAGGGCCTAGAGCACGAAGCCTACGAGGAGCTTCCATAGGTTGAAGCCTTGAGGGAAAGATCAGCGTAGCTCGTGAGAAATTGCGTCAAGACATCGTCGGGCAATCTCTTCGTCACGGCTGGTCACGTGCCAATGACCGGCTAAGTGGTCGGCAGCCTCATCCCATTCCTGGGGTGTGAGAAGGCCGAGAAAGCGGTCTCGATTCAGGGCTGAGGGCAACCGTCCCCGCACCTCCGCGACGAGAAGTGCGGGGTCGCAATAGCCGGTCCCTTCGGTATCTATCTGGAGGACGCCGCGTTCCCTATGCCGAACAAAGTTGCTGGGATTCATGTCCCCGCACCATAGGACCGATCGTTCAGGCTCGATCAATCGGCGGATCTCCGACTCGGGGATTCCACGTCGTCGGAGTAGTCCTAGAGACGGAAGCGCTCCAGAGGTCCCGCGACGCGCCGATTCAGGGTCGGAGGCCGCAATGGAGTTTCGGAATGCCCGGCCCAAAGTCGAGTCAGCGTTACGACACAAAGTGGGCCAGGAATGGAGCCACGATCGAAAAGATAGTGGCCCCTTCGTCACAGGATCTCCGGAACCGACGTCTTCGAAGATGAGCATCCTCGCCACCTCGTCGACGGCCAGCAACCGAGCTACGTGCGGTAAAACCTCTGCACCGTGGCGGGCCCGAAGGAAACCAAATCCACTGGCGTTCGTGGCAGAGTCGCGCCGTCGAAAGTGTTTCGCCACCACGCTGGATTCCCGAGTCCTACATCGAAGGACGATAGCCCGGAAGGATTCGGCGAGCACCTCCACTTCCATAGGGGCGCCGCCCAATATGTGTGAGGCGAGCTCCCATGCGCGACGCATCGGTTCACGTGCTCGAGCCGAAAAGGCAGCGGTCAGACTCGCGGAATCCTCGAATCGCCAAGGCTCCCTATCGGTGGAGAAACGGGTATGCGGGATGTTCGGCACAAGGTCAGCCTACGTGCCTCGACCCAGTTTTCACTCCACGGGGCATGTACGTGCCGATGGTGACGGAGCTCAACTGGGGGCCACGGGCTTTCCGGATTCTTGTACGCTGGACCGGTGACCGTCTTAGCATCCGAATCTCGCAGCCAAACACCGGACGTCCGTCAACCCATGCCGGGTATCGATGGGCGGACCGGCGAACACCGTACCTATGAAGTGAGAACCTTCGGGTGCCAGATGAACGTTCACGACTCGGAGCGTATCTCGGGTCTGCTGGAATCTGCGGGATACATTCCAAATGACGGAGGAACGCCCGATCTCGTCGTCTTTAATACGTGCGCCGTGCGGGAAAATGCCGACAACAAGCTGTACGGCAACCTAGGCCAACTGGCGCCCACCAAGCGTGCCAACGAAGGTATGCAAATCGCCGTCGGCGGGTGTCTGGCACAGAAGGATCAGGACACGATCGTCGAAAAGGCCCCGTGGGTCGACGTCGTCTTTGGTACGCACAACATTGGTTCGCTTCCCACTTTGCTCGAGCGTTCACGGCACAATGAGGAGGCCGCGACCGAACTGCTTGAGTCTCTTGAGGTCTTTCCGTCCACTCTGCCGACCAAGCGAGATTCGGTGTACTCGGGCTGGGTCTCCATTTCCGTCGGGTGTAATAACACCTGCACGTTCTGCATCGTCCCCTCGCTCCGAGGCAAGGAAAAAGACCGGCGCCCCGGCGACATCCTGGCCGAGGTCCAGGCCCTTGTGGACGACGGCGCCATCGAGGTCACTTTGCTGGGTCAGAACGTCAATTCCTACGGCGTGGAATTTGGAGATCGACAGGCATTCTCCAAACTGCTGCGAGCCTGCGGTGAGATCGAAGGCCTCGAACGGGTTCGTTTCACCAGCCCTCACCCTGCGGCGTTTACCGAGGACGTCATCGACGCGATGGCCGAAACCCCGAACGTCATGCCGGTGTTGCACATGCCGCTGCAATCAGGATCCGACGCAGTCCTTAAATCGATGCGCAGGTCGTACCGCTCCAAGAAGTTCTTGCGCATCCTCGACCAGGTGCGGGAAAAGATTCCGCACGCTGCGATTACGACCGACATCATCGTGGGCTTCCCCGGGGAGACCGAAGAAGACTTTCAAGCAACTCTGGACGTCGTCGAAAAATCCCGTTTTACCACCGCCTTCACCTTCCAGTATTCGATCAGGCCGGGAACTCCGGCCGGTGAGATGGAAAACCAGGTGCCGAAGGACGTGGTGCAGGAGCGTTACGAACGACTCACCGCTCTGCAGGACCGCATCAGCGCCGAAGAGAACGCCGCGCAACTCGGTCGTCGAGTCGAGGTGATGGTCTCGGCCGAGTCGGGTCGCAAGAGTGCGGCCACGCACCGCTTGTCCGGCCGAACGCAGGATCAACGTCTCGTGCATTTCTCCGTCCCGGAAGGCGGGGAGACGCCGCGCCCGGGTGACCTCGTCACACTCACCATTACGGAGACGGCTCCGTTCCATCTGATTTCTGACCCGGTGTCGTCGTCCTCCGAGGAATACTCCGTGCGTCGCTCCCGGGCCGGTGACGCGTGGGACCGCTCCCAGGCGGATTCATGCGGCGTGGGTGAGAGCAAGCCCGGCACTACGAATCTCGGGATGCCGACCATTCCGCGACGAGGCTCCCTCTCCCTGCCCAACGGGCTCTGAGGCCGTGGGGCTGATGAGTGATGATCAGGAACAAGAGCGCCCCACGGGGGAGAAGCTCGGCTCGTCACCCATGACGCCCGACGTACCGGTTCTCGCCGTGGTGGGCCCGACCGGCACGGGTAAGTCTGACCTTGCGGTTGCCGTGGCGCATGAGATCGGCGGAGAAGTAGTAAATGCCGATTCGATGCAGTTCTATCGGGGCATGGACATCGGCACCGCGAAACTGCCGCTCCCCGAGCGAGAGGGCATTCCCCATCATCTTCTCGACATCCTTGAGGTACGAGACGAGGCTTCGGTCGCGGACTTTCAAACGATGGCACGCCAGCTCTTCGGCGACATTATTTCTCGGGGCAAGGTGCCCATTGTGGTGGGCGGCTCCGGGCTCTATGTGAGGGCCGCTTTGGACGTCTTGGAATTTCCTGGGACCGATCCGCAGGTTCGGCATCGCCTGGAAGACGAGCTCACCGCGCGGGGACGAGGTCCCCTCATGGATCGTCTGAAAGCCGTCGATCCAGAATCTGCCGCCCGGGTCAAAGATGACCGTCGTCTGGTTCGTGCATTGGAAGTCCACGAGGTCACGGGCCGCCCTTTCTCGTCTTTCATGCCACGGCGCGAGTACGCACGTCCGGCGCTGCAAATCGGTCTGGACGGTGACCGCCACCTACTTCACGAGCGGTTGGCCCGGCGCGTGCACACGATGGTGGATCAAGGGCTGCTGGACGAGGTCAAAAGACTGGACCAGGTAGGGCTGCGTGAGGGAAAGACGGCGTCGAAAGCTCTCGGTTACGGTCAATTTTTGAGGGTGCTCGACGGCGAATCGGATGTATCGGAAGCCGCGGAAGAGACCATCGTCGCGACGCGCCAATTTGCCCGACGCCAGATCACCTGGTTCCGGGCCGATCCACGGATTAACTGGTTGGATTTTACGGACCCTTTCGCCGAGAACGTGAACGCGGCCGTCGAACTGTTCCGCACGGCAACCGAGGGCTAACATAATCGGGTGACTTCTCATCGCCTTGAAACCCCACGCCACGACGTTGCCCAAGACGACGCCGCAACCTCGCGCTCCGCTGATGAAGCCAAGCCTGAGGGCCAATCGGCTTCCCCTTGGGGCGAGTTGGCCGGCGTCGAGCTGACGAAGGCCCACGGCACCGGTAACGATTTCGTGATCGTGACGGACCCGGAAGGGAACTTGGCTCTCGACGCGGAGTTGGTGGCCGCCGTATGCGACAGGCATCAGGGAATCGGTGCGGACGGGTTTATCCGAGCCATACGCAGCGAACATCTGGCTGAGGGCCGTTCCGTCGTGGAATCACACTCGAGCGCCGAGTGGTTCATGGACTACCGAAATAGCGATGGCTCGCTGTCGGAAATGTGTGGAAACGGCGTCCGCGCCTTCGTTCACTATTTGAGCCACGAGGGCCTCGTGAGTCTGGAGGAAGGGCAGTCCCTCACCATCGGTACCCGAGATGGGGCCAAGACGGTGGCCCGTGTGGCCTCGGGATATGCCGTCGACATGGGAGCTTGGGGATTCATCGACGGCGAAGAGGCTCGTTCTTCCGGATCTGACGCCCTCGTGACCGCTCGTGGACTCAAGACGCCGCGACCCGGGCTCTCAATCACCATGGGTAACCCACACACCGTGGTTGCTCTGGCGGGGGAAGAAAAGCTCGAAAAGCTCGGACTGGAAAGTGCCCCGACGGTCAGACCCCACCCCGACGGCGGAACAAACGTTGAGTTCGTGGTTCCCCTCGATTCCGATGAAAGCGAAACCATTGGTCGCATCGCGATGCGCGTCCATGAACGCGGGTCGGGGGAGACACAGTCCTGCGGTACCGGAGCATGCGCTGCCGCGGCCGCCACACGTTTCTGGGCGGGAGAGGATGCACCGGATGAATGGATCATCGATGTGCCCGGGGGTTCTCTGGGGGCGACCTTCGTTCTGGGCCCGGACGACCTCGAACACATTGTGCTCTCCGGCCCGGCGACTCTCGTGGGTCGGGTCGTCCTGATGTGACGATGGGTTGGCTTCTCGTCTCTGACGCGGTCAGCGGTCGCGTTCGACGTGGAGGATCCTGAATCCTTTGGAGGTCGCATACCGTGTTACCGCAAAGGAATCGTCGAGATGTTGGCTCATCCAAGGCATCAATGAGTCGGCTCCAAGATTCTTTTGGACGACGAGGTACGCGTGTCCTCCCGGGGATAGCCGAGGTAACCACGTGAGAAGGATGTCGTGGAGAACATCCTTTCCGACCCGGATGGGTGGGTTGGACCAGATCGTGTCGAATCGCTGGTCCGGAGCGATGTCTTCAGGGAGGCCGACCGAAACATTGGTCAGGCCTAACAACTCGGCGTTTCTCCGCGTCAGGTCGAGGCTTCGCTGGTTGACATCGATACCGAGCACCTTGGCGGTCGGGCGTCGGAGGGCCAGGCTCAGCGTGATGGGGCCCCAACCGCAACCGATATCCAGGAGGGAATTTCCCTGAGGTTCAGGGACTTCTTTGAGAAGGACGGCCGTTCCTTTGTCGAGGCCTTTCGGGCTGAAGACACCTGGAGCGGTCACCAAATCTCTGCCGACGCCGTCGAGCTCGACCTTCAGGGGGATTGTGCGGGTGGTTTCCCCATCGTGGGATGAAAAGTAGTGCTCGGCCATGTTGCCCGATTTTACGGCATGGGGTGGCTTTGCGTTTCCGCAGATCGGATGCGGACGAGCGTTCATCCACAACCGTCCCGCCGAGCCCCAATCGCTCAACGTTCCCGATAGAATTACCGAATACTACCGTGGCGGGCAGAATCCGCTACGTTCTCAAGAAAGGCATTATGCCCCAAGACAACACCTCAGGATCATCCCACCTCAACTCCGGCGATTCCACGCCGAGTGATGCTCGGCTGAGGGCATCGGTGGATCGAGTCCTCGGGCGTATCTCGTCCGACGAGGAACGTGATTCCTCGATCCTCGCGCATAAAGCGCCCGAACTGGCCGAAGAAGGCACACGTCACACCGAGGCCGACGGGGACCAACAAGAACTTGACGAACGTCGGGCCTTGCGACGAGTCCAGGGACTCTCGACCGAGCTCGAAGACGTGACCGAAGTCGAGTACCGCCAGCTTCGCCTTGAACGGGTGGTCCTCGCGGGTATTTGGTCGGAGGGAACCCAACGAGAAGCCGAAGATTCCCTTCGAGAGCTTGCGGCCCTTGCAGAAACTGCTGGTTCCGAGGTGCTGGACGGGCTCGTGCAGCGGCGCCTCAAGCCTGATCCGGGTACCTTCCTCGGTTCCGGGAAGGCCCAAGAGCTCCAAGAGATCGTGAAATCGACGGGAGCCGACACCGTGATCGTCGATTCCGAGTTGGCACCCTCGCAGAGGCGCGGACTGGAGGACATCGTCAAGGTCAAGGTCATCGACCGCACCGCGCTCATCCTGGACATTTTTGCCCAGCATGCGAAGTCTCGCGAGGGCAAGGCTCAGGTGGAGCTTGCGCAGTTCGAATACCTGTTACCCAGGCTCCGCGGTTGGGGCGATTCCATGTCCCGTCAGGCCGGTGGTCGTGCCGCTGGCGGCGAGGGTATCGGTTCCCGCGGTCCCGGTGAAACCAAGATCGAGCTGGACCGACGCCGCATTCGTGGCCGGATGGCCAAGCTTCGCCGTGAAATTGCCGCCATGAAGCCGGCTCGAGAAACGAAACGGTTGAACAGGCGTCGGAATCATGTCCCCTCGGTCGCCATTGCGGGATACACCAACGCCGGCAAATCGTCACTGCTGAATCGGCTGACCGATGCAGGGGTTCTCGTAGAGAACGCCCTGTTCGCAACGTTGGATCCGACCGTCCGCAAGGCCGAGACACCCGACGGAATCGGCTATACGCTCTCGGACACCGTGGGTTTTGTGCGGTCATTGCCGACTCAGCTTGTCGAGGCCTTTCGGTCCACTTTGGAAGAAGTCGCGGACGCCGACGTCTTACTGCACGTCGTGGATGTCTCGCACCCCGAGCCGGAGGGACAGATCCGTGCCGTCCGTGAAGTGTTGGCGGATGTCGACGCCCATGACGTACCGGAGATCATCGTTCTGAATAAGGCCGATGCCGCCGACCCCTTCGTCGTCGAACGTCTCCGTCAGCGTGAACCGCAACACGCCGTGGTCTCTGCGCGAACTGGGGAGGGCATCGAAGAACTCAAGCAACTCATCTCGGAGAGTATCCCGCGGCCGGACGTGCGGATGGAACTTCTCGTGCCCTATACCCATGGCGAAGTAGTTTCACGCCTTCACTCGTGGGACGCCGAGATCCTCGAGACCGAGTTCCACGAGAATGGCACACGGCTCACGGTCCTCGTGCGTGCGGATATGGCCGCGGAGCTTCACGACTTCGTTGTCGCATCCGAGTAGGGGCGTGGACTCGGTGAACCGTGAGAATATCGTCGCGCCACAAGGCAGCGAACCCGAAACCTTGCCCGGTGCCAAGGACACCCTCGAATTGCTCGACGTGGCCGTTGAACGCACGGGCGGGCAACGCCGAGACGGCCAGCGGAACATGGCCGCGCACGTGGCTCAAGCGCTGGAGACGCAGCGTCATCTGCTGGTTCAGGCAGGTACGGGGACGGGTAAATCGCTTGCCTATTTGGTGCCGGCCATTCGTCACTCCATCGAGTCGGAGTCTCCCATCGTTGTTGCGACGGCGACGCTCGCGTTGCAGTCGCAAATCGTCAATCGGGACCTACCTCGCTTACTCGAAACACTGGACGACCAACTGGAACGCCCCGTGGATGTTGCGTTGTTGAAGGGGCGCAATAACTACGTGTGTCTTCACAAATTGGAAGGTGGTTATCCGGACGAAGAAGACCCGAACGCCCTCTTCTCGCTGAACTCCGAGGGCGCGAAGGCTTCGGGGCATCCGGACCAGGCCGGTTCGAGTCTTGCGGAAGAGGTCGTGAGGTTGAGGTCATGGGCGGAATCCTCTGATACCGGTGACCGCGACGAGCTTCTTCCGGGTGTTTCGGACAAGGCCTGGCGGCAGGTTTCCGTGACGGCTTCGGAATGTCTTGGCCGAAAATGTCCGTTGGTCGAGGAATGCTTCTCGGAGCTCGCTCGCCACAAAGCGGGCGAGGCCGATGTCATCATTACCAATCACGCGTTGTTGGCGATCAACGCCTTCGAGGGGATTGGGGTCTTGCCGGAGCACGACACCGTGATCGTCGATGAAGCCCACGAACTCGTGGACCGGGTGACCGGGGCCGTGACGGGGGCAATATCTCCGGTCATGGTGCGTTCGGCTGCTCGCGCGGTCCGGAAAAATACTTCTGCAGCCTTTGAGCCCCTTCAGTCTGCCGCGGAGGCCCTTGACGCCGCGTGCACTGGCAAACCTGCCGAACTCATGCCTCAGGGGCTCACCCCAGATCTCCAACGGGCCATGGAACTCACCCGGGATGCGGCTAGGGCGGCCTTGTCTGACACCAAGCCAGAAGCCAAGGATTCCGACGCCGGACGTCAAATGGCCCGTGCACGGTTGACGGAAATTCTCGAGCTCGCCGAGCGTACTCTCGGGGCGGACGGTGTCTTTGAAGTCGTGTGGCTTAGCCGAGTGGGGGGATGGGAGCCTGGGCGTGGGTACGTCGCAGCGGCGGATACGGACCCGGCGACGATACATGTGGCTCCTTTGTCTGTGGCCTCCCGATTGCGAGAGGGGCTATTCGAGGACAGAACAGTGGTCCTCACCTCCGCGACGCTCTCGATCGGGCAATCTTTCGACGCCGTTGCGGGGTCTTTGGGCCTCAAAGGGGAGAAGGCCCCGTCCTGGGAAGGGCTCGATGTCGGTTCGCCTTTCGACTACCCCAAGCAGGGGATGCTGTATATGGCCGCGGACCTGCCCAAACCTGCACGTGGAGTTTCCGAAGAACAGCTCGAACGGATTCTCCAACTGGTGGAAGCTTCCGGAGGCGGTGCATTAGGGCTGTTTTCCTCCAAACGCGGTGCCGAACAAGCGGCCGAGTACGTGCGTCAAAACTCCGATGTGCACGTGTTGGTTCAGGGGGAATCCTCGCTCCGAGGGCTCGTGAAGGAATTCACCGAAGACGAGGACGCATGTCTCTTTGGAACCATGAGTCTCTGGCAAGGGGTCGATGTACCAGGGTCGTCCTGTCGATTGGTGATGATCGACCGCATCCCCTTCCCGCGTCCCGATGATCCCCTCTCCTCGGCACGGGCGCGCGCGGTGAGCTCGAATGGGGGAAATGGTTTCATGGCGGTTTCGGCGTATCACGCCGCGATTCGTCTGGCCCAAGGCGCCGGACGCCTCATCCGGTCCCAGGGGGATCGCGGCGTCGTCGCCGTCTTGGACTCTCGTCTGGCGACGGCGCGCTACGGAGGATTTCTCCGTGGGGCTCTGCCTCCCTTATGGACCACGGATCGTCTGCCGACGGTGACTGCGGCTTTGCGAAGGCTAGCGGAACACTCGTCGGACTAAGCAGGCCGACGACGCACGGAATCACCTTCTCCGTCGTCCAGAGCACAAGGCCCTCGGCACATCACTGTGCCGAGGGCCTTTGCTGACCGATGCCAAAAGCTAGATCGACCGAAGGACCGAGACAACCTTGCCCATGATGGTCGCATAATCACCGAGGATCGGCTCGTATTGGCGGTTTTGGGGCAGGAGCCAGGTATGCCCGTCTCGCTGACGGAACGTTTTGACGGTGGCTTCTTCATCCAAGAGCGCGGCCACGATATCTCCGTTATTGGCCGTGTTCTGCTGTCGGACGACCACCCAGTCGCCGTCGCAGATGGCTGCCTCAACCATGGAATCGCCCCGGACCTTCAGCATGAAGAGCTGGCCCTGGCCGACCAGTTGCCGCGGCAAAGGGATCACGTCTTCGACGTGCTGCTCCGCGGTGATCGGCACACCAGCCGCGATGCTGCCCACAAGCGGCACACGTGCAGTGTCTTCATTCTCAGATGCGGGGAAGAGCTCGACGACGTCCGCTTCCGCCTGGTCACTCGACGAACCCGCACCAAATGTCGGGATGCCGTCCTGGGGGAGCGGCATATCGCAGAGAACTTCGATGGCGCGGGGACGCTTGGGGTCTCGACGGATGAGACCCAGAGTTTCAAGTCGAGTCAGTTGGTGGGTCACGCTCGAAAGACTCGACAGTCCCACGAGGTCGCCAATTTCCCGCATGGACGGTGGATAGCCGTGGGTTGCGATCGAGGAAGAGATGGCCTCGAGGATCTTCCGCTGGCGCGGTGTGAGCGGTTTGGCCTGTTGAGGAAGCTGGGGGGCCACCGGGTCGTCCTTCCCTGGGTTCTTAAGTTGTCAGTCCCCCTGTGTGTACTGGGAGTACGACCGGCGCTGACGACGAATGACGGATAAATGATCCGGTATTCGAAGATCGTCGGCCGAACCGACATGTCACCCCTCAGGCTAGGCCAGTCGAGGTGGCAAATCAAACATGTGTTCTATTTTTGTCGACAGTGTTCGAATTATTTGGTAGAACAGATGTACGAACTAGAACACATATTCGAATCTGGATCACTCGCGATCTACAGGAGGAAGCATTCGATGCGTACCGCACTCGCCGCCCCGCGTTCCGCGGAATTGACGAACCACTCCACTGTCTCGGAAGTCGCTCGCCGTTCGAACAGTGGTCACCTGACCCTCACTCGCAGGGGAAGGTTCCTCTTCATTGGTCTTCCGACCATCGCGCTGACGTTGTGTGTGGCCGCCGTTGTCATGCTTTTCCTGGCCTCGGCGGCTGCCACGGCCAGCGGGTCCTCGGAAGGTCGTGGTACCGAAACTGTCGTCGTGGGGAGCGGGGAAACGCTGTGGGAGATTGCGTCAGAGGTTGACCCGGGTGGCGACACCCGAAAGATCATCAGTCAGATCGATGATTTGAATGATCTGACCAGTGGAAATCTCAACCCGGGACAGCGTCTCATCGTGCCGGTGATTTCGAACCGCTAGACACAGGTCCTTAAGATGGGATCGTGAGTACATCATTGGACGCCATGAATAGTCTGCCGCTTCGAGAAGATCTCAGGGGCAGATCGCCCTATGGGGCGCCCATGATCGAGGTTCCGTACGCCTTGAACGTCAACGAAAACACTCATCCGATGCCGGATGAAGTCGTTGACGCCATTGTTGATGGAGTGCGTCTCGCGGCTCAAGGGCTAAATCGGTACCCGGATAGAGACTTTGTTGCGCTTCGTGAAGAGCTTGCCGCATACCTGGGGCATGGCCTCGCCGTCGAAAATCTGTGGGCCGCCAATGGGTCAAACGAGATTCTGCAACAGATTCTTCAGGTCTTCGGAGGCCCGGGTCGAAGCGTCTTGAGTTTTACGCCGACCTACTCGATGTACCCGCTGTTGGCCTCCGGCACGAGCACGGAATTTATTGCCGGTCATCGAGCCGAAGATTTTTCCTTATCTGCTGACTCGGCGGCTCGCCAGGTTGCTGAGCATCGACCGAATGTGACGATCCTCTGCTCGCCCAATAACCCCACGGGCACGGGGCTTGACCAGGACGTCATCACAGCGGTGTACGACGCCGCATCGGAATTCAACGGGATTGTCGTCGTCGACGAGGCCTACGCTGAATTTGCGCGTGACCCTGAGCAAACTGCGCTAACCCTATTGCCTGGAAGGCAACGCCTGATTGTGTCGCGCACGATGAGCAAAGCATTCGCTTTGGCAGGTGCTCGCCTTGGGTATTTCGCCGCGGATCCGAGCGTCGTGGACGCCATCATGCTGGTTCGCCTCCCGTATCACCTTTCCGGAGTGACTCAAGCGACGGCGTTGGCGGCCTTACGCCATTGCGATCAGCTTCTCTCTAACGTTGAAGACATCAAGCATCAGCGGGACAGGATCGTCGAGACGTTGACGACTTTGGGCCTGAAGCCAGCATCGTCCGATTCAAACTTCGTCTTTTTCGGCGGAGTCACAGACAGCCATGCACTGTGGGAAGATTTACTCTCGGATGGCGTACTCATTCGCGACGTCGGTATCCCCGGATACTTGCGGGTCACCGCGGGAACGGAAGAAGAAACGACGGCATTCCTGAACAGCCTCGAACGCCATCTTCACGGCCAAGTATCGCCCGCTTAATCGTCGTAGGCCTGGTCTTGGATTCATAAGATCGGCAATCACCAGCAGGAGAAACCCATGAATACCTCTGCATCGTCGAGGACGGCCTCGCTGACTCGTGAGACGAGTGAATCGTCCGTTTCGGTACGGATCGATCTGGACGGCACCGGTCAGTCCACGATCGATACATCCGTTCCTTTCTATGGCCACATGCTGACGGCGTTGTCGAAGCACTCATTGATCGACCTGGACGTCAAGTGCACGGGGGATACCCACATCGATGTTCACCACACGGTGGAGGATACGGCGATCGTTTTTGGAGAGGCCCTTCGCGAAGCTCTAGGGGATAAACGAGGCATTCGTCGATTTGGGGCGGCTTCGGTCCCCTTGGATGAATCTCTGGCTCGTGCCGTGGTGGATATCTCGGGGCGACCCTTTCTCGTGCACGAGGGTGAGCCTGAAGGGTTCGCTTTTCACCTCATCGGTGGGCACTTTACGGGGTCGATGGTTCGTCACGTCTTCGAAGCCATCGCCTATCACGCAGGTATCTGCGTCCATGTTGATCTCGTGCGTGGACGCGATCCCCACCACATTGCTGAAGCCCAGTTCAAGGCCTTCGCCCGTGCCCTTCGCCAAGCCGTCGAACCGGACCCGAGGGTGGACGGTATTCCTTCGACGAAGGGCGCGCTCTGATGGTTGCGGACACATCTGCCCAGACTCCACAGTCGGATACAGACTCCCGTCCGACCGTCACCGTCCTCGACTATGGCGCGGGGAACGTCAGGTCTGCCGTGCGGGCTTTGGAAGCCGCCGGAGCCGACGTCATCTTGTCGAAGGCCGAGAAGGATGTGCTCGGGGCCGATGGTCTGGTGGTTCCTGGCGTTGGCGCGTTTTCGGCAGTGATGGAGGCGCTCCATGCCGTAGGAGCACCACGAATGATCGGACGCCGCATCGCAGGAGGCCGACCCGTATTGGGTATTTGCGTCGGCCTTCAAGTCTTCTTTGATCGCGGTGTGGAACACGGCATCAACACCGAGGGGCTAGGGGAATGGCCGGGCGTCGTCGAGAAACTTCAGGCCGAGGTCGTCCCTCACATGGGGTGGAATAGTGTTAGCCCGCCCGAAGGATCTCGACTTTTCGAGGGCATAGGTGACGAACGATTTTACTTCGTCCACTCCTATGGTGTTCAGGATTGGTCCTTTGATCAGACCATCGCAGAGATGAGGCCTCCGCAGGTGACGTGGGCTCATCATGGTGGTCCCTTTATTGCCGCCGTCGAGAATGGGCCGCTCGCTGCGACGCAGTTCCATCCGGAAAAATCGTCGTCGGCCGGATTACGACTGTTGCGCAATTGGTTGAGCACCCTTCCTCGGACGGGCCGGCTGGCGTCAGCGGGAAAACCCGTCGATCTCACGACCGAACGTTACGACCGGAAGGACGAAACTTCCTGATGAGTCCCCTCGTCTCTGGGCTATTGCTCATGACCTTCGGTGCTTTCCTCGCCGGGGGTGCCATTTCTTTCCGCAAACAGAAGATCAGTGTGATCGCGCAAGCGGTCCTCTGGATCTTGGCCGTGGCGAGCTTTGCCTACGGTTTCTACGTCACGACCCTGGAGTAACCAACCATGACTGAGAATCAACGATTGCAACTGCTGCCGGCCGTCGACGTCGCCGATGGACAGGCCGTCCGGCTGGTGCAAGGTGAGGCTGGTTCCGAGACGGGATATGGAGATCCCGTCGAAGCCGCGCTGGCGTGGCAAGAAGCGGGGGCTGAGTGGGTGCACCTCGTGGACCTCGACGCCGCATTTGGACGAGGCAATAACTTCGACGTTCTCCAGAAAGTTTCCGAACGGCTGGACATCCGTATTGAAATGTCTGGCGGCATTAGAGACGACGAGTCTCTGGACCGTGCTCTCAAGCTCCGTCCGGCTCGCATCAACCTGGGTACCGCTGCACTCGAAAACCCTGAATGGACGCGTCGAGTCATCGCTGAACATGGCGACATGATCGCGGTAGGCCTGGATGTGCGCGGCACGACGTTGGCCGCTCGTGGGTGGACCGAAGAAGGCGGCGATCTGTGGGAGGTGCTGGACCGTCTCAACGACGACGGTTGCTCCCGCTTCGTCGTAACCGATGTGACGAAGGACGGAACCCTCCAGGGGCCCAACACCCAGCTCCTCGGTGACGTCGCGCGTCGCACTGACAAGCCGGTGGTTGCATCCGGCGGCATTTCGAGCCTCGACGACCTCAAGGCATTGCGAGAGATGGTGCCTCAGGGCGTCGAGGGAACCATCGTCGGCAAAGCCCTCTACGCCGGAAAATTCTCGCTTTCGGAGGCCCTCGGAGTGGCCGGACGTCCGGAGGCCTGATGATTTCTCCACGGGAGCTACCCGAACACATCAAGGCCCAGTTGGCGAGTGCAGGCAGAGAAACGGACACCGGTGGCCAAGCCTGGGAAGGGCGCAACCTCGGCGAGGGAACGTCACACACGCACGCCTTCCCCGACGACGACGGGATCACCCCGGCGTCGTTGGCGGAAGCCTTGACGCGGTTCGAGAAGGGCGACATCCCTGAGGAGTTGGTCGTGGATGCCCTGGCGGATGTTCGGCTCTTCGCTCCGGTCGTGGCTGAAATCTCTCGATCCGAAATCACGGAGGAGGGGCTGGTCGCGGACAAAGAAGCCGACATGGCCCTCGTGAGCATCGAAGCGCCCGACGGCCGCAAGGCGATGCCTGTTTTCAGTAGCGTGGACGGCCTCACCTCGTGGCACAGTGACGCCAGACCCGTCGCTGCAACATCACGGAAAATCGCACTATCTGCTGTGGAAGACGAAAACCAGCTCCTGGTGCTCAATCCGGGAGGCGACATCACCTTTGTGGTGCGGAGGCCCGCCATGTGGGCGATCGCCAAAGGTCAACGGTGGAATCCATCGTATTCCGACCCTGAAGTTCTCACTGCGCTCAAGGAATGCGCCAGGCCGGAGAAGAGCATTGCGTCCGTAGCCATGTTTCCTGGACGAGGAGTGGGGTCGCGGGATCGTGCCGGCAGGATGCTACCCGGGGGCGGCCCCGGGCCGGAGCTGAGTATCGAATTGTCCCTCGAGCCAGGCCTCGATCAGGAGCAGCTCGACCATGTCGTCGAGTCTTTTCAGTACAGGTTCTCGCGAGATGCCTTGTTGGCTGAACGAGTGGATTCGGCAGACATCCGTCTCACTCAGGCACGTTAGGCGACCGAACATCGGATGACGTCGCCGCTTCGGCACGAAGGCCCCAACGGAAATTTCCGCTGGGGCCTTCGCTTGTATGAATGTCCGTCAGTAAACGGGGCCGGTGAATTTTTCTCCCGGTCCCTGACCGGGCGCATCCGGCGCAATGGAAGCCTCACGGAAGGCCAACTGCAAGGACCGCAAGCCATCACGAAGCGGCCCGGCATGCTGCGACCCAATTTCAGGGGCGGCGGCCGTCACTAATCCCGCGAGGGCCGTGATGAGTTTGCGCGCCTCGTCCAGGTCCTTGACCTCGGCGGCATCTTCCTCGGCCGCGAGGCCACACTTGACGGCTGCGGCGCTCATCATGTGAACCGCAGCGGTGGTGATGACTTCGACTGCCGCAACATCGGCAATATCACGCATCTGCTGGTTAATCGCGGCCACTTCCTCCGGCGAAGGCTCGGAGGCGGGGGAGTCTGCCGTGGAATCGGCGAAACGGAACGTGGACTCGCCTCCCTCTTCTGGGGTGGAGTCCTGAGATGAAGGGTTGGTGCTCATGGTTCTAGCTTCCCATATTGGACGGCCCTGAGAAGTCGTCACGCAATGTTTGAGGTGAATCACCCTGTATACCTGGTCATTCATGGTGTATAGTCTTGAAGAGTTTCAAGCGGAGATGCGTCTCCCACCCGCGCCCATCGATGCGATGGCCGGGTCATCCCGATTCACAGGGTTCCTCGTGCCATGCACGGGGAGTTTTGTTGTGATCATCAGGGATGCGCCTCCGTTTGAATGTGACGGAGGCATTTTTTGTGTCCGTGACACGCAGAAAGAACACATTGGGGAAACCCACTGACCACAGGAGTGCCACATTAGCGATCCACGCATCAATGACCGTATCCGCGTGCCGGAAGTCCGCCTGGTAGGCCCAAGCGGTGAACAGGTTGGGATTGTCCGCGTTGAAGACGCCCTGCGTCTGGCGCGCGAATCGGATCTTGATCTGGTCGAGGTGGCGCCGTCCGCCAAGCCGCCGGTATGCAAGCTCATGGACTTCGGTAAGTACAAGTACGAAGCCGCTGTCAAGGCTCGCGAATCTCGCCGGAACCAGACGAATACGGTGCTCAAGGAAATCCGTTTCCGTTTGAAGATCGATTCCCATGACTACGAAACCAAGGTGGGACACGCAAAGCGTTTTCTCTCCGCTGGCGACAAGGTCAAGGCGATGATCCAGTTCCGCGGTCGTGAGCAGCAGCGTCCTGAAATGGGTGTTCGCTTGCTGGAGCGCATGGCCGAAGACCTCGCCGAGGTGGGGACCGTCGAGTCCAATCCTCGTCAGGATGGCCGCAACATGGTCATGGTGATCGGTCCGTTGCGCAATAAGGCGGAAGCACGTGCTCAGGCACGTCGCGAGCAGAAGCAGCAAGGTGGAGGTCGCAAGACGCGTGAACGTGTCGATACCACCACCGCCGAGCCCGTGTCGAACAGCATGGCCGATGCCATGCCGGCCGAGCTTAAAGAACAGGCGAAGGCGCAAGAATCCGCACCGTCGGCTGCGCCGAAGCCGGGTCCCTCAGCCAAGTAAGGGCCGACCGTCGGGAAACTGACGGGGCGGGGCATGCTCCCTGCACGGTCCACAGCGGCGGCCTGGACGGTCGTTGCAAGCCCACCGGGGGTGCCTCAAGGGGCATCCTCGGGACAGAACGTAAGGAGAACGGCAGATATGCCGAAGCAGAAGACTCACTCGGGTGCCAAGAAGCGCTTCAAGCTGACCGGATCGGGCAAGGTCAAGCGTCAGCAGGCTAACCGTCGCCACTACCTGGAGCACAAGTCCTCCCGCCTGACCCGTCGCCTCGCAAGTGACCAGATTGTCACGGGCGGCCAGGCCAAGGTCATCAAGAAGATGCTGACCAAGTAGTCCACTGGGCTTCCGCGGCATCAAGCCGCAGCACGGAATTTTATGTACGGGCCCAGAAAATTGGCCCGGTGAACAGTTAGGAGTACACACGTGGCACGTGTGAAGCGGGCGGTAAATGCCCACAAGAAGCGTCGTACAACTCTGGACCGCGCGTCCGGCTACCGCGGACAGCGCTCGCGCCTGTACCGGAAGGCCAAGGAGCAGGTCACTCACTCGCTCGTTTACAGCTACGACCACCGTCGTAAGAAGAAGGGCGATTTCCGTCGCCTCTGGATCCAGCGCATCAACGCGGCTGCTCGCGCCGAGGGCCTGACCTACAACCGTTTCATCCAGGGCCTCAAGGCTGCTGAGGTTGAGGTTGACCGCCGCATGCTGGCCGAGTTGGCCGTCAACGAGCCGACCGCCTTCAAGGCTCTGGTCGACATCGCAAAGAAGAACTTGCCCGAGGACACCTCGGCTCAGGTTGCCTAAGGACCACATGGTCTTGTGACTCAGCCGTAACGGCTTTGTTCATGACGACGCCGCCGCACCCGCCCTCATCAGGGACGGATGCGGCGGCGTTGTTGCGTTAATTGTCGTTGCTCATGGCCTGAAGATGGGCCGCCCGGCGTCGGGTAGCCTGACATGGTGGATATTATCGATTCGCTTTCTCGTGAACGCACCCTCATCAACCCGACCGCCGACAGGGTCAAAGACGTTGCGTCCCTAGCTCGGCCGCGGACCCGAAGTAAGAAGGGGCTGTTCATGGTCGAAGGGCCGCAAGGTGTCCGTGAAGCATTAGCAGCGCACCGGGTTATGCCGCTCCTGGACGCCTTATACGTCACCGAACGGGTACTAGAACGGCACGATGATCTCGCTGAAGCCATTGCCGAAGCCGTGGGCAGTGCGGCCCCGTCGGCCAATGGGTCGTCACGCAAGCTGTTCATTCGCTTGGTGACCGAAGAAGTCCTAGAGGCCATGTCCGATGCCCAAACACCGCAGGGCGTGCTGGCCATCGCACACCAGGACCCCAGCCTCCGTGCCGACCCCTGGTCAGACGGCGCAACCCCTGGCTTTTTGGCTGCTCTGGTTCGGGTGCAGGACCCCGGCAACGCGGGAACGCTGATCCGTGCCGCAGACGCGGCAGGCGCAGACGGCGTCGTCACCACCCAAGGGAGCGTGGATGTCCTCAACCCTAAGGCCGTGCGCTCGACCGCCGGCTCTCTCTTTCACCTTCCCGTCACCCTCGGCATGGAAATTCATGAACTGGTGGGACGAGCTCGTGCCACCGGAATGCAGATTCTCGCAGCGGACGGTTACGGCGACCACGACGTAGACGATCTCTCCGATCAGGCTGCGGCGGATAGAGCCTCCGGAGCTCCCGTCCGGGACGATGCCCTCGACCTGAGGAGGCCTACCTTGTGGCTCTTCGGCAATGAGGCGCAAGGTCTCACACGGCAGGAGAAGCTCATTGCCGATGCTCGAGTTGCGGTGCCGGTCTACGGCAGCGCAGAGTCGCTCAACGTTTCTACGGCGGCAACGGTTTGCCTCTACGCGTCGGCGCGGGCGCGACGTCCATAACTGGAGCCGCGGGCATCACCTGCTCACGTACCTGACCTCATCGAAGCTCACCACCGAAGGAACCACATGGCCGATAGCGGCGGAAATAAAGCGATCATGGCGGCGCTGGGTGCCAACCTCGGCATTGCCGTCCTCAAGTTTGGTGCCTTCTTACTCACCAAGTCGTCGTCCATGTTGGCGGAATCGATCCATTCGGTTGCCGACACAGGTAACCAGCTCCTTCTGCTGGTCGGGGGAAAGGCCTCGCGTAAGAAGGCGGATGACGAACACCAATTCGGGCATGGGCAAAATCGGTATATTTACGCCTTCCTGGTCTCGATCGTGATGTTCAGTTTGGGCGGCTTGTTCTCCCTCTACGAGGCGTGGGAAAAGTGGCATGATCCGCACGGAATCGACTCATGGGCGTGGGTGCCGATCGTCGTCCTCGTGGGGTCGATCCTGCTGGAGGGGCGCTCATTCCTCGTCGCCAACAAACAAGCGCAAGAGAAGCGTGGACGGCGCTCGTGGTTGGGCTACCTGCGAGAAGCTAAGTCGCCCGAGTTGCCGGTGGTCATGTTGGAAGATTCCGCGGCTGTGGCGGGGCTATTTTTCGCCCTCATCGGCGTGGTCGTGACCGTCATCACCGGAGACGGCCGCTGGGACGCGGCCGGTTCGGCTGCCATCGGTGTTCTCTTGGTTGTGGTCGCGATTTTCTTGGCCGTCGAAATTAAATCTCTCTTGGTGGGGGAGTCTGCCTCGCCCGAAACCGATCGGCGCATCCGTGAGGCTATTAAGTCTGAGGCGGGGATCGGCCTGATCCACTTGAAGACTATGCACCTAGGGCCGGAAGAATTGCTCGTCGCGGCAAAGATTTCTGTCGAAGGTGATGTCAGCGCTATTCAACTCGTGGAGGCCATCAACGCCACGGAAGCTCGCATCCGTCAGGCCGTGAGCCAAGCTCAGATGGTCTACATCGAACCGGATATTTACCGCGAGGATTACACGTCGAGTAAGCCCACCCCGGAATCGGAGGAGGAGCTCTAGGGCATGGCGGAGAAAAACTACCCGATCCAGGTGGTGGGCGCCGCATTGGTCGACGACGTCGCGACCCCAACGCGATTGCTGATCGCCCGTCGGTCAGCCCCAGAAGCCTTGAGGGGCTTATGGGAGTTCCCCGGAGGCAAAGTTGAGCCGGGAGAAGACGACGTCGATGGACTTTTGCGCGAACTACGGGAAGAACTCGGCGTCGAGGCGACGTTGACGGACGAAGTGCCTGGCCCTCACGTTCAAGGGTGGCCATTGAATGAGCGGTTGGCGATGCGGGTCTTCGTGGGAACCGTCGTGTCTGGTGTTCCCAGGCCCCTCGAAGATCACAGCGAGCTCGTCTGGCATCGACTGGACGACATCGAAGGGCTTCTCGGCCTGGATTGGATTCCGGCGGATTACCCGATCGTTGAGGCGCTCATCCACAGGTTGGCTTGAGGGCCTGCCGCATCCACTAGACTGGATGTGCTCGAGGTCAGCATGTCCCATGGTGGACGCGCTTCTCAGGCAATCCCCAACACGTCGAATATCACTAGAGATGAGTTGTTCATGACTGAAGCCTCCCCGGAAAACGTCGTGCCATCCGCGGGCCCCGATCCCGTACTGGAGGATGTAGCCGGCGTCCTGGAAAAGGATCCGAATGGCGGCCTGGAACGTGTGCGTGCGGCATTTGCCGACGAGACGCGGCAGGCCCTGGAGAGCATCGAAAACCACACGCCGGATTTCGAATCGCTCAAGCAGGTTCGCCTTCGATTTACCGGGGAGAAATCGGGCCTCAGCGCGGCGAATCGTCATATGCGATCTTTGCCCAATGAATTTAAGAAGGAAATCGGGAAGCTCTTGGGGCAGACCAGGGGACGCATCACTCAGGCTCTCGAGTCCCGGAATGAAGTTCTCGAGGCCGAACACGCCGAGCGAATTTTGGTCGAAGAAGCCGTGGACGTCACGTCCGGTTCCGGACATCGTCATATTGGGGGACGTCACCCCGTCTCAACCTTGCAGGAACGCGCAGCAGACATTTTCGTGTCGATGGGATGGGAAGTTGAAGACGGTCCCGAAGTCGAGTCGGAATGGTTCAATTTCGATTCCCTGAACTTCAAGCCGGATCACCCCGCCAGGGAACTCCAAGACACGTTCTTCGTTGATCCGGTAGACGCCCACTTAGTCTTGCGCACCCACACATCACCGGTGCAGATGCGTGCCCTCCACAAGCGCGATGTACCGCTGTACATCGTGTGTCCGGGCCGCGTTTATCGCACGGACGAACTGGATGCGACTCACACTCCTGTATTCACCCAAATTGAAGGGTTAGCAGTGGATCGTGATCTCACGATGGCCGACCTTAAGGGAACGCTGGAGCACTTCGCGCGTCAGATGTTCGGTCCGGAAGCTCAGATTCGGCTTCGCCCGCACTACTTTCCGTTCACCGAACCGTCGGCAGAGATGGACGTGTGGGTGCCTCACGCTAAGGGCGGGCCGCAATGGATCGAATGGGGCGGTTGCGGCATGGTCCACCCCAACGTCCTCCGAGCCGGTGGGGTAGATCCCGAGAAGTATTCGGGTTTCGCCTTCGGAATGGGAATTGAACGAACGCTGATGTTCCGTAATGGCGTGACCGATATGCGCGACATGATCGAAGGCGATATCCGCTTCAGCGAACACTTTGGGATGGAGATTTAATAAATGCGTATTCCCTTGTCGTGGCTGCGTGAGTACGCTCCGCTGCCCGAAGGAGCCTCGGCCGAATATGTCATGGAGACGCTCGTCAGGGTCGGTCTCGAGGAAGAAGCCGTTCACCGGCCCTCGGATGAAATCTCCGGCCCTGTGGTCGTCGGCCAGGTCCTCACCATGGAGCCCGAGGAACACTCCAACGGTAAGACCGTGAATTGGTGCACCGTTCGAGTGGTCCCCGAAGGCCAGCAACAAACTTTGACTGGGCCGGGAATTGAGCCTTCCGGCGTACAGGGCATTATTTGTGGCGCTCACAACTTCGCGCCCGGCGACAAAGTCGTCGTGACTTTACCGGGCGCCGTCTTGCCGGGTAATTTCGCGATTTCCGCCCGTAAGACCTACGGCCACGTCTCTGCCGGCATGATCGCTTCCGTCAGGGAACTCGGCATTGGCGAGGACCACGACGGGATCTTGGTGCTTTCGAGACTCGGTCTGGACCCAGAAATTGGTTCGGATGCCCTGCAGCTCCTGGGGCTCGACGACGAAGCCGCCGAGGTGGAAGTCACTCCGGACCGCGGGTATGCATTTTCTATCCGGGGGATTGCCCGCGAGTATTGCCACGCGATCAACGAGCCGTTCACGGACCCTGTCGAGGCCGTCAATCAGCGTGTCCCTCAGGACAATGGGGCCGGACACCACGTGGTCCTCGACGACGACGCCCCGATTCACGGGCGGCTTGGAGCGACGCGGTTCGTCGCCCGGACTGTCGCGAACATCGACCCGACGGCGCCGACCCCCACGTGGATGTCCTCGCGCCTCCGTCTGGCCGGTATCCGGTCGATCTCCTTGCCCGTGGATATCTCGAACTACGTCATGCTCGAATTCGGTCAACCTTTGCATTTCTACGATGCAGACCGAATCCAGGGAGACATCGTGGTTCGTCGAGCCCAACAAGGCGAGACGCTGACGACCCTCGATGGCAAGGAACGCAAGCTCAACCCCGAAGACTTACTCATTACGGACGCGACGGGACCCATCGGCCTGGCAGGCGTGATGGGCGGAGGATCCACCGAGGTCACGGCCTCGACCCGTCGGATTTTGGTTGAAGCTGCGCGCTTCGAAGAGGTATCCATTGCCCGAACCCGCCGTCGACATAAGCTTCCGTCGGAGGCTTCCAAGCGTTTTGAACGCGGTGTCGATCCACTGGCTTCCGCCGCGGCTGCTCAACGTGCTGTTGAATTGCTCGAGGAACTTGCCGGAGGCCAGGCCGAGGATGGCGTCACGGACGTCTTCGAACACTATTTCCCGCATGAAATCCACATGGCCTTGGATTACCCGAGCCGTCTCATCGGGGTGGACGTCTCCGAATCGGACGTAGAGAAGATCCTTCAAGAGATCGGTGCGAAGGTCGTTCGTACAGGTGAGGTCCTACAGGTCACGGTGCCCTCATGGCGTCCGGACTTGTCTGAGGCCGAAGATCTCGTTGAAGAGATTGCCCGCTTGACTGGCTACGAGAAAATTCCGTCCCGCTTGCCGGTTCCCCCGAGCGGCCGCGGCCTAACCGTCCACCAGGCGGCGCGCCGTCGGGCTTCGGACGCGCTCGCAGCGGCTGGATTGACGGAAGCGGTCTCGTATCCGTTCGTGAGCCCGGCGGACAACGAACTCTTTGGTGCCGCCGAGGCAGGAACGACGGTGCGCGCCGTAAAGTTGGCCAACCCGATCAGCGAATCCCAGGGCTACCTACAAACATCGCTGCTGCCCGGTTTGGCTCAGGTCTTGAAGCGGAACCACGCACGTGGCTTTAGGGATCTGGCGCTCTTCGAGTCCGCTCTGGTATTCCACCCCGGCGAGCACTCCGGCACCCAGAACATTCCGGCCGTTGGTGTTAAACCCGATGCGGGGGTCTTGGCGGACCTCAATGCTGGGTTGCCGCATCAGCCGCGACACTTGGCCGCGATGTTCTGTGGCCATGACGCACAGCCGTCACCGGGTGTGACACCCCGGGCATACGACTGGCAGGATGCCCTCGACGCCGCCCGGATGGCGGCGGCTTCGATCGGCGTTGACATCACCATCCGGCAAGGTCGTCATCAGGCTTTTCATCCCGGCCGCACCGCCGAACTTTTGGACGCCCGAGGCCGTCACCTCGGATTCGCCGGCGAGTTGCACCCCCAAGTGACAAAGGACCGCGATCTTCCTGAACGCACGGTTGCCATGGAACTGAACTTCGACACACTCGCCGAGAACGCGGGTCATCCGGTCGAGGCTCAGGAGATCTCTGGCTATCCCGCCGTTTCGCAGGATGTGGCTCTCGTGGTGGATTCTGAGCTCCCGGCCGCGGAGCTCATGGCGACCCTGCGCGAAGGTGCGGGCGAATTGCTCGAAAGCGTTCGAGTCTTCGATGAATACAGCGGAGAAGGCATCGAGCCTGGTCACAAATCCCTGGCCTTCGCCTTGCGTTTCCGCGCGCCGGACCGCACGTTGACGAACGACGAAGCAAGTGAGGCACGTCAAGCTGCGATCGACCTCGCGTCACACCGACACGCGGCGGTCATGCGCGGGTAGACTCACGCGGAGTCCACCGTAATGACGCCGGCTTCCCCAATTGACCCGGTAGACGAGGAGAATCGTGTCCGAAGATTTCTTTGGCTTTGACGAAGACGAGGAACAGGCAGGGCTGAGCCTGCGTCATCGCTCCAAGTGGCGCTGGTTGGGCGTCGTCATCGTGTTGGTTGCGCTGATTCTTGGCGGCCTCTTGATGTACGGCGGTGTACGTTCTCTGGCCGACGCTCGAGAAGATCAACCGTACGCCGGGCATTCCTGGGTCATTTCAGGGGAGTTCATTACGTCAACGGACGATCTGAAGACCAAGACGTTTAATGGCGTGTACCAGGGCAACTTGCCGCAGGACAGCAATGTCTCCTATCAAAAATTCGATGGGGGAGTGAACGACCCCGCGGACGTTAAGCCCGGCCAACAAGTTCAGTTCCGAGGAACCCAAACCGGGAATACGGATTCCGACTTCCCGAAGGAAATCGATGCCCTCGTCGCGGTGGATCACGGTGTCATGAAGGTCGTCAAGACCGACGACGCCGGATCCTTGTCCCCGGTCACCGACGGAAGCATCGCCACGTCCCGATGGATCGGCTGGCTGGAAATCGTGGGCGCCATCGTCGTATTTGCCGCTGGGGTCTATAGCATCATTTTCGCGGTCAAGAAGACGCGCCAGGAAGAGGACGCCGTCCGAAACCTCTGAAGCGTGAGCCACTAACCGAGAGAGGGTCGCCCGGCGTTTTGCCGGGCGGCCCTCTTCGTCTCTTTCTTCAAACCAGTGGGGTGTTCACCCCTGTGAATACCCCAGTCGTTCGTCGGGGTCTATCCGAGCGAATCCGGAACAAGGAGAACTTTTCCTCGTGTCTTCCGAGCTTCGAGGTAGCGGTGTGCCTCGGTGGCCTCCTCGAGAAGGAACGTTGTGTCCAGCGACGTCTTAAGGCGGCCGGCGAGAACGTCCTCAAACAGATCGTTCATGCGCCACTCGAGTTCGCGGCGATCCCGCAAATAATCGCCAATGGAGGGTCGGGTGACGAACAGCGACCCGAGGGAATTCAACCGTTGCAGATCAAAGGGAGGAACTTGGCCGCTGGCACCGCCGAAAAGTACGGCCATGCCTCGAGGTTTGAGAGTGGAAAGGGACTCCTCAAAGGTCGTCCGGCCCACGGAATCGTAGACGACGTCGACGCCGCGCCCGTCGGTTAACTCTCGAACCGCAGCCCCGAAGCCCTCATAGCGAACTACATGGTCTGCGCCGTGAGCACGGGCGATGCTTTCCTTCTCATCCGTGGAAACCGTCGCAATAACCGTGGCGCCAAGGTTCTTCATCATCTGCACGGCCAAACCTCCAACTCCGCCCGCGCCAGCGTGAAAGAGCACCGTGTCGGAAGCCGAAACGGGATAGGTGGAGCGCACCAAATAGTGTGCGGTGACCCCTTGAAGCGGGAGGCACGCAGCTTCGCGTGGATCAAGACCCTCCGGCAGCGTTACGGCACGTTCATCCTCGACGACGAAATATTCGGCGTAGGTCTGACGTGCCGTGCTGGTGGCAATTCTGTCGCCAACCTTCGCATGCGTGGTCGCTGAACCGGCGTGAACGACCGTTCCGACCGCCTCCGAACCGGGGATGAATGGATATTCGACGTCATATACACCGGAGCGCTGATACGTTTCGATGAAGTTGACGCCGGTGGCTTCCGTCCGCACGAGCAGTTGTGCCGAGCTGGGCTGAGGGACCGGGACCTCACGTTTTTCGAAGACTTCGGGCCCTCCACTGCGCGGTGCGCACTGAGCGGACATCTTCTGGGGGATCTGATCGGGCACGGTCGGCTCCTTCCGACGAGATAGTGATCTTCCGTCATTCTAGCCACACAATGCATAAACATTTATGAGGTTGCATAAATCTGCGGTAGGCTGTGGGCATGACATTTTCGGTAGCAGTTTCCGGCGCCACGGGATATGCCGGGGGAGAGGTCCTCCGGCTTCTTGCCCAGCATCCCCACGTAGAGGTCACCACCGTGGCCGCTCACTCGCAGGCGGGTGCCCGATTCGGCGACGTGATGCCTCATCTGCGCTCCTACGCTGACATGACCGTCCAAGAAACGTCGACGGAGAGTCTCTCCGGTTACGACGTCGTCTTTCTCGCCTTGCCGCACGGGGCCAGCGCAAGTATTGCGTCCGAATTACCGGAATCCACGCTCGTGATCGACGCCGGAGCGGATCATCGACTCCGTGACCCGGAGGCGTGGAAGGCATTCTATGGAACGGACCATGCAGGGCATTGGCCGTATGGGTTGCCGGAACTCGTGACCGAACCCGTCAGTGGTGGCGTGCGCATCAAGCGGCGCTCGTCACTGGTCGGGGCTCGACGAATCGCCGTTCCCGGCTGCTACCCCACAGGCGCCCAGCTTGCACTCGCGCCTGGGCTGGCCGAAGGACTCATCCAGCCGGAAGACATCGTGATCGTCTCCGCTTCGGGAACATCTGGTGCTGGGAAGAGTCTCAAGCCTCATCTGCAGGCCAGCGAGGCGATGTCGTCGATGTCTCCCTATGGAGTTGGCGGAGTCCATCGGCACGTTCCGGAAATCGAACAGGGTTTCGGGGATGCGTCCGGGGCCATCCCCAGTGTGAGTTTCACACCGACGTTGGCCCCGATGCCCCGAGGGATCCTGACGACCGCTACCGCACGCCTCTTTCCAGGAGTCACCGAAGAGCAGCTTCGTGAGGCATGGCAAGCAACGTACGAGGATGAGCCTTTCGTGCACCTGCTCCCAGAGGGTCAGTGGCCGACCACGAAATCCGTCCAGGGCAGTAACCACGTCGTGATGCAGCTGGCGGTCGATGAACGAGCGGGACGACTAGTCGTGACGAGCGCGATCGACAACCTGGTGAAGGGCACGGCCGGTGGTGCCATTCAGTCCATGAATATTGCCCTTGGTCTTCCCGAGATCACAGGCCTGACACAGGAAGGTTTGGTGCCATGAGCACCCCCACTCAGAATTCACCCCTTGTATCCACGGAACAGGGCTTGGCCGAGGTCCTTGGGCTCCAGTATTCCGGCGTGCGCGCCGGGCTGAAGGCCAGCGGTTCACCCGATGTCGCTTTGGTTCACAACCAAGGACCCGAATTTTCCGCAGCCTCCGTCTTTACGACCAACCGCTTTGCCGCGGCTCCCGTCGAGTGGTCTCGCGAGGCGGTTTCTGACGGCCGGGCGGATGCCGTCGTTGTGAACTCAGGCGGAGCCAACGCTTGCACTGGTCCTGAAGGATTCGCCGCGACGCATCGAACCGCCGAACATGTGGCGAATCTCCTGGGTGTTTCGGCCCTGGACGTGGTGGTCTGTTCCACCGGCTTGATCGGCGAGCAGTTGCCCATGGACAAGCTCCTTCCAGGGCTCGACCACGCCGTGACGGAACTCGGCGCCGGGGGACTCGCCGACGACGCCGCCGCGCGAGCGATCATGACCACCGACACGGTGCCCAAAAAGGCTTCGCTCGCTTTTGACACGGATGAGGGAACGGTGCATGTAGGTGGTGTGGCCAAAGGCGCCGGAATGTTGGCCCCGGGCTTGGCGACCATGCTCGTCGTCCTCGCGACCGACGCCTCCTTGCCGTCCGATGTGCTGAATCGGAGCCTTCACGCCGCAACGGAACAAAGCTTCAACCGCGCCGACTCGGACGGTTGCATGTCCACCAACGACACCGTGACCCTCATGGCTTCCGGCGCTTCCGGCGTACATCCTAGCGAGACGGACTTCACCGAGGCTCTGACGAAGGTTTGCGTGAGTTTGGCGTTGCAGTTGATTTCCGATGCGGAGGGGGCACAGCACGATATTCACGTCACGACCAAGAACGCGGTGACCGAGGGGCAAGCCCTCGAAGTCTCTCGCGCGGTCGCCAGATCGAACCTGTTCAAGTGCGCCATCTTTGGCAATGACCCAAACTGGGGCCGGATCCTGTCGGAAGTCGGAACTACTCAGGCCGAATTCACTCCGGGTGCCGTGAACGTGAGCATCAACGGCGTCGAAATCTGCCGCGGTGGCGCCATCGGAGACGACCGTGACTTGGTTGACCTGGCCGCGGACCGAAAGGTCGACGTCGTCATCGACCTTGCCGCGGGAGACCAAAGCGCCACGATCTGGACGAATGACCTCACCTACGACTACGTCGAGGAAAACTCGGCGTATTCCAGTTAGGAGTACCGTGCCGATTCATAGTGAAAATACCCGGTACGCGGAGGCCGAGCTTAAGGCCGAAACGTTGATGGAAGCTCTTCCATGGATTCAACGGTTCGCGGGCAAAATCATGGTCTTCAAATACGGCGGAAACGCGATGGTTAGCGAGGAATTGCGTGCCGCCTTCGCCGAAGACATGGTCTTCTTGCGCTCGGTGGGAATCCGCCCCGTGGTCGTTCACGGCGGTGGGCCTCAGATTTCGGCGATGCTCGAGAGATTGAGCATCCCCAGCGAATTTCGTGGGGGTCTTCGGTACACGACTCCTGAGGCCATGGACGTGGTGCGGATGGTTTTGACGGGCCAGGTCGCACGTCAACTCGTGGGCCTGATTAATCAACACGGCCCACACGCGGTAGGGATGTCCGGAGAAGACGGCGGGTTGTTGCGCGCTCGCCGCATGACGACGGTCGTGGAAGGGCGGGAAACCGATCTAGGCCTCGTGGGTGAGGTCGTCGGGGTTAACACCACGGCCATTACGTCGATGATCGACGCCGGAAAAATCCCCGTGATTTCTTCGATCGCCCCGGAGATTTTGGCCGACGGTCGCGCAGACGCCGAAGGCATGCCGCTGGATACCTTGACGGGAAACATCCTGAACGTCAACGCAGACACGGCCGCCGCAGCAGTCGCAGCCGCCATCGGTGCGGAGAAGCTGGTGATGCTGACGGACGTGGAAGGCCTCTATGCTCAGTGGCCTGACCCCAACTCGCTGGTCAGCTCTCTGACGACCGCGGAACTGCGCGAAATGATTCCTCATCTCAGCGAAGGGATGATCCCCAAGATGGGCGGTTGCCTGTCCGCCGTCGAAAACGGTGTCCCGACGGCGTCCATCGTCGACGGGCGTCGGCCTCACTCGCCGTTGCTCGAGATCTTCACCGACTCCGGCATCGGAACACAGGTGACCAACGGGCAGACGATTAGACCGCTTGCGGATTTTGTGCCAGTGGATCCACTCCACCCCACCGAGGAGACAGCATGACCCAGAAAGACTTACTGGCCGCTTACCGCAACGATCTCCTGGGCGTGTTCGGAGACCCCTCCCTGGTGTTAACGGAAGGCCACGGATGCCGGGTGACGGATGCCGACGGCAATACCTACCTCGATCTCCTCGGCGGAATTGCGGTGAACGCGCTCGGGCACGCTCATCCGCGGTGGGTTGAGGCCGTAACCCAGCAAGCGGCCAAGATGGCGCACGTGTCCAATTTCTTCACCTCGCCGTCCCAAGTGGGACTGGCACGAAAGCTCCTGGAAATTCTTGCGGCATCAGATGACTCCAAGGTCTTTTTTGCCAACTCGGGGACCGAAGCCAATGAGGCTGCCCTCAAGCTTATTCGGGCCCACGGAAACGCGGCGTCACCGAAGAAGTCCCGTGTGATCGCCCTTCAGGACGGATTCCACGGCAGGACGGCTGGGGCTCTCGCCGCCACCTGGAAGGAAGCCTATCGGGCACCGTTCCAGCCTCTTCCCGGAGGAGTGGAATTCATTGAACCGACCGTTGAAGCTCTCAACCGCGTGATGGATCAGAACGTTGCTGGGATCATTCTGGAACCGATTCAAGGTGAAGCCGGTGTTCGTCCTCTGCCGACGGGCTTTCTCGCCGAGGCCCGAAAGCGGAGTACCGAATGCGGTGCCCTGTTGGTCGTCGATGAAGTCCAGAGCGGCATGGGACGTACGGGGCAGTGGCTCGCGAGTTCTCGTGAGCTTGGGGTGGAGAACCCTCCCGATGCGGTGACACTCGCGAAGTCTCTCGGGGGAGGCTTCCCGATCGGTGCCATGGTGACCATGACATCCGTGGCCACGGGAGTACTTGGCCCCGGAAACCACGGAACCACGTTCGGTGGGAATCCATTGGCCACTTCCGCAGGATTAGCGACCATCGAAACCATCGAGGATGAAGGCCTGCTGACGAATGCGCGAGAAATGGGCGAGGTTCTCCGCCGTGGTCTGGAGGCGCTGGACGACGTCGTTGCGGTCCGAGGAGAAGGACTCCTGCTGGCCATGGACTTGCGCGACGCCGGCTCAGTCCCCGGGGGTCTGGCACCCGCCGTGGTGTCCGCCGCGCGGAAGAACGGATTCATCATCAACGCGACAGGGGCAGAAACGCTGCGTCTAGCACCGCCCCTCATCATTACGGAGGCCGAGGTTCGCGAATTCTTGCAAGCCTTGCCCGGAATCATCGAGGTCGCCCGGTCCGCTTGAGGCCGCGCGACATTCACCTGGACCATTGGAAGAGAAGTACCCCTCATGACACGGCATTTCCTGCTCGACACCGACCTCACGCCCGCTGAGCAAGCGGACGTTTTGGATTTGGCCATCGCGATGAAAGCGGATCGTTGGGCTCATCGCCCATACGAAGGACCGCAGAGCGTCGCCGTCATCTTCGATAAAACGTCGACCCGGACGCGATTTTCATTTGCCACGGGAATTGCCGACTTGGGCGGTTCGCCGATCATCGTGAATCCAGGCGAGTCACAACTGGGACATAAGGAGTCCGTGGCCGACACCTCCAAGGTGTTGTCCCAAATGGTTGCGACCATTGTGTGGCGCACCTTTGAGCAATCGGGTCTCGAAGAAATGGCCGAAAATGCCACGGTTCCGGTGATTAATGCGTTGTCCGATGACTATCATCCGTGCCAGATCTTGGCAGACTTGCTGACCATTCGAGAGCGCTTCGGCCGGACCGAAGGCTTGACCATGGCCTACCTCGGAGACGCCGCGAACAACATGTCGAATTCGTATCTGCTGGGTGGAGCGACGGCGGGAATGAATGTTCACGTGGCCGGCCCCGAGGGCCACCTACCGGCATCAGATATTCTCGACGCGGCCCGCGAACGCGCGGCGCAGACGGGAGCCACGATTCGGGCGACCACGAATGTGAGCGAAGCGGTGGCGGGCGCGGACATCGTCGTCACGGATACGTGGATTTCGATGGGGCAGTCGGACCCGACGGGGCAACGGGAAAAAGACTTCGCGCCCTATCAGGTGAATGAGGACGTGATGAAACAGGCGGGACCGGAGGCCATCTTTATGCACTGCCTACCCGCATACCGAGGGAAAGAAGTGACGGCCGACGTGATCGACGGTGAACGGTCTGTGGTGTGGCAAGAAGCTGGAAATCGGGTCCACGCGCAAAAAGCCATCATGACCTGGCTCATGAATGAGTCGGCGCGCAATGCAAGGGAGCGATGAAGATTATGGGAATTCCGTCCACGAAAGCCGCTCGGCAGGCTCGCATCATTGCCCTGTTGGAATCGTCAAAAATTCGTTCGCAGTCCGCGCTCGCGGATCATCTGGAGAAAGACGGCGTCCAGGTCACTCAGGCCACGTTGTCGAGGGATCTTGTCGAAATTGGGGCGGAGAGAATTCGAGGGTCGGATGGGGTCCTCGTCTATGCGGTCCCTGGAGCAGACCCAACTCGCGATCGCGACGGTGACGCTCCTGATCGCCTCAAGAGCCTCTTCCGAGACTTGCTGATCATGGCGGAGTCCAGCGGCAACATCGTGATGCTGAGGACTCCGGCGGGTGCCGCGCAGTTCTTGGCTTCGGCTTTAGACCACACGGAAATTCCGGAAGCCATCGGCACGATCGCGGGGGACGACACCGTGATGGTGGTCTCGAGGGACCCTCAGGGCGGTGCGGATTTGGCGCAACGCTTCCTGGAGTGGTCGGAATGAGCGACCCGGTGGCTGGGGCTATCGGATCCCGCGCTCGCTGAGAAAGGTCTTCATGTCCTCGATGTCGAAGAATTCCGCAACGGCGGCTGGGGTCTGGGAACCGATCGTGGCGTCGGCACCGGCATCCAGAAGGGCTTCCGCGATGTCTCTTCTATTCCGGAAAACCGCACTGACGAGGGCAGACTGACCGCGATCGTTAAGCCGGTCGAGGTCCGCGCCTCGCTCTATTAGCAGCGAAACGACCTCCGGTTGTTCACGGTAGGCGGCCAAGATGAGCAATGTGTCGCCCCGGGAATTGGTGAGGTTGACCGGCACTCCCTGGTTGAGGGCGCTCTGAAGTTCCTGGACCTGACCGTCGCGTGCCATATCAAAGATGTGGTGGAGTAACGCGAGCTCCTCGTCCGTGAGCTCAGGGGAATTTTGCGGTGAATCGGTCATGACGCTCCCTGATTTATTGTGAGTAACTCAAAATAACCTTACCGGACGTCGGGAGGCCCTGTCAGGTGCGAGGGATTCGACCCACCCGATGTGTATAAATACAATAAAAGATGTATAGTCATACAGGAACGAGGCACGAGCGTCACCGGAGGCGGGACGCACAGCGAGAAAGGTGGACACCATGACGGATCGGGTAGTCCTGGCATATTCGGGAGGCCTGGATACTTCCGTGGCCATTGGATGGATCGGAGAAGCCACGGGCGCAGAAGTTATCGCCGTGGCGGTCGACGTCGGACAGGGCGGCGAAGACCTGGAGACCATCCGCCAGCGGGCTTTGGACTGCGGCGCCGTCGAGGCGTACGTGGCCGACGCACGCGAGGAATTTGCAACCGAATATTGCATGCCTGCGCTGAAGAGCAACGCGCTATATATGGACGCGTATCCGTTGGTTTCTGCGGTTTCTCGCCCCGTGATCGTCAAGCACTTGGTCAAAGCGGCGAAGCAGTTTAACGCGACGACCGTCGCCCACGGTTGTACCGGTAAGGGTAATGACCAGGTGCGTTTCGAGGTCGGAATCCAGACTCTGGGACCGGACCTTCAGTGCATCGCACCCGTGCGTGACCTCGCGCTGACCCGTGAAAAAGCGATTGGCTATGCCGAGCGAAACGATCTTCCGATCGTGACCACCAAGTCCAACCCGTTCTCGATCGACCAGAACGTGTGGGGCCGCGCGGTCGAAACCGGATTCTTGGAAGACATCTGGAACGCGCCCACCAAGGATGTCTACGACTACACGGACGACCCGACGTTCCCACCGTCCGTGGACGAAGTCACGATCACGTTTGACCAGGGAGTTCCCGTCGCCATCGACGGCGAAACCGTGACTCCTCTGGAAGCCATCCAGATCATGAATCGTCGGGCAGGGGCCCAGGGCATTGGCCGGATCGACGTCGTGGAAGACCGTTTGGTGGGCATTAAGTCCCGCGAAATCTATGAGGCTCCGGGCGCTATGGCGTTGATCGCCGCGCACAAGGAACTTGAAAACGTCACGATCGAACGGGAGCAGGCACGCTTCAAGAAGACCGTGGATCAGCGGTGGACCGAGTTGGTCTATGACGGTCAGTGGTTCTCCCCGCTGAAGAAGTCCTTGGACGTCTTCGTGGATGACACCCAAAAGATGGTCAATGGCGAGATTCGGATGGAATTGCACGGCGGCCGCGCTACCGTGACCGGACGACGCTCTGAAACCTCGCTGTATGATTTCAACCTCGCAACATACGACGAAGGCGACAGCTTCGATCAGTCTGCCGCCCGCGGGTTCATCGAGCTGTTTGGAATGTCGTCGAAGGTGGCATCAAGCCGCGAGCAGAAGCTCGGCGGACAATAGTCTACGACGCATCATCGGCCCGTCGAATTCGTAGCGCGTATTCGACGGGCCGTTTTCAGCACAGCACGACCTCCCGGAGCGGAAAAGCTCCGAATCTACGAGAAAGGCCGAACGGTGACTTCGACTCACGATAAGCACGGCACCAACGAGGGTGCGCTCTGGGGTGGGCGCTTCTCTGGCGGTCCCTCAGAGGCGCTCGCAGCCTTGAGCAAATCGACCCAGTTCGACTGGCGACTCGCACCGTATGACATCGCTGGCTCGCGGGCTCACGCCCGAGTTCTCCACGCTCGGAACCTCCTCACAGATTCCGAACTTGAGGGGATGCTCCAGGCTCTCGACCGGTTGGAAGAGGACGTAAGGTCCGGCGCCTACACACCGGCAGAGTCCGACGAAGACGTTCACGGCGCCCTCGAGAAGGGACTCCTCGAACGAGCCGGTACCGAACTGGGCGGAAAATTGCGTGCCGGCCGGTCCCGAAATGATCAGATCGCGACCATGGGGCGTATGTACCTCCGTGACCACGCTTCGATCATTGCCGGCGAAGTTCTCGGCGTTATCGACGCCTTGATCGCTCAATCGGAGGCCCACCCTTACGCCCCGATGCCCGGTCGAACCCACCTGCAGCATGCGCAACCCATTCTGCTCTCGCATCATCTGCTCGCTCACGCTTGGGCTCTCTCTCGTGACCTGGAGCGATTGAGGGACTGGGACCGCCGCGCGGCCGTTTCTCCCTACGGATCGGGTGCGCTCGCGGGATCGTCTCTGGGACTGGACCCCAACGTCGTCGCCGAAGAATTGGGCTTCGACTCGGCCACACACAATTCCATTGACGGCACGGCAGGGCGCGACGTCTATGCGGAATTCTCGTGGATTTGCGCCATGATTTCGGTGGATCTTTCCCGGATTTCGGAAGAAGTGATTACGTGGGCGACCAAGGAATTCTCCTTCGTGACACTCCACGATTCTTTCTCGACGGGGTCCTCGATCATGCCGCAGAAGAAGAACCCGGATATCGCGGAATTGGCTCGAGGCAAATCCGGGCGTCTCATCGGTGACCTCGCGGGTCTGCTGGCCACCCTCAAGGCCTTGCCCTTGGCCTATAACCGTGACCTTCAGGAAGATAAAGAGCCGATTTTCGACGCGATTGATCAGCTCGAAGTTTTGCTCCCTGCGGTCTCCGGGATGGTCGCAACACTCGTCTTCCACGTGGACCGCTTGGCCGAATTGGCGCCGCAAGGTTTCGCCTTGGCCACAGACGTCGCGGAATGGCTGGTACGTCAGGGGGTTCCGTTCCGTGTGGCCCATGAAATTGCGGGTGATGCGGTGCGGGTCTGCGAAGAGAAGAACTGCGAGCTGTGGGATCTGACGGACGAAGATTTCGCACACATATCCGAACATCTTGTTCCCGCCGTCCGCGAGGTTCTGACCGTCGAGGGATCGTTGAACTCGCGATCCTCACAGGGCGGGACGGCGCCGTCGGCCGTGGCGCACCAGTTGCAGTCGCTCAAGACGGCGTTGGAAGCCGATCGTGAGTTTGCAGCCCGCCCCCAGCGAATTTCCTAAGACACGCTGAACCTGAGCCGTCCGCGTTCACGGATTCGGGCCAAGGCATCGGAACACCGCCCCGGCAAGGTATCTTGCCGGGGCGGTGTTGGCGTAATCTATGAGATGCACTTTGAGATCATGAGGGCTTGTGCGTGCCCGGAAAACAGGCGATTAATGAACCAATTCACCACGCCCACCGCCGACGAACGCGTTGTGCAGACCATCGAGAAAGTCTGCGCCGTCATCCCCAACTATCCGGAACCCGGCATTATTTTTCGGGACTTGACGCCGCTATTCGCCGACGGCGCCGCATTCCGTGAAGTCATTGACGCTTTGCTTCATCGTTTTGAGGGCCAATTCGACGTCGTCGCGGGCGTGGAGGCCCGAGGATTTCTGCTGGCTTCGGCGGCGGCCTACGCGGCGGGCGTCGGCGTGATGCCAGTTCGCAAGGAAGGCAAACTTCCGCGGGAAACGTACTCGGAGTCCTACAGTCTCGAATACGGGACCGCTACCTTGGAGATTCACCGCGACGATATTCCCGAAGGTTCCCGGGTCCTGATCCTGGACGACATCCTCGCGACCGGAGGCACCTTGGGCGCTACGGTGAAGCTCATGGAGCGGGCCGGTCTCGCGGTAGCCGGCATCGGTGTGGTCATGGAACTCGATGGTTTGAGCGGTCGGAATAATTTGAGTGGTCAAGCGATTGAGGCCTTGTACACGGTCTAAGATCGATTGTCCCTAGTTTCACGTCACGGTAATTCCGAGGGGTTTCAACACACACATGACTCATACCCACGAGGTCGCCGGGGACCACACTGTTCCTGACGAAAGCCCAGCCCACGAAGCCTATGAGCGCCAGCTCGAAGAGGCCATGAACCATGAGCGTTCCTATGTGGATCGGCTCTACCGGCGGCTGGATGAATTGCGCGAGGAAAACCGAGAGAAACTTGCGGCGACCCGCCGAGTGGGTTCTGCAGGTAGTCACCAAAACCGGTCTGAACGCGATGCGTATGCAACCTTTTACGAGGACCGCCTGGCACAACTCGACGCCGTGGACAATCGTTTGGTCTTCGGACGCTTGGATCTCGACGACGAATCCACCCGATACATCGGACGTATTGGTATGGCTGACGAACACCACGAACGGCTCATGGTGGATTGGCGCGCACCGGAGGCCGGTACGTTTTATCAAGCCACGGCCTTCGAACGGCAGGGTGTTCAGCGTCGTCGGCACCTCATTTTGGACCGACGAACGCTCAAGAATATCGAAGATGATGTTCTCGACCCGGAGTTCTTGGAGCATGACGAGGTTTTGCACGGTGAAGGCGCACTCTTAGCGGCCCTCAACCGTAAGAGGACCGGCCGGATGACCGATATCGTCGCCACGATTCAGGCCGAACAGGATCGGATCATCAGGGCTGACCTTCCCGGCGTACGCGTAGTTCAGGGCGGCCCAGGAACAGGTAAAACGGCAGTGGCTCTGCACCGTGCCGCGTACCTGCTGTATACCAACAGGGAACGGCTCCAGAAATCGGGTGTCCTCGTGGTGGGGCCCTCGTCCTCCTTCATGTGGTACATCGAACGCGTCCTTCCGTCCTTGGGGGAGACGGGCGTTGTGATGGCGTCCTTGGCCACGCTGTATCCGGGAATTCGGGCGGTGCCGGAACTCGACCCAAGAGTTGCGAAGATCAAGGGATCTCTCGACATGGCCAAGGTCATCAAACGGGCCGTCGCCGACCGCCAAAAAGTGCCGGCTCAGGTCCAGCGTCTACGCGTCGATTCCTCGACCGTGGAACTCACGCCCAAATCGGTCAAAAGGGCTCGTGAACGGGCCCGCTCCACGGGGAAGCCGCATAACCAAGCGCGCGAGACCTTCGTCAAGATTCTGGTGCAGGAATTGGCGGACCAGCTCGAACAACAACTCAACGAGTCGAGCGGTAATGACATGGATCGCTCGTACCTGGTGGAAGATGTTCGCCAATCTCACGATGTCCGAGTCGCGCTGAATCTTGCGTGGATGCCGTTGCGGGCAGAGACCCTCATCAACGACCTCTTCACCAAGGAGCGGTATCTCGAATCGGCGGCGAAGAAACTGACCCCGGAAGATCGAGCAGCTTTGCTGCGGGATCGGGGCGCACCTTTCACTGAGGCAGATGTTCCGCTTCTCGACGAGGCCGCTGAACTGCTCGGCGATTTCGAACAGGCCGTGGGGCAACAAGCTGCACGCGCCGCGGCTCAGCGCGAGTCGAACCTAGAAAACGCGACGAAGACCATGGAAAACGTCGACGCAGCCCTGGAAGAGATGGGCCTCAACGGAGTCGTGACGGCCGAGATGCTGGCCGATATGAACGAGGCTGGTGCGGCCAGGATGACGGCCGCGGAAGCTGCCATGTCCGATAGGACCTGGGCTTACGGTCACGTCGTCGTCGATGAAGCCCAAGAACTGTCTCCCATGCAATGGCGTCTATTGATGCGTCGATGCCCGATGAAATCCTTCACCGTGGTGGGAGACATCGCTCAGGCGTCGGCGGCCGCAGCGTCATCGAGTTGGGCCGATGCGCTCGAACCTTTTGTGGGTGAGCGATTCAGTCTCGATGAATTGACGGTCAATTACCGTACTCCCGCCCAGATTTCGGATGCCGCGGTATCGGTGGCGCAGGCGGCGGGGCTGGACGTCTCGGCTCCGCGTGCCGTGCGTGAGGGAGAGTGGCCTCCGGCACTGATCCGCTCGAACGACGTCGTCGACGAGGTGATTCGCCGGATCCGCGAAGACCTCGACGCTGTGGTCGGCGGGTTGATCGGCGTCATCGTTGCTCGCCCCGAATATTCTGAGGTCGTGACCGCGGTCCGGCGAGAATTCGCCGATCTTGCGGGAACCTCCGAAACCGCGCTTGAACGGCAGATTTTGGTGCTATCCCCCTGGGAAGCGAAGGGGTTGGAGTTCGATACCGTGGTCGTCGTCGAACCGGCGTCCATTGTGGAAGCGGCGCACGGAACCGTGGGCGATCTTTATGTGAGCATGACCCGACCGACGCAGAGGTTGGCTCTGGTCGGCTCCCGCGAATTTCCACCAGGCCTCGAGAACTGGTGTGACGCGGACGCGAAGGCATAATCCTGGCCGAGGAATCGTCACGGAACGTGACAAACGACGAATGGTAATGTGAGAAAAGTGATGGAACAACAGGTGGTCAAGCCGGTTCACGGGCTCAACGAGCAGTCCAACGACCCGACGTTCGACAATATATGGCAAGAACTCACCTGGCGTGGGCTCGTCCATGTCTCCACGGATCAGGAGGCTCTCGAGAAGTCTCTCGCCGAAGAGACCGTCACCTATTACTGCGGATTCGACCCCACGGCCGCGTCTTTGCATCTTGGGCATTTGGTGCAGCTCTTGCTGATGCGTCGACTTCAACTGGATGGCCATAAGCCTCTGGGGTTGGTGGGCGGCTCCACGGGACTCATCGGCGACCCTCGTCAGACCGCGGAACGAACCCTGAACTCCCGCGAAGTTGTGAGCGAATGGGTGGAAGCCCTCCGAGGGCAGGTCAAGCGTTTCCTCTCCTTCGAGGGGGACAACGCCGCGCGTATGGTCAACAACTTGGATTGGACGGGCGGCCTTTCCGCCATCGATTTTCTCAGGGAAATCGGCAAGAACTTCCGCGTCGGAACCATGATCAAGAAGGAAATCGTCGCGAAGAGGCTCCACTCTGACGAAGGAATTTCCTACACGGAGTTCAGTTATCAGATCCTCCAAGGAATGGACTTCCTCGAGCTGTACCGCCAATACGGTTGCACGCTTCAGTCGGGCGGATCGGATCAATGGGGCAACCTGACCTCGGGTACGGAGCTGATCCGCAAGGTGGAGGGCCAAACGGTTCACGCCATCGGTACTCCACTCATCACGAATTCCGACGGCACCAAATTCGGAAAATCCGAAGGCAATGCCATCTGGCTCGATCCGGAACTGACGAGTCCGTACGCGTTCTACCAGTTCTGGCTCAACACCGCGGACGCCGACGTCGTGGATCGGCTCAAGGTGTTTACCTTCAAGAGCCGAGCCGAGATCGAAGAACTAGGTCGGCAGACCGAGGAAGAACCGTTCCGTCGAGAAGCGCAAAAGGCACTGGCCTATGAAGTGTGCTCGCTCGTTCACGGTGTCGAAGCAACCGAAAAAGTCATCGAAGCCTCAGCTGCACTCTTTGGCAAGGGTGACTTCGCGAGCCTCGATGAGTCGACGCTGACCGCGGCGACGGCCGAGCTACCGCACGCAACCGTCGACGACAACGACCTCAGCCTGATCCACCTTCTCGTGGCAACTGGTCTGTGCGAATCCAAATCTGCTGCGCGTCGGACTCTGAAGGAAGGTGGTGCCTCCGTGAATAACCAAAAAGTACAGGGGGAAGACGCTGCCGTGGAGAAGGACCAACTCCTCTTGGGCAAGTACGCCGTAATCCGGCGCGGGAAGAAGAACATGGCGATGGTGACCGTTGAGCGGAGCTAGCACAATCCGCATCGAGCCTTGCTGACTTCTGACAACTGACGCGACGACGGCCCGGCCCCCCACTGAAGAGTGGTGGCCGGGCCGTTCTTCGTTGATATACCGGGCTTGTTGGGGGTGTGGTGTGTTTCACGTGGTTTCGAGTTGCTGTGGTTGTTCACGTGTGTGTAAAGTCTTTTCTTGTCGCCGCGAGGTGCGGGGGACTTGTTCTGACAGGTTCTGCTGT
>NZ_RBLM01000003.1:0-332879 GCF_003989425.1 Kocuria sp. HSID16901 | reverse complement strand
GCGTGGGACACGAGGGCCTCCTGGTACGTGAAGCGGTTGAACTCAACAGCTCCACTTCACAACCGGAGGCCCTCACCTCTCAGCTGTTCACGGCCGTGTCGCCGAAACAACGTCCCTGGACATTACAACTAGCGAAGGTCCTCGATTGGATGGCCAGGCGTCCCGCCGAACGCGTGGGCCTACGATCCAAAGGACGGCTGTCCTTGGGGTACGACGCCGACTTCTCCGTTTTCGCCGCCAACGAGGGGTTCGTGGTGGACGCCGCCAACCTCCATCACAAGAACCCCATCACGCCTTATCAAGGCAAGGTGCTCTCGGGGAAGGTTCGGAAGACCTTCGTCGGCGGGCAGCTCGTAGATTATCAACGCCCCACGGGCAGACTTCTCCGCCGGGGCACCGCCTGAACCCGCCCCACCCCGTTGGCACACCCATCCGAACGATCGTTAGGAGACATCATGACCCAGGAACTCACCGTCGGAAGCACCGCGCCCTCCCTCACGCTGACCGACCACAACGGGCACACCGTCAAGCTCTCTGAAGGTCACGAGAGCGGCGTCGTCGTATACTTCTTTCCCCGAGCCTTCACTCCCGGATGCACCAGCGAAGCCTGCGACTTTCGGGACAACCTCGCCGCGCTGACTGGCCAGGGGTACGACGTCTACGGCGTCTCGGGTGACTCGCCCCAAGAACTCGCTCGGTTCGCGGAAGAATACAACCTGCCGTACACGTTGCTGTCCGACCCGGGTCACGACGCCGCCCGGACCTGGGGAGCCTGGGGCGAACGCACCATCAACGGCGAGACCTCGGTGGGGCCGCTTCGATCGACCTTTGTGGTCAACTCCGACGGAACGCTCCGGCACGCCGAATACCGCGTGGATGCCCAGGGGCACGTCAGCCGATTGCTGCAGGAACTCACCGACTAGGCGCGGAACCGCTCGAGATGAGGTCCAGCACTCCCTGGTAATTGGGGGTTCCGGGGCAAATCAAGGTCCCGTGGTTGTCACCGTCGAGCAACCTCAATGTTCCGGAACCTCCCGCACGATGCACCGCATCGATATAGCGCTGGGAATTGAGATACGAAACCGTCTGGTCCGCAGTTCCGTGCACCGCAACCACGGGAATGTTCGGGTCGATGTTCTGGATGGGGTCTACCGCTGCATAGCGCCTGGCCAGGGAGGACGGCGACCCGCCGATCGCATCGACCATCCCCTGATCGCCGGTTTTCGATGCGAAAGACATATCTAAGGGTCCCGCGAGGGCCACGATCCTCGAGGGTTTGAACCGCGGATTCGGGGCAATGGCATCGGAGGGTCGATCGGCCCGCGTCCCGGCCCACAACGCCAGCTGAGCGCCCGCACTGTGCCCGACGACCTGGGCATCAGGCTTCAACTCCGGGTGCTCCTTCACGAGATCTGGAACGTGGTCCAAGGCGGACGCGACGTCGGTGAAGGTCGTCGGCCAGCCGCCGCCAGAACCGACCCGACGGTACTCGATGTTGTATACCGCCAAGCCGCGGTCGGCGAGCGCACTCGCGTAATAGGAAAAGTCTCCGGCTCCGCTGGTGCTGCGCCACCCACCGCCATGAATCAAGACCACCATGGGTACGGACTTCGCCTTATGAATACCGGAGGGAAGATAGAGATCTCCCCAGTTCTGCCAGGGGTCACCGGTTCCCTGAACGGGATAGGAAACCCGCTGAACCGACGGGGCCGCGCGTTTCGCCACGGTCTTTTCAACGGTAGCGATCGACGAGTCGTCGGCGGAGAGGGGTTTGCTCTCCTGAGGCTTCTGGCCCATGCCGCAGGAGTTCAACAGCAACGCTCCGGCGGTGAGGCCGAGGGCCAAACCTGAAGCCTTAGAGCGGAGACGTTGCGGACGGCTCACCATGAACGAGACCTTTCGGGCAGACTGCTTTCACGGACTCGAAACCGTGAAGATCGGCCTACACTCTGCCACACATGGTTTTTTACTGAAACTCTTGAAGGAATTTTAAGGTCAATGTTTCAGGGTCTGATCTGCGAGTTCACAGGATCGGAAGCTGCCGATCAGTTCTCGGGTTTGGTTCCCGTCCATGCCCGGTTGTAAAACGAACTCGACAACGAGTCCAGAAGGGTCGCGTACTGGTCCGGCGGGAGGCTCTGCGCCGAGCCTTCAGGAACCGTTTCCTCGAAGGCAGAGACGCCGAGGCCCGCTTCATGATCCTTCAACTCCAAGCCAGCGGCCTCGAGAAGGGTCGGGAACATATTGAGCTGATCGATGCGGGGGCGCAGCGAGGTGCTCTTTTTGTCACCCGGGACCCAAACCCGGTTGAAAATGGAGCGATTCGGATTATTGTCGAGCTCCTCGTGGAAAGCGTCACCGGCGCTCATGTGCTTGAGGTGATCACCCATGATGACCACGGCGGTGTCGTCGAGGTAGCCCTTCTCCTTCATGTAATTCACGTACCCGGCAACCTGCTCCATCGAGCAGGCAAATACCGAGGTGACGTCGGACTTCGTGTCGACGTTGCAGTAGTCGTAGATGTGCACGGGTTCGTGGGTATCCAGCGTCAGCATGGAGAGGTTGAAGGGCTGACCCGTCTTTTCGGCGTCGGCATGCAACTGATCGATCTCATCTTTGGCGTGGCTCATGAGCCGTTGGTCGCTCAGGCCCCAGTCGCTTCGGAAATTCTTTTCCGGCTCTCCCATGGCACGCCAGTCGTCGAGGTCTTTCTCCTCGGTGTAACCGTGGCCGCCGAGGAACTTATCCTTGCCCGCGAAGGACCCATTGGCCCCGCCGAGGAAGGCGTTCTTGTACCCCTGCTTGCCTAAGACGTCGCCCACGCAATTGAGGCCACCCAGGTAGTTGCCGCTCGATCCGTCATCGCTGGAGGATCCGGCGCTGCCGATGGCCGAGCTGGCCCCCTTCAGCGGAACGCCGCATTGAGTTGAGGTCAGGCCGGCCATGGTCCATCCGCCGCCGTTGTACTGCTGCAACGAATCGACGCTTTGCCACCCTTCAGATTCCGGGGTGGCGTCCTCCAAGGACTTGAAGGCATCCTTCTCAAACAACTGGTCGTCCGCGAGGGTTTGTTCCCCGGACTCCAGGTAGATGGTCACGAGGTTGCGCTTGTTCGCGTTGTCGATGACCTGGGGATTCTTGTAGTAATCGGCCACGTTATACGGGGAGCTGGCCGAGCGGATAAAGTCGCCGACACCGACGGTCGTGGCAAATGCCGAGGTACCACCAATGGTCAGAGCCATCACCATCACGACGGAGACGCTGCGTCCGATCCAGGGGGCACGCTGTTGACTGGGAGCGATGCCCAGTCGCTTTCGGCGTCGATGGCGGTAGTACCGAAATACGGCGATTCCGAGCGTGATGACGATGGGCAAAATACCCACGAAGAACAGGCCCATCCAAACGAGTGAACCGCCACCGCCGTCGGTCTGCACCGAGACGAGGTTGGTCAGCATCTGCGAGACGGAGATTCTTCCCCAGAAATGGCGAATGCCAATGGCGGCAATCAGGGTGGTGAGGCCGGCCCAGATCAGGACATAAACCAGGACGGTGCCTAGGATGACGCAGGCGCGCTTCAGCGCCCGTGGGGTCCGACCGGACATGGCTATACCTCTCGAATCCGAGCCTTCCGTGCCCGATCGCACCTGCCCGAAGTTTCCTGATGTTGCTCTACCGCATGTGTTTAGTGCCCCCACGGTACATCATGCGTTCACCTGATGTTTGCTTTTGTGGCAGGTTTCATGCCAGAAATTGAGCGTTCCTCTCGGGGCGCGGACTATCAGGGAAACCGCGCGAGGCGGTTCAGAGCACCGGTTGTGCGTTGGGCTGCGGCCTCTTAGGCGGAAGCGCCCTGACCGACCTGATTCTTAGGTTTGGTGGTCACGCGAGTGATGATGTCCAGGATTCGTCCGAAGTGGGGTGCCTCGTCGCGGATGAGCGACCCGTGGGTGTCCCCGTCCATGAGGTAAAGACTTCCCTTGCCTCCCGCGCGCTGGACCGCGTCGATATAGCGCTGGGAATTCACCGGGGAAACCACCTCGTCGGCGGTGCCATGTACCGCCACGACCGGGATGGAGGTGTCGATGTTTTGAATGGGATCGACGTTGCTGTAACGGTCCGGCCGTTGGGCCGGTGAGCCGCCCAGGGCTCCGACGATCGCTGAGTCCCCATGATCCGCAGCGTAGGTCATGTCCAGAGGCCCGGCGAGCGAGACGACTCGGGTCGGCATGAATTTCGGGTGCGCACCCAATTGATGCTCGTTCTTCGAATCTCGAGTACCCGCCCACATGGCCAGTTGTGCACCGGCGCTGTGGCCGACCACGGTTTCGTCGTCCGTGGTGAATTCCGGGTGTTTCTTGCTGATCTCGGGCACGTGGTCCATCGCGGCCGCCACGTCGGTGAACGTGGTGGGCCAGCCACCTCCGGTTCCCACGCGCCGGTATTCGATGTTGTAGACGGCCATGCCTCGGTCCACGAGAGCACGGGCATAGTCGCTAAAGTCCTCGGCACCGATGCCGCCGCGCCATGCTCCACCATGGATCAGGACCACGAGGGGAACGGTTTTCGGCTGGTGTTTGCCGGCAGGAAGGTACAGGTCGCCCCAGTTTTGTTGCGGATCTCCACCATCAGCCACCGGGTATTGGATCCGCTGCACGAACGGTGCGTCGCGATCAACCCCAGGCCCGGGTTCATGGTCCTCGGAACCGGGGGACGGGGTGGGTGCCGCTTCGGAGGATGACGTGTTCGCGCTCGAAGGGGATGACGACGCGGACGAACTCGGTCCGGCCTCGGCCCCGGAGTGAGAGCCGTTTGCTGAGCACGATGCCAAGAGCAGGAGGGACACCACAGCCAGGGCTGGCTTGGTCAATCGATGTGTCCACGACTTCTCGAAGCGGGAACTCAGCATGTCGACGACCGCACCCTTCGCTGGAGGCCTGATGTTGTGTTTCGGACTCGCCCCGTCGAATCACGCCGTGACGATCACATTGCTCGGTACGGACTCAACATACCGTGCACAAAGAGTCCTCGCCAGGCTTGAAATTCACGAAGGTTAGGGCATGCAGGGGTCCTCGCCGACGTTCCCAGGAAGTCATTCGCTCCCGAGATTGGTGAGCGAACCATCATCCACAATCGGCCCACTCCCGGTGGGAAGCGGCTGCTTCGGCCTACCTTGACGGAATCGGACGCCCGCCACGAGGCGCCAACCCCTTTCGGAAAGGAACCTTCGCGATGTCACCTTGTGCCCCACTGAGTTGTAATCGGACCATCTCTGATCTCCGAATGTCCGTCCGGCCCGTAACACTCGCGGCTCTCGGCGGTTTGCTGGCCTCGTCAGTTCTCGGGAGCACGGCGGCCGTCGCAGATGGGAGCAATACCCCTCCTATTCCTCCTGCTCAGGAGCTGGCGAGCACGAGCGAAGAGGTTCCCCTCGATCATTCCGCGCTAGATCGTGCCGTCCAACGGGCCAAGAAAGCCGGTGTTCCGGTGAACCTCGTCCAGGAAGCCACCGAGTCGGTCGGGCGAGACGCCGTCGGCGCCGCGCGGGAAAGACTTGCCGCGTCGATCGCGCGCCAAGCCACAGACATTGACGGCGCCACGGATCGATGGGTTTCCCAACTCTCCCAATGGGAGTCCCTGAAACGCGCCGCGCAGGAAGAATACGACAGCGCGATGCAGACATATCGCCGCGACCACGAAACCTTCCAGCAGCAGATGGGGGAATTTCGACGTCAGCAGGCGAACTACGAACGCCTGGTCGAGCAACAGATCACCCATGCCGACCCCGAAAGTGCGCTTCGGCCCCAACAGCTCATCTACGAACAGCCCTTCACGATCTCCGCTGACCGAAACAGTTTGGTCGGGGTAACGGGCATTCCCCATCAGCCTGGGCAGAACAACACCTTCGACGGTCACAACAACTACAACTCGGCATCCGTGACCCACGTTCACCCAGTCGCCGGGTCGTCCTTCACGGCCACCTACCGCAACGTCGCCGTGGACAAGGCCACCGGACGAAAGCTCAACGCGACCCTGCAGGTTTCCGACGTCGTGGTGTCCACCGTCAATCCTGGTCGGCCGATCATCGAGGTGTTCTCCAACTTCTCCGACAACATCGCCCTCTACAACGTCACGGCGGCCAAGCAGACCCTGACCTATACCTTCGCGGATGATGGTTCCCCCTATAACAATCGCTATTACGTATCCTTTGGTTCCTTGAACGGCCAGAATGCTTCGGGGGCCTCTCGGTACGAATTTGCCCAGGGGCAGTACGTCGATGCACACCATGGAGTCGTCGCAACCTTCCTCAATCCCGATTCCGAAATCGCGCCACAATCACAGACGGTGCATGGCTCGGCGGCAGGCGGCCCCGCCCGGGCCTTCATGTTGCCTCAAGGAAAGGGGCAGTCGAGATCCATCCGAGACACCGAGCCGGACATCATGCGACGTCTCGGCGTGACGTTCTTGGCCCATAACGGGTCGTCGTTCTGGGTCGGCACCTCGGGCGGCTCTTCCGGCCGGGACCCTCAAGACGTCGGGCCCGTCACGGCGACCTACAACCACGTGATGCTCTCGTCCGACACCGTGGCTCCCACGGCTCAAGCCCCTGTCGCTCCGAGTCCTCCCCAGAAACCCACAGTGCGCGAGGTCCCTCGACCAGAGCCTTCCCCCGTCACGGCCCGTTATCACGCCCTACACACAGACTTCAGACCTACGGAAAAGATCGCGGTCGATGAAGGAAAATTTGTGCTCCCCGGGCAGTCCACTCGCCAAACCATCCACCGCAACACCGGTTTTCACCCGCTGCGAGAATTTGTGCTGGGTGACAACATCCTCGCAACGGACGACGGCCGCATCCCCGTGACGGTAGACCCGGCCACCGTAAGAGTTACCGCTCCCGCAGAAGACTTTACGAATCGCTTCCGCGTTCACGTCGCCGAGGCCCAGGTCGAGGGACGTAAGGTTCTTCAGATCCGTGCCGAAGCCAAAGATCCTGCTTCGTTGCCCCTCGATACTGACCTGACCTTGCACATCACTCTGACGGCGCTCGACGACGGTACACCCGACGTCGAGAAAGATGTCGGCTTCGCGATCATCAATGGGAAGACGGAATACACCCGTACGCATTCCTATCCGGAGTCGGTCCCCAGCCCCCATAAATACGGCGTGGTCGGGGCCAAGGGTTCATCTGTGGATGGAAAAACGGTCACGGTCGGCGAGCGACTGACCTACCTTTTGGTGTTGGACGCATCGAACCTGGACCGAACGGTTGGCTCGATTACCCAACTAGGCATGTTCGACGACTACGACGAGGTCCATGGACAGGTTCCCGTGGACGAGGTGAAGGTGCTGGCCATTCCCTCCACTGCGCAGGCCGACTCTCCGGAGAAATGGGCGGCCCTCACTACCCAGGCCGAAGATGTCACCGGACAATTCGTCGTGAAGGACCACGGAGCGGAAGGCCTGTCGATCATGGCCCGGACACAGGAGGGTCATCTGGTCCCTGCATTGGGCCAGCGGTATCTCATCACGGTTCCCTATGACGTCACCAAGAATTCCGATGGTGACATCGTGAATAAGGCGTGGCAGATCGTCAACCACACCCACACCCCCACCGAGTCCGTGGTCAGCAATCTCCGCCACATCTCCCCGAATAAACACGCGACGTCACCCTCCGGAAACAAGGAACGGCTGGACGACGGCGTCATCGCCCTCCATTCTCCATTCGTTTACGACCTGGAATCCTCAACCCGACCGGCCCACAACGCCAGGGAAACCACCGAATGGTCGATCTTCGACGACTACGATCAAACCCACGATTCCTTGGACGGCCGGATCACCGTTTCCACGCGCTATCCTTTGACTCTTCCTGACGGTTCATCGCTACCGGTAGGCGCCGACATCACCCGGTTTTTCACCATCGTCACGGACGAAGCGGAAGGCACCGTCTCGATCTCGGCACGCCGAGAATTCTTGGACCTCCTCAATGCACCCGAACAACGAGAAATGGAACACGGTTGGACGGCACACGTGCCGATGCGGCGAATCGCCTCAGGAACCGTGACCAACGTGTTCCGAGAATCCTTCAACGGCCATTGGCTGACCTCGAACACGGTCACGACCCGGACGCCCGATGAGCAGAATCCGACACCGCCCGAACCTCGCCCCCAGGAAAAGCCTCAAGAAGCTCCCTCACCCGTACCGACTCCGGTGAGCTGGGCTCCTCCCTCCCCGCAGCAGCAGCCACCTGGCCGCACGGCACATACGGGAGCCACAGGGATCGACGGCCAAACCCCCTGGGCGGCTGGGGCGCTCGGGGCGACGGCAGTCATCGCGGGGGCCGGGGCCTATAGGGGCCGTCATCGGCGACGGGACCGGTCATGAAGCTCATTCGACGCTTTGAGATTCGCCGTGCCATGGGCCTCAGCTCGGTCGTAGCCGGTCTTGCACTGTTATCTCTCTCGTTCCTCGCAGCTTCCCCGTGGCATGTGGACGACCGCGGAGCTTGGCGTTCCTATCTGCACGATCCCACTCTGGCTCTCCGGCCGCACCATCGCTCCGAGGAAGGCCACCGCCTCATCGACCGAGGCCCAGAGATGACGTCGTTGGATCTCATGACCGGCGGGCAGTACGCCCCACGACCCGGCCGGCAGTTCCGCCACGCGGCGTGCGGTCCGGTCTCATCGGCTGCCACTCATCCGGAGGAACCCACGAGCACATCTGGCCAACGTACCTGGACGGCTCCCTCCGTGGGTGTCGGTTCCCATCTCGTCCCCACGTCCGTGGGCTCAGACGGCTCCATTCCTCTCGTCTCGGCGCCCGATGGCGTATGGGATAACCAGACCGCCGATATCGGCGCGACGACCGGCGCTACGTTACTCGCGGGCCACGTCAACCACGACGACGGCCACCTATCGCCCTGGGGAAAGCTCCACCACCTTCAGGAATGTTCACCCATCACCGCCACAGACGGCACAGGCCGCACCCATGAATATCGCGTCACGGACCTTTACGTCGTTGCACACACCGAACTCTCTGAGCATCGAGAGTTCCTGCGTCGCGATGGACCTCCGATGTTGTATCTCGTCACGTGCGCGGGTCCCGAAGCACCAGGAGTCATGCCGGGACTCTTCCAGTACCGAGGCAACCTCGTGGTGGGGGCGGAGCTCATGCATGCCACTACACACCCAGGCGGATGAGTGACCACAGAGAAGACGAGGCGCGTCCCCATGGGGAACGCGCCTCGTCACGGGCGAATCTCGGCCTCACCGACCGGGGTTCTGCCCTTAGTCCTCGAGATGCTCGATATCGTCAAAGGCCTCCACCTTTTGACCACCGCGGTGCACGAAGAACCAATTCACCACGCCCAGCAGGATTCCGATGATTAACAGCGCACCGGCAATCTGGTACTGAATGTAATTTTCGACCGAACGCGCCCACGGGCCGGCCAAGAAGAGGCAGGTCACCGCTCCTAGCACCGGAATGAGCGTCGGCGCGCGGAATGCTCCCTTCGGAGTCTTTTCGCGGCGCAGGATCAGAACGGCGACGTTGACGACCGCAAACACACACAGAAGCAGGAGCGCCGTCGTACCACCCAAAGCCCCCACGATCGACTTGGCGCCGCTCAGGTTCACGAACATGATCAGGCCGATGGCGATCAGGGTACTGAAGACGACCGCGACCCACGGGGTTCGACGGCGCGGCAAGACGGCGGCCAACGGCTTCGGCAACACGTGCTGTTTGGCCAGGCCATACATCAGGCGGCTCGCCATGAGCATATTAATGAGGGCCGTATTCACCACCGCAAAAACGGTCAGGAAGGGGAAGATCAGGTCAATCGGGATGCCGGGGGCGCCCACGCGCACCACGTCCAACAAGATGCCGGCGTCCGGGTTCTTCGGATTGGCGATGTCTCCGGGTGGAATCACCACGGTCACCGTCACGGCCACCAAGATGTAAATGAGCACACAGATACCGAGACCGGTCAACATGATGCGTGGCATGTCCCGCTTGGGGTTCTTACATTCCTCCACCAAGTTGACGGAGTCTTCGAAACCCACCATCGCGAAGAACGCGACCGACGTCGCCATGGTCACGGCCGCAAACAGGTTTCGGTCACTGTGATTCTCAAAGATCACGATGCGGCCCAAGTCCCCGTGGCCGCTGAGAATGGCACCGAACCCGATAGCAATAATGATGCCCATGACCAGCATGGTCACCAGGGTCAAGAGAACGTTGAACTTAACGCTCTCGCCAATGCCTCGCAGGTTGATCAAACCCAAGATCACGATGATCGCGATCGCCATGAGCATTGACGCCGTCGGTCCCGTCGGGATGCCAGGGATGAACTCCCCAAAACCGATCAACAGGTTCTTCCCCACCAAGGTCGAGGATGTGGCCGCACTCGTGATGCCCGAACAGGCGACCGCAAAGGCAACGATGAAGGTGACGAAGTGAATGCCGAAGGCCTTGTGGATATACAGCGCCGCGCCCGCCGCCTGCGGGTACTTCGTCACCAGCTCCAAATACGAGAACGCGGTGAAGGTTGCGACGATGAAGGCGATCAGGAACGGCAACCAGGCAACGCCTCCCACCTCCGTGGACACTGGTCCCGTAATCGCGAAGATTCCGGCGCCGATGATGTCGCCGACAATCAGCAACAGAAGAAGTTTTGGACCGATGACCTGCTTGAGTTGTGGCGATTCGGTCTCAGCCTCGACGGATCGACTGCTCATGACGAGAGCCCCTTCTATGGTTGTGCGAGTGTAGAACACGTCACACACCTGTGTGACCTACAATTCAAAGGGCCGATTAAACCACGAATTTGTACTTCATGAACAATCGCTGCCCGTCCCCCACCAGGAGGTCCCCCATGCACATCCTCAAGAAATACGTCGTCTTCGATGCCGCGGATATCGACCGTGAAGCCACTTTCTGGGCCTCCATACTGGGCGGCACCGTGGGCAACGTCGAGAACTTCGACCCCGGATCGTGGCGCGACGTGATCGTCGACGATCAGGTCGCCCTTGCCGTACAACATGCTCCCGACCACCAGGCACCCAACTGGCCGCCACGAGACGACGCCGACCAACGCCAGCAGGCTCATTACGACCTCATCGTGGAACGGGATGCGGTGGAGGCTGCCAAAGAGGAGGCCTTGGGGCTCGGCGCCACTCTCTTAAGGGAGGCACCAGATACAACTGTGGGCCACGGATTTCACGTCTTCGCGGACCCTGAGGGTCACCCGTTCTGCATCTGCTGGGGATAGTGTGTGAGGCGGCGTCGCCCTCGCCCGTCACGCCCCGACCAGGAGAGTTAAATGAGCACCGTGAATATTTCGATCATCACCGGCGGCCTGGCCCTCCACTCGTCCTCAGCCCAGTTGGCGGATCGTTTCAAGGACGCGGTCAAAGCCGAGGCCACGAACCGAGACCTCCAGCCCTCGATTCGCACGCACCACCTCAGTCAGTACTGTTACGAGATCGCCGATTTCATCTCGAACGGCTATCCCGAAGGGGAACTCGAGGCTCTGATCGCGGAGGTTCAAGACACCGACGGGATCATTACGGTAAGTCCCACTTTTCAGGCGTCTTATTCGGGCCTCTTCAAGTCCTTTTGGGATCTCCTCTCGATGGACGACGTCGCCGGTACCCCCACGATTTTGGGAGCCACCGGAGGATCGCCTCGCCAATCGATGGTGCTGGATTACGCGATGCGCCCGCTCTTCACGTTCCTCCACGCCGACGTCGTACCGACCGCCATCTACGCGACCCCGAATGATCTCTCCGTGACCGAAACACTTGCGGAACGTGTGCACCAATCCGCGCGCGAACTCCTCGACCGGATTCAACGACGGGCTCGAAACTAACCTCGGGCGTCACGCCCGACAAAAGTTCTAGACTCCACCGGCGGAACGTTTACGAACAGCCCGTGACCTTGTAGAGCCCAACGTCACCCGAGGTGTATACCGGAGTCACCATGCCCGTGGACTCAAGCCCATCAAGGCCCTTATAGACACCTTTACTTCCCTCTCCGAGATGCAGGGTGTCGTCGAACTTCAAGTACCACAACGCCTTGTGATCGCGAACTTCTTGGCAGGCCTTCGGATGACTCTGCGCATCGTTCAGGTGCTGGAGGATGTCGTCGTATTGCTCGGGCGGCGCACTCAGAGAGTGTTTGCTCGTGACATTTCGATCTTCGAGAGCATAGGCCACGGCCGAGCCCTCCCACGGATTCACGATGATGGTCTCGTCCTGGGGAACATACGAATCTAGCCGATCGAGCACCTTCTGCTCGTCACTGGTGATGAGGATCGACCCATCGCTGACCTTGAACTCATGCGCCGTCGAGTCTGCAGCCTTCGCCATGGGTTCAGCCTTGCCGAGGGAGAAGGCTACCGCCAAAGCGACGATGAGTCCCGCGGCCGTCATGGACCGAATGAGCCCACGCTGGGGCACCCCAAGATGCCGAAGCGAAAATACGGCGATGCGCACCAGGTACGAGACCCCGAAGGACGCGAGCACGATCACCGGAATTCCGGTCAGCGCCGCGAGACGAATATCGTCGGCGTACCAGGGGCCCACCATCAGGAGACGGAACGGCCCAATGGGCTGAGAGGCGACAATGACCCAAATCCAGCCGAGCAACAGCCACGAAATCACGATCCACCGGTGAGTCTTGGTCCGCAGGGCCCAGAAAATACCCGCGAGGACCAGGGCGCTTAGGGCCCATTCCGGCACGTTCAAGTTGAAGCCGTTGGAGGCAAACTGACCGATGGCGTCGATGGTCGAATATTTCGGTGCCCATGTCGCGGTTTCTGGGGCTGGTCGGACTTTCCACCAGATGCCGACGCACGCGAGCGCGGCAAGCGCCAGCAGAACACTGGGCAGCAGACGCGGCGTCGCGGAACGACTGGACAGAGTGCTGATGAGCTGCGCGACGACCAGCGGCAGAATGAGCAGCGCGGCCGAGGTCAGGGCGTTGGGATGAGCCAGCACAATCCCCGCGGTTCCAACCAGCAACGAGGGGACCACCGGCCACCATGCCTTGCCGTCGCGCCGCGAGATCATGCGAACCGTCGCCAACAGCAGGGCGAGAAATGCCGGAAGCACCGAATACCCCAGAAGGTTCGGATACAGGATTCCCCATTTCAGCAAGAGCCCGGGGAACGCGACCATGGCCCCAGAGAGCCCACCCGCGGCCGCGGCAAAAATGCGGTCGCCCGGCTTCAGCGCCAGTGCCAAGGCCAGCATCGAAATCGGCCACACGAACGCGCCGACGACGATCGTCGTCGCATTGACCGCCATCGGAATGGAGTCGGGAAACACCGAGAACACCAAATAGACGAGGTCGTGCCACCCCGCAGGATAGAACGCGTTGGAGCCGTCGGCCGTGGTCATGGCGCCAAGGGCGAGGCTGGAACCGTCACCCGACTGCTGGATCCACCGGATGGCATTGAGGTGGAAGATGTTGTCGAAACTCTGCGAGATGGCGTCCGGTTGCAGAATGCTCTTCTTGAGCTGCGCGATGATCACGGTGGACGCCAACACCGCACCAACGAAACCCACTCCAGGAACCGTCCAGGACGACGTGACACGCAGATGGGGCGAACGGCGATTCCGCAAGAGAAAGCTCATTCCGGCGGCCAGCACAATGAACACCAAGCTCAGAACCGAGTACGGGGCAAAGCCCCAGCTCCAGCCGAGCTTCCCGGCGATCACCGCAGCAACCGTCATAGCACCGACGGAGAAGATCGGGGCCAGCGTCAGGCAGTATCGCAGGGGCATCCGCAGGGCAAGCCCCAAAAGGAAGCCGGGGATCAGTACCGCCGCGAGGCCCACGATCACGGGCGGGAGTAGCTCAGTCCAAGTCATCGCCTCGATTTTACGTGATCCTCCCGCTGACCGTGCCCCGGCGCTTCGGGGTGTCTCTCGGCTCTGGGCACCATGTCAGACGTCCCGGCGAGATGCAGAGTTGCCACCGTGGCGACGTCGACGCCCACAAAACCCGATCCGGCACCAAAAACTACAGCTCCCCCAGCGTCAAAACCACCAACACAAAATTGAGCGCCACGATCGCCAAGGTCACCACGCAGGTGACGACTTTGACCCACAGGGGGTTGGCCCACCGACCCATGACCGCCCTTTGGCTGGTCAGCACCGCCAGCGGAATCAGAACGAAAGGAATCCCGAGAGACAAGACCACTTGGCTGATGACAAGACTCCAGGTCGGGTCCCAACCCAAGCCGAGAATCACCAAGGCGGGCACCATGGTGACCAACCGCCGCGCCACCAAGGGGACGTTCACGTGGAGCAGACCGCTCATGATGACCGAACCGGCATAACACCCCACCGAGGTCGAAGCTAGGCCGGAGGCCAAGAGGCCGACAGCAAAAATCACACCGACGGCGCTTCCCACATGATCCGAAATCGCGGCCGCGGCGCCCTCGATGCTATCCGTCCCAGCGACGCCGGAAAGCGATGCGGCAGCAAGCAGAAGCATCCCGATATTCACCGAGCCTGCGAGGACGAGGCCCAAGACGACGTCCCACCGAGTTGCCACGATGAGGCGTCGGGTGGCTTCCTCACCCCGGTTCTCCGGCGCCCCGTGGCGATCGCGCACGAGCGCGGAGTGCAAATAAATGGCGTGCGGCATGACCGTGGCACCCAGCATGCTCGCAGCGAGTAAAACCGACTGTGCATCGTGGAAACGGGGCACGAGTCCCCCAGCCACTCCACCCCAATCCAACGGGCTCACGAAGAGGCCCGCCATGAATCCGATGGTGATGATCACCAGCAGAGCGATCACGAACATTTCAAATCGCCGCTGGCGACCCGGCCCTTGGGTCATCAAAAGAACCATCGAGAGGATTCCGACGATGACCCCACCCCATAGAAGGGGAATGCCGAAAAGTATGTGCAACGCCAAAGCGCCGCCGATGACCTCGGCCAAGTCTGTCGCGGCTGCCACAATCTCGGCTTGGACCCAAAACGCCAAACGGGGGCCGCGCTTCATCGAAGACCCCAGGAGGTCCGGGAGGCTTTGTCCCGTCACGAGGCCGAGTTTGGCCGAAAGATACTGGACCAAGACGGCCATCAGGTTGGCGACCACGAGAACCCAGACCAGAAGATAGCCGTAGTCCGCACCGGCCGACAGATTTGACGCAACATTTCCCGGATCGACGTAGGCGATCGCTGCGACGAAGGCCGGCCCTAGCAACCCGAGCCATCGCCCCTTGCCGCGACCGCGCCCAGTCACGGCGTTGCGTTGCCGTTCGGCGGATCCCCAAGGCGCGGTGGACGTCGATGGCTTCGTCACTGAACCTCCTCATCGGCAATCCTTGCAGTAACGAAGCATGACTATACGCCTTGGCGAACTTTTCTACTAAGCCATAAAGACCTCTACGGTGATGGAACGTCAGGCAAGGCGCTTGATAGCACCGGCAACCTCATCCGGACTCAGAACATGATCCGCGGAAGCCACCACACAAAAGCGGCCGGAAGGAAAATCCTTCCGGCCGCCGTGCACCCACAGAGGGTTTGGAGGCGTAACTACGCCCTCATTCTTTAGAAGACGCCGTTGATAGCCTTGCCGAAGTCGGTCTTGGTGTTCTGACGCGAGTCGACATTTTGGTCGTTGCCGGTGGTCTTGTCGTCATCGAGACGTCCCACCTGAGTCACCTGAATGTAGTTGTTCAGGCGACCTTCCTTGGTCAGGCCGTCGCCGAAGTTGAGGTTAGCGATGAGCTGGTTTTCGCCCACCTCCACCGGGTTAGCCAAGGTGACCATGAACGAACGGGTCGAGGTCTTCTCATCGAAACCGAGGTCCTGGGTGTATGCACCGTTGAACCAGCCCGGGGTGATGAGGCGATCGACGCCCTCGGGTCCCTTGTCCGTCTTCACGTCAACACGGAAGCTGATGGCCGGGAACTCCGAGTAGTAGCGCTGCGAACCTTCGTTCTTGGCATGGATGGCGACCAAACCGGCGTAGCCCTTCGCCTTGGCGCTGGACACCGTGTAGTTGACGCTGAGGTCATGAGCAGGCTTGGCCTCAGCGGCGTTGGCTGCACCGGCGCCGAAGGTGCTGGCGCCGAGGCCCAGAACCAGGGCCGCCGCTGCCGTACGTCCAATGAACTTCTTTTTCATGGTGTTAGTTCTCCGTTCGGTAATACAGCGTCGGCTTAGGAATCAGCCGGGTTGTTGTACAGCTTGACGGCAACCTCGTTCTTCACCGGAACAAAGGCGTTCCATGCGGTCGGGTTGGTCCAGGTTCCGTTGGCACCGCAGATCTGCTGCGTGCCGGTCATGCTCACGGTGCGGAAACCGTAGGTGGCTTCACCGGTGTATCCCGGGGGAACGTCGTAGGGGCCCACGGTCTGGCCGGCAGTCCAGGAGAGGCTGTACGAAGCCTCGAAGCCGAGCTGGCGGGAGAACTCCTGAGCGATGCCGATGTTGCCACCGTCCTTCGAAGCACCTCCGTTGATGGTGGTGGAGCTGCTCTGCTGACCGTTGGCCTTGAGGCTAATGGTCTGCTCCTTGGAGGTCTCCTGCGTCAGCGGGATGTCCTTGTTGGTGTGGTTGGTCGTGGAGATCGTGCCAACGGGCAAGAAGTTGTCCGTGACCTTGTAAACCACGGTGCGCTTGTCCTCAAGGGCGTTGCAGACCGGGTGCGGGTTGAGCACGTTCGGCTTGATGTGATCCGAACCGTGGTACGTGTTCACGATCGGCAAGTTGGGGTTGAGCTTGGGAGTCTCAGGGTAGTGATTCTCGATGGTCGTGGCGTTAGCAGGCATGGCAGCGACACCGAGCATCAGTGCGCTTCCGCCCAAGATTCCGACCAGCTTTCCTGTCAGCTTCATAGGTGCTCCTCGTATTTACCGGTTCCGAGCGATCTCGTCGACCAGATCCGTATCTGCCGTGCCCAGGAACTCTTATCCGGCCGAGGCCTTCGAGAGTCAGCGGACCAGTCCGAGGATCGAGTCATCAACCTCGAATCTGGTCCGTTCGACGAGATCTGTGAATGGACATTACATAACTCCCCGATGTTCTTCTACGCGTCAGTACAAAACGACCAACGCTCAGTTTGGGAACTTTCGCCCCCGGAATTGCAACGATTTGGTAAAGATCCCACGGGATTTCATACCCACTCCAAACGAACCCGAATCGTTTAATCCAAGCCCCGGCATCGAACCCCGCAATGTCCACCGGCCAGGACTCACGCCAAGCTTTCACGGAAGATCATTCTCAGATGAAAGCAAACCTTTACCGGGGAGTTAAAAACTCAATTAATAGTTGAATATGCGAGTTTGGCTTGCCTAACCTTCATCCCAACTAAACCCACATGCCCACATGTTGTACTCGTCGGTATTTTTATGACGAAATATGACGAATCCCGGCTGCGAGGGTTGTTTCGGTCGACTCGTCGAGGCCATATGCCGGCCAATTTTCTTTTACTTTAAATCCAAGTAGCCGTGGTCGAATCCGTACCATGGCACGCTATTCACGCAGAACCTTCTTCTTGGCCGCCGGCACCGTAGCCGCAAGCTCGAGCCTCCTCCCCTCGACCCTGACGCCCGCGATGGCACAAGACAGGATCGCTTCTGCCGCGGGCACCACCCTTGAATCGTCTGCAGTCCCCATCGGCACCACGGGATACCGCCGCCTCGCCGCCGGCCCCGGCTATCCCCTCAAGGTCCGGCCCGAAGCCCTACCGACGCCGCCCACCACCGAAGGCACCGACCGTCGCAAAACGTTAGCCTCCTTCGTGCAACTCACCGATATGCACGTCGTCGACGCACAATCCCCCATGCGCTTCGAATACCTGCATGACCTCACCGGTTCGGCCTTCCGTCCGCAGGAAGCATTCGGGACGCAAGGTTCCGTATCGCTGATTCAACGGATTAACTCTTTGGGCAAGGGCCCGCAAACGGGCCGTCCGCTCGACTGCGTCGTCACCACGGGCGACAGCACCGATAACCACGAAAGCGTTGAGCTGGACTGGTTCCTCACCATCATGAATGGCGGTTCGCTGACCCCGAATACCGGCGCACCAGATCGATGGGAGGGCGTCCAGAACTCCTCAAACCCCCAATATTGGCTCCCCGAAAGCGACGTCGAAGACCGTTATAAAAAGGCCGGGTTCCCGGTCGTCTCGGATTTCTTCGCCCGCGCCATGGCCCAGCACAGCAGCCCGGGCCTGAAATTTCCGTGGTTTAGCGTGTTCGGAAACCACGACGACTCCATCTGCGGAACGTTGCCCTCCGACTGGGCAGCATTCCGAGACATGTACACCGGTTCACTTAAATTCACCGGGTTCCGCGATGCAACGGCCAACCGGCAGCTCGAACGGCAGATCACGACCGACACCACTCAAGCCAGCAGTGCCCCCAGAGTGACGGCGAATAAGACGCCCAAACAGGACTTTCACGTCACCGCGGATGCCCGACGCAAGCCATTCACGCCATCCGAATTTATGCAGGCCCACCTGGACCACCCGTCGCCGGTCGGCCCCCTCGGAAACGGCTTTACTCCGGACCATGTGGGGCAGGGTATCGGGTACTACTCCTTCGACATTGCCGACGGCGTCGTCGGGATTGCCCTGGACTCGACCAATAGGGCCGGCTTTACCGGCGGATCCATCGGGGATGCCCAATACCGTTGGTTGGAACAGACGCTACGTGCCGGTTCCAGTCACTGGTACGACGGTCTGGGCGTTCGGAAGACCCAGTCCGCCGAAGACACCTATTTCATCGTCTTCAGCCATCACACGCCCGATACTATGAACAACCTGCTGCTCGCACCGGGTAATTCCGAGATTCGGCACGCCGGGTGGGACGTCGCGAACCTCCTGACACGCTTTCCTAATGTGCTGGCTTGGGTCAACGGCCATACCCACACCAATAAAATCACGCTGAAGCAGCACCGCACCCCCGAGCGCTCCTATTGGGAGATCAACACCGCTTCCCACGTGGATTATCCGCAGCACGCCCGAACCATCGAAGTGACGGACAACGGCAACGGCACGGTCTCTTTGCTGACCACGATCCTCGAATCCGAAGCTCCTTACGACGGGGATTCTGCCGCGACGCTGTACCGCGAGTACTCCTTCAACGATCTCCACGCCGATTCCAAACTCATGGGCACAGACCAGGATCACAACACCGAATTGCTGCTGGTTAGCCCCCGGAGTTAGGTCTCGCTTCGCCCCACGCGTCGTAACCACCCGTCAGGCTTCGAATCGAAACACCGCCCAGGGCCTCTTCCAGGAGGCCTTGAGCCTGGCGGGACCGCACCCCGGCTTTGCAATACACGATGGTCGGGATTCCTTCCCGGATGTGACGATCCGCAACGCCTCGGGGATCTTCGCCGATGCTCCCCAAGGGGATGTTGACGGCTCCCGAGATGGCGCCCAGCCGGAATTCCCACGGCTCGCGGACATCCAGGATGGTCAATTCCGCGTCACCCCCGAGGAGATTCCGCAGCTCGGCCACGGAAATCGCCTCGCCGGGCAGGGCCTCGCTCGAGATATCACACTGCGTCGGTCCGGTCTCCTCGACGAGGTCCGGCGCAACACTCGTCACGGGAGCTCGATGTGGATCTGGGCTCACTCGCAATTCGCGGAAGGTCGCGGCGAGTGCGTCATAAACCATGACGCGGCCCAAGAGGGTCTCACCAATACCGGCGATCAGCTTGATGGCCTCGGTGGCCATCAGGGTTCCGACGACGCCGGGCAGGACACCGATCACGCCCGCCTCCGCGCAGGAAGGAACCTCTCCCGGCGCCGGAGGTTCAGGAAACAGATCGCGATACGTGGGCCCGCGCCCACCCCAAAATACGCTCACCTGACCCTCGAAACGCAGGATCGCACCATAGACCACGGGCTTCCCGAGGATTTCCGCTGCGTCAGAGACGATGTAGCGGGTGAGGAAATTATCCGAACCATCGATCACCACGTCCGCATCCCGAAGGAGCTCGAGAGCGTTTTCCCTAGTCAAGCGGGTTCGATGTTCGACGACGTGGGCTTCCGGATGCAGCTCGTGGACGACGTCGGCCGCTGAGGAGGTCTTGGGGCGCCCGATGTCGGATTCCCCGTGAATGACTTGGCGGTGGAGGTTCGAGCGGTCCACGAGATCGTCGTCGATGATCTCGAGATGGCCAACGCCTGCCGCGCCAAGGTACTGCAGTATGGGAGCCCCCAGTCCCCCGGCCCCCACCACGACCACGCGGGAATCGAGGAGGGCGCATTGGGCTTCGGGACCGAACCCTGACAGGCCCAGGTGACGCTGAAATCGCTCGAGCTGGCTTGGGCTGAGGTCTTCGACGCGTGTCACAGGCGATCCTCTGCCCGAACCCGGCCGCTCATGGGTGAGGATGCCACCGCGTCGGCGCGGCGCGGGATGCGCCCAGCATGCCTGGCCCAGTATCCAGCTTCGGTTCCGAATCGCATGGCCTGAGCCATCGCTTTCGGGTCGCGGGCCCGCGTGACAGCGGAGGCCGCGAGCACGGCGTCGCACCCGAGTTCCATGGCTTGAGCCGCTTCCGAGGCAGTCCCAAGGCCGGCATCCACCACCACGGGAACCGAGGCCCTGGCCGCAATCAGCTCGATATTGAACGGGTTCAGAATTCCTAAGCCCGTGCCGATCGGCGAGCCTAAGGGCATGACGGCGGCGGCCCCCACATCTTCCAGCCGGAGCGCCACGCTCGGGTCGTCCGTGGTGTACACGAACGGCACGAAACCCTGATTCGCGAGCTCCTCCGTGGCTTTGAGGGATTCGACGACGTCCGGCAGCAGAGTGGTCTCATCCGCAATGACTTCAACCTTGACGAGGTTGGTCTCCAAGGCTTCCCGCGCGAGCTGGGCCGTCAGCACGGCGTCTTTGGCGGTGAAGCTCCCGGCCGTATTGGGCAGGACGTCGATGTTCAATCGTTCCAAAAGCTCAAAAACGCTGGTGCGGCCCTCGGGACTGAATTTGCGCACCGCGACCGTGGTCAGGGCGGTACCGGACGCAATCAGCGCCCGTTCCAGGGAGGAAAGGTCCGTGGCGCCGCCGGTTCCCATGATGAGTCGGCTCGTCAGCTCGTAGTCGCCCACGCGCAGCGTCGGGATGTGCGGTGCTTGGACTTCGGGCGTGGTCGCGGGAGGAGTTTTCGTGGTGTTGTCCATGGTGATGCCTTTCTATCCGCCCTGCACGGCGGTGACGAGTTCCAGTGTGGCTCCGGCAGCGATGCGCCGTTCTGACCAGGTGCTCCGAGGCACGACGGCCCCGTCCATCGACACCGCTATCCCGAGACGTCCGCCGTCCTGGGGCGTGCCATCCGGTGCGAGACGACGCCCCGTGGCCTGGGTAACGACGTCGACGATGGTGGCGCCGTCGTCCACGGTGAGCTGTTGATCGTTAACGGTGATGATTGCCATTGGCGGGCCCTTTCTGGGTCAGAGAATGATTCGGTGCGGCCTCGCGTTCGATCCGCCCTGGGTTCATGGCCGCAAGGAGTTCGGCGTCCTCGGAGGAGAGCGTCTCCCCCGAAAGCAGCGCCGCGCCGAGTCTCGCCCCGAGGGGAGCCAGCAATATTCCGTGTCGGGAATACCCGGCCGACACCAGGATTCCTGGCGCCTTCGGGATCAGGCCGACGTACGGGATGTCATCCGGTGACACCGGGCGGGCCCTCGCGGTGATGTCTGCGATCTCGAAGTGCCGGAGCGCGGGCAGGACCGTGATGGCGTCTTCCAGGAGTTCGTGCACTCCCCCTGCGTGGATGCCGTCGAGTCCGTCCTCACGCACGGTTGCTCCGACCACGATTTCGCCGTCGTCGCGCGGCACGAGGTAAACCTGTCGCCCCAGAATCGTCGCGCGAATGGTGGACGAGAGCACGGGCTTCCGATCCGCACCTACGGGATCTCGAGGTCGCAACCGCAGGATGTCTCCGTACACCGGCCGAAGGTCGAGGGACAGGTCGGAGAGTATTCCGTTCAGCGACGTGCACCCCATTCCGCAGGCGACGACGACCCGGTCCGCCGCCCATTCCGTACCGCCGTCTGTGTGCACCGCATAGGGTCCGTCGGCCGAACCGGTGACCCGTTCCACTCGCTCGGCGACCCACTCAACGGCCGGTCCGACCCCCGGAAACTCCGTGGGGTCGAGCTCCCGAGACAAGGCGTCCCGAAGTGCCACGCACAGGACTCTGGGGTCCACTTGGGCGTCGTCGGGAGCAGCGAATCCTCCGGCGATGCGCGCGTTGAGGAAAGGTTCGCGCTGCTGAATCTCCTGGGTCGCGAGCCGCTGAATATTCAGCCCGTATTCCGTGTGGACGCGGGCGTGATCGCGCACTCGCTCGAGGTCGCTTCGATCGCCGCCGATCAACAAGGTTCCATTGTCGAGGAATCCGGTGGGGAGGTCCGTTGCTCGGCCCACTTCTTCCACGAGACGCGGGTATTCCCGGCGCGCGGCCACCAGCAAGGGGTACAACCGCTCTTGACCAAATTGCACCTCGCTGACCGGTGCCAGCATTCCCGCGGCCGCATACGTTGCGCCACCCGCGACGTCGGGGTCGCACACCGTGACCCGGTGCCCCTTAAGACGCAGGTGCCAGGCTGACTGCAACCCCACGATTCCTGCACCCAGTACGACGACGTGCACGTGATTCTTCCTCCTCACGGCGGCATGATCCGCTTCGAGTCCAAATGGTCGGCGGTTTTGCCCTCTCAGACCGGCCATCCCGGTCTCCCACGTTCTGCCTAGTCTATGACGAGGACCAACCTCCAGAGAAGTCTCCTGTACTACTCTGTGGAGCGTGACCCACCTTGACGATTCACCCCACGGCCAGACGACGCATGCCGCGCGCCTCGAACGCCTCACCGATGCGCGCCTCTACCTCTGCACCGACCTCCAAGAATTCGTCGATCGAACCCCCGACGAATTCCACCCCGAGCACCTGAACCTCCCGCGAGTCACCCAGTTCTTCCGCGAGTGTTTCCGGGGCGGCGTGGATATCATCCAGGTCCGAGACAAAAAGGTGTCCGCCCAGACCGAACTCACCGCATTGCGCATCCTGGTTTCCGTGGCACGGGCCGAAGGTGGCCTCTCGGCGGCCAACGACCGGGCCGATCTGGCCGCACTCGCCGCGGTGGACGTCTTTCACATCGGGCAAACCGACGTGACTCCCCGTCAGGCCCGACAGATTCTGGGCCCGGAGACCCTCATCGGACGCTCCTGCCACCACCAGGACCACGTCGTCGCCGCCGTCGACGACCCCGACGTCGATTACTACTGCACTGGCCCCGTTTGGGAGACCCCCACCAAGCCCGGGCGGACCGCCGTGGGACTGGCCCTTCCTTCCTTCGCCGCGCAACAACCGGGGAATACGCCGTTTTTCGCGATTGGAGGGATCAACGCGGATAACCTGAACGAGGTGTTGGCCAGCGGCGCCACCCGGGTCGTCGTCGTGCGAGCGATCACGGAATCCTCAGACCCTCAGGAGGCCGTCACGACCCTCCGCGACGGGCTCCGCCGTCGTCATGACCGGCAACATTCAGCCACGACCGAAACTCGCTAGACGGACGAGTATAAAACGGGGTTTGCTAGGGAATATGAGTACTTTCGCAGTAACCAATCCCAGCACCGGAGTCGTCGAGGAAACCTTCGATTCCCTCAGCCCCGAGCAGATTCCCCACATCATCGACCGGGCTCACCAAGCATTCGAATCCTGGAAGGACACCCCGCTCTCGGACCGGGCCGCAGTCCTCGAAAAATTTGCCGATATTGTCGACTCCCGAGTCGATGAATTGGCCGACATCATCGGTCGGGAAATGGGCAAGCCGCTCAAGCAGGGCAAGGCGGAGGCCACCAAGGTGGCTTTTACGGCCCGCTGGTTCGCCAAGAATTCGGCGCGGTTCCTGGAAAATACGGAACTACCCGAAGCCCAAGGCGCAGACAAGACCTACGTCAAGCACGATCCCCTGGGCGTTCTGCTCGGCATCATGCCGTGGAACTTCCCGTACAACCAGATCGCGCGTTTCGTCTTGCCGAACCTCATGGTGGGCAACACGATCCTCATGAAGCAGGCCGCTATCTGCCCCAAGTCCTCGCAGACTTTCCAGGACATGCTCGATGAGGCAGGCCTCCCCGAGGGCGTCTACACCAACATCTACCTGAACAGCAGCGACGCCGAAGAGGTCCTCAAGGACTTCCGAGTCAAGGGATTCTCTTTGACGGGCTCCGAGGATGCGGGCGCTTCCGTAGCCGCGATTGCCGCCAAGTACTACAAGCGTTCCGTCTTGGAACTCGGCGGCAATGACCCGCTGGTCGTCTTGGACACCGACGACGTCCCTGCCCTCGCCCAGAAGGCCGTCACCCTCCGCATCTCGAATGCGGGTCAGGTGTGCACCTCGCCCAAGCGATTCATCGTTCTCGAGGAGATCTACGACGAATTCGTGGCCGCCGCCAAGCAGGCCGTGGAGAACGTGACCGTCGGGGCCTACGACGACCCCAACACCGACATGGGCCCGCTCTCCTCCGAGGGCGCTCGTGACGAGGTCGTCGAGCGCATCGCTCAGGCCGTTCGGGACGGAGCGACGCTCCACACCGGCGGCGAGAAGCTCGACCGCGACGGATGGTTCATGTCCCCGGCGCTGCTGACCGATATCGACCCCTCCTCCGATCTGGGGTGCAACGAACTGTTCGGCCCGGCCGTCATGATCTACAAGGCGAAGGACGAAGAGGATGCCCTGCGCCTGGCGAACGATACCCAGTATGGTCTCATGGCGTCGGTGTGGACCACCGACCCCGAACGAGGCCAGAAGTTCGCCGAAAAGATCAATGCGGGCATGACCTTTGTGAATACCCACATGGATTCCAGCCCGGAGTTCCCCTTCGGCGGCATCAACCGCTCGGGTTACGGCCGTGAAAACGCCCAGTGGGCCCTCCAGCAGTTCACCAACGAACGCACGGTCCGGGTGAAGAACCAGCAGCTCTAGCAGCTGACCTTCCTGGGGAGAGATCGCGGCCGACGTCGCCTCCCTACCCCAGACGTGACCAGGGCTGGTCGTGGAATCGAGAAACCCTCGACTCCGCGACCAGCCCTTCGTTGTTCAGGGGGGGGGCGTCGCCCCCCCCTGAGTCCTCGCGACTACCTATGCAGTGACTCCAGACGAATCTCCACTAGCGGTGCTCTTGCGGTGTCGCGGTGCGTGGTCGTGCCCGGCGACGTCGTCGGAGCCCTCGGTGGAGTTCTCACCAGAGTCCTCCACGTCAGGGGTTTCGTCGTTGATCGAGTTGTGCCGGAAGTGGCCGACGCTCGTGAGGAGCACGCCGAGCGCGACCCACGCGATGAGCGTCCACCACTGCTGCGCGGTCGGGGCATCCGGGAAGTAGCTCAGCGACCGAAGCAACGTGTTCGATGCGCCCGGAACGAGGAATTGGCCGATGTGGCCCCACGGCTCGGCGAGGAACTGCCACGGAGCCGTGGCCCCGGAGAGCGGGTTGCCAATCAGCAAGGTCACCAACGCGCCGATGCCAATGCCTGGGGCGCCCAAAATGGCCGTACATCCGAGGATGAAGGTCGCCGTCGCCATCGCGGAAAGCCCGAAGGCCAACCACAGCAAGCCAAAGTTGCCGCTGACGAACCCGAACCACGTATGAAGAATCAGCGTGAGGCTCAGTCCGGCAAGCGCGTCGTAGGCCACGGCGGCGATGAGGCGTCGCCACACGCCCTTGACCAAGAACGTGATGAGCACGCCACCGATCATTCCGCCCAGGACCAGCGGGAACGCCGCGGCGGTGAGGCCAGCCCCATTGGGGTCATCCTCGGACAGCGGGACAATTTCGGTGACAGGAACCTCGGCCGTGGCGGCCTTCTGCTGCATCGCCAACGCCTGCTGCGCCTGCGCCCCCGAGAGGTTTCCGCCGGACTTCTTCTGAAGCTGCTCCACCTGCGCGGTGATCTGAGTCCGCATCTGCGTGGTGAGCTGGTCGCCCATGCCCTTCATGATCTGCGTCGCGGTGGAGTTCGACGCCGGGGCAGTCAGCACCTCGGGCATATTCGGCTGTTCCGCAAGAATGATGGCGCCGTACGTTTCACGGTGCTTGATTTGGTCCACGGCCTGATCGCGGGAATCGGCGTGTACGAAGTCGAAGGTATCTCCGCTCTTCTCGGAGACCTTGTTTTCAAACTGGTCCACGGCTTGCTGGGGTCCGGCCACGCTCACGGGAAGGTTGTGGGTTTCTGCCGTCTTGGTGGGCCAGCTGAAAGCTAGTACGAAGATCGACACGACGAGTGCCGCGACGAGGGATACCCCCAGGACTTTCCCCAGATGGCTACCGCGGTGCGCGGTGGATTCCGCGCCTGCGGTCGTTTGGCTGCTGCTCATGGCGCCTCCTAAAAAGAACGTTCGTTTTTGTTGGCATCAGCCTAACAGAACGACTATTCTCTTTTCCATGCCTAAACTTTCCGAATCCACCAAGACGGAACGCCGCGAGCGGATCATCGTCGCCGCGCGCGAATGTTTCAGGCGCAATGGCTTCTCCAACACGTCCATGTCCGACATCGTCGAGGCCTCTGGCATGTCCGCAGGGTCCATCTACTCCCACTTCGAGGGAAAGGCCGACATCATGCGCGGCACCGCAGAGAGCATTTTTCGCGCCGCGATCAACGACCTTCGAGAGTTACAACGTGACAAGCGTTACCGACCCACCCCTGCCGATCTCGTCAAACTCTTGGCCATTACCCTCCGAAATATCGGTCTCGGCCCCCTTCTGATTCAGTTCATTTCGGAATCCACGGTCAACCCGGAACTTGCCGGCGTCGCACAAGAGAACTTGAGACGGGCTCGCACGGTCTTATCTGAGAACCTCATCCCGTGGACCACCGCTCGGGCCGAAGAACGAGGGGACTCCCTAGATCCCGCCGACCCTTCGACGGATCCCGAACGCATTGCCAACGTCATCATGGTGATTTTGCACGGATTTTTACTGCGCACTTCCGTGGAACCTGACGTGAACCTCGAAAGACTTGCCGCCGACGTAGCGACCTTGATGCCAGACATTCCCTAAGCTCGGACGCACGACGGCGGGGCCCGCCGCAGCAGACCCCGCCGTCGTCGTCATGCGCTAGACCGCGACCGTTTCCCGGACCCCATGGGCGCCCGCCACCAAATGCCGCAAGGCCGCCGTTGTTTCGGTGTAGCCCCGGGTTTTCAGACCACAGTCGGGATTGGCCCAAAGCCTCCCGCGGGGAACCACCGAAGCAGCGGTGGCCAGCAACTCGCTAATTTCCTCCTGCGCCGGAACGCGCGGCGAATGAATATCCCACACGCCGGGACCGATGCCCCGCTCAAAGCCGATCTCGGACAACGGTCCGAGGAGCTCCATGCGCGACCGGGCGGCCTCGACGCTCGTCACGTCCGCATCTAAGGCGTCAATCGCCGAGAGCACCTCGCCGAATTCCGAATAGCAGAGATGGGTGTGGATCTGCGTTTCGGGTCGGACTCCCGACGTCGCGATGCGGAAGGCACGGACCGACCACTCCAGGTAGTCGGCGTGATCGCGACGTCGTAGGGGAAGCAGTTCCCTCAGGGCCGGCTCGTCGACCTGGATCGCACGAATCCCGGCCGCTTCCAGATCGCGCACCTCGTCTCGGAGGGCCAGCGCGACTTGTTCCGCCGTCTCGGAAACCGGCACGTCCTCGCGGATGAACGACCAGGCCAGGATGGTGACCGGCCCGGTCAGCATGCCCTTGACCGGACGGTCGGTGAGAGATTGCGCGTACGAGGCCCACGGCACGGTGATGGCTTCTCCCCCAATTCCCGGGCCAACCCGCTTGACGTCCCCCCACAAGATCGACGGCCGAGTGCAGCGCGAACCGTACGACTGCACCCACCCGTGTTGTGTGGTGTCAAAGCCCTCAAAGTGCTCGGCAAAATACTGCACCATGTCGTTGCGCTCAGGCTCGCCGTGCACCAAAAGGTCCAGGCCGATGTCCTCTTGCAGGGAGATGACCTCGCGAATTTCCTGCCGAAGCCGGGAGTCGTAATCCGCATCGGAAACGCGGCCGGCGCGATGGGCGGAACGCACGGCCCGCAATTCCGGGGTCTGTGGGAAGGAGCCAATGGTCGTGGTGGGAATCTGGGGCAAGTCCGCGGCAACCCCGCGCTGCTCTTGAGCTTCCCGACGCACCTCGAAGGGTTCGCGGCGGGCATCGTCTTCTGAAAGGCGAGCGCGTCGTTCGCGGATTTCGATCCGTCGCACACCCTCGGTCTCAGCACGGTGGCGCAGAGCCTCGTCCGACTCCCGAAGTTGCTCCTCGATCGCGTCTCCGCCTTCCGCAAGGCCTCGGGCGAGGGCGACCGTTTCCTCGACCTTTTGGTCCGCGAAGGCCAACCATCGCTTCGGCGCCTCGGACAGACGTGTTTCCCGCTCGACGTCGTGAGGGACGTGAATAAGGGAGGTCGAGGTGCACACCGAAACGCGCGCTCCTGCGTCCCGTAACCGTTCCACCAGGTCGAAGGCACGACGAAGATCCGTGCGCCACACGTTGCGCCCATTGACGACGCCGGCCACCAACGTCGGGGAGTCTGGACGGGTAAACAGTGCGAGCTGCTCTGGGGAAAGGTCTCGGAGGACGCCGCGCTCGGGCCCCGAAGTGAGGTCCACATGAACCGCTTCGACGCCGCTCTCGACCAAAGGCTCCAACAACCCCTCGGCATCTCCATAAGGCGTGGTGACCAGGAGGGAGGGGCGTCCATCACCGCGAGATTCGGTGAGCTGACGGTACGTTTCACGCACCGCCTCCGCGAGATCCGGACGGTCGACGTCCGCCACCAGTCCCGGTTCGTCGAGTTGAACCCAGTCGGCTCCGGCCGCACCCAAGTCCGCAATGATCTGCCGATAGACCTCGGTCAGATCCTGAAGGCGGCTCAGTGGGTCGAACCCCTCCGGGGCGTCATCGTCCGCCTTGGAAAGGAGCAAGAACGTGATCGGACCAACCAGTGCGGGCCGGAGCTTCTCCGGGGATCCCGACGACGCCGCGTCCTGCAACTGTCGGCCAAACTCGCTCGTATTCGCACTCAACGGGGTCTCCGGACCAATTTCCGGCACCAGGTAGTGATAGTTCGTGTCGAACCATTTGGTCATTTCGAGCGGCGAATGGGCGTCATCGCCACGGGCCAGAACAAAGGCGGCGTCTTCGTCCAGAGCCCCGGCGTCGTCACGCAGATCCGCGAGGCGTCGAGGAACTGCGCCGGTGGCCAACACGACGTCGAGCACCTGGTCGTAGAGGGCCCACGAGGCCGGGATCGACGCCGCGTCGGTCAGCCCCAGCCGTTCGAGCCTTTCCGTGGCCGCGCTCCTCACTCCCTTCACGGCGTTCGCTAGATCGTCCCGTCCATGGGTACCGCTCCAGTACTTCTCGAGCGCACGTTTGATCTCTCGATCGGGTCCAATTCGCGGATACCCCACGATGGTCGCGGAAGGTACGCGCCGCCTAGCCTCGGCAGGGTTTGCTTCCGGGACAGTCTGCTGGCTGGTCTGTTCATTCTGGCGCTGGGTCACGATGTTCTCCTGAGAAGTCAGTGGGGATTCGGTGCGTCCGGCACGCAAACCGAGACGGTCTACGAGCTCGAGGGCAGCTCGATGTTCGTTGAAGGTGTAAAGGTGAAGTCCGGGTGCTCCGGCGTCGAGGGCTTGGCGGGCGAAGTATTCTGCGTGATCCACGCCGACGGCCAGCCTCTCGGCTTCGGTACGGGCGGTTTCGAGTCGATGAGCGAAATCCGCATCCGGCGCGAGGCCCGCGAGTTCACACACCCGGAGGTACCTCTTCAGGCTGGTCACCGGAAGGATCCCGGGAACCAACGGCAGGTCCACCCCGTTGGCCGAGGCGCGGGTGACAAGGTCGGAGTAGTGCGTCGGGTCCGTATAGACCTGCGTGATCGCAAAGTCCGCACCGGCTCGCTGTTTGGCGAGCAGCACCTCGGTGTCCTGGTGGATGCTCGAGGAATCCGGGTGACGGACCGGATAGGCCGCAACTCCGACGGCGAGCCGTCCGGCGCACAATTCGGGCACTCTTTGCCGCTCGACGTCGCGAATGAGCTCGACCAGATGACGGGCGAAGGGAAGTTCCTCGGAGAGCAGGTGGTGGCCCTCTGGCCTATCTCCACGGAGCGCCAGGAACCCCCGAACCCCGAGATCAATCATCTCGCCGATCAACTCGTGGAGCTTCGGGGCGGGTTGTCCGGTGGCGATCACGTGGGCCAACGGGCGAAGGCCGGTGCGATGAACCAGATGGTCCAGCAATCTGAGGCTTTGCCGGCGTCGTTGTCCGTCCACGGCGGCGGTCACCGAGACGTAATCGGGCCGAACCTCTTCTAATTTCTCGACGGTCGCGGCCAATTTCTCTTCGCTGATCCGCCCTCGCGGCGGATATAACTCGAAGGAAAGTGCCGGTGGGTGGTGTGGTTTCACGGCGGGTTCTCCTTTCGGATACGCCCGATGCAGCGTGAAAACCGTGCGGCCGACGGCGAAGAGAGGGTCGATCGTCGACCCCGCTACCGCCGACCGAGGTTCAATGCACTCCATCGGTCCTGGCGGGAGCACCTTTCCGTGAATATGCGACGAGAGTAATTCGTCTCACGGTGGTTGCTGTGACGTCGTCGAGCCAGGTCTCTCAGTCACTCTGGATAGATACGGTGCTATTCAAGCCCGCGGCTTTGGTGTTCCTCAAGGATTTGACGCGAAATGTCGAGTGTCGTCAGGTAAGACGACGTGACGTCACGCGCGGGAAACATTTCGGAACTAACCTTCTCGAGACGAAATGTGAGCGAGGACCGTCAATTCTTGCTCACGCTGGAGACACAAACTCACTCATCATCTGTCATCTCTTCGAAGGTGTGGATCATGCGGTCCAGACTGCAATTTGCATCCAAATCCCGTACCACCAATCCATCCACCACGAATGCAGGGGCTCCTGCGATGTCCAGCGCTTCCGCTTCGTCGCGCTGCGCCTCCACGGCCTGCTTCACCTCGGGACTGTCCATTTCCTCCAGGAACCGCCCTGGGTCGATACCGAGGGAGGCCGCGAATCTCACGAGGCATTCGAACAACGCGTACGGGCCGCCCGCCCCTTCCCACTCCGACCGGTGGCGCAGGAGAAGATCCGCCATCTCCGGAAACCGATCCAGCCGCTCTGCAGCCTCCATCGCATAGGCAACCGGGACGGCAGATCCGTGAAGACTCAGGGGATAGTTCTTGATGTCGAGGTTCATGCGGCCGCTGAGCCTCCGCCCCGCCTCATAGAAAGTTCGGTAGGCCTCCTCGGCGTATCGACTCTGATAGTCGATGTACATCACGGCCGTGGGCGCACCGGGCTGATGGTGGTTGATGTGCGTTGCTTCCACGCTCGACCAAGCCGCCGGCGCTGGGCCGTCCGAGGCCAGGCCCACCCGGGCATCCGTGGACATGTAGGCCGCGCATCCGAGGGTCAGAACACCCACCAGAGCCACGACTCCCCACTGACCAATCTTCGCCATGGCTCCCTCATTCGCCAGTTTCAGCCCTTTAGTCGGAAATCGATAAAGAACAGACTAGTCCAAATTTGGTCTACACCCAAGTAACTTTCATTGTGGTGCGGATAATTCCGTGATTACATAGGAAAGTCACCAGAGTTTCGCCCCTCGAGAGGTAACAATGTCAGAGAACCACCCGAACCCCACGGGAAACCAGCCCCCTCAGTTCAACGGCGGTCCCGAGCAGGGAACCCCGCAGTACCAGGGCGGAAATCAGCCCGCCGGCCAGCCGGGTTACGGTCAGCCGCAGTATCAGGGCAGTGACTTCGGTCAGCGCAGCCCGTTGGACCGCCCGAAATCGGTCAAGACGGCGTCCGTGCTGATCTTCATCGTCGGTGGTCTGACAATTCTCGGCGGTCTCTTCGGGATGCTCGGCGGACTCGCCGCCAGCGCGTCGACCGAAGCAGCCGATGCCCTCCAGGGCATCCCCCCGGGAGCCCTCATCGGCCTCGGAGTCGTCGACATTATCTTGGGTCTCGTCTTGATCTTCGCCGGTGTGGCCGTTCGCAAGGGCAAGAACTGGGGCCGGATTGCCACTTTGGTCATCACGATCCTGCTGATCATCAGCTTCATCGTCTCCCTGATCGGCGGCAACTTTAGCGGCATCGTCGGCGTGGTCCTCCTGATCATCGCCTCCGTGAACCTCTGGAAGGGCGAAGGCGCGGCCTGGTTCAAGACCCTCCAGGGTCACCAGGCTCGCTAAGACGAAAAGCTTTAAGGGGCAACGGCAACGTTGCCTTGGGCAAGGGGACGGACCATATGGTCCGTCCCCTTGTTGCGTGAGCCGGCACCCACTGGTGCTCGTTGACAGTCCCCCAAGCCGAGGGCCACACTGGATGTAAGGCACTGGGCCGCAGGTTGCCCCGGGCTCCATCATTTAGCCGCTACGAGCGGCCTTCCGCCGAGAGGCGCACCCGGTCCAGTGCCCCATAAACCTTCGAGAACGCCTCCGACGCCGTCGGGGGCGTTTTTCGCGCGCACGCGTGGAGGAACGTAACCTCTCCGCGCGTCATGAAGCCGCCGAGGTCAACTTGTTAACCCTGGGCGGTTATCTTAAAGACGATGACGACAGAACTTTGGAAGGCTCAGCGTGGCAATTCGCCTCTTTCCACAAGAGAATAGGGCTCTTGTGCTCCTAGCCGAGATGGCTCAGCTCGTCGTGGACGCGACCTCGGCCACCTCCCGCATGATGGGCTCACCGGCCTCTGACCACGAGGACGTGTTCCAACAGGCGCTCGAGATCGAAGGAAAGTCGACCGATCACTTTTTCGCCCTGATGACCACGGTCCGTAGCGCCTTCGTACTTCCCCTACCTCGCGCCGACCTCTACCAACTGGCCCAGCGCCTCAACCAGGCCACGGAATCCTTGACGTCCGCAACCCACATCATTCGCATCCATAACTTGGATCGCTTCTCCTCCCGCGCGTCCGATTTGCTCGACCTCCTTCAGCGTCAGGCTTCACTCACGACCGAAGCGATGCGTCATCTCTCCGATCTCGAGGGGCTGGACGAGTACTGGATCGAGGTGCTTCGCATGTCGAAACAGTCGATCCGCACCACCGACCTCTACCAAGCGGACATGATGGACCGGCTCAAACCGGCGTCGTACATCAAAGAGGCTCAATTCACGGATAAGCTCCAGACGGCCTCGTTGAGCGTTCGCCAGGTCGCAACCGACGTGGGGCGAATCCTCGTTCAGGAGTCGTAGGGTGGCCTACGTCCTCTTCGCCGTGTGCGGGGTTTTCCTCCTAGGCTTCACCGCGATCGTATGCTTCCACGACGCCTCGAATTCCATCGCGGTGCCGGTTCGCGCCCGCGCCCTAACGCCCAAGATTGCCCTCGGCCTCAACGCGTTCTTCAACGTCCTCGGCCTCGCAGTCGGAGCCCTCACCTTCTCATCGAGCACGTTTTTGTGGCTCGACATTCCTCACGACTCGATCGGCCTGGCGGTGCTGACGTCGTCTCTTCTGACGGTTATCCTGTGGGAGTTGATCACCTGGTGGCGTCGGGTTCCTTCGTCGTCGACTAATGCCCTCTTCGGGGCGATCGTAGGAGCGCTCTGGGCCACCCAACACGTTGGGCTCGGGGACCATGCCAGTATCACCGCACGTCCGCTGATCGACGTCATTCTGCCGTTGGTCATCGCTCCGCTGGCCGCCTTCACCCTTGCCTGGATTCTGGTCATCCCCCTCGTCAACCTCTTCCAGCATGCGGGTCCGGACGGCATCCATCGTCAGTCACGGTTCGTTCTCACGCTCAGCGCCTCGGCCATTTCCCTGGGTCACGGCATATATTTCGGTCATCGCGTCATGATCATCGCCGCGATGATGTTTCTCTCGATCGGCCAACCCCTCAGCCAGGTCCAGGCCATGTGGTGTTGCCTTCTGTTGGGCGTCATGATGGTGATCGGCTGCTTGCTCGGAAGTTGGCGCATCAGCCACACCATCGCCGACCGTCTCGTGCGGATCGACCCGTTCCGCGGAGCCATTGCCCAAGGGGTCACCGCGGTCCTCATTTTTCTGACGGGTTCCGTCGCCAAAGACCCCTTCTCTTCCTCACACTTGGCGGCTTCCGCCGTGCTCGGTGCGGGATCGAATCAACGATTCCACGCGGTTCGGCCCCACATGGCCGCACGTTTGGTCATGATGTGGGCCGTCACCTTGCCCATTTCGGCGGTTGGCTCGGCGATCTTCTTCCTCGCGCTCTCACCATTGTTGTAATTCCAAGGCCCCGCCGGCTCCTCACGACGACGCCCGAGCGGGCCAGCACCAGGCGCGGGAGTTAACGCGAAACGCCCGCGACGTCGTGCCGTTTCCGAGCGACGTCGCGGGCGTGCACGCCTCATGCGGCCTAGCCGAAGCGTCCGGAGACGTAGTCTTCCGTGGCCTTTTCCTTCGGATTGTTGAAGATCTCCTGCGTGGGAGCGTATTCGATGAGTTTGCCGGGCTTACCGGTTCCGGCGATGTTGAAGAACGCGGTCTTGTCGGACACACGAGCAGCCTGCTGCATGTTGTGCGTGACGATGACGACCGTGTACTCCTCTTTGAGCTCGTTGATGAGGTCCTCCACAGCGAGCGTGGAGATCGGGTCGAGCGCGGAGCACGGCTCATCCATCAGAATCACGTCGGGACGCACCGCGATGCTTCGCGCGATGCACAGGCGCTGTTGCTGACCGCCGGAGAGGCCGGATCCGGGCTTCTCCAGGCGGTCCTTGACCTCTTCCCAGAGGTTGGCGCCCCGAAGGGAAGACTCCACGAGTTCATCGGCATCGCTCTTGGAGATGCGACGGGAGTTCAGCTTGACGCCGGCCAGCACGTTATCGCGAATGGACATCGTCGGGAATGGGTTCGGGCGCTGGAAGACCATGCCGATCTGCGACCGAACACGAACCGGGTCGACGTTCTTGCCGTAGAGGTTTTCACCATCCAGATTCACCTTGCCCTCCACGTAGGCACCGGGAATGACCTCGTGCATGCGGTTCAGGGTGCGGAGGAACGTCGACTTGCCACAACCCGAGGGGCCGATGAACGCCGTGACGGATCGCGGTTCGATCGCGATAGAAATATCATCCACCGCGAGGAAGTCGCCGTAGTAGACGTTGAGGTGCTCGACGTCGATGCGTTTGGACATGTGTTTCCTTTACTTCGGTTCGACGGGCTCAGCGGCCGGTCTTGGGGGCAAAGACTTTGGAGATCAGGCGTGCGATCAGGTTCAACACCATCACGATCACGATCAGGATCAAGGCCGCAGCCCAGGCGCGGTCCGCGGAGACCTCGGGGGCCGTCGGCGATGTCGGGTTCATGATCTGGTAGTAAATGAACGTCGGCAGCGTCGTCATCCATCCGCTAAACGCGTTGTAGTTGATGCTGGCGACGAATCCGGCGGTGACGAGGATCGGTGCCGTCTCGCCAATCACGCGAGCGATGGCCAGGGTCACGCCGGAGGAAATGCCGGAGATCGCCGTCGGGATCACGACTTTGGTGATGGTGCGCCATTTCCGGACGCCCAAGGCGTAGGACGCCTCGCGCAATTCGTTGGGAACGATCTTGAGCATCTCTTCCGTGTTTCGCACGACCGTCGGGATCATGAGCACGGACAGCGCCACGGAGGCGATGAATCCAAATCGGGCCGACGGGTCGCCGAGCACCTGGACAAACAGGGCGACGGCGAACAGACCGGCGACGATCGAGGGGATGCCGGTCATGACGTCCACCAAGAACGTGATGATGCGTCCGATCCACCGGAAGGCCCTGTTGGCGCTGCTGTATTCGGTCAAGAACACCGCGGTCAGAAGGCCAATCGGAACCGACATCACGGCAGCCCACAACGTGATCATCAGCGTGCCGATAATCGCGTGATAGGCGCCGCCGTAGGCCGGGCCGCCGCTCTTGGTCTGATTATCCGTGACGCCGCTGACGCCGTTCATCGATGTGCTGAGGACGTTGCCGGACAGCCCGGGGATTCCGCGACTCAGCACGACCCAGATCACCGAGATCAAGGGGATCAGTGCGAGGATGAAGGCCCCGTACACGAGGTAGCGGGCGAATGCGTCTTTTCCTTTGCGTCCGCCTTCGATGGAACCGACCACGATCGGGCCGACGACCACGAAGATGATGGCCGCGAACACGGCCCAGAGTCCGATGCTGAATCCCACGAGGGCCGAAAGAGCGGCACCGAGGATGATGGCACCGGCGCCGATGGCGTACGGCAACCAGCTCGGAGCTTGGCCGCCCGTCAATTTCGAGGGGGTGTGCGTACTCGTGCTCGTCATGAGTTAGCTCCAGAGAAATTCTTGTAGCGGCTGACCACCAGGCGGGCGAGCAGGTTGACCACGAGGGTGATGGCGAACAAGACCAGGCCCGCGGCGATGAGCTCGTTCAGGCGCAGGCCGTATGCCTCCGGGAAGTTCAACGCAATTTCCGAAGCGACCGTCTGGTTACCGGATTGAATGAGCGACGGGTTGAACGGGCCGCCGGAGAGAACCAGCGTGACGGCCATGGTCTCGCCCATTGCGCGACCCAGAGCCAGCATGATCGACGAGATGATGCCTGCCCGGGCGAACGGGAAGACGGTCATGCGGACCATTTCCCATTTCGTCGCGCCGAGGCCGAGGGCCGCTTCTTGCTGCAGGACCGGAGTTTGAGCGAAGATCTCGCGACACATTGCCGTGATGATCGGCAAAATCATGATGGCCAGCACGATGCCGGCGGTCAGGATGGTCTTGCCCGTCGCCGTGGCCGGTCCCTCAAAGATGGGGAGGAAGCCGAAGACCTCGGACAACCAGTCGTAGAACGGCACAATCTTCGGGGCCAGCACGGATGCGCCCCACGCGCCGAAGATCACCGAAGGGATCGCGGCGAGGAGGTCAATCACGTATCCCACGGCTTTCGCGAGTCGCGGCGGAGCGTAGTGGGAAATGTACAGAGCAACGCCAATTCCCACGGGCGTCGCGAGCAGAAGGGCGATGGCGGATGCGATCAGAGTGCCGACCACCAGCGGCCAGATGTACGCACCGAAGCCCTTGCCACCGGTGATCTGAGAGGCGCTGGCCCCGAAAACCGGAGAGGCCTGCCACGTCAGGAAGAAGGCGACCGCCGCCAGGACAACGAGGATGATGGCACCGGCGATCACGGTGACGCTCGCGAAGGCCTTGTCCTGAGCCGGCCCGCCCTTGACGTTGGAGCCCGACTTCTTGGTATCGCGGCGGGATCCTTGGGGCTCGTTGTCGTGGTCGTCCCCGGGCGTGGACTGCACGCCGTGCTCGGGAACCGTCGACGAAGAATGAGACATGAATCCTCGAGACTCTCTACTGATCGGTGGTGAAAGTTTTGCAAGAGATTCCCGCCAGGGCCGGTGGGCTCTGACGGGAATCTCGATCAACCGTCATGGTGACGGCTGGGTGTTACTTGGTCTTGATCGAGTCGATCGCCTTCTTGGCGTCTTCCTGCATGCTCTTCGGCAGCTCGGCCGACTTGGCAGCGGAAGCAGCCGACTTCTGGCCGTCCTCGCTCACGACGTAGTTCTCGAAGCCCTTGACCAGGTCGACGGTCTTCTGATCCTTGTAGGTGGAGCAGACGATGTGGTACGAAACCAGGACGATCGGGTAGGAACCGTCGTTCGGGGTGCGGTTCAGCTCGAGCGACATGTCGTGCTCGCCGCGGCCTTCAACCTTCTTGGAGCTCTCGACGGCCTTCGAAGCGGAATCGGCGGAAACCTTGACGAAGTCCTCGCCGTCCTTGACCTTGGCGGTCTTCAGATCGCCCACGGCCGACTCATCGGCGTAAGTGATCGCACCGTCGGTGCTCTGGGTGGTGGAGACGACGCCGGAGGTGCCCTTGTTGGCTTCACCGGCGAAATCCTTCGGCCAGTCGCCGGAGGCCTTCTGGCCCCAAGCGCCGTCAGAGGCCTTCTCGAGGTAATCGGTGAAGTTCTCGGTGGTGCCCGAGTTATCCGAACGGTGAACCACGGTGACCGGGGTGCTCGGGAGCTTGGCGTCCGGGTTGAGCTTCTTGATGGCCTCGTCGTCCCAGGTCTTGATCTCGCCCTTGAAGATCTTGGCGATGGTCTGGGCGTCGAGGTTCAGCTCGTCAACACCCTTGACGTTGAAGGCAACGGCGATCGGGGAAACGTAGACGGGGATGTCCATCGCTCCGTCGGGGCCGCACTGCTCCTTGGCCTGGTTGTACTCCTCGTCCTTGAGGTGAGCATCAGAGCCGGCGAAGTTTGCACCGCCCGACAGGAATGCCTTGCGGCCCGCGCCGGAGCCATCCGGCGAGTACTGGACCTCGGCGCCGGAGTTGGCGTTCTGGAAGTCGGTCTGCCACTGGGTCATGGCTGCCTGCTGGGCGGAGGAACCGACGCCGGAGAGCTTGCCGGAGACGTTGGCCGAAGCGGCGCTGTTGTCCGACTCGGACTTGCCAGTGGCGTTATCCGAACCGCAAGCGGTCAGTGCGATGGTGCCGACGGCCGCGATAGCGGCGAAGCGTCCGATGCGAGAGATCTTCACGAAAGGTACCCCTTCAAGAGTGCTATGTGTTTCGGCGTCCAAGGCCGCCAATTCAGGCCGCGGATCATCCGGGATGTGTAGTGGACCGGTAGAAACCGTTAATGTCCGTTGGAGGAACTCGCGAGTACTACCCCAACACCACTCAACGCTAAGGAGACCAGGTATCCGCGGGGGCAGTTCTCGGTGAACGGGACGTGAACTTTTCTCCTCTCGGTGATTGGGCCGCCGACTATGATGACCCCATGGCCGGAAATACCTTGACTCAGCGGGCACGGTCCGCGCGCAAAGAACTCACATCACGAGTTCGGCTAGGTATGTCGCGAGTTCGGGCCGGTTTCTTCCAATCGGTTCAGATCACGGCGGCCGCGGTGGGTGCCTACTTCATTGCGGAGGCCCTCCTCGGCCATCACCAACCGCTCTTCGCTGCTACCGCCGCGATCGTCTCTCTCGGGTATGTCCGTGGCGGCAACCACATGCGCCGCATCCTGGAAGTGGCCATCGGCTGCACGCTCGGCATCGCCGTCGGCGACGGTCTCATGTATTTCCTCGGGCGAGGGCCGCTCCAGGCCATCGCCGTTCTCCTCGTTTCCCTGTTATTGGCTCGATTTCTCGACAACGGGACCATCTTTTCGACCCAGATGGGCCTGCAAGCCGTGCTCGTCGTGCTCCTTCCTCCCGCGATCGACGGCCCTTTCGCGCGAAGCTTCGACGCCGTCATCGGCGGCCTGTGTGCGCTGCTGATCATTGCCCTGGTCCCTCAGGACCCTCGGCGTCAGCCCAAGGACGAAATGATCCAATTGACGAGGGAATTCTCGCGAGTCCTTCGAGAGGCTTCGGAAGCGATCGGTCACTACGATGCGTCTCGGGCGTGGCATGCCTTGGCCCGTGCCCGCAAGACCCAACCGTTGCTCGATGCCATAGAATCCTCGCTAACGACCAGCAAGTCCTTGGCCAGGGTCGCGCTGACCCGTCGTCAAGCACTCGACGACGTACGGGCCTACGAACGTGCCCTGCGAGGATTCGACTACTCCATCCGAAACGCGCGGGTGCTGGTGCGACGCATCGCGAACGTCATCACCACGGTGCACCTACGGGACGAAGCGATCCACTCCCTGCACGACGTCCTCCTCGAACTGTCCGAAGCCGTGGACGTTTTGGGGCTCTCCCTCCAGGCGCAGTCGGCGGATGCTCGGGACGCCATGCGCCGTAGGGCCCGGATTGACCTCAGCTCGACCGCCTCAAAGCTCGACCCGCAAGCGATGGGGGTCCGGACCTATCAGGGTGAGGCTTTGGTCATGATGATTCGTTCCCTCACGGTAGATCTGCTCGTCCTCACCGGGATGGAGAATCAGGCCGCCAGCAAGGTTTTGGTGACGATTCATCAGGAGCTCACCGAGGCGATGGACGTGGTGGATCCGGACGATACGCCGCACCGCAAGAACTCTTAAGTTGTCAGTGCCGGCCCGTACGATGCTCGTATGAGCCCCGCACGAAAAACCTCTCGCAATACCAACGCCTACCGATGCCGCGAATGCGGCTGGACCACGGCCAAGTGGGTCGGTCGATGCGGGGAATGTCAGCAATGGGGCACCATCGAGGAGGTGGGCGGTCAGACCGTGGCGCGCACCGCCCCCGCCCGAACCGTCGAGACTCCGGCACGTCCCATCGCCGAGGTCGATGCTTCCGTCGCGCAATTTGCCAGCACCGGAATTGAAGAATTCGATCGCGTGCTCGGTGGCGGGTTGGTGCCAGGTGCCGTGATTCTCATGGCCGGTGAGCCCGGCGTCGGTAAATCCACACTTCTGCTCGACGTCGCGGCGACTTTCGCGAGGGGCGAGCGTGCAGGGACCGACACCGCGTCTCAGGGGCACGATGTCCTGTACGTCACCGGCGAGGAATCCTCCGCTCAGGTCAAGCTGCGGGCCGATCGCATAGGCGCCGTCTCGGATACCTTGTACCTCGCGTCGGAAACCGATCTCGGGTCCGCGTTGGCCCACATCGAGGCCGTAGCCCCTCGCCTCCTGATCGTGGACTCCGTGCAAACCCTCGCAAGCGCCGAGGTCGAAGGCTCAGCCGGAGGCGTCACCCAGGTCCGGGAGGTCTCCGCTTCGATCATCGCGGAGGCCAAGAAGCGCAACATGACCACGCTGTTGGTGGGGCACGTAACCAAGGAAGGCACCATCGCCGGCCCCCGGCTCCTGGAGCACCTGGTGGATGTCGTGTGTCAGTTCGAGGGGGATAAGAACTCCCGCATCCGCATGTTGCGGGCGGTCAAGAACCGCTTTGGTCCGACCGACGAAGTGGGTTGCTTCGATCTGGTCGAAGACGGCATCTCCGGAGTCTCGGATCCTTCAGGATTATTCGTCTCCCGCACGGCCCACCCCGTGGCGGGCACGTGTTTGACGGTCACGATGGAAGGCCGGCGTCCCTTGCTCGCCGAAGTTCAGGCCTTGCTCGACGAGTCCTCGACGGCTCAGCCCAGGCGTGCCACGGCAGGGCTCGACTCCGCGCGGACCGCGATGCTCCTGGCGGTGCTTCAGCGTCGCGCCGGATTCAACGTCGGCAAACTCGATTGCTACCTCTCGACGGTCGGTGGAGTCAGACTCACCGAACCGGCGGCAGACCTCGCGACGGTCATGGCCCTCGCCTCGGCGGCGGAAGACCGCCCACTCCCCCGAAAGCTCGCCGTCTTTGGCGAGGTCGGCCTGGCGGGCGAGGTTCGAGCGGTCCCCGGGATCCGCCAGCGCATCGCGGAAGTTGCCCGGTTGGGCTTCACCCACGTCATGGTTCCGGCCTCCCCCGCTGGCGTGGACGGCATTCCCGAGGGCGTGCATGTCAAAGAGGTCTCGTCCGTCGTCGAGGCCGTGGACACGCTGTTCCCGGGGCGCTCGTGATCCTCACCGTGCACCGTCGATTTCACACGTTAGGCTGGTGAACGTGCCTACCTCCCGCAAAAACCAACTCAAGAAGACTCTGGCTTTGCTCGCGCCAGGAACACAGTTGCGCGACGGTCTTGACCGGATTCTTCAGGGCCGAACCGGAGCGCTCATCGTGCTTGGCGCCGGTGAGGCCGTCACCTCGATCGCCAGCGGTGGATTTGTGATCAACACCGAATTTTCGGGGACCGGCCTGCGGGAGCTGGCCAAGATGGACGGCGCGATCATCTGCAACAAAGAGGTGACCACGATCCACCAAGCGGGCGTCCAGCTGATGCCCGACCCGGAGATCACCACCACCGAATCCGGAACCCGTCATCGCACCGCAGAACGCGTTGCGAAGCAAACGGGCTGCCCGGTCATTTCGGTCTCCAAATCGATGAGCGTGATCACCATTTATGCCGACGGCCAGAGGTATCCCCTGGAAAATTCCCAGGAGATCATGGCCCGCGCCAACCAGGCGATTCAGACCCTGGAGCGATACACGGTTCGCCTCGAACAAGAACTCTCCAACCTCTCGGCCCTCGAAATCGAGTCTGCCGTGACCGTCCGGAACGTGGCTCTGACGCTGCAACGGCTCGAACTCGTCCGTCGCATTTCGGAGGAGATCGGGGACAGCGTCGTCGAACTCGGCGATCAGGGGCGCATGGTGGCGATGCAGCTGGAAGAGCTCGTGCTCAACCAGCCGACGACGGAACTCGTGTTCCGGGACTATCTCCCCGATTCAGCCAACCCCAAGGTGATCCGACGCGCGCAGAAAAGCCTCGCCGAGCTCTCCCCCGTGGAACTCGCCGACCCCGTGGCCGTCGCCCGCGCCGTCGGGCTGCCTGGCGGAGCAGACTTGGACTACACGCTGCACCCGTGCGGGTACCGGCTCCTCAATGGCGTGAAGTCGATCCCGCGGAGCGTCGCCGAGCGTCTGGTGGAGAGGTTCAACGGCCTCCAAACCTTGATGGCCGCCAACCTGGAAGACCTCCGCAGCGTGGAAGGCATCGGGGAATACCGGGCGCGCAGCATTCGCGAATCCCTCGCCCGCATGGCCGAATCCAGCCTGTTAGACCGGTTCATGTAACCGTCGGCGCCCTGAGCTCTCCGCCAGAACACTGAGGTCGTCGGCACAATTCGCACAGAGCCCCCGGAAGGTGATCCTTCCGGGGGCTCTGCGGTCAGCGGTTCCTGCTCGGGGCGACTAACGCCTACTGAATGACGATCGGTTGGCGTTCGCTCGGAACCCCATTCACGGAAACCGTCAGCCAGTAGTAGCCCGGCTGAACGGACTGGGATGCGGCTCCACAACCGACACTGTTAATGGTGCGGTCCCAGGACTGAGAGGTCGTCTCACTGGCACCCGGCTGGATGGTGGCTTCCTTCGGTGCGGTGGCTGGCCCGCAATTATTGGTCGAGTAAACGTCGGCAGGGCCGGAAGTGATGTCGTAGGTGACCTTGGCTGAGCTGAGGTCCATCGTGCACGGGTTCTGCGCGGTGTTCTTGATGGTCGCCGTCATCACCGGGTTCTCCCCCGGACCAAAGGTTTTCTTATCCACGGCGGCCTGAACCTGAATGTTCGAACCGCAGGCCTCAACCTTGGCGGGTTCGCTGGGCTTCGGTGCCGGCGCGGCTTCGGCGGATGACTCGCTCGGTGATGGCGAAGCCGTGTCAGACGGTGAGGCGGAACCGGAAGCAGAGGGTTGGTTCGAGCCGCTGGGCGACCCACTGGGCGAGGCAGAAGCAGAGGCAGAGGCAGATCCGCTCGCGGAGGCCGACGAGGTAGGCCGTGCGCTGAAGCTCGCAAAATTATCGGTCGCCGACGAGGACGAGCTCGAGGCCCCGCCACCACCGAGACTCGCGGCAACTTTGCCGATGGCAAAGACGACGGCCCACACCACCAGGATGATGACCAAAAGGGCCAGGATCACCGCAATGATTCGGCGACGGCGATATACCTCGGGTGCCTCGCGCTGGTAGCCGCTCTCCTCGTATTCCCCATCCTGCATGGGGTCTTCATACTCTGCCATGTGTCTAAGGCTACTAAAACAATTTCCCAACTCAGCGCACGAAACGAGCCACTACAGTGGTCACGTCATGAATTATTCGACTCCAGCGAGCACCACGCCTTCCCGCGGCCTCAGGCAACCGGTTTCAGAGCCCTCGCTCCCCTCTCCGGAGCGGCTCCAGCGACTCCATCACGACGTCGTACGCTGGTATTCCGAACACGCGCGGGAGCTGCCGTGGCGGAGTCCGGACCGCACGCCATGGCAGGTCATGGTCAGCGAGTTCATGCTCCAGCAAACCCCGGTGATCCGTGTGCTCCCCCGGTGGCACGAGTGGATGCGCCTGTGGCCAGAGCCCGCCGACCTTGCCCGCGCCTCGACCGGCGAAGCGGTCCGTCAGTGGGGTCGCCTCGGGTACCCACGCCGTGCCCTGCGATTGCACGCCGCGGCCGTGGCCATTACGGAGAAACATGACGGGCAGGTTCCGGAAAGCTACGACGACCTGCTGGCCCTTCCCGGCGTCGGCTCGTACACCGCCGCCGCCATTTCGGTCTTCGCTTTCGGTCACCGCCAAACGGTGATCGATACCAATATCCGCAGGGTCCATGCCCGGGCCGTCACCGGTAAGGCGTTGCCGTCGAAGTCTTTGACGGCCGCGGAATCTCGCCTCGCGGATGCGCTCATGCCGGAGGACGACGACGCCGCGGTCGCGTGGAATTCCGCCGTCATGGAGCTGGGAGCGTTGGTGTGCACGGCTCGAGCGCCCCGGTGCGATGAATGCCCCATTCTCCACGATTGCGCGTGGGTGGCCGCGGGACGTCCCGAACCGGAGTACGTTCCCCGAGGTCAGTCCTGGAAAGGAACGGACCGGCAGGCGCGCGGAGCGGTGATGGCCGTGTTGCGACAGGCGGAGCGCCCCGTCCCGCAAGAATCCCTGCTCAGCCCCACGGACGCCGCCCCGAACGTACCCGAGAAGCCTCTGGCGGCCCTCCGGGACCTTGGGTCGAGTCGTGAACAACTCGAGCGTTGCATCGATGGCCTCGTGAAGGACGGCCTCGCACACCGCGACTCCGACGGCGCGTTGTCGCTTCCTCGATAGCGGTTCTCGGCCTCGCTACGCCGTAAGAAACCGAATCATGCGGGTGTTCCCCAAAGTATTGGGCTTAACCCGTGCGAGATCGAGGAATTCGGCGACACCTTGGTCATGAGAGCGCAACAGTTCGGCGAACACGTCAGGGTCGATCGTCTCCTGATGGGTCATGACCTCAAAGCCCATCCGGCGGAAGAATTCGACCTCGAAGGTGAGGCAAAAGACGCGGGTCACCCCGATCGTCTGAGCCCGCTCAAGGAGCGCCTCGACCAGCATGCGCCCCACGCCCCGCCCACGGGCTTCCGACGACGCAGCGAGGGTGCGAACCTCTCCAAGGTCTTCCCACAAGATGTGGAGGGCCCCGCAACCCAAGAGTCTGCGATTGCCGCCCGATTCGTCGGTCTCCTCGACCACCAGGAATTCTTGGATGGCCTCGAAATAGTCCACGGCCTCCTTGGCGATGAGGGCTCCGGAATCCACGTACGGCTGCACCAGCCGGCGAATCTCGGTCACATCGGTGGTTCGGGCGGGGCGCAGCGTCAGGGTCGTCATGGGCGTCGAGTTTACGCCTCCCCTAGTGGCGGGTGAACGTCGTCGCCCTGTACGCACAGGTTGTTAACGACGTCGGGGCCGGCCCTGAGAAGGGCCGGCCCCGAAGGATGCGGCGTCACCGGTTGACCGGCGACCTCCGCTTGAGGTTACGCCGTCGCAGATCCTGCCGCGCCGCCGCTACCGCCGCCGTCGTAACGGGTAGGGGTCGACGGGCGGGAGACCTGCTGGGTGTCCGGGTTCGAATCGGTCGATTCCGAGTCTCCGTAGTCGAATCCGTCGTCGGAGAGTTCAGACATCTTCTGCGACGAGAGCGTGAAGGTCGCGTCGTCGCCTTCGCCCTCGACATCCACCGTGATCTTCTCGCCGGACGTGATCTCGCTGTAGAGAATCTTCTCCGAGAGCTGGTCCTCGATCTCGCGCTGCATCGTCCGACGCAACGGGCGGGCACCCATCGCGGGATCGTAGCCGCGCTCACCGATCAGCTTCTTGGCGGCGTCGGTCAGCTCGATGGACATGTCCTTCTCGCGCAACCGCTCGGCCAAACGGGCCACGAACAGGTCCACGATCTGGATGATCTCTTCCTCGGAGAGCTGCGGGAAGACGATGATGTCATCCACGCGGTTCAGGAACTCGGGGCGGAAGTGCTCCTTGAGCTCTTCCTGCACCTTGGCCTGCATGCGCTCGTAGTTGGTCGTCGGATCCTCATGGGACTGGAATCCCACGGGGACGCGGCGGGAGATGTCCTTGGTGCCGAGGTTGGTCGTCATGATGATGACGGTGTTCTTGAAGTCCACGACGCGGCCCTGAGAGTCGGTCAGGCGACCGTCCTCGAGGATCTGCAACAGCGAGTTGAACAGGTCCGCGTGGGCTTTCTCGACCTCGTCGAACAGAACCACGGAGAACGGCTTGCGACGCACCTTCTCGGTGAGCTGGCCGCCCTCTTCGTAACCCACGTATCCGGGAGGAGCACCGAAGAGTCGCGACACCGTGTGCTTCTCCTGGTACTCGGACATGTCCAAGGTGATCAGGGCGTCGTCGTCACCGAACAAGAATTCCGCGAGGGCCTTGGCGAGCTCGGTCTTGCCGACGCCGGTGGGGCCGGCAAAGATGAACGAACCACCGGGACGGCGGGGATCCTTGAGCCCGGCTCGGGTACGGCGGATCGAGCGGGACAGAGCCTTGATGGCGTTGTCCTGGCCGATGACGCGGCGGTGAAGCTCCGACTCCATGTTGAGGAGGCGGCCGGATTCTTCGTCCGTGAGCTTGTACACCGGAACACCTGTGGCCGCGGCGAGCACCTCGGAAATGACGTCGGGAGTGACCTCGCCCATGGCGGAGTCGCTCTCCTTCCACTTCTCTTCCTGCTCGTCCTTCTCCGCGATGAGCTTCTGCTCCTTGTCACGCAGGGAGGCGGCCTTTTCGAAGTCCTGCCCGTCGATCGCGGCCTCCTTTTGGGAACGCAATTTGGCAATGCGTTCCTCGAGATCGCGGATCTCGGGCGGGGCGGTGAGGCGCTTGATGCGCAGTCGAGCGCCCGCCTCGTCGATCATGTCGATGGCCTTATCCGGCAAGAAACGATCCGAAATGTACCGAGCGGAAAGGCTCACGGCGGCTTCCAGAGCTTCGTCCGAAATGGTCACGCGGTGATGCGCCTCGTACTTGTCGCGCAATCCCTTGAGGATCTGGACGGAGTGCGCTTGAGAGGGTTCGTCCACCTGGATGGGCTGGAAACGACGTTCCAGCGCGGCGTCCTTCTCAATGTGCTTGCGGTACTCATCGAGCGTGGTGGCGCCGATGGTCTGCAATTCACCACGAGCCAGCATGGGCTTGAGGATCGAGGCGGCGTCGATGGCGCCTTCCGCGGCACCCGCGCCGACGAGCGTGTGGATCTCGTCGATGAACAGAATGATGTCACCGCGGGTGCGGATCTCCTTGAGGACTTTCTTGAGGCGTTCCTCAAAATCACCGCGGTACCGGGACCCTGCGACGAGGGATCCGAGGTCCAGCGTGTAGAGGTGCTTGTCCTTGAGCGTTTCCGGAACATCGCCGCGCACAATCGCCTGAGCCAAACCTTCGACGACGGCGGTCTTACCGACGCCCGGCTCACCGATGAGCACGGGGTTGTTCTTGGTGCGGCGAGACAGAACCTGCATGACGCGCTCCATCTCCTGGAAACGGCCAATCACAGGGTCCAACTTGTTTTCGCGAGCCTGTGCGGTCAAGTTGGTGCCGAACTGGTCCAAAACGGCCGAGCCTGCCGGAACCCCATCCTTGCCGCCGGCGCCGACGCCCGCGGTCTCCTTGGAGTCGCCCGAGCCGCCCTGATATCCCGAGATCATGTCGATCACGGTCTGGCGGACGCGAGAGGGCTCTGCGCCGAGTTTCGAGAGAACCTGCGAGGCCACGCCCTCTCCGGCCCGAATGAGGCCGAGCAGGATGTGTTCGGTTCCGATGTAGTTGTGTCCGAGCTGAAGCGCTTCACGCAGTGAGAGCTCGAGGACCTTTTTGGCGCGGGGCGTGAAGGGGATGTGCCCGCTGGGAGCCTGCTGGCCAGGCCCGATGATGTCTTGCACCTGCTCACGGACGGAAGAAAGGGTCACGCCCATGGATTCCAACGCCTTGGCGGCGATGCCTTCACCTTCATGGATCAGACCCAGCAACAGATGCTCTGTGCCGATGTAATTGTGGTTGAGCATGCGGGCCTCTTCTTGAGCCAGCACCACAACACGCCGTGCGCGGTCCGTAAACCGTTCAAACATAGGTGATCTCCTTGTACGTCTTTGACTCGATGCTACGCAGAGAAAATCCCTGATCCTGAGCTGTTCGCCAGCGGCGAGACGACATAAAGCTCAGGGCGGAAAATGCGTCTGCATTTCCGCCCTGAGCTGGAAAATTACCTCTCAAGCAACTCCTCATCGGAGAAGATTCGTCGCCTCAGGCAATTTCTCGTAAATGACTTAGGAGTCCTTCTTACGTGCCGCGTAGTACGCGTCCTGAATCTCCTGGTGAATGCGGCCGCGGTCGGAAACGTTGTAACCGTTGTCCTTGGCCCACTTACGGATCAACGCGGTCTCAGGGTTACGAACCTGACCCGAGCCCTTGGCCGACGTGCGAGCGGCGGTACGAGCCTGCACGCGCCGAGCCTTGGCGGCGTAAGGACGGATCGCATCCCGGAGCTTAGCGGCGTTCTCGGAGGTGAGGTCAATTTCGTACTGACCGCCATCCAGACCAAAGCGAACCGTCTCGTCTGCCGAGCCGCCCTCGAGGTCATCTTCCAGAATGATCTTTACTTTCTGAGCCATGAATGTCTCCTCAATCCTTGTGAGCATCCGGCCGGCGCGGATTTGCGTTCTCGACCGTAAAAACGATGAGCGATGCCAGTGTCCCCAACACTCGAATCGCGACACTAAAGCCAATGTGACTTTTTATTCGTATGAGTCACAGGTTATCAATCAAAAGAAGAAATTCACAGTCGAATCCGCAGGATCAGCAATGTACTTCCTGGGAATTACTTATGAATCCTTGTCAGCGCGGGGTTGGAAAATCTCTCCATCGCCCTCTCGCTGTCGAATTTCCTCATACCAACGCCGTGCGTCGTCCTCCGAGGTGCTGCGTGCTTTACGTTCTGCGCTGTCCGCCCGGAACGCCCAGCGCATCAACACGTAGAAGACGACGCCGATCGCCACAGATGGCAGTAAAACGGCCACATATTCCACGGCTTGACCTTCTCTCCGGGCAACGAGGCCCGATCCTTGGATTACCCGAATCTATTCGGGTTTCATCAGCGGAAACAGAATGGTTTCGCGGATGCCCAATCCAGTAAACAACATGATCAAACGATCAATTCCCAAACCGAATCCGCCCATCGGCGGTGCCGCATGTTCCAGGGCGCGCAGGAAATCCTCGTCCAATTGCATGGCTTCTTCGTCGCCACCCGCAGCCATCCGAGACTGTTCGGTCAGGCGTTCACGCTGAATCACCGGGTCGATCAACTCGGAGAATGCCGTTCCGCGCTCCATGCCACCAATGATGAGGTCCCAGGCCTCAATAACCCCGGGCTTCGAACGGTGCGGACGCGCAAGCGGCTGGGCCGACGGCGGATAATCACACACAAAGGTCGGATTAATGAGCGTAGGCTCCACGAATTCTTCAAACAGCTCCATGACGAGCTTCTCGGCGCCCCACGCGGGGTCCACCGAGACGTCGCGCTGCCGGGCGATCTCACGCAGGGTTTCGGCGGGCGTCTCTGGGGTAATCTCCTGGCCCACGGCCTCGGACAGGCCCGGGTAGACGCCAAGCCACTGCCACTCACCCGTGAGGTCCACGGTTCCGGCGTCGGTCTCGATCTGATGAATGCCCACGGCATCCGCGCAGGCCATGATGATCTTGTGGATCAGCTCGGCCATCGTGAACTGGTCACCGTAGGCTTGGTAGGCCTCAATCGTCGTGAATTCGGGGCTGTGGGTCGAATCCACACCCTCATTCCGGAAGACTCGTCCCATCTCAAAGACCCTGTCGATGCCGCCCACTACCGCGCGCTTGAGGTACAGCTCGGTCGCGATGCGCAGCGTCATGTCCTGGTCGAAGGCGTTGAGGTGCGTGGCGAAAGGCCGAGCGGTCGCGCCGCCGTGCACGAGCTGCAACATCGGGGTTTCGATCTCGATGTAGCCTTCGTCGATCATCACCTGGCGAACGGTGTTGATGATCTTGGCCCGGCGTCGGACGACTTCCTGCGCTTCCGGACGCACCATGAGGTCCAAGTACCGCTGGCGGATTCGGGTTTCCTCGTTGAGGTCCTTGTGGAGGGTGGGCAAAGGACGCAGTGACTTGGATGCCATGCTCCACTCGTCCACCATCACGGAGAGCTCTCCGCGGCGAGAACTGATGACCTCGCCGTGCACGAACACGTGGTCTCCCAGGTCTACCAGGGCTTTCCAGTCATCCAGGTTGTCCTGGCCGGCCTTGGCCAACGAGATCATGGCCTGAAGGCGCGTGCCGTCGCCGGCCTGGAGGCTCGCGAAGCACAGCTTGCCGGTATTGCGCACGAACACCACGCGACCGGCCACGCCGACGACGTCGCCCGTTTCATCGCCGGCTTCCAAACCTTCGTACTGCTCGCGAATGGACTGGATGGTTCGCGTGACGGGCACGCCGACCGGGTACGACTCGCGGCCCCGCTTCAGCAATTCCGCGCGTTTGTCCATGCGGATTCGCATCTGCTCGTTGACCTCGGCGGAGGTATCGGTGGCGTGCGGCTGCTGGGAGGTCGAATCTGAGGTAGTCACGGTCTCAAGCCTATCGTTGGTTCCTGGAAGGAAAGGTACGGGGAAGCGAACTTCTAGATGACGTCCATGTTGTCCAACAGGCGCGTCTCGCCCACCCGGATCGCCGCTAGCGCGGTGGCACGTTCGGAATTTTCGGTTGGGGCCGCGAAGGTCGTGGGATCAACGATCTCCAGATATTCGAGTTCGACACCGTCGCGCTCTGAAATGCGCTCCCTCGCGGCGTCGACGTCGATACCTGCATACCCACGGGAGAGGCCTTCCTCGCGCAGCAGGGCCAAGGTCCGAGACAGGACGAGGGCCGCACGGCGTTGCTCCGGGGAAAGGTAAACGTTGCGAGAAGAAAGAGCGAGGCCATCGTCGTCGCGGACTATGGCCACCGGGCACACGGTGATGGGGATGTTGAAGTCCGCAACCATGCGTTGCACCAGGGCGACTTGCTGAGCGTCTTTTTGCCCGAAGTAGGCCCGGGCGCGGTACGTTCCCGCCGCCGAGACGACCACGTTGAAGAGCTTATTGACCACGGTCAAGACGCCGTCGAAGTGCCCCGGTCGGGCCGCGCCTTCAAACATGGTGCCCAGTTTTCCTGAGCTGACCCGCACGAGCGGCTCACCATCCGGGTACATGGCCTCGAGATCCGGGGCGAACGCGATGTCCACGCCGTATTCGCGGAGCATCTCGAGGTCTTTCTCCTCGGTTCGAGGGTACTTCTCGTAATCCTCATTCGGACCGAATTGGAGGGGGTTCACGAAGAGGGAGACCGCGACGACGTCGTTCTGTTCCCGAGCGCGACGGATGAGGGTCGCGTGGCCCTGGTGGAGGGCGCCCATCGTGGGGACGAGGCCCATGGTCGCGACGCGGGGCTGGCCGGGTTCGCTGGCCGGGTCCATTCCCTCAGAGGTGATCCGCTCGGATTCTTCCGCGTGGATTCGAGCCTCGGCTTCGCCCATTCGTTGGCTGATCTGGGCGAAAAATTCTTCCAGGGTGCGAGCAACATAAAGCTCACCCGTCATAGTCGTCCTTCCTTCACCGGTACCAGACGTCATGTCGACCTCTCTGGCCGACCCGGTAAGTGAGGCCGACGCGCAGAGAACAGTCTCGCCCGATGCGTGAACGGCCGCTACAAAGTTTACTGATCTGTCTCGTCGCTTTCACTTCCAGACCCCTCATCGAGAGCCAGAGCACGAAGAATACGACGATATGACTCGTCCCCCAGAGCACCGCGGCGGTGCGCACGTTCGGCGCTGGCCCTAGCCAACGCCAGGTAAGCCTCCCCGATGTCTGGGGCGCCCTCTTCCGAGGCGAAGCCTCGCAAGATGTCGCGATGGGACTCGACCGTTCCGACGTCGCCGCGCACCACCGGTCCGGTGAGGGCGCTGTCCCCCGACGCCAGCGCGTTATCCACGCTGGCTCGCACGAGCGGACCGAGCAACTCCCCCGGGTCGTCGACGCCGATGCTGGCCAAGATCTGTGAGGCCTGTCCGAGAAGAGTCACGGTGTGATTCGACGCGTGTGCCAAGGCGGCGTGATAGAGAGGGCGATCCCCCTCCGCGATGGGCACGGGCTCTCCACCCATCTCCACCACAAGTGCCTGAGCAATCGGGAGGAAAGGACCTGGAGCCGTCACACCAAATGAGGCGGTTCGCAGACGCGTGAGGTCCAGGGACAAACCCGTAAACGTCATGGCGGGATGGATGGCGAGCCCGATCGCGCCCACTTCACGCCCCGGACCCAAGACGTCGATGCCGTAGCGCCCAGAAGTGTGAATCAGGATTTGCCCCGAAGAGAAGTGACCCCCGCTGGCCAAGCCCGCGATCAAAGATTCCAGGGCGTCGTCGGGCACCGCAAAGAGAACCACCTCGCTACGTTCCACGATCTCTGGAATCTGCAGGACCGGGACCTCTGGCAGGAGCGCTTCGGCCCGGGTACGTGACTCTTCCGACACGGCGTGTACGCCCACGATCGCGTGCCCCGCGGCGTGCAACGCGGCGCCCAGAACGGCGCCCACGCGACCCGCCCCAATGATGCCGATGCCGAGACGTCCGGGGCGGTGAGAGGCTTCAGTCACGTGGTATTTCGCTTTCGGTCAAAGATTTCCATGGTGCACTCGACGATCCGCCGGTCGCAGCCGAAACGTCAAGTCGGCGGGCGAAGGAGGCACGTTCGGCCTGCTCCCGAATGAGTTGGCGGGCGTCGTCGAGGTCGAGGTGTTCGACCAGCGTGTCGACGGTTCCTCCCACAGAGTCGAGGCGGACATCCGCGAGCCGTAGTCGGCGCGTGATCGGTCCATTAATAATGGCCGCCGATTGCGTTCGCGCGTGCGGAATGACCGAGAGCCGACGGTTTAACCACCCTCTACGGAAGAGCAAGAGTTCCCGTGTGCTGGCGTAGCCGTTCCGCCGATACTCCAACGGGTCCAGCCACCGCGAGCGCCGTGGGGCGACGACGAAACCGTGCTCGGAGCCATGACCTTCGAGGGCCTCGCGCAATGCGTAACCGTCAAGGCCACCGTCACTCGAGGATTCCACCACGTGCGGCAAGATGTTCAGCAGCTCTTGGCCCGTGCCTGCGGGCAAGAGGAGATGCTGGGAGTCCTCCCCTTTCAGAGTGCTCATTCCGGCGGAGTTAATCCGCACACGGAACCATCCCGGGAATCGCCAGAGCCACGGTTGTTCGATGCCGATCGCCTGGATTCGTCCGATCGGAATGGATTGCGCCGAGGTCGAGGTCAGCCCGTGACGCACCCGGAACCCTTCGGAGGTCCGCGCGATGCGGAAATTCGATCCCTCATTGATGCTGGACCAGATCACACTGCCGAAGCCCAAGACCGTCGGGATGAAGGTCACGAACCCCACGTCAGGCACGAAAACCGTAACCATCGCCGCGCCGAGAAGGACCACGGCGAGCCACAGGCCCGTACCTGATAAGAAGGTCGCCCCCAGCGCGCGTCCCACGGACATCTGGGCGAGGACGCGGCCTTCCGTGGGCTCGGTTCCTTCGACGACGGCGGGTGCGGTCGAGGCGCCGTTAGCGTGAACGGCTGGGCGCTCGCTCGTGGTGTGACGCCGGTCCGCGGCGGATTCCTCACTCAGGGGAGCCCCCTCCTCTGAGGCCTCACGCGCCAAATCATGCTTCTGGCCCAAGAGCCTGGATCTCAAGTTTTCGGCATCTCGCCGGCGCAAATATTGCAGGTGAAGGGTGGAATCTCCGGAGTCTGCGACGTTAAACCGCAGTTCCGCCAACCCCACCAACCGGGCGAAAAACGGTTGAGAAATTTCGATGGTCTGCACTCGGTCCAAACGGGCCTGTTTATCGCTCCGGAAGACCAAGCCTCTCCGAAGACGAACCGAATCGCTGGTCACGGCATACCGTGTAAACCACCAACTCCAGAACATGCCTCCTAGAAGGACGACGACCATTCCCGTGAAGCTGAGCCAGGCGATCAGGGTCAGCGACGCGATGGTTTGACCGATCCCTCCCCAGAACTCGTTGGCACCTTGGTCGCCTTCGATAACGTCCTCCAGGACGTTCCTACCCAGAGTAAAGATGACAACGGCGATGGCCACCCAAAAACGTGCCAAGGGACTCAGCGGATGGACGCGCTCCCAGTGGGTTTCCTTCGAGTCATGGTGCGATCCGTCGGTGGTGTTCTCACTCATTAGAGCCCCGCGAGGCGGTCGTCGCCACGACGTGAAAGGTCTTCACGCAAGCGCGCGGCGTCATCGGCGCAGATGCCGCGAATTTTGGAATCCGTGGAGGAGGAAGCCGTGTGTATTTCCACCGTGGCCAATCCGAAGATTCGGTCGATGGGTCCCACGGAGACCTCGACGTATTGGAGGCGGCCGTATGGAATCGCGTTGACTCGATGCCGGATGACGCCGCGTCGAACCAGCAGGTCTTCTTCTCGTTCCACGTAGCCGTGGGCTCGCGCGCGCCGTGGAGTCAGCATCATGTTAATCACCACGCTCGCTGCAAGTAGCGCGGGAACGAGGATCGCCAGCCAGAGCCACGGCCAGGTCCAGATCCCGGTCAGCACCAAGATCAGGGGGATGCAAAGGAGGACGACGCCGATCAACCCATTGATTGCTTCGGACAGCAAAAGAACCTGGAGGAACCGACGATCTGGACGAATCCATTCGGTGTCCCAGGCGTCGAGGCTCCGGAGACGAGCCTCGAATTTCGGGCCACCGGGCCCTAAGCGTGGATGTTCGGGCGTGGACTCGAGCGGGCCATCAATGGTCTCCGTGTCGGGCATACCCGCCTTCTCCTTCGGGGTAGTCGTGAGCTCGTGCATCGCGAGAACCCTGAGAGTCCGTGGGGTCGTCCGGTGGGCGTTTACACCAGGTCTCCGCGAGACAGCCGGCAACACATACTCCGAACCCGACGACGACGTTTGCCACAGTCAGGGGCAGGTTCTCCGTTACTGAACGGTATCTCAAGAGGGAGAGGTCGTACAGCAGCAGACCCCCGGCCCACCCGAAGAGGAGCGCCCCGTAGACGGCGCATGTTTGCGCGAGGACCGCTATGCGGGAGGCGAAGACGGCGTTGATCGGTCGCCGCTTCGGTTCCTTGGTGTAGGCCCTCACACGCCAGGCGAGGGCCAAGGCCACGAGAGCCAACACCACGCTGAACGCGAGGGTAACCCAGGGCACCGTAAAGACGACGCGGCGCACGTCGGGCCATAGCCCACAGGCGACTCCGCTGACTGCCAAGGCAATGGCTGCCATCAACGCCAACCAACGGTACCGAAGGGGTTTCACGGCCTAACCTCGCCGTCCTTCTCGTCCAGATAGCCGCGGATGCCGTCTCGGTCCGCGGCCCGGGAGGCGAGGACCGCAACAGACTGGCCGTCGAGCTCGGCGTCGGGGTCCATCCGGGCCCAGGGCGCCAAGACGAAGGCACGTTCAGCGGCTCGCGGATGCGGTAGGCACAGCTCGGGTTCGTCCATGAACAGGTCGTCGAAGGTCACGATGTCCACATCGAGAGTGCGCGGCCCCCAGCGAATGGTCCGGACTCGGTGGAAGTCCTCTTCGATCTGCTGAGCGTGACGCAACAGCGAGAAGGGGCTCATTTCGGTGCGAATCCGGATGATCTGGTTGAGGTAATCCGGCTGCCCCGAGGGCCCACCCACTGCTGCGGTGACCGCGATGGGCGACGTCGCCTCGAGGGTGATCTTCTCGTGATCGATCAGAGCCGTGATGGCGCGCGCCAGGGTGTCGCGGGATTCGCCCAAATTCGAGCCGAGAGCGATGACGGAGACGGCGCTCATGTGTTCTCCCGGTAGATGGTCACGGCCACGTCGGCGAAAGTGACCTCGATGGGCGCTTTGGGTTTGTGGACGGTGATCTCCACCGCGGAAATCCCAAATTTTTCGAAGAGATTTTGCACAATGCGTTCGGCGAGCGCCTCGATGAGATTGAGAGGCGGACCAACGATGGCCTCTTTGATGGTCTCCGCGACCTCTCCGTAGTGGATGGTGTCGTGTAGGTCGTCGGTGCGACCGGCGGTCGCGCAATCGGAGAACAGCGTGACGTCCACGAAGAAGGGTTGACCCACCCGGCGCTCATTCTCGAAGACGCCGTGATAGCCCACGGCCCCGATGCCGGTGATCGAAATCTGATCCCGGCGGTCCGTGGCGTGGCGGGGCAACGCCATGCTCGCCGCTTCGAGCTTCTCCGTCATCTACTGGCCTTCCTTGTGGGTCCGTGGGGGCGCATCGCCGGTCGATGCTCAGTAATCCTTTGTATCAGGATGCTGGACGGGCCCCCTTGACCGCGAGTAGTTGACGGGTGACTTCTACCGCATCTCGCGACGAAGCGGCGTCGTGAACACGGACCGCCCACGCTCCGTGCTCCGCGGCAAGGGCCGAGATGGCGGCCGTGGCCGCGTCTCGCTCAGCGGGTCGAGGCACCTCACGGACGCTGGCCTCAGGGGTCCCAGAAATCGATGCCCGGGCTTCCCCCAAGAGGGTGCCGAGGAATCGTTTTCGAGATGCAGCGATGAGCACGGGATGGCCGAGGTCAACGATGCGATCCATACCGGCCAGCAATTCCCAATCCTGGACCCCGCCTTTGGCAAATCCCAGCCCTGGGTCGACGATGATCTTCTCGGCCGGCACTCCGGCGTCGAGCAGACGGTGACGCCACTGGGCAAGTTCGGAACGGACGTCCTCCACGGTGTCGTCATAGTGAGCCAGGCTATCCATGGAGCGTGAATCTCCCCGAGCGTGCATCAAGATGTACGGCACGCCGGTTTCGCGGACGACGTCGATCATCGCGTCGTCGAGCCGCTGCCCGGAGACGTCGTTGATGATGTGCGCCCCAGCCTCGACCGCGGCCCGGGCCGTCTCCGCGTGCATCGTATCCACCGACATGACGACGTCTCGATCGGCCAATTCTCGAATGACGGGGAGGATTCGTTGTCGCTCGACCTCGGGCGGCACAGGCTCGGCTCCCGGGCGGGTGGATTCGCCGCCGACGTCGATGAGGTCCGCCCCGTCCGCGACCAATCGCATCGCGTGCCGAACCGCCTGTGAGGGTTCGTCGTGCAAGCCGCCGTCGGAAAAGGAATCCGGCGTGACGTTGAGAATTCCCATCACGAGGGTCCGGTTTTTCGGGAGGTTCTCCCAGCAACCCCACCCGCGGAGGTTCATAACATCTGGGTTTCGGCCATTGCTCGGTGCGACGGCACTCTGAGCCGAAGCGGGAGTCACCGGCGCGCTCCCCCGAGAATGAGGCTCATGGCCTCGGCTCGAGTCGCGGGATCGCGCAGCTGGCCGCGCACGGCCGAGGTGATGGTCTGGGTGCCGGGCTTTTGGACGCCTCGCATGGCCATGCACATGTGTTCGCCTTCGACGACGACGATCGACCCTGCCGGATGCAGGAATTTCTCGAGGGCCTCGACGACCTGTGTGGTCAGGCGTTCCTGAACCTGCGGTCGTTTGGCGTACAGGTCGACGAGCCGAGCGAGCTTGGACAGCCCCGTGACGCGGCCATCCTCACCCGGAATGTACGCAACGTGTGCACGCCCGAAGAACGGCACGAGATGGTGCTCGCACATCGAGAAAAAGTCGATGTCCTTGACCAGCACCATCTCGGAGTGGCCGATGTCGAAGGTCGTCTCCAAGAGCTCGGCCGGGGCCGAGGCCATTCCGGAGAAGACCTCGGCGTAGGACCGGGCGACTCTGGCCGGGGTCTCTTTCAGCCCGTCGCGGTCGGGATCCTCTCCAATGGCGGAAAGGATCTCACGGACGGCGGACTCGATGCGGGGAAGGTCCACGATTACCCCCGGTCGTCCTGCCGATCGCCGGTGCCCTGGGCACCCGAGGGGCCGTTACCGGGCTCGTCCGTTCCGGGTTCTCCGGGGCCGGGCTGTGGACCGTTGTCCGGCGGGGTCGCGCCGGTGGAGTTCTCCGGGACCTCCAGCGGATGCTCGGGCTTGGCCGCGACGGCCTGATCCTGAGGAGCCATGGTTTCGGGATCCTCGGCTCCTGCCTCGGCGGCTTCCTGCTTCTCGGCGGGAGTGGTGATCGGAGGGAGCTCCGAAACCGGTCGCGAGTTCTTGGAGAGCCAGACGTCGCGCAACGGACGCTTGCGGACATCGCGGAAGATCTCGGCAATTTCGCGCTCGTTCAACGTTTCCTTGTCGAGCAACTCGAAGGCCAAACGGTCCAGAACGTCGCGGTTCTCCATCAGGATCTCGTAAGCCTCATCGTGGGCCCGGTCGATCAGGGCCCGGACCTCGGAGTCGATGGTCGCGGCGAGCTGATCCGAGTATTCGGGTCCGCCGGATCCGCCGTCGCGCCCCATGAACGGTTCGCTGCTACCGGAGCCGAGCTTGACCGAACCCACCAGGGCGCTCATGCCGTACTCGGTGACCATCTTGCGGGCGGTTCCGGTGGCCTTCTCGATGTCGTTGGCTGCGCCAGTCGAGGGGTCGTGGAACACGATCTCCTCCGCGGCTCGGCCACCCAAGGCGTACGCGAGCTGGTCCAACAGCTCGTTGCGCGTCGTGGAGTATTTGTCGTCCACCGGCATGACCATGGTGTAGCCGAGGGCCCGGCCTCGAGGAAGGATGGTGATCTTGGTGACCGGGTCCGTGTTCCGCAGGGCCGCGGCGACCAGGGCGTGACCGCCCTCGTGGTACGCGGTGATCTTGCGCTCGAGTTCCTTCATGAGACGCGAACGCCGCTGCGGTCCGGCGATCACGCGGTCGATCGCTTCGTCGAGGGCTCGGTCGTCGATGATCTGAGCGTTGGAACGGGCAGTCAGGAGGGCCGCCTCGTTCATGACGTTGGCGAGGTCCGCACCCGTAAATCCGGGGGTCCTCTTGGCCACGGTCGCCAGGTCCACGTTCTGGGCCAAACGCTTGCCCTGCGAATGCACCTTCAGGATGTGCAGGCGACCCTTGAGGTCCGGGGCGTCCACGCCGATCTGTCGGTCGAAACGGCCGGGACGCAAGAGGGCCGGATCGAGCACATCAGGCCGGTTGGTCGCGGCAATCAAAATGATGTTGGTGTTCTCGTCGAACCCGTCCATTTCGACGAGCAGCTGATTCAGCGTCTGTTCACGCTCATCGTTGCCGCCACCCATGCCGGCACCGCGCTGGCGGCCGACGGCGTCGATCTCGTCCACGAAGATGATCGCGGCCTCGTTTTGCTTGGCCTGTTCGAAGAGGTCACGCACGCGAGACGCGCCCACACCGACGAACATTTCCACGAAGTCCGAACCCGAAATCGAGTAGAACGGAACTCCGGCCTCACCGGCAACGGCCTTGGCCAGCAGGGTCTTACCCGTGCCGGGAGGGCCATAGAGCAAAACGCCCTTGGGGATCTTGGCTCCGACCGAAGTGAAGCGTGCGGGGTCGGTCAGGAATTCTTTGACTTCCTGCAGCTCCTCGACGGCCTCATCCGCACCGGCGACGTCGTGGAATTTGACCGTGGAGTTTTCCTTATTGAACTTCTTGGCCTTGGACTTGCCGAAGCTCATGATCTGGCCGCCGCCACCGCCCATGCGGGAGAGCAGGAACCAGAACAGCAACATCACGATGATGAACGGAACAATGAAGCCCAGCATCGAGGTGAACCAGTTGTTTTGAACCGGCTGGTCCGTGTAGCCCTTCAGCCCGGCGTCGTCCATCGCCTTGACGACGTCGCCGGCACGCGGCTGCACATAGTAGAACTCAACATTTTTGCCGAGGTCGCGATCGCCCTCGTGGTACGAGTCCTTGAGGGACAGCTCCACCTTTTGGTCGCCGTCGTAGATTTTGGCCTCGTCGACCTTGTCGTCCTTGAGCAACTTCATGCCGACGTTGGTGTCCACGCGATTGCTGCTGGACGACGTCGAGACAAAGATCATCGGCAGGAGGACCAAGAGCGCCAAAAAGATCCAGAAATAAGGTCCCTTGAGAATTCGTTCCCGCAGGGTCTTCTTCCGGTGAGTGTTCTGCTGAGCCAAGCTTTGTTCCTTCGCGTGAGGCGTTCACGGTCGCGATTGGGTACTTCGGAACAGGGTACCGCCGTGAGCTGAAGATCGTTGAGCCTTCACCTCACAGCGGACACTGCGTCAGCGGCCTTCGAGGGAAGCCACCGACCCTAGGAGTAGACGTGGGGTGCGAGCGTTCCGATGCAGTCGAGATTGCGGTATTGCTCGGCGAAGTCGAGACCGTAGCCGACCACGAATTCCGGATCGATGTCCCAGCCGATGTAACGGACGGGAATGTCGGTCTTGACCGAGGCGGGCTTACGCAGGAGTGCGCAAATCTCCACGGAGTTGGCGCCCCGGGATTCCAGGTTGGACTTCAGCCACGAGAGGGTGAGCCCGGAATCGATGATGTCCTCGACGATCAGAACGTCGCGGCCGTGAAGGTCCGTGTCCAGATCCTTGAGGATGCGCACGACGCCGGACGATTTGGTGCCCGAGCCGTAGGAGGACACCGCCATCCAGTCCATGGTGTAGTGCGCATGCAGAGCGCGGGAGAGGTCGGCCATGACCATGATCGCGCCCTTGAGCACGCCAACCAGGAGGACGTCTCGTTCTTCGTAGTCTTTGTCGATCTGAGCCGCGAGCTCCGAGATCTTGGCCTGAATCTCCTCATTGGTGAAGAGAACGTGTTTCAGATCGTCCTTGACGTCCTGTGCGTCCACTGGTGTCTCCTGCGTGAGTTGTGAAGTCTGTGGCGTGCGCCTTGCGGAGGGAATCCGCCCGGACCGCGGCGGCACATGGTCACTCTACCCGTCCTCGCCGCGAGTGCTCCATCGGGGTGGGGTGGGCACGGCCAGGTCAGTCCGTCACGACATAGATCAAAGCACCCTCTCGGGCGGCACCGCGGCGTCCGCCGGTGGGCAACGGACGGCACCGCCACACCGCAACGTGACCCGCCAACTGGATGGGTCCAGATTTTCCGGTCGGCTCCAAGAGGTCCTCCATGGCCCCGAGCCTCTCGAAGCTCGGCGACTCTCCCCCAATGCCGACGACGGTTCGCGCGAGCACCCGACGCCGGATGGCCCGGTGCATCTCGCGGAGGGCAGGCATCGACAATCCGGCAGCAACCCGCCCTTGAGAGTCGGGGACCGCCTGATAGGCTGCGGGATCCACGGCGGCGGCACGGAGGGCTTCGTCGGTCAAATCTTCCAGCAATTCGGCGTCCGCACCGAGGACGGATGCCGTCCGGGACAGCGCCACCGAAATGCCTGGTCCGAGCCGGTCCTCCAGGTAGGGCAGGACCTCGTGGCGTACCTGGTTTCGACGGAAGGTGCGTTCCTCGTTGGTCGGATCGCTCCACGGCGACAGGCCTTCCGCCTCACAGATGGCGTGGGTGTCTTCACGCCTGAGCGTGAGCAACGGACGTAAGACCAACGGACCGCCGCTACCTTCGCGCAACTCACGAGCTTCCGGCATGCCCGCCAGTGAACGTGTTCCCGACCCGCGGCTCAGCCCGAGCAATACGGTTTCCGCTTGGTCGTCAAGGGTATGCCCCAGGAGGACGGCCGAGGCTCCCACCTCACGCGCGGCTTCCTCCAAAGCGTCGTATCGGGCCGTCCGGGCAGCCATCTCCGGGCCCATTCCGTTGCGTTCTACGGCCGCGGTCACCACACGCACCGGGTCCAGCCCAAGCTTTCGGCACTGGTCGGCCGCTCGCTCTGCTTGTTCCGCACTCCCCGGTTGCAGGTCATGGTCGACGACGACCGCTCCCGCCCGAAGGTCTCCCCGGCGGGAAAAATGCGCGGCGACAGAGGCCAACGCGAGGGAGTCGGGCCCCCCACTGCACGCAACCAGCACCAGCGGCAACGATTCGAGATCCCGCTGGACCTCGCCGGAAGAGCGCTGTCCAGACTTACCCGTGGGCGCCGCATCGAATCCCGGAAGGTGGCGCTTCAGGTGAGCAACCGTGTGATGACGGGCAGCGCCTACCGCGGGATGCAACCGGCCTTCCCTGCCGGACTGCGCCATTAGCGCTCATCTCCCGGATAGCGCGCGGCGGCTTCTCCCCTCCGGTCGGCGTCGTCGGCGACGGAATTCTCAGAAGATTCATCTTCCGCGATCCACGGGCTCTCCCCCAAAACACGCTCGACCCACAAGCTGGGATTGTGGATTTCGAGTTCGCTCGGAAGGTTCTCGGGCCCGTCCCAGATGCGATTGAACTGATCCATGCCGTGAGCGTCAACGACGGCGCGCACGAAATTCTGACCGTCCCGGTACTGACGCATCTTGATGTCCAGGCCCATGGCCTTGCGAATCATCGTGTCCAACGCCCCGCGGTTCTTGGCCCGACGATCGAAACGACGGCGAATGGTCTTGATCGACGGCACGATGCTGGAGTCCACCGCGTCCATGACCACGTTGGCGTGGCCTTCCATGAGGCTCATGATGCCGGTGAGTTGGGAAAACACGGCCGCGGATTCCTCGTCGAGCAAGGACGACATGCGGTTTTTCGGAACCGGCCGCAGCCCACCCTGCTCCGGCTCGGAGCCGTCGGGGGTCTCGACATCCTGAGACGACGAGGAGAAGGAATTCTTGACGGCCTCACTTGCTCCTTGCACCAACCGCTGGACCAGCTCCTGCCCGCCTCCCGAAACGGACTCGGGCAGGCGGGACATGAGATCGAGCATGTGCTCGCGCAGCCAAGGCGCCGCGGCAAATTGCACCCGGTGCGTCTGCTCGTGGAGGCACACCCACAGGCGGAAGTCCTCGGGGTCGAGGTTGAGTTCCTTCTCGATCATGAGCACGTTGGGTGCCACGAGTAACAACCGGCCGCCCGACGCCCCAAAACCTCCGAGGGCGGCGAAGGGGTCGTATTGCCCGAGCACCTTGCTGGACATGAAACCCAAGACGCCGCCCAGCTCGATAGCGGTTCCCACCTCGGCGACCTTGCGGTCCATCTCCCCCATGTGATCGAAACGGCTTTTCAGGCCGGATTGGATCAAGCGGTTCAACAGGAACGAGAACGTCTGAGCATTTGCCCTCGACCACCCGGCGCGGTCCACCACCAAGACCTCGGAATCGTGGAGGTTCTCGGCGGCGTCCAGGCCGGTGATGCGATGCACGTGGTCTACCGACGCCGTCGCGAAATACCGAATAGATTCGACGGCGCCGCGCACCTCCGCGGCAGTCACCTTGGGACCCGCCGGCGTGAGGCGCGCTGCGGTAGCGGCGGCGGACTTCCAACTGATGATGTTCTCGCTCATGGACCCCACCTTGTCATATCCGGCCCCCGCCAACGCAGGCTTGCGGGCTAGTCCTCGACGAGCGAAAAGCGGTTCTACCCGTTCGCTTCGGCGGTGTTTTGTTCGTCGTTGGGGTCGCTTTGTTCCTCGTCGATCGAGAGGATTGCGCTCGCGGTCTTTCCATCCACGGTGATGACCTGACGATCTCGGTCTTCCGGCTCGATGATCAGGGTTCCGCTCACGAGCGTCACCGTGGCCTGCATCGACCGGGGGCCGTGTTCCGTGTAATAGACCGGCTGATGGCTCGTCAAAATCTGTGCGTAGGGCACGTCGGTCTGGTCAACCATCAGGTCCGAGGTGAGTTCGACCCGCTGGATGCCGCGCCATTCACTATCCGTGACGGTCGGCGTCTGGAAGGTGGCCTCAAAGTCGGCGGCATTGAGGGCTGCGCGTTGCGCATTTCCCCCTTGTGGCAATGCCGGAAATTCGTCCGTCTGTCCGTCAACCCAGGTGATCGGTTCGTAGGGCGGATCGTCGGTGAAGGTCATGCGGTATTCCACCTCGATGACGGTCCCACTGCTCAGAAGGGTCCGTCCGGGCAACCATTGCCCGTCCGAGGTCTTCGGCATGGACACATACAGGCCGGCCCCGCCATATCCGTCAACACCGTCGTATTGAAGCGTGCCTCCAGGGGTGAAGGTGCCGCCGGCCGACGCGACGAAACCGACGGGTGTGGCCTGATCGCGCGTATCCCGGGATTGATTTCCGGACGGGTCGGACGATTGCCCCGCGAAGGAGGTCACCCCAAAGACGGTGTCGTACGCGTTATCCCAGTTCTGGTCTGCCACCTGAACAAACAATCCGATGTCGGCCGTGACCTCGTCGTCCGAAGAAACTGCCCGTGCGGGAACGGTCGCCGAGGCGGCGATCAGAGGGACCGACCAGGCAACGGACTTCACCAGCCCACGGCGAGACGGACGAATTCGCAGGTCAGGCATATATTGCACAGTTAACTCCCACTCCATAACCAATGAATGCTGGAGAGTCGATTCACAGAACCTCGCAAAAATCGCCCCTCTCGAATCCCTTATTCTAATTCTCGTCGCGGGCTTCCTGTGACTATTCATAGATTCACTATTCTTTTCAGAAGAGGCATGAGAACTTCATGAGATTCCGAAAACTTATGAAACACATTCTGACGTGGGGAATCGCCATCTCGGTGGTCGGATGCGGCCTCCCTGCCGCCCAAGCCGCAAGCTCTGGCGATCGCGACCGGGACGGAATTCCCGACGCATGGGAAGAGCACGGATACGACGCCGACGGCGACGGGGTCGTGGACGTCGACCTTCCCGCAATGGGCGCTTCCCCTCACCACAAAGACCTCTTTGTCGAGATGGACTACATGCCCGGATTGCTGCCGCCACAGCATGAGCTGGATCTAATCGTCGAGAGTTTCGCCGAAATTCCGATGATCAATCCCGACGGTTCCCGCGGCATTGCCATTCACCTCGACGCCGGCCCCGCCCGTGGCGATGCCTACGACTTGGGCGGCGGCAACGAAATTCCTCACAACGATTTGCCGAGAGGAATGTTCGACGTGACTCGCTACCGCCAATCCGAATCCGACCCCAACCGACGAGGGATTTTCCATTACATGATTTGGGGAGACTCTTATGGCGGTCAAGGTTCTTCAGGAATCTCCTGGGTGAACGGCATGGAGTTTCTCGTAACAGTCGGTCCGCGTTTCTGGGGACGAGCCTCCGAAGGCGCTCGAGTGGGAACGTTTATTCATGAATTAGGTCATAATCTCGGATTAGGTCATGGAGGTTCGGATGACATTAATGGCAAGCCTCAATATCTGAGTGTCATGAATTATCGATATCAGGTTTCCGGCGTTCCGAGAATGAACAATTCTCGGTATTACGGATATTCGACGCGCACCATGCGACCGCTCGATGAAAACGCCCTCATCGAATCTGAAGGATTTGGCCCTAGCACCGCCGGTTACGCGTACGAATACCGTGGGACCAATGGTTATCAAAAGGTTGCGGCTAATGGACCTATCGATTTCGATGGCGACGGAACAATTTCCTCAACCCCGGTCGCCGTGGATATCAACCGTGACGGCCGACTGACCACGCTCGCCGCGATGAGCGATGTCCGAACCCTCCGCCTCCCGGCAACACGGATTCGCAGAGTCGTCAGGTCGACACCCGACGAGCTGACCGCCATCCCCAATAAGCTGACGGCCGATCTTGCACGAGAGTTGGAATCGGCATCATCCTCACCTCAGCACCAGTGAACAATCGGTGATGGCCTTGGACATCCGCCGCTCTAGCGGGCTCAGAGTTCGGTGAGCCGCGCGACGGATTCGTCCAGGGCCGTCACTGCGGCCTTGGAATCCTTAACGTCGTTGACCACCAGGGAATAGGCCAGGAGCCGGCCCTTGCTGGTCGTGGTGTATCCCGTCAGGGAATTCACGGTCAGCAAGGTTCCCGTCTTGGCCCGGGCCTTTCCTTGAGCGACGCTCGTGTCCTTACCTTCGAACCGACCGGCCAGGGTTCCGGTTCCACCACCCACGGGCAAGGTTTCGGCGAGATCGGCGGTGGCGGTGCGGGACTGAGTCGCTTTCGCGATCACGTGCGAAAGAGTCACCGGGGTCACGCGGTTACCCGCAGAGAGCCCGCTCGAATCCTTTTGAGTCAATCCCTCGGTCGAGATTCCGGCGTCTTCGAGGGACGATTTCACGGTCTTGATGGCGCCGTCAATGGAGCCTTCGTTCCCGGCGGATACCGCAGCATTGCGGCCGAGCACTTCGGCCAAGACGTTGTCTGAGTTCTCCATCATGTAGCGGGCCTGTTCCAGGACGGTGGCCGATTCGACCGACGCGACGCGTTGGTCGTGGTCGCGATCGGTTGCGGCCGCTGAGGTCGAACCGCTCGAAAAACTCAAACCGTGTTGGGCGCCGGCTCGGTTGAGGGCATCGACGTAGGACTTGAGGGCATCGGCTCCGGCATTTTCGGGGCGGTGAGACACGTCTTCTCCATCGCTGGGGCGCTGCGTGTGGTGGTCCCACAGGGCGATCGGGGAAATCCCGGTGGCGTACCCGCTGTCGACGTCTTCCGGTGCCCAGGCCGGGTTGACCGCCTGACCGGTGTACATCGAGGCGTCGAGATTCACCGGAAGATTCCCCTTCACACCGTCGGCCGCGAGACGATCCACGGTGCGCTCCGCGAGGGTCCCCAGACCTGCGTGGCCGAGCACCTCGCCGTCCTCCGAGGAACCGTCTGCGAGCATCGTGTCACCGCCTGCCACCAGGTTCAGTGAGGAAGAGTCCTGTGCGAGATAGGCGTCCGTGGAATACCGAGCGTTGGGGTCCGAGTGGCTGAGGAGTGCAAATTCCGTCAGGAGCTTCAGGTTCGACGCCGGGGTCACGGGGTGCTCGGCGGCGTCGGAATACAGCACCTTGCCGCTCTGAACGTCGACCACCTGCGCAGACATGGTGCCTCCCCCGCCGAGCTTTTGGGCGATCTGGGAGAGCGGCCCGCTCACCTGTTCGGCTGTTGGTTGCGGCGCATCGCTGGGAAGGTCGGCCAGTGATGCTGGTGCCGAAGAACTGGAGGACAAAGGGTGGGGCTGGTCCGCGCCCGTGAGCTGGTCCCAGTTCGCGGACGCCGTCGGCACGAGCCACGCCCCGACGCCGATGCATCCGGCCGCGACGATCGCCGAACCGACCCACCACCCCCGCGAGGGCTTCCGCTTCGAGGTGTGCGGTCGGCGCGAGCTCATCGATCTCCTGACGTCAGATGTGGTGGTTACGGCACGGATGGGCAGGTGCCCGAATGACGATCTCCCACGAGTTTATGCCCATCCACCGCGGCTCACGTTTTCCCAAAGTTGTGCCGGGCGATAGATTGTGAAGATGAAAGGTCGCACAGCGGCCCAATCCACCGCGGATCGCCGCGGAAAACACGTTCAAGGAGCACCAATCATGGAACTTGAGGTCATGATCGAGATCCCGCAGGGATCCCGCGTGAAGTATGAATTCGACCACGAGACGGGGCGTTTGCACCTGGACCGTGTTCTGTTCACCTCGATGCAGTACCCGACCCACTACGGCTACTTCGAAAACACCCTGGGCGAAGACGGCGATCCGCTGGATGCCATGGTGCTGATGGACGTCGACATCATCCCGGGCGTCGTCGTGGAAGCCCGCCCCATCGGCGTGTTCAACATGACCGACGAGGCCGGCGGCGACGCCAAGGTTCTGTGCGTCCCGACCGACAAGCGCTACGACTCCATCCAGTCGCTCGACGACGTCGACGACTTCAAGAAGGACGAGATCAAGCACTTCTTCGAGCGCTACAAGGATCTTGAGCCCGGTAAGTGGGTTAAGGGCGAAGGCTGGGGCCCCAAGTCCGAGGCCGAGCGCCTGGTTACCGAGGCGCAGGAACGCCTGAACAAGTAGTTCCACACCGCTTCAAGCGTCAGGGCCCGCCCCGCGGTTTTCACCGTGCGGCGGGCCCTCGTGTATTCGGGGCTACTTCCCTAGGTATCCCAGCGCGGCGATCACCTGAGCCTTGGTGCCCGTCTCAAGGGTCGGATGAATCACCGGATAGAAATACGGCGAGTGATTGGCAGGGATGTCCTCCTGGATGCTGCCGTTTTGTTCTGCCTGCTCATACGTCGTGGCGTCCGCGCCGCCGAAGAACCAGTAGGTGTACGGAACTCCAAAGGCTTCCGGAATCTCACTGAAATCCTCCGACGCCGTGGCCGGGGAACCCTCCTGAACCGTGCCCGTCTCGAAGCCATCTTGCAGCGCTTGGGTTACCCGGTGCGTCGTGGTCGAGTCGTTGTCGGTCAGCGGGAATTGGTCGTAGTACTCGAACTCGGGTTCTTCGGGAGAACCGGCCGCTTCGCACTCTCCGCGCACGATCCGCTCGATCGAGGCGACGACGCGGTTGCGCACCTCCTCGTCGTACGTCCGGAGGTTGAGGCGCAATTCCGCACGATCCGGAATCACATTGGCCTGGTCTCCGGCGGACAACGCACCCACGGTCAACACGGCAAAGGCGCCCGGCTCGACCTCGCGCGAGACCACGGTCTGTAAGCGCAAGACGATCGACGACGCCAAAACCACCGGGTCAATCGACAGGTGCGGCATCGAACCGTGCGAACCCCGGCCATGCACCGTGATCTTCAGCGAATCCGCCATCGAGAGCATGGGGCCGGACGACGTGAACACCTGCCCGGCAGGCTTCGGCATGACGTGTTGCCCCACGACGACCTCCGGGTGAGGCACTTTCGTGACGAGGCCGTCGTCGATCATCGCGCGAGCGCCCTTCGCATTTTCTTCCGAAGGCTGGAAGAGCGCGACGTACGTTCCGGACCAGGCATCTTTGTGCTCGGTCATCAACCGGACGGCCCCGAGCAGGCAGGCAACGTGCATGTCGTGGCCGCACGCGTGCATCACGCCGTCGTTCTCTGAAGCGTACTCAAGACCGGTGCGTTCGGTCACGGGCAGGGCATCGACGTCGGCCCGGGCCATGATCGTGGGGCCGTCGCCGTTCTCGATGACGGCGACGACGCCGGTCTTGCCGACCACCTGCGGCGACAATCCGAGCTCGGCGAGTTCGCGTTGGATGACCGTGCTGGTGCGCTCCTCCTGCATTCCAAGCTCGGGGTGGCTGTGGAGGTCTTTGTAGATTTCTTCTTGCCAATCGATCTGGTCCGCAAGTTTCGTCAGGACGTTCTCGGGCTGATGTCCCATAAATTCCTCCCATTGATCGTGGAGCGATCCGGGGTGGAGGGCCGGATCGGAGCGTCGTGGGCCTATCCGGTCAGGGCCGCTCGGTACCCATCTTCCGCCTCTCGGCCGAACGGCACAAAGGTCACGGTGTCGATGGCCTCGCCGACCTGCGCACTCATGTCCCGCACGGTGTCCACGGCGATGCGGGTCGCATCCTTCATCGGCCACCCGTAGACGCCAGCCGAGATGGCGGGAAAAGCGATGGTCTTTGCGCCGAGCTCGGCCGCAGTTAGGAGGCAGGTCCGGTAGCAGGAGGCCAAGATCGGAGCCTTCTGCGCGTATTTCTCCGGGGAGGACGCATAGGTCGGGCCGACAGTGTGGATGACCCAGCGGGCCGGCAAATTCCCGGCGGTGGTCGCGGCGGCCTGACCTGCCTCCAACCCATCAGGGAAGCGCGTCTTCCGAAGGTGACGGCATTCTTCAAGGATCCTCGACCCGCCGGCACGGTGTATCGCGCCGTCCACGCCTCCGCCGCCCAGAAGCGAGGAATTCGCGGCGTTGACGATGGCCTCGGCAGTGAATTGGGTGATGTCTCCGGGATGGATGTCGATCTGCATGCTTCCAGCCTAGGAGCCGGGGACGAATACCGGAACGATCAGGCGCTCAGCACCCGTTGGGCAAATCCGCGGAGATAGTCGTTGAGTTCCCGGGCCGCGCCGTCGCCCGCGTCCGGGTTCCTCTCCAGGATCGCTTCGAGCATCCGGCGGTGCAGCCCCGCTCCGGTCACGAGGTCCTCTGGGTCGGTCACGTGCGAGGTCCAGAACCGGCGCGAGAGGTTCTGTAGGGGAATCATCGCGTCCACCAGGAAGTCATTATGGGCCGCCCCGTGCACCAGACGGTGGGTCTCACGGACGGTCTCGGAGTAGCTGGCTAGCGTGAACTCTTCGGTCGCGAGACGGTGGGCCATGGTCTGGATCTCTTCGCGTTCGGCGAGGGTCGCGCGATCGCAGGCGAGTCTCACGGCGAGGCCGTCCAACTCTCGGCGCAGCTCCAAGATGCGTATCTCGGTTTCGGCTCCGACGTCCGTGATGAGGAGGCCTCGATTCGGGTGGATCTCGACCATGCGTTCCCTCGCGAGCCGATGTACCGCCTCCCGCACCGGCGTGCGACCAAGACCCGTGTGCTCCATGAATTCCGCCTCGGAGACGAAGGTCAGCGGTTCGATCTCACCGTGGATGATCATGTGTTCGATCCGTTCGTAGGCTCGATCGGTCAAGGAGCGTGGGGTGGCGGTGCGCTCGGCGCGAGTCATGCGGCGTCCTTCCGGGCAAGGATTCAAAGGTCAGAAAAATTTCTGGCGTGGAGGTTATATATACAACCGATATATCGGTAGAGTGTCCCACAACATAAGTGTCGCAGATCACTCGATCGGCGATATGACGAGGAGATTGACACATGACCACCACGCCCGACGTCGGCCCCAAAACCATGGAGATGCGGTCCATCGACTGGATCCCACCCAAGGAACGTCACGGATCCCCCCTTTCCCTGTTTTTCCTCTGGTTTGCGGCGAACAGTTCCATCACGGCCCTCGTGACCGGCGGACTCTTCGTGATCCTGGGCAATTCCGCGCTGTGGTCGATCCCCGCGATCATCATCGGAAACCTGGTGGGCGGTTTCATCACCGCTTTGCACTCGGCCCAAGGCCCCCAGCTCGGCGTGCCTCAGATGATCCAGTCCCGCGCGCAGTTCGGTTACTACGGCGCAATCCTGCCGTTGATCCTTGCGTTGATTATCTACATCGGCTTTTACGCCACGGGGCTTGTCCTGGGCGGCCAGGCCCTAGCGACTCTCCTCCACGTCAGCGTGCGATGGGGTGCGGTGATCTTCGCCGTCTTCTCCACGGTCCTCGCTATCGCCGGCTACAAGTGGATTCACAAGTTCTCGCATGTGGCCTCCGTCTTGAGCGGCTTGGTGTTCGTCGTATTGCTCGTGATCATTTTGGGTGGACCCATGCGTCACGACATCGCCGCGAGCAACGGCTTCGCTCTGGCCCCGTTCATTTTGGGCGTCTCCCTCTCGGCATCGTGGCAGCTGACCTTCGGCCCGTATATCGCCGACTACAGCCGCTACCTTCCCGAGTCGACGACGCAACGCTCCACCATCGGCTGGACCTTCGCCGGCAGCTTCTTGGGCGCTTCCCTGGCCATGACCGTCGGCGCATTTGCCGCTCAGCTCGGCGGCGAGGCCTTCGGAGAGCATCAGGTCGGGTATCTGTCTGGGCTGGCCGGTTCGTTCTTCTGGTTGGTGTTGCTCGCCGTCGTCGTCGGGAAACTCACGGGCAACACCTTGAGTTCCTACGGTGGTTTCATGTCGCTGGCGACCATCGTCACGGCCATCGCACGCCACGAGGTCATCAAGCCCAAGGCGCGTTCCGTCTACGTGCTGATCATCTCCGTGACCGCCGTGGTCATCGCCCTGTTGGCCTCGGATAATTTCGTGGCCGTGTTTACGGACTTCCTGTTGTTCCTGCTGTATTTCATGACGCCGTGGTCGGCCATCAACCTTGTGGACTACTACCTTGTGCGCCATAAGAAGTACGACGTCGCCGCCCTCTTCGAGCGCAATGGACCGTACGGAACCATCAACAAGGGTGCTTTTCTCGCCTACGCATTGGGCGTTCTGATCCAGATTCCGTTCATGAATTCCGAACTGTACGTGGGTCCCATCGCGAATCTCTTCGGTGGAGCCGAGGTGGCCTGGATCATCGGTTTGGTGGTCTCGGGTGGTCTCTACCTCATCTTGGCCAAGCACAATCAAGCCCGCGGCCTCAATCCCGCAGGAAAGCCTCTCGAGACTTCCGAACCTGCCACAGAAAAGGTTGCCTCGTGAAATACGACCCGAATTCCGGACAGAAGCCTCTGGCCCACTCGCCGTTCAAGGCGTTGACCGTGCCGCGCCCCATTGGCTGGCTTTCGAGTATCAGTGAGGACGGCGTCGAGAATATTGCGCCCTATAGCCAGTGGCAGAACCTGACTTTCGACCCACCAATGGTCATGTTTGCCGCGAACCAATACCCCGACGGTCGCCGCAAGGACACCGTGGTTAACGCGGAGAAGACCGGTTGGTTCGTGTGGAACATGGCGACGTGGGATCTGCGGGATGCGGTGAATACCAGTGCGATGGTTTTGCCGTCCGAGGAGAGCGAGTTTGACCGCCTAGACGTCACGCGCTCTTATGCGGACCTCTCAAACACCCCGATGGTCGCGGAGAGCCCGTTCCACTACGAGTGCAAGTACCTCACCACGCACCGCCTGCCGGGCAGGTCCGACGTTGGAACGATCGACGTGGTGTATGCGACCGTCGAGCGCATTCACTTGGACGAACGGTTCTTGACCGACACCGGGCGAGTGGACATCGAGGCCGTGAAGCCGATCGCCCGCATGGGGTATTTCGACTACACGGTGGTCACGGACACCTTCGAAATGCGGGTTCCGGGGGCCGACGCCGATGCACAGGCGGGGTTGGGCGGACAGCCGCGGTAGCTCGCAGGTGAAGCGGCGTGCGGGGTTTAGTCGTTGATGTGCATCAGACCATCGAACCGGTGAAATAGCTGGGTGACGCGCTCAATGACCCCAGCCCGCTTCTTCGCGTAGTTTCCTCCGCCGCCAAAGCGGGACATCGGCTTCATGATGCGGGTGATCTCCGTACCTTGAGAATTCACGATTCCTCTGCGGAAAGCATCGTCGATGAATCGCCGGGCCTCATCGGGTTTGAGGTTCTCGGCGTCGATGATCTCGTCAATTTCCTTTTGACGGCGCCTCTCCACAAATTCGGCGAATTCGAAAGGCACGTCGGTGTCTAGGCTGACGGTATCCACGAAGTCCTCCACGAGGTCCCGCTTGTTTCTAAGAGTCGGACTCGCGTCGATGGCGCGGGTAATTTCGCCCCGGGCCACGCGGTCTTCACCGTTGCCATGTTCTTCACGATATTTCTCGACGAGCAGGAGGATGTAGTCAACATTCACCTCAACCTGGCGCACAAGCTCCATTTCAAAGACGACGTCGTCGTTGATCTCTTCCTTCTCGGCGTCCTGACCACCACGGAATTCCGCGTGAAGGTCCAGATAGCGGCTTCGGAAGTTCTGGCCTTGCCGCTCGCTCATCGGGTCCTGGCTGATGAACTCGTCGAAGGAACTCAGAATATTCTGTAATTTCAGGATGGCGCCAAATTCTTGGATGAATTCCTTTTTGGCACTCTCCCCCACGATCTCCTGATCCAGCGGGAACTTTCTCAGAAGCTGGTCCACTCGTTCCGTGTACTCTCCGTAGTAATCGGCATATGGCTTCAGGAGGACGGCGCCGCGTACCTCCTTATTGCCGAACAGTTCGAGTGCCTCATTCGTGGCGGCCTCAAGGTTTCTGAATGCCACGATGTTTCCGTAGGTCTTGACCGAGTTGAGGATGCGGTTGGTCCGTGAGTAGGCCTGAATCAGCCCGTGGGCTTTGAGGTTTTTGTCCACGAAAAGGGTATTGAGCGTGGTCGCGTCGAAGCCGGTGAGGAACATGTTCACTACAATCACGAGGTCTAGCTCGCGGTTTTTCAGGCGCTGCGAAAGGTCTTTGTAGTAGCTCTGGAAATTATCCGCGCTGGTGTCCCAGGACGTGCCAAACATGGCGTTATAGTCCCGAATCGCTGATTCCAGGAAGGAGCGGGAATCCTCCGGTAAAGACTCTGCATCGAAGGCTTCGTCGTCCAGCATCCCGTCGTCCACGGCCTCGTTTGCCCTGTAGGAATAGATGATGCCAATTTTTAGGCGGCGATCCGATGGGAGATTCTCTTGTTCTTCTTTGAAGAGCTCATAGTAGTCCCGCGCCGAGGTAATGGAGTCCGTCGCGAAGAGCGCGTTAAATCCACGAACTGTACGTTTTCCGGACGTGGCTTCGATCCTTTTTCTGGGGTTCGAAGTCACTCGGGATGATTCGGCAACGTTGGTCACCACAGAATGCGAGTAGGACGACGACCGTTTCGTCTTCTGGTCGAAGTGTTCGAGGATATATTGGACGATCTGTCGCAGTCGGCGCTCATCACGGAGCGCACTTTCGGTGTCGATGCTGGCGACGTCTATCTCGTCGGGTTGGCCCATTTTGACCGTGTTGAAGTACTCAACGCGGAAGGGTAAGACGTTTTTGTCCGTAATGGCATCCACGATCGTGTAGGTGTGGAGCTTTTCGCCAAAGGCCTGTTCGGTGGTCTTCAGACGCGGGTTGCCGCCCTTGCCGGAGTTGCTGGCGAAAATTGGGGTCCCGGTGAAACCGAAGAGGTTATACCGCTTGAACGCCTTGGTGATGTCGGTGTGCATGTCCCCGAACTGGGAGCGGTGGCACTCGTCGAAGATAATCACGACGTGTCCGGAATAGATCTTGTGATCCTTGTTCCCGCGGATAAATGTGGAGAGCTTCTGGATGGTCGTGATGATGATCCGTTTTTCGGGATCCTCCAGCTGAGCCTTGAGCACGCTGGTCGACGTATTGGAATTCGCGGAGCCCTTTTCAAAGCGGTCGTACTCCCGCATAGTCTGGTAATCCAGGTCCTTGCGGTCCACCACAAAAAGCACTTTGTCCACGCTCTCCATGCGGGAAGCAAGCTGCGCCGTCTTGAACGAGGTCAGGGTTTTTCCGGATCCGGTGGTGTGCCATACGTATCCCCCAGCCTCGAGGGTTCCGAGCTTCTTGTAATTGGTGGAAATGTCGATTTTCCGAAGAATACGTTCGGTCGCTACCACCTGATACGGACGCATCACGAGGAGCGTCTGGTCAGCCGTCAACACGCAATACTTGGTCAGGAGATTCAGGAGCGTGTGCTTCGCAAAGAATGTCTTGATGAATGAGGTCAGATCGGCAATGGGCCGGTTCGTTGCGTCGGCCCACCATGAGGTGAATTCGAAGCTGTTGGACGTTTGCCTCCCACCGGCCCGGCTAGCCTTCTCGGATTCACCAACCCGTGCACTTCGAGTGCTGTTTGAGTAGTACTTGGTGTGGGTTCCGTTGGAAATCACGAAGAGCTGAACGTAGTCAAACAGGCCGGAGCCCGCCCAAAAACTGTCCCGCTGATAACGCTTGATCTGATTGAAGGCCTCGCGAATCTCGACGCCACGGCGCTTGAGTTCGATGTGCACGAGCGGCAGGCCATTCACCAGGACGGTCACGTCGTAGCGGTTGGAGTAATTCGCCCCGCCTTCGCCTCGTTCCCGCTCGTACTGGTTAATGACCTGTAGGGAATTGTTGTGAATGTGGTGCTTATCCAGAAGGGTGATGTTCTTGGACGAGCCGTCGTCTCGGGTGAGCACCTGCACGTGATCCGATTGAATGCGCAGCGTCTTTTCCTTGATGCCGTCGTTCTTTCCGGAAATGCTCAGACGGAAGAACCGTTCCCATTCGGCATCGCTGAAGGCCACAGCGTTGAGCTTCTCCAGCTGCGTCCGCAGGTTCTGGACCATTTGCTCTTCCGAAGTGATGGGGAGGTATTCGTAGGCCTGGCGCTGGAGCAGGCGAATCATTTCCGCTTCCAGCGCCGCCTCGGACTGGTACCCCTCGTCCACGTCCTCTTCCGGCACATATTCGGCGACGACGGTGCTTTCGTCAGACACCACAATGGGTTCGTACTTACTTGTAGACAGCTCACTCACTTTCTGCCCATCCAAACTTCGTCAGAAAATCCTGAAAGGCATCCTTAAAAGCTTTCCCATATTCTTCGTATACCCTAGATGATTCAATATCAGCGAAACGGTCATGACTATACAGATTAAGCACTTGCGTAATCACCTTAGCATTCGGGCCCGTCAACAAACTGCCCCAACCTTTTGAGTAACCGAGGAAGTTTGCTGTCTTCTCAAGCAAGGCTCGGAACTGATTAAAGTGGATTCTTTCAATTTCGTCTTCAGAAATGGCTTTCTGAATCTCTTTTACAACCCCTAGGTGGTAGCTAAACGGCGAGTCATTATTTTGCCGAGCAAGTGTCCACCCAACGGCTGGCCCGCGCATGAGGATGTGTGATGTGTTTCTATTACGTTTGAGCTGGTTATGCAAAACGTTAAAAAATGTAGCATGATGGGTTGTAATTACAAATTTCATATTCAATTTCGAAGCTCGCTTAACAAGCTCCGCCAATTCGAGAGCAACTGAAACTACACGCACATCATCCATTGATGAAACCGGATCGTCTATGACGACAAGAGTTGGCCCGTCTTGGTTTTTTGTTGAGTGCGAATCAGGATCTTCCTCAAGCAAATCGATCGCGTCATTCAAAACAGAAAAGTACACACTCCAAACGAATATACTCTCCTCGGCCCGTGAAATTTTGATGCGATCCACCGAGTTGTCATCACCCGTATGTAAACCGAAACTAATATCGCCGTTAGTATAGTCGATCCTTGGTTCGATTTTTCCGTTCGTAAAGCTTTTAAAGTTATTTACGATCGCATTTTCAACACCTTGCCTCTCGATGATTTCAAAGAGTTCTGAATGCGTATTCATCTGGAATACAACCCGATCGTTATCCCAAGTGAATGCATCCTCGACGAAGGAATTATAGAGGAGTACCCCCTCGGAATCGTCTTCCTTTAGATGCTGAGCCAGCCGAGTTTTTCCGGTTGCATTCGGAGCATAAATGAGGATGCTATTACGATCTTTAATATTTCTTCGCACCTGATCCGTCAAGCTCGAAATCGTTTCATGATGCGTTTCTTGAGGCTTTTCCATCTAGACAGCTTCCTTGAAAGACAGCAACTTGTCACGGTAGTACGCATACTGCTTGCGACGCGCGGCAATCTCAGCTGGGAGTCCGATGCCAATGTCATTGGCAAGAGTAGCGAGCTTGTCGAGCACTTCTCCATCTCTACGTTGCTCATCGACCGGCGCATACTGAACTTCGACTTGCTTGAGGCGCCCAACAGACAGGCCTGGTTGTGCAGACTTCGTCTTGTACTGGTTGAGGTCCATCTCAATAAGTTTGTGAAACGCCCAAGACATATCGATCAGCAATTTCGGCGTCACGACCACCGCGTGCTCAGTTGCGTAGATCTTTCCCTCGGCACGATGCACGTTGCCACACAGCGCCCCCTGCCTGCCAACCAATATGACGCTCTCGTCATAGTTATATGACCCCACAAAACCGCGCAGGCCGTTCCCACCATAGCAAGGATATGGCTTGCCTTCGGTCTGTTCATCAGAAATCTCGGCCGCCTTAATGTGTGTACCGGCGCGCATCTCGAAGATTTCTCCCATCGGAAGCGTGCGCCCGCTATTAGCATCACCAATTTTCAACAGCTGTCGTCGATAGCCCTCGTACTGGGCGCATCGAGCCTCCAGCTCGGCCTCCAGGTCGGCCTCCAGGTCGGCCTCCAGGTCGATGAATTGATCCAAGATGCGCACAATTTCCCGCTGGACCTCCATGGGCGGTACTGGTATACGCAATTTTTTAAGAGCTGTCTGAGTCTGGCTCGGCACCCCGCCAGCCTGATTCATTTCTCCCAACCCCATTGTGAGCAACTGATGATACAAAAACTTTGGAAAAAGAACTTCCTCATCTACCTCAGTACGAAAAATTGTATCTACAACCCAAAATTCACCTTCGACATAGAATATATTTCCAAGTGAACCCTTTCGAGGAATCAATACGGAAGGCCCGACTGCCATTGCGGTGTCGACATGTCTCATGACTCCTCCGCTTCCATAGACTGGGACGTCTCCTTCACTGAGCTTCTTATGGTCGCTCCCGTTTTTGATAATGACGACCTCGCCTAAAGGCCTAAATTCAACCCCATTTGGACACGCCTCAGCGATCAGATCATCAATCCGGCTCATTTCCCATCCTCCAAATCAGCCACAATCGCATCAATGGAGGTCCGCAGCTCAGCCTGGCGAGCAACGATTCGTGCTATCTCAGCGTTCAACGCCTCGATGTCGATTTCCTCTCGAGTATCTTCCGCCTCCACGTACGAGGACACCGAGATGTTGTAGTCGTTCTCCGCGATGTCCTCGTTGGGAACGAGCTTTGTCTCGTAATCCGCGTCTGTCCGGGCCTTGAGATGATCCAGAATGAACCGCTGGTTCGCTTCCGTCAGTTTGTTCTTGTTACCGGAACGCTCGAACTGTTTCGAAGCGTCCAGGAAGAACACCGAGCTATCTGTTTTCGACTTCCTCAAAACGATGATGCACGTGGCGATCGTCGTGCCGAAGAAGAGATCCGGTGGCAACTGGATCACGGCTTCAACGTAATTGTTATCGATTAAGTATTTGCGGATCTTCCGCTCAGCTCCCCCACGATAAAGGACGCCTGGGAACTCAACGATTGCAGCCCGTCCATCAACCGCGAGCCAGGACAGGATGTGCATCGTGAACGCGAGGTCCGCCTTAGACTTTGGCGCTAGAACACCCGCCGGAGAAAACCGTTCGTCGTTGATCAGGATCGGGTTGGAGTCACCCTCCCACTTAATGGAATAGGGAGGATTAGAGACGATCGCTTCGAAGGGCTCGTCATCCAAAAAATAGGGATCGGTCAGGGTGTCCCCGTGTGCGATGTCGAAGTGGTTGTAGTTCAGGTTATGCAGGAACATGTTGATCCGGGCCAGGTTGTACGTGGTCAGGTTGATCTCCTGGCCGAAGTAGTGCCCGACGTTTTCCTTGCCCAAGATCTTTTCGAACTTCAGCAGTAGCGAACCTGAACCACATGCAGGGTCGTAAACCTTATTCACTCGGGTCTTGTCCATAACGGTGATACGAGCAAGTACCTCGGAGACTTCCTGCGGAGTGTAGTATTCGCCCCCGGATTTTCCGGCTTGCGAGGCATACATCTGCATGAGGTACTCGTAGGCATCACCAAAGAGGTCGATGGAGTTATCCGAGAACCTACCCAGGGGCATATCCCCAACGGCCTGCATCAATTTGGCAAGCTTTTCGTTCCGCCGGCCGACGGTATTGCCCAGCTTGGAGCTGTTCACATTCAGATCGTCGAAGAGACCCTTGATGTCGCCTTCACTGGCGGTTCCGTGGGCGGAAAGCTCGATATTCCGGAAGGCCGTCTCGAGGGTCTCGTTGAGGTTCGGGTTAGTGAAGGCTTCAGCTCGAACGTTCTCAAAGAGTTCGGAGGGCATGATGTAGAAGCCCTTTTCCACAACGGTGACGCTACGGACTTCTTCGGCCGCCACATCCGACATCTTTGCGTAAGAGAACTCGGTATTCCCGGCCTTATGTTCGTTTTCGTCGAAGTGCACCGTCAGATTCTCCGAGATAAACCGGTAGAACATCATGCCCAGTACGTATGTCTTGAAATCCCACCCATCCACGGATCCCCGCAGATCATTGGCAATCCGCCAGATCGTCTTGTGCAGCTCGGCCCGTTGGGCCTCTCGGGTCGTGGGAACCATGTGTTGCTCTCCTGAAGGTCTCGGTGTACCCCTTCAGTCTATGGACCGACGGTGCCGAAACTCGTCATCAGCGATGGTTCACCTGAATTTATCCCACGGCCAAAGTCTTATACCTGAGCCCTCATCGGCAGAAATCCCTGACGCTAGTCCTGAACCTGGGGCCAAGTTGTTAACTCCAACTTGAAATTCGCCTTCGATCAGAAACTCCCATCAGATGGCTTCAGGCTGGGGCTGACGCGTTCGTAGGGCAGTTACTCTCCTACGGACGCTACCTACGTAGCGAATCCATCATGAACAGGTGTTGCGAACGATCTCAAGAATCAGCGGAGGCTCAGATGCTTATCGTCGCCAGAAACCTCTGTACACCTGATGCTGAAGCCATGTCGTCTTGAGACTGCGCACATCCACGATGCAGCAGATATATGGCATGTAGCTCACCGCCCCAAGGGTCAGGTGTTTATTGGCCCGCACGATCTTGCAATGGGCAAACATTCATTCTCTGACCTGCTCTCATCTGCCATGCATCAGGCCGAACGAAGAAGATCCTTCGGCATTTCACCAAATTTGCAAGGGGTTGCGATCCCTCGTGCCAATAGGGGGTGGTCGTTGAGAATCGGTTCCACAACTTGCTGCAGCCATTCCGAGCGCAGCCCAGACCGGGAGGCTACGTCATCGAGAGCAACCAGGATCTTATATATCGAGTGGTCAGTGAAGCTTCGATGGCTTTGCTGAACATTCCTTGTTTTCTTGGGCTGCAGTCCGGGAACATCAAGGACAAAGTGGTTCCATAATTGTGCGCAGTGCGCGATCCGGTTCCGCAGGTAGACAAAAGAACGCACCTGGCTGGGTAAGAGTTTTCGGGAAGTGCTCAGGGAGTCCGCAACTTGATCTAAAACACCGGACTGGCCTGATGCTTGAATAAGGCGCGATAAACTCCCGAAGGAGAATGCTTCAACAGCCACCCAAATAGGCATGCGAGCATAAGCTTCCGGCTTATAAACATGGCCCTGTTTGATCTCATCACGGTAGTGGGTGATGAAAGCTTCCTTGCTGCGGTCCAGGTCCCTCAATGAGTGTTCTTCGACCCGCTCCTGACCCGACTTGGGCGACTGAGTGAACCCCTTACCTCGCGCAAACGTGCCCGACACTCCAACTATCTGCCCATAGGCATGAGCAAACCTCGTTCGTAGCAGGACTTCCAACTTGTGCAGAAGATCGTCGCAGGTGGCCACGATCTTCTGTTCGGCGTCATACAGTGCACACAGCGCATCGAAAGAGGCGCCCTCGGTGAATCGGTTGTCGCCAAGTTGGGGATCCTGCTGCCAATGTCTGAAGTACCCCGACAACCGGTAGTAACTCACCTTGGATAGGAACACAGCCGCAGCTTCAGCATCATCGATTCGCATGCCACGCTGCTCCAGTAGCGTCACTTGATCCTCGTAGCTGACCCAGCTCTTGGACATCCCGTGCCTCCCACTTAAATGAAAGGCCCCGGTCATTTGTGCGTTGCTCGCAGGAGCAAGAGGCCGGACCGGGGATCTATCAGTAGTTAATTTTATGCCAAAGGATGGGCACAGACAAGACGTTCTGATCGCTTTTCGAGACCCTCACGCTTTACAGACTGAACGATATGTTCACGTTTTTATACATCTACAGCCCCCAGTGCGTCACCCGTCCCCCAACGAACGTCGCCGCCACCGGCATATCCACTAGATTCCGGGCGGACTCCTCCGGGGTGTCTCCCGCGAACGGGTCGCGGTCCACGAGCACGACGTCGGCGGCGTCGCCGGTGCGGATTCGGTTCACCCCGTCGGTGGATGCGGCGAGCGCTTCCCTCGCCGTGAGGGACTGTTCCGGATGCCACGGTCCGCGCTCGTCCGCCGAGCGGTGCACGGCGGCCGCCATCGCGAGCCACGGGTCGAGGGGCGAGACGGGCGCGTCCGACCCAAGTGCCAGATTCACCCCGCGTTCCTTCATGGTTCGCACGGCAAAACAGCGGTCGGCGCGGTCGGCCCACAGCCGGTCCATCACGTCGCGGTCGTCGTACAGGTGAGCCGGTTGCACACTCGCGGTGAGCCCGGCCTGGGCCAAACGGTCGACGTCGTCCCAGCGAATCACCTGGGCGTGCTCGATCGAACCGCGCGCACCCGTCTGCTCGAAGGCACCCAAGGCTAGGTCGACGGCGGCGTCGCCCAGCGCGTGAAGGGCCACATCCAGACCAGAAGTCCGCGCTAACCCCAAAAGCCTGTGCAGCTCCTCGGCGGGAACCGTCTGCACTCCGCAGGCATTCACCAAGTCGGAGGCCTCCAAGTACGGATCACAGCAGTGCGCCGTGCGGGTCCCCAGGGAACCGTCCGAGATGATCTTGAGCGGCCCCATACGGACCAGTCCAAATTCATCCAGGGCGTCTCCGCTCCTCAGGCCTCGCTCCAGAACCGCATCCAATCGATCCGGGTAGACGCCGGTGCGCACCCTCAACGGCGAGGGGTCACCGGATAACCGTTCCGGCCAGACGTCGTAATTCGCCGCGAACTCGAGGTCTACGATCCCCACCACGCCACGAGCCGAGGCGGCCTGCATTGCGTCACGGACGGCAGACTCGGTATCCGGAACGTACGGCTGAAGCAGACCAAAAAGTGGGAACCAACGGTCCTCGTCGATGAGCCCGTCGATTCCGGTCACACCCACCAACGCGAGCGCGGCCGAATTCAACCAGCCGTTGTGCATGTCTCCGCTAATGAGGATGGCGGGCCGAGACCCGGTCACCGCATCCAATTCGGCAACGGTGGGCTGCCGATTCCACACCGAGGCGCGGTACCCGAACCCAAAGATCACGGCTTCGTCGTCGGGACGAGCCAGGATGGCCTCCCCAACGATCCGGGTCACGGCCTCGGGAGACTCCGCACCCCGCAGATCCAGACGCGACCTCGAGACGGCCCACTGGTCGAAATGGACGTGGGCATCCCATAATCCGGGGAGGAGCCATCGCCCGTCGGCCTCGACGACCTCGTCCGAGGACCGGGGTTCGATGCTGGGGCCCATTTCCACGCGGCCATCGGCGAGGCGTGCATCGACGATCGCCCCGGTGGCGGCGTCGCGGACCTGACGCAAGAGGTAGGAGTGCATGATCCCCTTTTCTACCTCATGCCCCCGCGCTCTCAACAGTCCGCTCCTCATCCGACATGCGTTCCACCAGGTCCTTGGGCACCCCAAAGAAGTACGTCAGCACAAAACCGGCGATGTACGAGATCACGAGTCCGACGCCGTACACCGCAATGGCGGCGCCGATGCCGTGATTGCCCGCGGCCAGCGGAAACAACGCCCAACCGCTCGGCCCAATCGCGGTGGATCCCGTGGCGAAGCCCAACTGATTGAACAACCCGATGAATCCGCCACCGAACGCACCTCCAATGCAGGCGGTGATGAAGGGGCGACCCATCGGCAGGGTCACGCCGTAGATGAGCGGTTCGCCCACACCCAAGATGCCGGCCGGAAGGGCGGATTTGATGGTGTTGCGCAGGGCGCGATTCCGGATGCGCAGGTAAACCGCCGCCGTCGCACCGACCTGGCCGCCACCCGCCATCGCGAGGATGGGAAGCAGCACGGTGTAGCCGGCCTGGGAGATCAGTGTGGTGTGAATCGGAATGAGCGCCTGATGCAGGCCGAGCATCACCAGGGGCAGGAACAGACCGGCCAACACGAACCCGGCGAATCCGCCGCCGGTACCGAGCAACCAGGTCGCGGCCGTACCGATTCCGGTGGAGATCCACCCGGCCACGGTCATCAACGGGAAAAGAGTCAATGCGCCGGCGACGAGCACGGTCACGGTCGGGACGATCAGCATCGCCAACGATTCCGGGGCCCATTTGCGGCACCACCGCTCGATATATGCGGCAAGGATCGCGGCGAACAGCGCACCGATCACGCCGCCCTGCCCCGGCACGAGTTCCGTACCCAGGATGGATACCTTGGCCACGCCCGCGAAAGGAATAATGGCCGCGACGGCGCCACCCAAAACCGGCGTTCCGCCGAATTCTTTGGCAGCGTTCATGCCTACAAACACGGCGATCAAGGTCATGAATCCGCTGGAAATAGCGGTCAGCACGGGCACGACGTCGGCGGCCCACGGCCAAGCCCCATTGGCCGCGAAGTTCTGCAAGACCCCGCTGAGTCCGGCGACGATGCCGCACGCGATCAATGCTGGGATCAGCGGCAAGAAAATATTGGCGATGCGCCCCAAGAATGCTCGGACGGGCGAGGAACGTTTTTCCTTCTGGGCGCTCTTCATGCGAGCGCCCAGGGCTTGGAGGTCGTTCGGTGACGAGGGTCCGTCGTCGGCGGCCGCTGAATTGCTCGACTTCGTGGTCGGGGCCGATTCCTCCGCGGTGGAGCTGGACGTGGCGAGGGATTTTTCGATGTCGCGCGCCACGGTGTCCACGACTCCGGGGCCGAGCACCACCTGCATGGTCGGACCGGGGACGACCCCGAGCACGCCGTCGATGGCACGCAGCCCCTCGAGGTCGACGTCCGATTCACGAGCCACCGGGATGCGTAACCGGGTGATGCAGTTCTCCACACCGCCGATATTCGAGGGTCCGCCGAGTCCGGCGATCACCTTCTGGGACATGCTATTTTCTTCGGCCATGATGACTCCTTTGTCCGTGTGCCGTCGCGATTTCGTTTTAGTGGTGGTTTCCGGCGCGTTCGAGGGCGGCCCGCAGCACACCCGCGTGGTGATCCAGCTCCGTTCGCGCCTGTTCCGCGGTCATCCCGCCGAGAATCGACAGGATCGCGACCTTGGCACTACCGTCAGCACCCTCGACGGCGTTTTCCACCTCCTGCGGACCCGCCCCGGTCACGTCCGCGACGATGCGTCGAACCCGCTCACGAAGCTTCACATTGGTGGACTGCACGTCGACCATGAGGTTTCCGTACGTTTTGCCGAGTCGAACCATCGCGATCGTCGAGATCATGTTCAACACCAGCTTCTGTGCGGTCCCGGACTTTAACCGGGTCGAGCCAGCAACCAGCTCCGGTCCCACGACGACGTCGATCGGATGTTGCGCCGCCGCGGCGAGCTCTGACCCTTCGTTGCACGCGATGGAAGCCGTGGTGGCCTGGCGGCGGGCGGCCTCGCGAACCGCGCCGATGGCGTAAGGAGTACGGCCGGACGCGGAAACGCCGACGACCGTGTCCTCCGGCCCGACGTCGAGGGCCGCGACGGCGCGCGCACCGGCGTCGGCGTCGTCCTCGGCACCCTCGATCGCGGAGACAAGTGCCTCGGATCCCCCGGCAATCAACCCGACGACCTGGCCTGGCCTGGTATTGAAGGTCGGCGGACATTCAGAGGCGTCAAGAACGCCCAGCCGACCCGCGGTGCCCGCGCCCGCGTAGATCAAGCGACCACCGGCGCGCAGCCCGGGAAGGGCCGCCTCGACGAGGTTCGCAATCTCTGTGGTCCTCTGGGCCACCGCCTCGGGGACCACGGCGTCTTGACGATTCATCGTGCGCGCCAATTCCTCGGTGGACATCCGGTCCAGGTCGGCGAATTCGGCGTTGACCGATTCCGTGGTGGTCAGGGGTGAAGACTGGCTCATGACGTGGGCTCCTCGTGCGGCGCGGGTCGCCGCGTTCGTGACGATTTCTTAGGGGCGAGCGCCTCGCGTGAGAGGGCCAACGCGCGGTCCGACTGCTCCTCTCGTAGCTGGTACACCATCGTGAAGAGCGCATCGACGGCAAAGAGCTGGCCCGTTCGCGACGTCGTGGCGCCGATCCTCAATCCGGCCTCCTGTGTGGCGACGCTGATCAGCACGTGGTCGGCCTCCGCGAGAGGGCTACGGGGTTGCGTGGTGAGGCCAACCGTCGTGGCTCCCGCCTGGGATGCCAGATCCAGCGCTTCCACGACGTCGCGCGTGCAGCCCGAACCGGAGATGCCGACAATAACGTCGCCGGGTTCCAGCAAGACCGCGAGGGTGAGCGCCGCATGAGCTTCGTCGGCGGCATGCGCTACGAGACCGATGCGGCTTAATTTGGCGGCCAAATCCCGGGCGACGAGGCCAGATGCCCCGATGCCGACCACGACGATTCGTCGGGCGACCGCAAGCTGTTCCGCGACGGCGAACACCACCTCGGGATCGAGGGAACGCTGGGTGTGGGTGATGGATTCGCGCTCGATCGCCGCGAGCTTGGCGATGACGGTCTCGGGCGCATCCACGGATTCGATGCCTCCCGGGTACGACCCATCCCCGGGAACAGCCTGAGACCGGCCCAGTGAGGTGGCCAGGCTCGTCCGCAGCTCGCGGAATCCCCGACACCCAGCGGCACGCGCGAGCCGGATGACCGAAGCATCGCTGGTACCACTATGCGCCGCGACCTCGCCCACCGTCATGGGGACGACACGAGTGGGGTCCTCGAGCAGGAAGTCCGCGACGGCCGCAGGGCCTCGGCTCAAATTCGGGACCAACCCTCGCAGGACCGAGAGAACATCTACCTCGCAGGAGTTTTCCTTCTGAATTTGGGTCATAGTGAGAAGTTTTCTTTCAATCGTGACGTCCGTCAACTAGTACGGCTCGACGTAGTTTTAAGTTCATATGCATGATATTTCTATATATGGCATCTCGAACAACACTCAACCCCTACATCTTGTGGTCGTTTCGACGCTCAAACCGAAAGGAAGATCGTGACCGTTCCAGCCACACGACCCCGTCCCCCGCTCACCTTCACGGAGCTCCCACCCGAGGAATCGCCGAATCTTGTGTACTTCTCCAGCGCCTCGGAAAACACCCGTCGCCTCGTCGAGCGTCTCGACATTCCAGCGGTCCGCATACCCCTCCGCCCCCAACGTGAGGGAATGATCCGGGTGAGCCGTCCGTATGTCCTAGTGGTCCCGAGCTACGGCGGAGGAGACCCCGCGAAGGCCGTTCCACGGCAAGTGATCGCCTTCCTCAACGACCCTCAAAATCGCGATCTGATTCGCGGCGTCATCACCGCGGGTAACACGAATTTCGGTGAGCACTATTGCGTAGCCGGCCCCGTGATTTCCCAAAAATGCCAGGTCCCCGAGCTGTACCGATTCGAGCTCCTAGGCAATCCACACGACGTCGAAACCATCCAGCGTGGGCTCGCGACCTTCTGGTCCACCACGGCGGCCTAGAAGGTCAACGCCTCCTACACCTCATCCACACTTATCTAGAAAGCACCTCATGACCTCTCTCCCCCAGAATCTCCCCCTGACCGAGCTCTCCGTGACTCCTCCGTCGTTTCGCCACGATCCCCAGCAACGCCTACGGCCCGTGAACTGGAATCGCATCCCCGACGAGAAAGATCGCGAAGTCTGGAACCGTCTGACCTCGAATTTTTGGCTCCCAGAAAAGGTGCCGCTGTCTAACGACCTACCGGCGTGGAATGGCTTGAGCCGCCAAGAACGCACCTTGACCATGCGGGTCTTCACGGGACTCACCATGCTGGATACGGTTCAGGCCACCGTGGGCGAAATCAGTCAGATTCAAGACGCCCGCACCGAACACGAAGAAGCCGTGTACACCAACATCGCTTTCATGCAAGCCGTTCACGCCAGGTCGTACTCCAGCGTCTTCTCGACACTCACCAGCACCCCGGAAATCGATGCGGCGTATCGCTGGGCCGTGGACAATGACCTGCTCCAGGAGCGCGCCAAAAAAGTTCTGGTGCATTACTACGGCGACGACCCGCTCAAGCGAAAAATCGCGTCGACCTTGCTCTCGTCGCTCCTGTTGTACGCCGGGTTCTATCTGCCGCTGCATTTCTCGGTTCGAGCCACCCTGACGAACACCGCGGACATGATTCGCCTCATTCTGCGCGACAAAGCCGTACACGGCTATTACTCGGGATATAAATTCCAGCGAGGCCTCGAAAAAGCATCGACCACGCGGCAAGAAGAGATTCACGATTTCACGCACACGCTCTTGGAAGAGCTGTACGAGCTAGAGCTCCAGTATTCCGGTGAACTGTATGAGCCTTTGGGGCTGATGGACGACGTCGCCGTGTTCGTGCGATACAACGCCAATAAGGCGATGATGAACCTGGGATATCCCGCGTATTTCTCCGCGGAGGAAACCGCCGTCAAGCCGGAAATTCTCGCGGCCCTGGCCCCCGGGGCGGACGAAAACCACGACTTCTTCAGTGGCTCAGGTTCGGCCTATGTCATCGGGAAAGCCGAGGATACGGACGACTCCGACTGGGACTTTTAACTCTGGTCGTTCGCCGGAAGAAGTCCCAATGACCGAATCAAGCTCCGCAACGAACCAACAATGTCGACGGATGGATCCCGAAGCCAGCGAATGCTGAGTCCTTCCGCGGTCGCGATGAGCGTATTGACGATCTCTTCGTCATCGATGTTGAGCGCACGGGTGATCACTTGGCGAGCTAGATTCTCGTGCTCCACCATAAAGGCTGCGGCCGGATGCTCCGGGTCGGTCGCAGCAAGGGACATGTCCTCAAAAAGCCGCATGAGACCAGGCGTTTTGGTCATGTCTTGAAGGTACTGCCAGACGAAATTCGGATCGTCGACATCGTAGTGATCACGAATCTGTGCATCCCTGGAACGGAGGACTTCGACGAAAAGCTCGGTTTTGGATCCGAAGTAATGCAGCACCCCCGCCTCGGTGAGGTTCGCCTCGTCGGCAATCGCGCTCAGCGTCGGTGCATGCCCGGGCGAAATTCCGTATAAGCGCAGGGCGCAGTCGAGGATTTCTGCACGCTTGGCCACGCCCTTCGAATACGGCGCACGAGGGCCACGCGGACGCCGGGAATCAATCTGTGCCATCGTCAAAGACTTTAGCAAGTGAGATTCCCGGCGTCTCGATAAACGCTACTTTTCCGTAGAGTTCTTGAAGGTCGCCTCGTCACCGCTCTCCGGGGTCGACGATGTGACTACCGCAGACTCGCCGTCTTGCGCCGGAGCATGCTCATTCGCTTTCTCCGTTTCATCCTCTTCGCGACCCGGCGTTCGCAGATTCCATTTACGGATCACGAATCGGAAGAGAACGTAGTAGATCACGGCATAGCCCAGCCCAATGGGAATCAGCCAGATCGAATTTTGCGAGATTCCGAAGTTCAACAAATAGTCGATCAACCCGGCGGAGAATCCAAAACCGGTATGGATATCCAGGAAATTGACCAAAGCCATGGAGGTTCCCATGAGCACCGCGTGAATCAGGTACAAAGGCCACGCGATAAACATGAACGAGAATTCCAGCGGTTCGGTGATTCCCGTGAGAAACGCGGTCAAACCCGTCGAGAGCATGACGCCACCGACGACCTTTTTCTGACTCGGCTTGGCCTCCTGCCAGATGGCCAGGGCGGCGGCCGGCAGACCAAACATCATGATGGGGAAGAAGCCGGTCATGAAGACGCCGGCGCTCGGGTCGCCGGCGAAGAACCTGTTGAGATCGCCGTGGACGCCGTTGTAGTCGCCCAATATGAACCACACGATCGAGTTGAGAATGTGGTGGAGCCCAAAGGGAATCAGGAGCCGGTTCAGGAAGCCGTAGGCGCCGGCACCCACGATGGTATTGCTCGAAACCGCTTCCCCGAGCGAAGACAGTCCTTTATCAAACAGGGGATACACCAGCGCTAGGATCACGCCCAGGACGAGCGCCGCGACGGACGTCAGAATCGGTACCAGCCGGCGGCCGCCGAAGAACCCGAGGAAGTCCGGGAGGCGGGTGCGATGAAATCTCTGCCACAGCAGGGCGGAGGTCAGACCGATCACGATGCCACCGAGAACGCCATAGTTAATGCCACTGCCTTGGTCTCCCGAGGAAACGGATTGATCCGACAGGACGATCGGCGACATGACCTTGAAAACGTTGGTCATCACCAGATAGCCAACGACGGCGGCGAGCGCCGTCGAGCCATCGCCCTTCTTGGCGAAGCCGAAGGAAATGCCGACGGCGAAAAGCAACGGAAGGCCGTCAAAGAGCGCGGAGCCCGCCGCGCCGATCACGTGGGCGGCGGTTTCGATGGAGGAGAACTGACCCAGAAGGTCGTCCTGGCCGAGCCTTTGCAAGATCGCTGCCGCAGGCAAAGCGGCAATCGGAAGCATCAGGCTACGCCCAAAGCGCTGCAAGACCTTCATGGCACGGCCGTCACCCTTTTTCTGCGAGGTGGCCGTTGAGGCTGCTGGGGATGTCATGGGGACCTCGATTCTCGGGTGTCCGAGATTGGCGTGGATTGGTGCTGAGGGAGCGCAGTGATACGCTCTTCGTACTGATTATAACCAGTGGTTCTGATCACTCTCATCGACCCGTTGAAACTTGTCAAGACTTGAGGAGATTCTCATGTTGGACCCGAAGCAGATCCTGGAAGCCCTGGGCGGCGCCGATAACGTCGAGGACATCGAAGGATGCATCACTCGGCTTCGCACCGAGGTCGGAGACTCATCCCTGGTCAATCAGGACGCCTTGAAGGCTCAGGGTGCGCACGGCGTCGTCGTCTCGGGAAGCATGGTGCAGGTGGTCGTTGGGCCTCAGGCCGAGAACATTGCCGAAGATATCCAGGATCTTCTGTAGTTCCGCCTCGTTCATGGTTCATAAACACGAAAAAGTTCGGACCGCGCTGCGCCGATACGCCCTCACCGAGCTGTCCCCGGGGGCTTCGCTTCCCGGGGAACGTCAGCTCGAGAAGCATTTCGGCGTTTCTCGGATCACGGTGCGGCGCGCAGTCGCAGATCTCGTGGCCGAGGGCGTGCTGGTCCGCATCCACGGCAAGGGCACCTTCGTCTCTCACGGCAGAGTCCGGTCGGATCTCCACCTGGCGTCGTTCACCGAAGATATGGGCCTCGCCGGTTTACAGCCCTCCACCCAGATTCTGGTGGCCGAGCCTCTCACTCCCCCGTCCGAGGTTTCGGAGTTCTTTGGGCTCGGCGCGAATCAACCGACACTGTGCATCAAGCGTCTCCGCTCGGCCAATGATGCGCCGGTCAGCGTGGATGAATCATGGATGCGTCCGGACCTGACCGAATTCCTCCTCGCGCAGGACCTCACGAAGTCCCTCTACGGACACTTGTCCACCACGGATTTTCCGGTCCGCTCGGCGCACCAGACAGTGGAGGCAACATCGGCGGAATCTGAGTTGGCGCAGGTTTTGGATATTGCCGAAGCCTCCCCCGTGTTGCGCTTCATCCGCCACACGTTCTCGGTACAGGACGGCGCGCCGGTTCCCTTGGAATACTCCATTTCGACCTACCGCTCGGATCGGTACCAGTTGTCCATGCATCTACAGCTCTCTCCCGACCGATCCGTCAACTTCGAATCCGCAGACAACGCTTAACTTGTCGGTCGCCGCCCGTAACCTGGGGTCAACACCCGGTACCGGACCGGGTGGCAACCCAGGAGGTGGCTGTGTTCTTCGTCGACGCCCCGGCTCACGAGTCAGAGGATTCTTCGAAAACCCTTGTGTACTCGGCATCGGATCTCGTCCGCGCCGCGGAATGCACCTGGGCTACGTTGCATCTGCTGGACGAGAAGATCGGCAAAATCCCGCGGCATGAGGTCCCTGAAGACCCCATGCTCGAGCGAACCTCCAAACTCGGTGACGAGCACGAAGCCGCCGTTCTCGCAGAAATGGTCGAACGGTACGGTCGATTTGATCCGGCAACCGGGCGCGGCGTCTATGAGATTGAACCCGCACAGAAGATGGATTGGGCAACCCTCGAAGCCAAGCACCTCGAATCTTTGGCGGCCCTTCGCTCCGGTGCCGACGTCGTTTTTCAGGCGTCCTTCTTTGACGGTCGTTTCCACGGACGGTCCGACTTCCTGGTGCGCGAACCGGATGGCAGCTATCGCGTCTTCGACACCAAACTGGCTCGGCACGCCAAGGTGACGGCGCTGCTCCAGCTCGCGGCATACGCGGATCAACTCAGCGCGGCGGGAATTCCGGTTTCCCCGGAGGTCTCGCTGATCCTCGGCAATCGCGAACAGGCAACCTTCCCGGTCACCGAGTTCATGGCTGTCTATCTGGAGCGGCGCGAGCGCTTCGAGGAACTCACCCGGCAGCGCAGGGCGGCCTCCGAACCACTGGATTGGTGGGATGATTCCATTCCCCGATGCGGCTCGTGTCCACATTGTGCGGCCGAAATCGAGGCGCACGAGGATGTCCTGCTCGTGGCGGGAATGTCTCGGACGCGTCGCGCGAAACTTCGGGAACGCTACGGTGTGCGAACGGTCCACGATCTCGCACAACTGGACGACCCATCCTTACCATCGTCCGTGCGCAAGGCCCGCGACCAAGCGGCAATGCAAGCGGGGCTGGCCGTTCCCGACAACTCGGTGACCTACACCGCTAACGACGGCGTCGAGCATACGGTCTCGTACGTGGTCTCCCATGCCGCCGCGTTAACCCGGATTCCGCGGGCCAACCCAGGGGACATCTTCTTCGACTTCGAAGGAGACCCCCTGTGGCAGGATCCAGAAGATTCTTCTTGGGGCATCGAGTACCTTTTCGGCCTCGTCGAGACCCCAGAAGACCCAGCCGAGACTCCCCGGTTTGTCCCGTTTTGGGCACACTCCCGGGCCGAGGAAAAGCAAGCCCTGATCGATTTCCTCGCCTACGTTCGTGACCGTCGCGAACGCTACCCGGACATGAAGATCTACCACTACGCCAACTATGAGAAGCGTGCGCTCCGCGATCTCGCGGCACGGCATGGCGTCGGTGAGGAAGACGTCGACGATCTCCTGCGCCACGAGGTTCTCGTCGATCTGTACGAACCAGTCCGCGAGGCACTACGGATTTCGGAGGGTTCCTATTCGATCAAGAAGCTCGAACCGCTCTATATGGGGGAAAATCTCCGCGCTGGCGACGTCACCAACGCCGCGGCGTCGGTGGTGGCATATTCCGAATTCTGTGCCGCCCGGGACGCCGGCCGCGATGAAGATGCTCACGGAATCCTCGCCGCCATCGGGGATTACAACGAGTACGATTGCCTGTCCACACTGCGGCTCAGGGACTGGCTCCTCTCCCTCGCTTCCCGGTCCGCCGAGGCGGAACGCTCGGCCCCTACTCCGACAAGGCAGACCGTCGACCAAGACATCCTCGCGGAAGACGCCTCGGCTTCCCCCGTGGAGGAGTCCCTCGGGCACTTCGTGGAAACCGCATCACCGGACGTAACCGGTTTGGACCCGGAAGAGCACCGCGCCGTGGTGAGAGCAGTCGCCATGGTCGCGAGCGCGACGGGGTATCACCGCCGCGAACGCAAGCAATTCTGGTGGACCCATTTCGACCGGCTCAGTGCCCCGGTCTCGGATTGGGAGGACCAACGAGATGTCGCCGTCGTCGAGCGGTTAGCCGTGGCGGAAGACTGGCACAAGGCGTCCGCCCGGGCGAGGGTGGAAAAGCGCGTGCTCGAGGGAACGGTACGCGTTCCGGAAGGATCCTCGCTCCGCCCCGGAGAGTCCGGGCTCTTTGGGATGTACGCCTTTCCCCTTCCGCCGTATCTCCGCGACGACGCCGGCAATTCACCTTCGGCCCCGGAGCATGGCGGTTCCGTGGTCACTCGAGCGAGCGCGGCTCGCCTAACGCTCGAGGAGATCGAACCCACTCAGACGCCCGGCCAATTCCGAATCCACCTCACCGAGTCACGGCCGCAAGATTCCGAACCTTTCGACCAGGTCCCCATGGCCATCACGCCTCCTGCGCCGATTCGTACTGTCGCGCAAGAAGAATCTCTGGCAGCCCTGGCGGAAGAGGTAGACGCTTCCCTCCCCGAGTTGCCCCTCGGCGCTGGTCTGGACATTCTCGCCCGACGCCGTCCACGACTCCGCGGTGGCGGCCCCTTGCCTCAGGTCGGGGAACCGGGCCTCGGCGACGGCTCATTGCCCATGGCTGACGCTATCCACTCCGCCGTCACGCGTCTGGACGACTCCTACGTCGCCGTTCAAGGCCCTCCGGGCACCGGAAAGTCCTTTGTGGGCTCACATGTGATCGGCCGGCTCGTGCGTCAAGGGTGGCGGATCGGTGTCGTGGCGCAGTCGCACGCGGTCGTCGAAAATCTGTTGCGCGGGTGCATCACCAATGGCGGTGTACCGGGCGATGCCATCGCCAAGGCCAAGCGATCCCGGGGTACCGACGCCGCGGATCGTCCGGCGGTGCCCTGGCGTGAAATTTCCCCGAAGGAGCTCCCCGACTTTTTCGCCGAAGCCACCGAGACCACGGGTGGACCGCCCGAAGGCCGCATTTACGGCGGTACTGCTTGGGACTTTTCCCATCAGGATCGCTTCGCGCCGGGTTCGCTCGATCTCCTCGTGGTCGACGAGGCTGGCCAGTATTCCTTGGCCAATATGCTCGCGGTATCTCGGTCGTCGCGAAACATGCTCCTGTTGGGAGACCCACAGCAATTGCCGCAGGTGACGCAGGGAAGCCATCCGTACCCGGTGGACGAATCCGCGCTCGGATGGCTCTCCGCCGGAGAACGCACCTTGCCGCCCGAATACGGCTATTTTCTGGACGCGTCGTGGCGCATGCACCCCGAATTGTGTGAGCCGGTGTCCAAGCTGTCTTATCAGGGCCGATTGCACTCGGCGTCCGCCGCGGCCACCCGGCGCCTCGAGGGTATAGGACCCGGTGTGTATCGACTCGATGTCGACCATCACGGCAACGCGACCTCGTCCCCTGAGGAGGCCCGCGTGATCGCCGAGGTCGCGCGGCAGCTGATCGGACTCCAGTGGACCCCAGGCGCCGATGCAACTCCTCGCCCGCTCGAGGCTGAAGACATCCTCGTCGTGGCCTCATATAACGCTCAGGTCGAACTCATTGCTGAGGTCTTGGCCGAGGCGGGTCTTGGTGACGGCGAAGCGAAGGGCCCTCGCGTCGGAACAGTGGATCGTTTCCAGGGGCAAGAGGCACCCATCGTGATCGTGTCCATGGCGGCGTCGTCCGCGGACGAGGTGCCTCGGGGGATGGACTTCCTCTTGTCACCACATCGAATCAATGTCGCGGTCTCACGTGGGCAGTGGGCCGCCGTCGTCGTCAGCTCACCACAGCTGACGAATTTTTGGCCCGTCACGCCGGAATCACTGGCGATCCTGGGAGGCTTCACAGGACTTCGCCGGGACGCCCGTGCGTGGCATGAACTTCCGCTCTCAGGGAGCAAGCAGGACAACGGAGGTGCGACCCGTGAATAATGATGGAGACCAAAAGAGAAGGCCAGAAGAGGAGTGGACGGTGAACATCACACCCAGCTACAGGGCACGGACTCCTTATATTTTTCATTTTGAGGAACAAACCGTGGTCTTGGGTGACCCGTCGTTTCTGAAACCCATCGAGACCTATCTGCTCACCGCGGATCTGGCCACCCGAACCACCTATTGGGACCGCATCACCCAGGACCCAGAAGATTTCGACCCCGATCCCGAACCCGAAGACATCAACAGCGTCGGGATCGAAGGTGACGAGACCACGTTTTGGAACGCCATCGAATCCGCGATCTTCCAGCAGACCGAATGGCCCGAAGAAGACGGCGCCGTTGCCTACGCTCCCCATATACCCGACTGGTTGTACCGCGCGCAGTCGTGGTTCTTCGACCCCATAGCGCCTGCGCTCGGACCAGGTAGCGACGGCGGGTGGATACGACGCCGCAGTGCCTCCGACGGCCGCGGATACCCTGTGGGTCTGTTCCAGTTGACCGAGGAGGATTCTTACTGGGTCTTCGCCTCGGAAGAAGACCTCCGGGACATCACCGACCTGTGCCGAACCCTGGGTCGATTCCGGGTGGGATTCGACCAGCTGACCTCTTACCTGGGGCCCGACGACACCATCGGTTCCGTGGCGCTCCCCATCGAGAGCCGCCACGTGCTCCTGGAAGAGCTCATGATCAGGGGCGTAGACGTCGAGACGATGTTCTGGGAGTGAGGTCTCGCACGGGAGAGAATTCCTCGTCCACGAGCTGAAGCGGCAGGCCCTCGCCCCAGGTGGCGAGACCGAGCGCCTGGGCGGGCCTGCTGGTTGCTGCCTCCAGCGCTTCGTCGGGTGAGACTCCCGCGGCTACGGCCGTGCGCACCGCCTGATCCAGCGTCAGCGTGGAACCGGCAATCGCACCCTGGGAGCCGTCATCGGTCACGAGGCGTGCCACGCCGGCGTCGACCCGAACGCCCAGGCTACCGAGCCGGTAGTCGCCGTCGGGTTGCCCGGTGGCGGACATCGCATCGGTAATGAGGACGACCCGACCAGGTGCCGCCCGGAACAGCATCGCAATCACTTCAGGTGCCACGTGCACCCCGTCTGCGATGACCTCCAAATACACGTGCGGGGATTCCATCGCCGCCACCACGGGACCGGGTTGACGGTGATGAATCCCGTTCATCGCGTTGAATGCGTGGGTCAGGATCGATGCACCGGCGTCGAAGGCCGCGCGCGATGTCGGATAGTCGGCGTCGGTATGCCCCACGGCCACACGCACTCCCTGGTCCGCAAGGTAGCGCGTCACGGCAAGTCCGGGGTCCATCTCGGGTGCGAGCGTGACCTGACGGAGGTATCCATCGGATGCCTCCACGAGACGTCGCGCCTCGTCGATCGAGGCTTGATGCAGGTAATCGGCATTGTGCGCGCCCTTGTGCGCCGGGGAAATCCACGGTCCTTCCGCGTGAATTCCCTCCAAACGGATGCCCTCGGGTATGTCGCGGCCCGACTCGATCGCTCGGGCAATCCGTCGGCAGGAAGCTTCCAACTGCTCGATTGGATTGGCCACGAGGGAGGCGACGGTTCGGCCTGTCCCGTGACGTCTGTGGGTCTCCAATAACTGCCGCATTCCGTCCGCGTCCTCGTAGGCATGCCCACCTCCGCCATGACAGTGAATATCCGTGAATGGTGGGACCATCATCAGGCCAGAACCGTCGGTCCATTCATCCACCGTTACCGGGTCGATCGCGGAGGTGTACGTCTCGTCGAGTCCTGCTTTGAGCGGGAACCCCACCTCGTCGAACAGCACCCACACGCTGTGGCGTCCTTGAGCGAGCGACGCTTCGGGAAGGTGGGCGAATGCGTGATGGGTATGCAGAGAACGCGTGGGCCGGGCGGAATGCAAAAGCGTCGTCATGAAACGGAATCCTTCGGTGTACGGATCACGGTCAGGTCAAAACCGTATCGGTCGGCTCGGTAGGTGGTCTCGGTGTGTTCCACGGGGCCCCCTCGGGCATCAAATGCGAGCCGCTCCACGCAGAGGGCCGCCGCACCCACGGGTTCCCGAAGATGACCCGCCTCCTCTGGGGTCAGGTTCACCGCGCGGATCGACTGATGCGCCGATTCGGCTCGATGCCCGCACTCGCTCAGATGACGGTCCAGAGATGCGTGAGGATCGGGAAGCCGCCCGCCCAACGCATCCAGTGGGACGTCCGCGAATTCCAGAGCCATCGGCTCACCGTCGGCCAAACGAAGCCGGTGCAAACGAACGACTGGTGAATCCGCCGCGACCCTAAGCAACTCGGCCAACCGCTGACCGGCAGGTCGCGAGGTGCAGCCCAACGGCATGCTGTCCGGGACGTGACCACGCTGCACCATGTCCTGAGAAAAGGAGGTGAGCCGCACATCTTTACGGATCAGTTCCGGATCGGCCACATAGGTTCCCGAGCCGTGAACCACGTACAGCATGCCCTCATCCACCAGCTGGGCGATGGCCCGGCGTACCGTTGCTCGGCTCACGCCGTACGTTTTCTGGAGCTCCCGCTCGGTGGGAATGGCCTCGTGAAAAGCGAGACCGGTCAGGACATCACGCCGGAGCGTCGCCGCGAGTTCGCGATATTTGGACCGCGACGCGGCATCGCCAGACTTCTCGACCATTCGAACCGTCCTCCCATAGTGGTACGAACCAAAGATACACTCCCACCCAAAAATATCGAGATTGGTACGTACCTCTAGTGAGGATGAGGGATATGCTGGAGGTATGGAAATCATCGTTGCTCCCACCCCGAAACATGTCGGCGAATTCGCGGCCGGTCGCATCGCGAAAGTTCTCGACGCTAAACCGAACGCCGTCTTGGGTGTGGCCACAGGGTCCAGCCCCGTTCCGACGTATGAGGCCCTCGAGCGCATGGCCCAACAGGGCTTGGATTTTTCCCAGGCCAGCGCCTTCGCACTCGACGAATACGTCGGCTTACCGGAGGGTCACCCCCAAAGCTACGCGGAGGTTATCCGCCGCGACGTCACCGAACGCCTCGGCATGAATCCGGAGCGGGTCCATGTTCCCCGCGGCCACGCTGACGACATCCCCGCGGCGTGTGAGGAGTACGAGCGCGCCATCGCAACCGCCGGTGGCGTCGACATTCAGCTACTCGGCATCGGGGCGAATGGCCACATCGGCTTCAACGAACCCAGTTCCTCGCTCGCAGGCCGCACCCGCGTCAAGACCCTCACTCCCAAGACGCGCAGCGATAATGCGCGCTTCTTCGGCGGCGACCTCTCCCGGGTCCCCACGCACTGCATCACGCAAGGAATTGGCACCATCCTGGATGCCAGGATCGCACTTCTCGTGGCGACCGGCGAAGATAAGGCCTCCGCGGTCCAGGCCATGGTCGAGGGACCCGCCGGAGCGTTCTGTCCCGCCACGGCCCTTCAATGGCACCGTCGGGCGATCATCGTGGTGGACGAAGCCGCGGCCTCTCAATTGACGCAGAGGGAGTATTACGACTTCGTCCGGGACAACCGTCCCGACTGGCAACGCTAGCCGCACCGTCCAACGGCACAGCCCGGTGCCCCCACCGCCATGGCGAGGAGCACCGGGCACGTGCCCACGCGGTGCGCCCTAGTTCAGGGCCTCCACGAACCACGAGGTAATGCTCGACGGATGCGTGATCGCGGTCCCCACCACGACGGCGTCCGCACCAGCCCGCATCGCTTCCGCCGCTTGATCCGGCGTATGAATGCGCCCTTCGGCCACGAGCATGCGGCCTAGTCCCGCCTCGGCGATGGCGCGAATGAGTTCCAGGTCGGGCCCGTTGCTCACGGGACGTTCTCCGGTGTACCCGGCGAGCGTCGTCCCCACGAGGTCGGCACCGGCGTCGACGGCCGCGATCGCGTCGTCGAGTGACCCACAATCCGCCATGACGCGGGCCCCGGTGCTCTCATGCAGGGCCGTGATGGTTTCCCGGAGCGAGCGACCGTCGGGCCGAGGCCGGCGGGTTCCATCCAGGGCCACGATGTGGGCACCGGCCTGAGCCACCGCGAGGGCGTGATGCAGCGTCGGGGTGATGAAAACTCCCTCGTGGCCGTCTTTGAAAAGGCCAATTACGGGGACTTCCACGGCTGAGCGAGCAAACTGGATATCGGCAATTCCCTGCACCCTGACCGCCGCCGCGCCGCCGACGACGGCGGCCTGCGACACCTGCGCCATGGTGCGGGGGTCTCTCATCGCCTCGCCCGGATAGGCTTGGGCCGAGACGATGAGTTTGCCCCGGAGGGCCTCCAGCTCGCGGTCGGTGAGAAGCATGGGATATTCCTTTCGCAGGTTCGGGCCTTTCACCGCCCGTTCTCGTGGTCAGCTCTGAGGGTCGGCCGGGTTCTCGTCCGCCCAGGCCAGAGAAGCGGCGCCCAGCAATGCGGCGGACCCTCCCGAAGACACGGGTTCGGGAAGTGTTTCGATACCGGAAATGCGGACGTGCCGATACGTGCGGAGCATGGGTTCCCACCAGAGCGGGCCAGCGGTTGCGAGACCCCCCGAGAGCACCAAACGGTCGGGGTCGAGCGCATTGGCCAGGCCCGCCAGGAAAGACCCCGCGATCTCCGCAGACACCCGAATCACCTTTTGTGCCACCGGGTCGCTCTCGGCCACGGCAAACAGGTCCCGGGTGGTCGCGACGTCGCGGGTGCCACCGGCCGTGCGATAAACCCCGGGAAACGAAGCTCCGGCGCACGCATCTTCCAGGATGAGGTGCTCGGGATCCACGGCCGTGGGCACAAACAGGTCCATCTCGGGGTGATATGGAACCGGCATCATGCCGACGTGCCCGGCCACGAAGTGCTTACCCACTTGCGGTTTCCCGTCGATCAGCACGGCGCCGCCCACGCCGGTCCCGAAGGCCACCAATACGGTGGTGCCTTCGGAATCTTGTCCGGAGTTCCTCCGGAACATGTCTTCACCGAGGGCATGAGCGTGCACGTCGTTAATCGGCCGCACCGTGTGGATCGGCCGACCTGGGATATCCGCCAAACGCTCGGTCAGACGTTCCGCGAGGTGTGTGCCGGTCCAACCGGGAATATGCGGCGTCGCCGAAACGACGCACCCGGTGTGCGGATTGATGACGCCGGCAGATCCGATGCCCAGGATGGGCCGCACGTCGATCCCACGATCGACGGCCTGGCCCACGAGCTGTCTGGCGACCGAGGCCACGGCATCGAGGACCGCGTCAGGGCCGTCCTTGGCCGGCGTCGGCTCCTCGGCCCGGGCGATCACCTCCCCCGTGGAGGTCACGAGGGCACCGGCGGTTTTGGTTCCGCCCAGGTCGAGAGCGACCGCAGCTCGAGTCATAGAAGTCCGTTCCTTTCCAAGATTCGTCGAATCGATGCCGCGGCGTGGTCGTCGAGGGACACCATGGGGCGGGACATCGTGTTCGATTCCATCACGCCAAGCTCCACGAGAGCTGACTTGAACGCCCCGAGGCCGGCCGCGCCACCAGAGATCTTGGTGGGATCGGCGCAGGTCACGATCGTGAACAGATCGGCCAGGCGGTCTTGCTCTCGACGTGCGGCCTCCCAATCTCCGGCTCGGGCCGCCTCGTACAACCGAACGTACCCGGCGGGATCGACATTGCCGAGCCCCGGAACCAACCCGTCCGCGCCGGAGAGCATCGCGCCATCGCACACGACCTCATGGCCGGTGAACAAGGAAAACTCCGGCAGCTCACGGGTCGCGAGACGAAGTTGGCGGAAGGAGACGTCGTCGTTGGAGGAGTCCTTCACGCCCACGATGGTGCCTTCGCGCGCCAATTCAGCCAGAAGGTCGACGGTCAGCGGGATGTGAGTTCGCACCGGCACGTTATAGGCGAAGACCGGAACGTTCACGGCTTCGCGCACGCACCGGAAGTGATCGAGGATTTCGTGGCGGTCGGTGATGACGTAGTACGGGCTCGAAACTACCACGGCATCTGCGCCGGAATCCGTCATGCGCCGGGCCTCGTCGGCCACGCGCACGGCGGTCTGATCGTTCGCACCGACGATCACCGGGACCGAACCATCCACGAACTCGGCCGTGAGCTCGACGACCTGGCGTCGCTCCTCATTGCTCATGTACGGCGTCTCGGCGGACGAACCCAACATGAACAATCCGTGGACGCCGCCGTCCAGCAGGTGACGAATCACCCGTTGCAGGCCTTCACGGTCAATCTCGCCGTTCGCGGTGCGGGGCGTGATGACCGGGGGGATGACGCCGTGGAATGCGGGCTGTGCAGACAATGGAATATTTCTCCTTGTTGTGGGGGTGCGGCAACGAGGGCACCGCGTGAAAAGTGGGGTTGAGGGCCGATTCGGGCCCCTTGGCTACATACCTCGTAAGAGGCTCGGCGCAGCGCCGAGGAGCGAGCGCGTGTAATCGGTGGAGGGGTCGGTCAAGACCCGATCCGCCGGTCCTTGCTCCACGGCCTGGCCACCGGTCATCACCAGTATGTCGTCGGAGATGTGGCGGACGGTCTGAATGTCGTGGGAGATGAAGACCATGCCCAGGTTCAGCTCGTCTTTGAGGTCGATCAAGAGATTCAGCACCTGCGCGCGAACTGAGACGTCGAGGGCGCTCGTAGGCTCATCGGCCACGATCACTTCGGGATTCAAAGAGAGCGCCCGGGCGATCGCGACGCGTTGCCGCTGACCGCCCGAGAGCTGGGCCGGGACCGCCTCCGCCGCCGATGCCGGAAGCCCCACCAGGTCGAGCAGCTCACTGACGCGCCGTGAACGATCCACTGTGGATCCCATCGAGTGAACGTCCATCGGATCGCGGATGATGTCGTGCGTCGTCATCCTCGGGTTCAGCGCGGTGGAGGCATTCTGGAAGATCATGGTGATCGACTTGCCGAATTCCTTGCGGTCCGCGGACCTGTTCCCCACCGGCCGACCGCGATAAAGCAGTTCGCCCCCGGTCGGTTCCTGCAAACCCACTATCACGTTGGCCAGGGTGGTCTTTCCGGAACCGGATTCGCCGACGACGCCGACGGTGCGCCCCCGCCGAATCTCGAGGGAAATCCCGTCGACCGCCTTCACGACCTTGCGCCGAAACAGCGTGCCGATCCGCGTCGTGAAGTGAACCTGCAAATCCTTCAGTTCCAGGACGGGTGTTTCCGTGGTCGATGCCGCGATGCTCATGATGGATCTCCTTGAACAATGTGTACCCGGGCTTCGCCCGACGTCGGCGCGTTCGTGGCCCAGTAATGGTCCTGGTCGCCCACCTGCTCGAGTCGCAAGGGCGCGAGCGGATTCGCCTCCGGGGACTGCGAGCGCGGAGCGAATCGGTCTCCCGAAGCGAACTCCGTGGGACTCGGGACGGTCCCGGGGATCTGGTACAGCCTCTCGGCCGAGGACTCAATGGACAGCACCGCTCCGAGCAGACCACGAGTGTATTCGTGGCGCGGGTCCGAGAGGACGTCCGAGGAGGTCCCGGTTTCCACGACCTGACCGGCGTACATCACCGTCACCCTGTGCGACAGCGAACCGACCAGGGCAAGATCGTGGCTGACGAAGATCATCGCGAATCCCAGTTTCTGCTGCAGGTCCAGCAGGAGATCCACGACCTGGCGCTGGACCGTGACGTCGAGCGCCGTCGTTGGCTCATCGGCCACCACGAGCTTGGGCGAACGGGACAGGGCCATCGCGATGAGGACTCGTTGACGCTGGCCTCCGGACAGTTCGTGCGGATAGCTCGCGAGGGTTCGTTCCGGGTCGAGGTTGACCATACTGAGCAGCTCTGAAGGTGAAGTCCGCCCACCACGCCGTGTCAGCTGACGCAGTTGATCCTTGATCAACATGGACGGGTTAAGAGAGGAGAGCGCGTCCTGGTAGACCATCGCGATCTGCTCGCCGCGCAGGCCGTCGAAGGTTTGATCCAGGGCACGGCGTCCCGGCGTGCTCGGCACGAGTTCCCTACCGTTGAACAGGATCGATCCCGTCACGCGCGCATTCGGGGCTTGGAGGCCCATGATCGCCAAGGAGGTGATGGACTTGCCGGAACCTGACTCCCCCACCAAGCCCATGGTTTCGCCGGGTGCGACCGAGAAACTGACGTCGCTGACGACTTCGGTGTCTCCGTATCGGTCGGGGAAAGCGATGCTCAGGTTTTTCACCTCGAGCAACGGGCTCGCCTCGAGATCCGGACGGAATCGGTCGGTCCGAGTCTTTTCGACGCGCGCAAGTTTCGCGAGCTGTTCATCGAGGAGACTCTGGGCCCCGGGGCTCACCGTCTGGATATTCGACGTCGGAATATCGGCACGTTCTTGAGTTTGCAAGGCCTCGGTGGAGGGGTGCGCGTCAGAGGACGGTACGGTGCTGTCTTCCGAGCTGACCGGACGCGTCCGCAACTTGGGGTTGGCCATCGCGTCGGTCATACCCTCCGAGAGGACGTTGAGCGCCAAGACGGTCAGCAAGATGGTGATACCCGCGAAGGTCGTGGCCCACCAGGCCCCCGCCAGAACCACATTGCGACCGTAGGAGATCACGTTGCCCCAGCTCGGCTCGGGATCTTGAATACCGGCGCCGAGGAAGGACAGCGAGGCCTCGAAAATGATGGCGTCGGCCACCATCACGGTCGCGAACACGAGCACCGGCGCCGCGCAGTTGCGCACGACGTGCTTGAGCAGAATGAACGTGCGCCGTGCACCGATGATGCGTTCGGCCCGCACGTAGTCTTCGTTCCACTGGGTCAGAACGTTGGCGCGCACCACTCGAGCGAGCTGTGGGGTGTAGATAATCGCGATGGCCACGATGATCACGGGAACCGAGTTACCCAACGTCGAGAGCAACATCGCTGCCAGGGCGATGCCGGGGAACGCCATGATGACGTCCATGACCCGCATCGTGGTTTCGTTGACCCAGCGACGTCCGGTCGCGGCAATCGAGCCCAGGATGCCTCCGAGAACCAAGGCCAAGAGGACCGATCCGATGCCGATCATCAGCGATCCTCGGGCACCGTAGAGCAGGCGAGACAGGATGTCCCGGTTGAGCCGGTCGGTGCCGAAGGGGTGTTGAAGGCTCGGGGCGGCCGGCATGCCAGATCCCGTGGCCAAGGGGTCGTAGGGCGCGATCAGCGGTGCGAAAATCGCCGCGAGGACCACGAGTATGAGGAAGACGGACGCAACCTTGGAACCCCAAGGCATCCGGCGGAATCGAATTCCCGGTTGGGAAAGGCGGTCTGCGAGTCGGAATCTCATGGTCACACCGTCCTAATGCGCGGGTTGATGAGCAGGTAGAGCAGGTCGACGACGATGTTGACCAGTACGAACGTCACGGCGATGGTGACGACGACGCCCTGCACCAAGTTGACGTCCTTATTGGTAATGCCGTTCAGGATCAGCTGACCCATGCCCGGCATCGAGAAGATCATTTCGATGACCACGGCACCACCGAGCAGGTAACCGATGCGCAGGCCAAGAACCGTAATCGGGGTGACGAGGGCGTTGCGGAGCACGTTGGTTCGCAACACCTCGCTTCGCGGAACGCCGTTACCGATCGCGGTTCGGACGTAGTCCTTGTCCAGTTCCTCGACCATCGAGGTTCGCACCACACGGATCAGCGAGGCGCACACCGGGACGGCGAGCGCCACGGCGGGCATGAGCATCGAGCTCGCGTACTGTCCGGGACTCTCGAAGAAGGAGGTGTATCCGCCCGAGGGAAGAATCTTCCACCCGACCGCGAACCACTGGATCAGCAGAATGCCGAGCCAGAAGGACGGTGTCGCCACTGCGGCAATCGAAACCACGCGAATCACCTGATCGGGCCAGCGATCGCGCCACAGCGCAGCCACGACTCCCAGCACCAACGACGCGACGGCTGCGATCAGCACACCCCAGAACGTCAGTTGCAGGGTGACGGGGAAAGCCCCGGCGATCATCGTCGAGATCGGAGACTCGGGCGGCGTCGTCGACCCGAAATTCAAGGTGACCAGGCGACCGAGGAAAGAGAAGTACTGGACCACGAGCGGGTCGTTGAGTCCGTGCTCTTGCCGGTAAGCATCGCGCGCTTCGGGGGTCGAGTTCTCGCCCAGCGCGGTGATGGCTTGATCTCCCGGTGCGAGTTGCAAGACGATGAACACCAGGAGCGTGATGCCCAGGATCATGAAGGGCAGGGCGATGAGTCGACGCCCTAGAAGTCTCAGAAAATTCCCCACGGGTCATCCTCCTTGGATCGTGGGCGTGCCGGAACGGAAAGTCATGCTCGCTCAACTCCCAGAAATGAGAGACCGGTGGTGGGGAGCGGCTGGAAGCCTTTGAGCTCGTTGCCGTGCCACGCCGTCGGGAGCTTGCGATGAAAAATCGGATAGAGCGGGACCTGATCGGCGATGATGTTGATGGCCTGGCCCCAGTATTTCTTCGCTTCGTCGTGGTTTTCGGTGCGGACCGCACGATCCATGAGTTGCAGGGTTTGGGTGTGTTCGGGGGTTCCGGCCCAGTGGAATCGCTTGTCGGCCCAGGTTTTCCCCCGGAACCACCAGGAGAGCAGAAGGTCGAGGTCGTTACCGAAGACGGAAGGGTCTCCGGGCGCGACGCACACCCCGTATTCGCCGGTGTCCACATTCTGCGCGTACAAAGCTCCGGATTGCAGAGCCTTGAGGTCCACGGAAACACCGGGAAGGGAATTCCAGGATTCGAGGATCACGGGCATGACGTCCTTGACCCACGCCGTGTCGGTCGAGAAAACCGTGAATTTCAGAGAATCCACGCCCGCCTGGGAGAGCAGATCGGCAGCTTTCTGGGGGTTGTACTCGTACACCGTTCCGGCCGGCATGTAGTCCGGATGTTCGCGGTGCATGTACGACGTCGCCGCGGCTCCGTTGCCCAGGAGACCACGCTGAATCACTCGCTCCGTGTCTAGCCCATAGTGCAGAGCTTGGCGCACGAGAACATTGTCAAAGGGTGGCTTCTGCAGGTTAAACATGATGAACAGCATGCCGAATGACGGCACCTGTTCCAGGTCCGAGCGATCTTTCAGCCAGCGAGTATCCAGGTAGGGGACGTCCTCGATGGCCTGCACACGATCGGAGTCCTGGGCGGTGACCCGCGCGGCGGCATCGGATAGCAAGAACCAGGTCATCTCATCGACGGTCGCTGGGTACGGCCCGTTGTAGTCCTCGAATTTCTGGAAGTCGATGCGGTTGTCTTTGAGCGCACGAACAAAGGAGTACGGGCCGGAGCCCACAGGGCGCGCGTCGAACGCCTTGGGATCTTTCTCGACGACGGCTCGCGGCACGATCTTGACCGCCGAGAGCCGCTCGTTGAACAAGGTGAATCCGTACTTGAGATGGAATCGCACGCCGTGAGACCCCTGCGGTTCCACGCGGTCGATGAAAGACACGAAGGACAGCGCCGCGGATCCGTTCTCGGGGTTCAGGACCCTCTCGAAGGAGAAGACGACGTCGTCCGGGGTCACCGGGGAGCCGTCGTGGAAGCGCGCGCCCTCGCGAAGTTGGATGTCGTAGGTTGTCGCGTCCACCCGTTGCGGCATCTCCGTCGCCAAGGCCGCGTAGGGCTTCCTCGTGGCCGGGTGAAGATCAACGAGACCTTCGAATAGATGCAGATTGGCCGCCATCGGGGTGGCGCCACTCGTGACCATGGGGTCGAACCCCGTGGACAACGTGTACGAAATACCGGCCTCGATGCGGCGGCGTCCCGAAGTTGCTGCGTCCGCCGAACAGGCCGAAAGGCTAGCGGAAAAGGCGAGGGCAGCACTCAGGCCGCCTGCGGTCTTGAGGAATCCTCGCCGCGAAAAGCGATGAGGAGTCGTCGACCTCATCGTCGAAAACTCATTTTTCATGTGGTCCTCCGCCACGTCGGATGTAGGATGTCCTATGTTTGATGCTTCAATGTAGTAAGACCTCACGATGTTGTCAAGATCACTCCTGCGATCGGGGGGATCGAGGGGTTGCCACCTCTCCGGGCACAATGAGTTCCAGGAGAAAACCAGTCGTACAGGGGATTTTGTGAACAGCGAGAAGAGAGCCACGAAGCCGCGATCGGGTGCCGCCGAACGAATGCGCGAACTTCAGCAGGACATCATGTCGATCATCCTGGATCGCGGCCTTGCCCCGGGCGACCCGATGCCCACGGAATACGAGCTCGTCGAGGAGCTGGGCGTCGGCCGCAATACCGTGCGGGAATCCCTCAAGGTTCTGCAGTCCCTCGGGATCGTCGAGGTGCGCCACGGTTACGGCATGTTCGTGGGCCACAAGAATCTCCGGGCTTTGGCTCTCGGGCTGGAATTTCACGCCCGCATGTCCCTCCAGCGGGAAGGCCATGAGGCCCTGGACGTCATCGAAGTGCGTCAGGCTCTGGAATCCGCCCTCATCGGCCCCGCCATCGACGCCATGTCTGAGGCGGACCGCCAGGCTCTGGTCCAGTGCGTGGAAGGGATGGAACAAGCCACCCACGACGGCGCCAAGAGCGCTGAACTAGACCACGAATTTCATCGACTGCTCTTCGGCCCACTCTCCAACGACCTACTCATGCGCCTCCTCGAAGTCTTCTGGTCGGTATACGACAAGATCCGGGAAAGCGTGGAACACTCCACGCCCGTGGCACGCCATAACGCGCAGGTTCATCACCAAATTCTCGACGCCGTCTTGGCCGGAGAAAAAGAACTCGCGTCGCAGTTGCTCAGTTCCCATTTCGACGCCTTGCGCGATTCCGTACGGAACGCCACGAGCTAGCCCGGAAATTGGTGAGCGGCGTCGTTTCCCGCCGCGGGCCGGCCATCCAGGCATAATGATCGATTATGTACGCGCTCTTCATCGCCTCGACCCACGCAGCGAGCCTCGGTGAACGGTTCGCCTCGCTTCCACTCGCCGCCGAGACCACGGGCGGCAGTGTGTCCGCTCGCGGATCCGAGAAGATCGGGGCCAGTTTTGCCGACCCGCAGCACGTTCTCGACGCCGCACTCTGGGGACTCCGCACGCCGGGAAGCGCCGTCGGACTGGGAGCGTGCCCGGAAGCGACCGCCGATGCGCCCGACATCGCCCTCTCCTACGCCCGTGCCGCGATGGAGCGATGCACGCCGCACCCCGGGCAAGGCAACGCGACGTTCAAGAACATCGCCGTGGACGGCCCCGACCCGGCCCTTGCCGACGCCGCGACCGGGCTCGCGCGCCTCATCGCCCGGCTCGTGGGAACTCGCAGCGAAGCCGAGTGGCGCGTTGTGGACCTCGTAGTTCCCGGGGTCCGAGGCCAACACGGCGCGATTGCCGAAGCCCTGGGGGTGTCGCCGCAAGCGGTGAGCAAGGCGCTCATCCGCACGGGTTGGCACGAACAGGCCGAGGGAGTCGCGGCATTGACAGAGTTACTCCGTCGACAGGCCTCCTAGCCGGTGGGCTCTACCTGAAGCGTGACGAACTGTTTCACAATTGGACTATTTTCCGTTTAACCTCATCAAGTCCAATATAAATTAATAGCGATGCGTAGCAACCGGAGATTATTGAAAAATCCATTGATCCCACGAGCCTCTCGGAATACTTTGATGCCATAGTTTTGAGAACCCGGGAGGACCAATGAAGATCCAACCAATGACCGTCACCACTTCACTTTTGACGGCAATGATCTTTTCGCTGACCCCACCCATGGCAGCAAACGCGGCTACATTTGAGGCGGATACCAAAATCGACCGAGCATGAGACGAATTACTTGCAGTTTCGGGAACCACACCATTGAACGAAGCATACTGGTCCGACTCTGTGGGTTCGTTCCAGAGCCCCGGAACGGTAACCCACCATCACGTAGACCCGTCCAATGCCCTACCGTCCGCTCCCATCGAAGCAAGCGGCCCTCCAATATCCAGCACGTCACTTGACGATGCGACACTGTCAACCTTCAACACCGAAGACGGCATGCAAACCCTCATCCACATTCCTTCGGCAGATTCGCCGATGACATACGATTTCCAGGTCAACACGTCCCCAGACACCTCCCTGAAGCTTCACGAAGATGGATCGGCAAGCCTCGAGAGCCAAACTGGAACTGTTGTAGCACTGTACAAGATCCCGTGGGCTATAGATGCGGCCGGGCAAAGCGTTCAGACTCCGTTTGAGATAGAGGGAAACATCCCCAGGCAAAGAATTCTCCCCACGGAGAACACACAGTATCCAATCCTGGCAGACCCCCAGGGGGGGTATGGGGTCGGACCGTATGCGTGGCCGCCGTTGGCGTGCATCTCGTCCCATGGGGCGCCAGTGCGAGAATTGCTTATAAATTAATCAGAAAATTTGGGAGCATTCAACGGGCAATCCAAATTATCTGGCGAGCCTACCACGCCAAACACGGTAAGGCTGCACAATGGCATGCTGCAACGGCAGCATCATTCGGGCTATTTGGAGAAATCATGGGTATCAACCAAATAAAGAACTCTTGCTTTTCATAGGTAACACGCATGCGGAAGAAATCAAATTTATTACCAAGCGCTACCGAATATTCAATTTACACCCTCGGGTTCATTGCACTCATTCAAACACCAGCAACCATAAAAGAAAGCGGACCAGCAATCGGCATCATTGCCGTGCTAGCAGTGATACTTGGTGTAAAAATAGGAATATCTTCGACCAGAGAAGACTAGATCAGGCAATAATTACGCCGGATCTATTGAATCATCGAAGCGGCACGGGCCTCATGGCCCGTGCCGCTTCATCACAGATTCCGATCCGTTATTTCTTCTTGACCAAGCCTTGTTGGTCCATCCAATCCAGGGCGACGTCGCCGGGGTCCTTACCCTCGACATCGACCTGGTAGTTCAGCTGCTGCATCGTTTTGTCATCCAGCAACTTGGCGACCTCTTGGAACCGGTCTTCCAATTCGGGGTGCTTCTTCACCAGATCCGTATTAAACACCGGGGAGGCGTTGTACTTCGGGAAGAATTCCTTGTCATCCTGGAGAACCTTGAGATTCAGCGCCGGGATGCGGCCATCCGTCGTGAACACCTCGCCAAAGTTGCAGTCGCCCTTAGCGGTCGCCGCGTACACGGTTCCGGTATCCATCACGGAAATGTTGTTATTGGGAACCCCGTCTGGCGCTCCCCTTTTGAGGCCATACTTCTCGAGCATCGGGTTCAACCCGTCACTTCGAGAATTGAATTCCGATTCAACGCACATGGTTCGCTGATCCACCGGAACCTTGCCGATGTCGTCCAGGCTCTTCACGTTGTACTTCTTCGCGAAGTCCTCCCGCACGGCAAACGCGTAGGTGTTATTCAACGGAGCAGGCTTTCCCCACGTGAGGTTGTTCTTGGCGTCCCTTTCTTTCACGGCTTCCCACTGTTGCTGAGAATCCGGGATCGCTTTGTCCTCGCCCATGTAGGTCAGCCATGCCGTTCCCGTGTATTCCCACCCGATTTGGGACTGACCGGTCAGCATCAGGTTTCGAGATGGTTGCGAGCCCGGCACATTGGACATATCCGTGACGTCGAATCCTGCGGCGTCTGCCGTGATGACGGCGATTTTGCCGAGCACGAGTTGCTCCGTGAAATTCTTGGACGTGACGGTGATCTTTTCGTCATTGACCCCATCGATCGGCTTGATCGCACCGCTTTCAATATTAGGGACGGTCGAAGTTGCCGGCTGAAGTCCACAGCCACTCAGGGCCACCAGGCCGACGACGCCGAGCGCCGCGACCTTCATTTTCTTGGTTCCGAACATGATTAGAGTCCCTTCGGTCGGGCGACTTGCTCGAACACGCGAGCGATCCAGTCCACAGACAAAGCCAGCAACGCCACGAGCAGCGATCCGGTGATGAGCACACTGTTCAAGGACAGGTTCACGCCGGTGGTGATCAGCAGGCCGAGGCCACCGCCATCCACGAACGTCGCCAGCGTGGCCGTGCCGACCAGCAGGACGAGGGCCGTGCGAATGCCGGCGAGCATGATCGGCAGAGCCAGTGGAAGCTCGACGCGCATCAACACGCTCATCGTGGACATTCCCATGCCCTTGGCGGCCTCGACCACCCGAGGATCCACGGCATCCAGGCCCACCATCGTGTTCTTCAGGACGGGCAGGAACGCGTACAGAATCAGCGCGAGCACGGAGGCCTGAAAGCCGAAGCCCAGCCAAAAGGCAAAGAGCACCACCAGCCCGACGGGCGGGGCCGCCTGACCGAGGTTGGCGATGGCCATGACCGGCGTGCCTAGCCACCGCAGTGACTTGCGGGTGAGGATCACGCCGACCGGGATGGCCAAGATCAGCACGACGACGGCCGCGGCAACGGTCAGTCCCAGGTGCTGAAACGTCATGTCCAGGAGGTCCTTAGGCGCGAGGGTGACTCGCTCCGTGTCGGACAAATTGGCATTCGAGAGCCACACAACGATCGCCAGCAAAGCAAGAATAATGACGACCGGTTGAATAACGAGCCCGATCCAAGGGCGCTTGCCCGTATCGAGGGCGCTCGTTTCCGCGGATTGGCTCATGAACGCTCACCGCCGTCGTTCCACGGCTCCGTTGCGGCCGCCGAGGTTTCCTCCGAGGATCCCTGATCCGCACCGGAGACCTCAGAGACAGGAATTTCACCAGTGTTGTTGCCGACCGGGGTGTACTCCCCCGGCTTGTGAGAGCGCAGCTCGGTAATCGCATTCATGACGGTTTCGACGGTGATGATGCCTTCGTAACGTCCGCGAGGACCCTCCACGATCGCTTCGCCCGTACTTGCCACGAGCATCGTGTCGAGGGCGTCGTTGAGGGTTGAACGGGTGCTCACGAGCGGCAAATCCGGATTAACCTCGTGGGGAACCGTGGTCATGCGGCCCAGATCATCCTTAGAAGGCCACTGCATCGGGCGTTCGCGCTCATCAAGAATGACGGCGCTGTTCAGCCCCGCCATGTCGACGTGGCGCAGCAACTCCTGCGCGTCCTGTCCGGGGCGGCCGAGAACGCCGGGAATCAGGTCGACCTCGCCCACACGGGCCAAGCCGAGCTGCTTGAGGCCGGCACCCGAGCCGATGAAGTTGGCGACGAAGTCGTTGGCGGGGTTCGCGAGGATTCGTTCGGGGGTGTCGTACTGAACAATTTGCGCGCCTTCGTCGAAGACGGCAATCCAGTCCCCCAGCTTCACTGCCTCGTCGAAGTCGTGAGTCACGCACACAATCGTCTTTTGCAGCTCATTCTGGATGTTGATGAGCTCGTCTTGGAGCCGCTGACGCGTGATCGGGTCCACGGCGCCGAAGGGTTCGTCCATCAGGAGAACGGGCGGATCCGCCGCGAGCGCACGAGCCACGCCAACGCGCTGCTGCTGTCCGCCGGAGAGTTCCCGGGGGTAGCGGTCGCGGTAGGTCGCGGGGTCCAAGGACACCAAGTCCAAAAGCTCCTCGACGCGCTCGGCGATGCGCTTTTTGCTCCAACCCAACATCTTCGGCACCAGGCCGATATTGGCGGCGACCGTCAGGTGCGGCAACAAACCACCGGCCTGGATCACGTAGCCAATGGTGCGGCGCAGCTTATCTCCGTTGATCTTGGTGACGTCTTTACCGCCGAGGATGAGCCGTCCTTCGGTGGGTTCGATGAGTCGGTTGATCATCTTGAGGGTGGTCGTCTTGCCACAACCGGAGGGGCCCACAAACATGATGGTTTGTCCCGCCGGAATTTCGAGGGTCAGCTGGTCGACGGCCGGCTTCTTGCCCGCGCCGTACCGCTTGGTGACGTTCTCGATGAGGATCGACGCTCCCTTGGCGCCTTGACCCGTACCGGCCCCGGATGCGGTCGGTTCTTGGGTGGCGGTGTGGGCGTCGCTGCCGGCCGCGTGGGAGGAGCCGGTATTGCTATGGATGTTCTCAGACACGGATACCCCTTGAGGTGGTCAGTCGGCCGACGAGGATCAGAACCACGTCGAGGATGAGGGCGAGGATGATGACGGCGACGACGCCCGTCACAACGGACTCGAGGGAATTCGCGCCGCCGAGGCGGGAAAGTCCCGAGAAGATGTATCCGCCGAGACCGGGACCAAGGGCATAGGCTGCCACGGCCGCGATGCCCATAGTCATCTGCGCTGACACGCGCATTCCCGCGAGAATCACGGGCCAGGCGAGGGGCAACTCGACCCGAAAGAAGGTCTTGGTTCGACTCATGCCGATGCCCCGTGCCGCCTCAATGGTGGCCTGATCCACGCCTGCGAGTCCGACCACTGCGTTACGCAGGATCGGCAGGATCGCAAAGAAGGTCACGACGACAACGGCCGGAAGCACTCCGAACCCCAGGGGAACGATGAGCAAGCCGATCAGCGCGAAAGAGGGGATGGTGAGCCCGACGGCCGAGACATTGTTGGCCACGGAGGTCAACGCCCGGCTTCGATAGCACAGTGCGGCAAGAACGATGGCGACCACCGTTGCAAGGACCAAACACTGCACCACGAGGCTCATGTGCTGCCAGCTGGAGAAGAGGATCTGCTCCCACCGCTGGCGGAGAAATTCGCTCATGGTGTTCCTAGTGATGTGATTCAACGGAGACTGTGAACACAGACTCCCGTTCAACGATAATCAGCCTGCTTATTTTTGCCAACTTTTTGCAGGTACTGCATTTGAACTAGTCGGCGGCGGCCCGCAGGCTTCCCATACGGCACAAGGTTTTTGGACCACTCCGGCCGAACGTCACATTCGGCCGCATGCTGACACAATCGCAATAGTTGCATCGACTCATGCGGGGCGCGGAGGATGGCACCAAACTCGTCGCAGACGGCACCGATACACCGCAAAGGATGCACATGGCAGAGCACAGTTTTGGTTTCCGCACTCGCGCATTGCACGCCGGCGGCACCCCAGATGCCGAACACGGGGCTCGCGCCGTGCCGATCTACCAGTCCACGTCCTTCGTCTTCAAGGATTCCGACGACGCCGCCAACCTCTTCGCCCTCCAGAAGTACGGCAACATCTACTCCCGGCTCGGCAATCCCACCGTGGCCGCTTTCGAAGAGCGAGTCGCCTCCCTGGAAGGCGGCATTGGCGCCGTCGCCACGGCCTCGGGCATGGCCGCCGAATTCGTCACCTTCGCGGCATTAACCCAGGCCGGGGACCACATCGTGTCCTCATCTCAGCTCTACGGTGGAACAGTGACCCAGCTCGACGTCACGCTGAGGCGGTTTGGCGTCGAGACCACGTTCGTCGACTCCATGGAACCAGCCGCATACAAGGAAGCCCTCCGAGACAACACCAAGGCGATCTACACCGAAGCGGTCTCCAATCCGGCGTGTCAGGTCGCAGACCTCGAGGGGCTGGCCAAGGTGGCCCATGACGCAGGGATCCCCCTGATCGTGGACGCCACCATCTCGACGCCGTACCTCATCCGCCCTTTCGAGCACGGGGCCGACATTGTGATTCACTCGGCCACCAAATTTATTGGCGGCCATGGCACGACCCTCGGTGGTGTGGTGGTCGAGGCCGGGACCTTCGACTGGGGCAACGGAAATTTCCCCTCGATGACAGAACCGGTGCCCTCCTATAACGGCGTTTCATGGTGGGGCAACTTCGGCGAATACGGCTTCCTCACCAAATTACGTTCCGAGCAGCTGCGCGATATTGGGCCTTCTCTGGCACCGCAGTCGGCGTTTTCGCTCATCCAGGGCCTCGAGACCCTCCCCCAGCGCATGGATGCGCACTTGGCCAATGCGCGCGAGGTCGCCGCGTGGCTCGACGAAGATCCACGCATCTCATACGTCCATTACGCAGGCTTGCCGGGTCATCCCCATCACGAGCGGGCGCAGAAATACTTGCCGCTAGGCGTCGGCTCCGTGTTTAGCTTCGGCGTGGCCGAGGCCAACGGCCTAGACGGTCGCGCAGTGGGAGGGCGGTTCATCGAGAATCTTCAGCTCGCCAGCCACCTTGCCAATATCGGCGACGCCCGCACGCTCGTGCTTCACCCCGCCTCGACGACTCACCAACAGCTCACCCAGGAACAGCTCGATGCCGGTGGGGTCGGGGCGGACCTCATCCGCATTTCCGTCGGACTGGAAGACCCGGAGGACATCCTCTGGGACCTGGATCAGGCTCTCACAGCGGCCACCGGCCTGACCCGTGATTCCGCAATTCATCAGGAGGAAAACCGGTGACACCATCACAGCACTCCGAACGCACCTGGCGCGGCCCCACCGCCCCCGAACGACTCAACATCTTGCACCACACGGAATCCGTGGCCATCGTCGGCATGTCCGACAAGCCCGCTCGGGCGTCGTATTTCGTCTCGACGTATCTGCTCTCGAGTTCCGGGTACCGGGTGTATTTCGTGAATCCCATCCTCGCCGCCAAAGGCAAGGAGGTATTGGGTCAGAGGGTCTACGCCTCGCTCGAGGACTTACCGGAGATTCCCGACGTCGTCGACGTGTTCCGCCGCCACGAAGACCTCCCCGGCGTGGCCAAGGAAGCCGTCGCCATCGGCGCCAAGACCCTCTGGCTACAACTGGGCTCCTGGAACGAGGAGGCCGCGGCCATCGCCGAAAAAGGTGGACTCAACGTGGTCATGGATCAGTGCATCAAAATCGAGCACGCCAGATTCCACGGCGGCCTACATCTGGCCGGCTTCAACACCGGGGTCATTTCCTCCAAGAGGCAACGTACGGCTTAAATAACCACTCGAAGCACGACGTCGGCCCCGGAAACAATCTCCGGGGCCGACGTCGTCGTTTAATTCACGACCGGCGTTTCGACACGGTCAGGAGTTGCTTCAGGACGAGGATCCTTCGGAAACGTTAGGGCCCCACTTGGTAAATTCGTCTGAACTCTTCACGTCATCGGAAGATAACGTCGATTTATCTCCAGAGTCCACTGCAAGCTTCCAGTCACTATCTTGCCATTCAATAGCGGGGGTCAATTTCAGATAGTCCTGCTGGCCGTCATAACTTAAGATTACTCCAATTTTGGCTCGATCCTTTGAGTACTCTGTAACTTTGTACCCGGCAACCTGGATTTTCCCTCTAAATTTATTGCGCTCCTCTTCCGAAGTGCCAACGTTATTCAGGTGATTAATCGTCTTATCTGATTTAGCGCGATCATTTCCCTGCTGCTTAAACACTTTGATGATATAGTCCTTGTCGGTCGACATTATAGCCGAAATATAGTTTGTCGAAGCCAATAGGGCGCCCTCGGGTGAATGTTCAAAGCACGAAGGGACCTTGTCGCCATTTACCTTTTCCGGGCCAAATTCCTTCGACTCGGGTGCCTTGACACCGTTGACCCGCTCTTTCCACTCGACCTTCGGTGCGGAGTCAATAGTGGTTTTATCCGAGGCTTCCTTCTTGCATATCGACGTTTCGGAAGAAGACTCGCTGGAGGAGCCGCCCCCTCCAGTCCCACAACCCGCGAGAGCTAATGCGCCGATTGCCGCCAGGCCAATGGTTCGATGAACGTGGTTCAATTTCAAGGTATTCACCTCATATGTGAGAAATTATGGTGCTCCTCGATATTACGTGAGTCACACCCAATTTCTAGTTCTGAGGCCAAGATGTCAGGCGGTGGCGACGTCGCGCCGCTCCAAGTGAATGTCCCGCCACATGATGACCGCACAGAGCACCGTCATCACACCCCCGGCGATGCACACACCGAGCCAGTGCCCCGCGCTCCACGCCCAGACACCGACCCCGGAGCCCAGGGCAGCGCCCACAAAGTACACGGTCATGTACACCGAATTCAGGCGATTCCGCGCGGAAGGGTCCAAGGTGTACACCGTGTTCATGGAAATGATGTGAATCAGTTGCACCCCAATATCGGCAAGAATCATGCCGACGCAGAACCAGATCACGCTGTGACCGCTGAGAAAAAACGCACCCCAACCCAGCGCCAAGGCCACGATGCCAAAGAAGGTGCCTCGGCGGCCGTGCCCCCCGATCCACCATGCCGCCGCCGACCGAGGCCATGAGGGCTCCGGCAAGGCCGGTCAGCCCCACCACGCCGATAACCGAGGGGCTGAGGTTGAAAGGCTCTCCAGCGAGAAGAAGGGTGGTCGTCGCAAAGATTGCGCTCATCGAAGCGAAGGAAATGCCCGACATCATGGCTCGCGTACGGAGCCGGGGATGCTTCCGAATGAGCCGTGCCATCGAGGAAAACAAGCCGAGGTAATTCGGTGGATTCTCGGGGTACGAGGGAGGCAAAACCCTCCACAGGCCTATCCCGATGAGGACCATCAGGACCGCCGCAACGTGATAGATCAAGGTCCAGCCGCCCAGGTCCGCCAGGATCCCGGCGACGGCGCGCGCCAGCAGCACACCCGTTAGCAAGCCGGACATCACGGTGCCCACGGCCTTCCCACCGCGACCCGGAGGCGCAAGGATCGCCGCGTACGGCACCAAAACCTGCGCCGCCACAGAGAAGAGACCGGCCACGGCGATACCGATCATGAAAACGCCAAAGGCCGGGGCGAACCCGGCCATGGCTTGGCCTACGGCGGTGAGACCAATCAGCCCGACCGTGAGCTTTCGGCGTTCCATGAGATCGCCGAGAGGGGTCAAGAAGATGAGTCCCACCGCGTAGGCCACCTGCGCCACCGTGACCGACGTCGCGGCGGTGGCGCTACTGACTCCCAACGATTGTGAGATTTCGTCCAGCAGCGGCTGATTGAAGTAATTTCCTCCTGCGCAGAGGCCTGTGGCCAGGCACATCAGGAAGAGAATGGTGCGAGTCAGCTGCGGTGCAGAATGCTGGGAAGTCACGGTTCTATTCTACGGTGACCCGCAGTGGCTACCGATAAACGCGAACGCTTCCGTCGTAGACGTTCCAGCCGATGATGTAGCCGTTGGAGAAGTTCTGACGCATCTCCGAGCCGTATCGGTACTCATTCGAGACCGGGAATCCGTAGCCACGCTCGAAGTCCTTCGCCGCCCAGACCTGACCGATCGCGCCGAACTCCTTGACGATGTGAGCTCCGGTCCTTTCGCTCCAGAGGAACTTGTAGCGCAGGCCGGATGAGGTCTTGAAGATCTGGTATCGACCACCGGTCGCATCGCTCTCGGCCATGACCGGCTGACCGAAGGCGGATCCGCCGCCGTTCGACGAGTAGGTCACCCCAATCGCGCCATACGGAGCAAAGGAGGAAGACGACGACTGAGGCGCCACACCGCCACCGACGGTCGATGTCGCATCCGACGGAGCGCCTCCATTGCGGTAGCCGTACAGGTTCACGGAGCCGAGGATCTGCCACGGCTGACCCGTCCGGGCCAGGCTTCCATCCGCGTAGCTCAGACCGATACCGATGACCTGGGCGTTCGGGTTAAGGATTGCCGCATTGTGTGCAGGTGAGGTCTTCCACCAGGCCAACAGCTGCATGACATCACGCTGGTAGGACAGCGCAATGACCTCATTCGCGTGCGTGTAGTTTCCGGCCCGGGAATCCGTCAGAAAAGCATCGGTGTGGTAAAAATTCTCGGCAACGATCTGAGCGTCCGAATGCGGCTGCTCGATCTGGCTCAAGCGAGCCGAGTAGCTGACCGGGCGAAGGCCCTGGGACTGACGGTAGGCGTTAATGCCGTCCAACAGGCGCTGAGAATCCGCCTGGCGCTGGGCGTCGCTGACCCGGACGAGGTCCTGGGCCGCGGCATGAGCCTGGGGTGCGCTGTGCAATTGCGTGCCGGTCAGCGCGGTGGCTGCCAACGCCGAGGCGGCGACGACGGCGCGCGCGCCTCGAGAACCGAAGGTTCCCTGGACAGCGGCGGACACGCCACGTCGAGCGGTGGCGTGGCGCGGTACATACCGACGAGACTTCGAATGACCCATGATCGGGCTCCAATCAACTGGTGACGAGTGGTGAAACCGAAATGCCCGGAGCATGGGAAGGTGCATGAGTGATTGCTCTCGAGACAGGCAAATTTTATAAAGAAACGATTACAAAACTGTATGCCTTCGTCAGATTTTTCACTGAATAGTCATCATTTGCCCAGAACAGAGGCGAATTTTGGGTGAACTTCACAATTTGTCACATACCCTCGGTGGGCAGATTAGCGGCGTGTCGCGGGTCTATGCAGGACGGAAAACGTGGTCCGGCCACTCTTTGACGGCCCTGGAATCCTCGGCTAACAGTCCGGCGACCCACACGTCCATCCGGCGACCGTCGATGGTTGTGAGGGCGCTTCGCAGGAGCCCCTCATAACTGAATCCGACCCGTTGGGCCAGCTTCGCCGATGCCACGTTGCCCACCATGGCGCGCCACTCAACCCGGTGCACGCCCAGCCCCGGGTGACTTCGCTCAGACGCTGACCGAAAAGCAAAATCGAGAACCAGTTCGCAGGCCTCCTGCGTGATTCCCTGGTTTCGGGCACCCTTGGCCGTCCAATACCCGATCGATGCTCCCCCAGTACCGCTCAGGTTGAGACTCACGATTCCGCTGAACAGCCCCAAATTTTCATCGCCAGGGGCTTGGTCGGCAGCCTTCTTCGGGATTTCCATGAGGGTTCCATCATTGGGCCGAAAACCCACGTCGCGGAGGTGCACGGCCCAGTTCAGGCAGTCGCCGCGAGCCCAGCCGGGTCCGACAATCCCTTCGATGAACTCCATGGCGTCGTCTTCGTCGTAGGGATGAGGAATCTGGCCTGTCCAGCGAGGGATCTCCGGATCTTGGCACGCGTCAGCAATCGCGGCGACGTCGTCGGCGCACGGTGGGTCCAGGGAGAGTCGTTCCGATACAAGGCTGACGTTACGCATGGCCACATAGTATCCACTCGGGGTCCTCCGACGTCGCCCGGCGTCAAGCCCGGTGGACGACGACGGCCCCGCGCCTGGTCAGCGCGGGGCCGTCGGTCCGACGATTCGCTCGAGTTAGCGTTCGCGGCCCTTCTTGGCCGCGGGACGCTGAGCAACCACGGGGTGCAGTCCAGTCACGCCGTCGCGCTCAGCGGCGATCTCCATAACCCTGCCGCGCACCACGAACCAGCCAATGACCAACACCGGAATCACGATGATCATCGACGCCAAGGTAAAAGTACCCACCGGATAGTCGATGGCGATCAAGACCACGACGCCAGCCAGGAACGCGAGCACGATCCAGTTGGTGAACGGTGCCAGCGGCGCCCGATAGTGCGGGCGGACGTATCGACCCGTCTTGGTCAACGAGACAAACTTCATGTGGCACAACGTGATCGTCAGCCACGCGCTCATGATGCCGATCGAAGCGAAGTTCAGCACGATCTCAAAGGCGCTTTCGGGAACAAAGTAATTCAGCACGACTCCGAGAAGCGCGACGATAGCGGTGAGCACGATGCCGCCGAAAGGAACTCCGGACTTAGTCAGATTCCGCGCAAACTTCGGTGCGGAACCAGCCATCGCCATGGAATGCATGATCCGACCGGTCGAATACAGCCCGGCGTTCAGCGAGGAGAGCGCGGCCGTAATGACCACGAGCTGCATGATCGGGCCTGCGGCGTCGACGCCGATCGAGGAGAAGAAGGTCACGAACGGGCTCTCGTTTTCGCTAAAGGCGGTGTACGGGAGCAACAGGCACAACAACAGGACCGAACCAACGTAGAACACGGCAATACGCAAGATCACGGTGTTGATGGCCTTAGGGATGATCTTCTCGGCGTTCTTAGTCTCACCCGAGGTGGTGCCGACCAGCTCGATACCCGCATACGCGAAGACGACGCCCTGGGAAATGATCAAGGCCGGCATCAACCCGTTGGGGAAGATGCCGCCATTGTCCGACATCAGCTGGAAGCCCACGGGCGAGCCATTGGGCGTCCCCACGATCACGAAGATGATGCCCAGGATCAGGAAGATGACCAATGCGGCCACCTTGATGAGGGAAAACCAGAATTCCATCTCTCCGAAGACCTTGACGGAGATGAGGTTCATGGCCACCACGATGACGACCACCAAGAAGGCAATGACCCACTGCGGGATATCGCCAAAGAATGGCAGGTATTGTCCGAACCAGCGCACGTAAATGGCGATTGCGGTGGCGTCCACCACGGCGGTGGTGGCCCAGAACAGCCAATACATCCACCCGGAGAAGTACGCGGCTTTCTCGCCAAAGAATTCCCTGGAGTACGAGACGAAAGAGCCCGACGACGGCCGGTGCACCACGAGCTCGCCGAGGCAGCGGAGGATCAAGTAGCCCATCAGGCCACACACCGCGTAGACCAGGAAGAGCGACGGGCCGGCGCTGTGCAGGCGGCCGCCCGCACCCAGGAAGAGGCCTGTACCGATCGCGCCGCCGATGGCGATCATCTGTAGCTGGCGGGGCCCCAATCCCTTGTGGAACCCGGCCTGTTCGTCGTTAAAAGAGTTCTCTGTGGCACTGTCCCGAGGGGAAACCTCGGACTGTGATGCTTTAGATGTCATAGGTAAATACCTTTGTGCTAAGTAAGCATGTGCGAGTAATTCCGAACGATATCGGCTCGATGTGTCGATCATGTTACCCACAAAAGAGGGGCCGTGGTGCACGCCACAGTGCACCACGGCCCCTTAATCGAGCTAAAGGCTCCGATTAACCGACAGGCTTCATGGAATTGACCAGGGAGAACAGATCCTTCGGGTCCTCCGGATCGGCCACCAGATCGATGTAATCCTGGAGATCCGAATCCGCGGTCGCGTCGCTCGCGCAACGCAATGCGGAGAAGTCATTGATCGCGAAACCGACCGAGTCGAAGATCGTGATCTCCTCCGGCGAGGTGCGCCCTTCGGCCTGGCCGTTGAGCACCTGCCAGAACTCGGTGACCGGGAAGTCGGGATCCATCTGCTGGATTTCGCCCTCGACGCGAGTCTGCGGGGTGAATTCCACGAACACCTTGCCGCGGTTGAGGATCTCGCCTTCAAGCTCGGTCTTCCCCGGGCAGTCACCACCGACGGCATTGAGGTGCACGCCGGGCTTGACGTTCTCATTGGCCAAAATGGTGTTCTGAGCCTTATCGGCGGTGCAGGTGGTGATGATGTCGGCGTCCTGAACGGCCTCCGCCACGGACTCGGCCGCGGTGATCCGGAACCCGAGCGGCTCCAGATTGCGCTTGAGCTTCTCCACAGCCTTCGGATCGATGTCGTACACGGACAAATCCTCGATGCCGAAGGCGGCTCGGAAACCGAGGGACTGGAACTCGGACTGGGAACCGGCGCCGATCAGAGCCATCTTCCGCGAATCGGGGCGGGCCAACTTGCGGGCGAACATCGCGGAGGTCGCAGCCGTCCGGAGGGCCGTCAAGAGGGTCATCTCGGCGACGAACGTGGGGTAACCATTGTCGACGTCGGCGAGGACGCCGAAGGCCGTGACCGTCTGGAAGCCGCGGGCCGGATTCGAGGGATGGCCATTGACGTACTTGAAGGAGTACAGCTCACCGTCCGACGTCGGCATCAGCTCGATCACGCCAAACGGGGTATGGCTGGCGATGCGAGGCGTCTTGTCGAATTTTTCCCAGCGGGAGAAGTCCCGCTCCAGGTAACCGATCATGTTTCCGATGATCTTTTCCACGCCATCACGCTGGATCCAGCGTGCCATGTTCTTGACATCGACGAACTGCGTCATTGAAGTCCTTTCTTCGACTGTTCAGGGCCAACCTGTGGCTGGCCAGACTCTCCCAAAAGTGAGTGTATAGATTTCACATTAGGTCCAAAATTGGCATTATGCCGTCAATCTGACGGCTAAATGTGCAGATTGAGAGCTTTCGTTTAGCATTCTGTTCATGGAACGCCTCACCGATCTCGATCGACGCCTCATCGCCGCCCTCCGCGAGGACGGTCGAACGCCCGTCGCCGCCCTGGCCCAAGAACTGGGCGTCTCGCGAACCACCGTGACTAAACGCATGGATTCCCTCACCGCTCGGGGGATCATCGTGGGATTTAGCGTCCGAGTGCGCGACTATGCCGATGTTGCACAGGTCCGGGCCATCTCTCTCATCGAGATTGAGGGCCGAACCACAGACCACGTGATTCACGAATTGCGCGGCCTTCCCGAGATTCTCGCACTCCACACCACCAACGGCGGATGGGACTTGGTCGCCGAACTCACCTGCGTGGATTTGCAGGACTTCGACGCCGTGCTCAAGCGCATCCGCGGGATCGACGGCGTCGTTAATAGTGAAACGAGCCTGCTTCTCAGTTCGGTGGTGCGCTAAGGTGCCGACGCCGCCCGGTACAGCCCGGACGGCGTCGGCCGCTACTTACCGCCCTTCGCGATGGTCCTGGTTCATGTGCTGAACCTCTACCGACGGCCGCACGGCGAGCACGGGATAAATGCCCGTGATTCCCTCTCGTTCGGCCGCGATCTGCATGACCCGACCACGCACGACGAACCAGCCGATCACGAGCAGCGGGATGATGATCAGCATGGCCCCCAGGGTGTACGTCCCCACGGGATAGTCCAGCGCGATCAGCACCATGACGGCCACGAGGAAACCGACGGTGAGCCAGTTGGTGAACGGCGCGAAAGGTGCACGATACTTCGGCCGGACGTAGTGACCGAGCTTGGAGAGCTTCACAAACTTCTGGTGAGACATCGTGATGGCCGCCCAAGAGGCCATGGTGCCGACCGCGGAGATATTCAGCACGATCTCAAAAGCCGCCTCCGGAACCAGGTAGTTCAGGACTACGCCGAGCAGGGCCACGGCCGCCGTCAGCAGGATTCCACCGAAGGGCACGCCGGATTTATTGAGCTTCGAGGCAAATTTCGGGGCAGAGCCCGCCATTGACATCGAGTGCATGATGCGTCCGGTGGAGTACAGGCCGGCATTCAACGACGACAGCGCGGCCGTAATCACCACGAGCTGCATGATCGGGCCGGCGGCGTCCACTCCGATGGATGCGAAGAAGGTGACGAAGGGAGATTCGTCCTCACTGTATTGCGTGTACGGCAAGAGCATGCACAGCAACAGGACCGGACCCACATAGAACACCGCAATGCGCAGAATCACGGTATTGATGGCCTTCGGGATCACTTTCTCGGCATTTCGAGTCTCACCGGACGTGGTGCCCACGAGCTCGATACCGGCGTACGCAAAAACCACACCTTGAACGACGACGAGCGCCGCCAAGCCACCCGCGGGGAAAAGCCCACCATGGTCCGTAATCAGCTGGAATCCCGTGGGGCTGCCGTTCGGGGACCCGAAGATCACGAAGATGATGCCGACCACCAGGAAGATCACCAAGGCCGCAACCTTGATCAGCGAGAACCAGAATTCCATCTCGCCAAAAACCTTGACCGAAATGAGGTTGGTGGCCACGACAATCGCGATCACCGCCAGCGCGGAAACCCACTGCGGAATCGACGCGACGAAATCGCTGTAGTGGCCGAACCACTTGACGTAGATCGCGATGGCCGTGGCGTCGGCAATGGCCGTCATGGCCCAGTTCAGCCAGTACAACCAGCCAGAAACGTATGCGGCCTTCTCGCCATAGAATTCGCGGGTATAGGACACGAAGGATCCCGACGACGGACGGTGACACACCAATTCGCCGAGGGACCGGAGGATGAGGTACCCGAAGAATCCACAAATGCCGTAAATGATGAACAGGGACGGTCCGGCACTTTGCAGACGACCACCCGCGCCCAGGAACAGGCCCGTTCCGATGGCACCGCCAATGGCGATCATTTGGAGCTGGCGGGCACCGAGGCCCTTGTGGAGACCTTGATCCTCTGCGGCCAGGAATTCCTTGGTATTACCTGAGGCAGACTCAGGAGTTTCTTGGATCGTCGATTTTGATGACATGCAAGCCCTTTGTTGGGTTGGGGAGCCCCGGGAAAGACGCCGTCGAACTCGACAGGCTCCTTTGCCGCGGTCGCTCAAGATCATTGCGAATCCCGACTCGTCAGCACGTCACAACGCTATGACCCACTTCACCGAATCGGGATGTCAGGAAAAGTGTACCCGGCAATTTGGCCCATGAAAGCCACCTTCTCAAAGATCGATACCGCGGCAACCTGACCCTGGGAACACAAAAGGCTCCCCACTAGGGCGGGGAGCCTTTTGGTGAAGGGACGAAATTAGTCTTTCTCGTCCTCCGTGTGAATCGTCGTGGTCGAGCCACGATGATGATCCTTGCCGTCATGTTCGCTCGTAGTCGGCCATTGGGCCACGACCGGGAAGGCACCGGTGTAGCCCTCACGCTGGGCGGCGACCTCCATCACGCGACGACGCACCATAAACCACCCGATGATCATCAGCGGAATGATCGCGACCATCGACGCCAAGGTATACGTACCGACGGGGAAATCGAAGGCGATCAACACCATCACCGCTACCAAAAACAGCATGGTGAGCCAGTTGGTAAACGGCGCGAAGGGTGCGCGATACTTTGGCCTCTGATACAGACCTTTCTTCGCGAGAGCCACGAATTTTTGGTGGGGCAGAGTAATGGCTGCCCAACCCACGATGATCCCGACCGCGGAGAGGTTGAGCACGATCTCGAAGGCCGCCTCCGGAACCAAATAGTTCAGGATGACACCGAGGACGCCAACACCCGTTGTCAGGAGGATGCCCGCGAAGGGAACGCCCGCTTTGGTCAACTTCTGAGCGAATTTCGGCGCAGATCCGGCCATCGCCATCGAGTGAACAATGCGACCGGTCGAGTACAGACCGGCATTCAAGGACGAGAGCGCCGCGGTAATGACGACCAGCTGCATGATCGGTCCGGCCGCATCCACGCCAATCGAGGAGAAGAACGTGACGAAAGGCGATTCGTTGTCGCTGTACTGGGTGTACGGAAGGAGGAGGCAGAGCAGGAGAACGGAACCCACATAGAACACGGCGATGCGCGCGATCACCGAGTTGATGGCTCGCGGAATCACTCGACCGGGCTCTTGGGTTTCGCCCGAGGCCGTACCCACCAACTCAATGCCCGAATACGCGAAGACGACGCCCTGCGAAACCACCAGCGCCGGCAACAACCCATTGGGCAACATCCCGCCGCTCTCGGAGATCAGGTGGAAACCCGTAGACGCTCCGGAGGGTGAACCGAAGATCACGAAGAAAATGCCGACGATCATAAAGATCACCAGTGCCGCGACCTTAATGACCGCGAACCAGAATTCCATCTCCCCGAAGACCTTGACCGAAATGAGGTTCGTGACGGTCACGATCAGGATCACCACGAAGGCGAGAACCCACTGGGGAATCTCCCCCAGGAACGGAATGTACTGCCCAAACCACTTGATGTAGATCGCCATGGCGGTCGCGTCGACCACCGTTGTGGTCGCCCAGCTCAACCAATACATCCAGCCCACAAAGTACGCGGATTTTTCGCCGTAGAACTCACGGCAATAGGACACAAAGGACCCTGAGGACGGCCGGTGCACCACGAGCTCACCGAGCTGGCGCAAGATGAGGTACCCAAAGAAACCGGCGACGGCGTACAGGATGAACAGCGTGGGACCGGCACTTTGTAAGCGCCCTCCCGTCCCTAAGAAGAGACCGGTTCCGATCGAGCCGCCGATCGCGATCATCTGGAGCTGGCGGGGGGTGAGCCCTTTCTTGAAGCCTTCTTGTTCAGCCTCGAACTGCTTCTGCGCTCCCTCGGCCGATCGATCTTTGGCCGAGGTGGATGAGCCGCGTGAAGACATGGATACCTCGCAATTATTCAGAGCACGAACCCCTGTCGGCTCGTGAATGTTGTGCGCCAGCATAGTCAAATTTCACGCCGAGTGTAACCGATGCCACAACACAAGTTGTCCACGAGGAAACTTCCTCGTGGACAACTTGAATCTCAAGCCTAGGGGTGCCGACCTCTCGGTCTGCTCCGGAGAGCTTACTCCGGAACGACCCTCACGGCACCTTTGTCCGCACTCGTGACCATCGAGGCATACGCACGCAAGGCCTTAGAGACCTGACGCTCCCTCGGCTTCGACGGCTTCCAGGGAAGCGGCCCACGGGCCTCACGCCGTCGGGCCAGTTCCTCATCCGACACATGAACCTGGAGGAGTCGGTTGGCGACGTCGATCTCGATTTCGTCTCCGTGCTCGATCAACCCCACGGCGCCGCCGGCCGCAGCCTCTGGCGAGATGTGGCCGATCGAGATTCCCGAGGTACCGCCGGAAAAGCGTCCATCCGTAATGAGCGCGCATTCCTTCCCGAGCCCCAAGCCCTTGAGGTACGAGGTGGGATACAGCATCTCCTGCATGCCCGGGCCGCCCTTGGGGCCTTCGTAACGGATCACGACGATGTCCCCTGGCTCGACGTGCTTGGACAGGATCTCGAACACGGCCTCGTCCTGCGACTCGACCACAAAGGCCTTGCCACGGAAGTGGAACAGGCTCTCGTCGATACCGGCGGTCTTGATCACCGCGCCGTCTTCGGCGATATTGCCAAACAGGATCGCGAGGCCGCCGTCCTTGGTGTAGGCATGCTCCACCGAGTGGATGCAGCCAAATTCCGGGTCCGTATCGTGTTCTTCAAACTTATTGGCCGTGGAAAATGCCTGCGTCGTCCGCACTCCCCCAGGGGCGGCCAGGAAAAGCTCCCGCGCGCGCTCGGAGGCGGTATCACGGCGGATGTCCCATTCGTTGAGCCAGGCGTCCACCGACTCCGCGTGCACCGTGCGGACTCCGTCATGCAGGAACAGGCCGGCTCGGTCCAACTCACCCAGGATCGCGGGGATGCCGCCGGCCTTGTGGACGTGTTCGATGTGGAACTGCGTGGAGTTGGGTGCCACCTTGGCCAGGCACGGCACGCGCCGGGAGAGTTCGTCGATGTCCTTGAGATTGAAGTCCACCTCGGCCTCTTGCGCGGCGGCGAGGATGTGCAGAACCGTATTCGTCGAACCACCCATCGCGATATCCAGCGCCATCGCATTGGTGAAGGCGTTCTTGGTCGCGATATTCCGGGGGAGAACGGAATCGTCGTCGTCTTCGTAGTACTTCTTGGCGATCTCGACGACGGTGCGGCCCGCCTTGAGGAAGAGCTCGCGGCGGGCGACCTGCGTCGCGAGGGTCGTGCCGTTACCGGGCAAGGAAAGCCCCAGGGCCTCGGTGAGGCAGTTCATCGAGTTCGCCGTGAACATGCCCGAGCACGAGCCACAGGTCGGGCAGGCGTTTTCCTCGATCAGTCCGAGCTGCTCGTCGGTCACGGATTCATCGACCGCGTAGGACATCGCGTCCACCAGGTCGATGCGGTGCTCGATGACCCCCTCCACGGCGTTTCCGGATTCCATCGGGCCGCCGGAGACGAAGACCACCGGAATGTTCAAGCGCATCGCGGCCATGAGCATTCCGGGGGTGATCTTGTCGCAATTGGAGATGCACACCAGTGCGTCGGCCCGGTGCGCCTGAACCATGTATTCCACGGAGTCGGCGATGATGTCGCGGGAAGGCAAGGAGTAGAGCATGCCGTCGTGCCCCATGGCGATGCCGTCGTCCACCGCGATGGTATTAAATTCCTTGGCGACGCCGCCCGCCTCTTCGATCGCGCTGGCCACGAGCGAGCCCATGTTCTTGAGGTGAACGTGGCCCGGCACAAACTGCGTGAATGAGTTCGCGATCGCCACAATCGGCTTCCCGAAATCTTCCTTCTTCATACCGGTGGCGCGCCACAGAGCGCGGGCGCCTGCCATGTTGCGTCCGTGCGTCGAAGTCCTGGATCGCAGATCGGGCATGTGTACTCCTCCAAGGTGTTTTGCTTCGTCCCAGGGTACTCCCGCGATGTCTCACGCCCATGAACAGTCCGGGGTTTCTTGCATGATGAAACGCGAGCACAACGACGACGGTCCCGCCCCTGATACTTCAGGGACGGGACCGTAACCACGAGGTGACGTCGGGATCAGTGATCCTTGGGGTCGTCCTCCTCGTGAATGATGGTGGTGCTGCCACGACCCGTGTGATGGCGGTTGTCGCGGTGAGCTGCGGGGCGGTCCGCGACAATCGGGTACATGCCCGTGAATCCTTCACGCTCAGCGGCCAGTTCGCGTACGCGGGTGCGCACCACAAACCACCCAATGATCAAGGCCGGGATGATGATGATCATCGAAGCCAAGGTGTAGGTACCCACCGGATAGTCGAAGCCGATCAGCACGACCACACCAACGAGGAATACCAACGTAATCCAGTTGGTGAACGGTGCCCAGGGCGCCCGATACTCGGGCCGCTTGTACTTGCCCTGTTTGGCTAGCTGCACGAACTTCATGTGCGCCAACGCGATCGCGGCCCAACCGGCGATGATGCCGAGCGAGGCAATATTCAGCACGATTTCAAAGGCCTCGTCCGGGACGAAGTAGTTCAACACCACGCCCAACAGCGCGACACCCGCGGTCAGCAGAATGCCGCCGTAAGGAACGCCGGATTTGGTGAGGTGCTGTGCGAACTTCGGCGCGGAACCCGCCATCGACATCGAGTGAAGAATGCGTCCCGTGGAATATAGACCCGCGTTGAGCGAGGAGAGGGCCGCAGTGATGACGACGAGCTCCATGATCGGGCCAGCCGCGCTGACGTTGATCGAGGAGAAGAACGTCACGAACGGCGACTCATCCGCGCTGAAGGCCGTGTACGGCAGCAAAAGGCAGAGCAGGAAGATCGCGCCCACGTAGAAGACCGCGATACGCAGGATCACGGTGTTGATCGCCTTGGGGATCACCTTTTCCGCGTTCTTGGTTTCGCCCAACGTCGTACCCACCAGCTCGATGGAAGCGTACGCAAATACGACACCCTGCATGATGACCAGTGCCGGCATGATGCCGTTCGGGAAGAGGCCGCCGTTATCGGTGATCAGACCCAAGCCGCGGGGCGAACCGGTGGGCGTCCCGAAGATCACGAAGAAGATGGCCAGGACCAGGAAGGTCACCAGCGCGACGACCTTGATCAAGGCGAACCAGAATTCCATCTCGCCGAAGACCTTGACCGAAATCAAGTTCATGAGAACCACGATCACGATCACCAGGAGGGCAATCAGCCACTGTGGAATCGCGTCGATGAAGGCGCTGTATTGACCGAACCAGTGCACGTAGATCGCGATCGCGGTGGAGTCCACGATCGCGGTTGTGGCCCAGTTAAGCCAGTACATCCACCCGGAGACGTACGCCGCCTTTTCACCGTAGAACTCTCGGGTGTAGGAGACGAAAGAGCCTGAGGAGGGGCGGTGCACGACGAGCTCACCCAGAGCTCGAAGAATCAGATAGGCGATGATGCCGCAGAGGGCGTAGTCCAGAAACAGCGAGGGGCCGGCACTCGCGAGACGGCCACCGGCGCCCAAGAACAGGCCCGTACCGATAGCACCGCCGATCGCAATCATTTGGAGCTGACGAGGCCCGAGACTTTGATGGAAGCCCGCCTGCTCTTGTTCGAATGCGGATTCCTCCGGGTCCTTGCTCACCTGTTGTTGAGTCTTATCAGACATAAATTCCCTTTTAAGAGACGAGTCATCGCACGTTTCCGCCCGATACCCGTGCGAGACGGTGGGCATCGGTAGATGCGCGCGACGGCGATGTAGTTTCCCCTGTTTGGGGCGTGGTTCCCCAGTCCTCAGATTGAGCACAGAGCGATTCCCCGTGACCCACATGATCCTGGTGTGTAATCGACACCATAACCCCATTCGTCACAAATCGGTAACACGAAACAGTGGCGCAACAGCGTGTCACAGGCGTGATTTCAGCGCCCTCGATTGGATTCCCTAGTCAACGCCGGGAAAGGTGAATTGGGTACATCACCATCCCGAGCGGCCGAGAGACCTGGCTCTACGACGTCGCAGCAACCGAACCCTTTCCATGGGAGCGGTGCTCACGCCAGGATCGATGGAGGAATCATGTTGAGGAGCACCGATCGCATCCGGACGACCCACGTCGGGTCCCTGCCCCGCACCGACGAGCTGATCCAAGCCAATGCCCGACGCCGCGACGGCAAGATCACCGACGAAGAATTTCGTCGCACTTTGTCCGCCTCGGTGGATGACATCGTGGCCCGTCAGGTCGAGTGGGGCATCGACACCGTCAACGACGGCGAATACGGTCACGCGATGGTCGACGACATCGACTACGGCGCCTGGTGGCACTACTCCTTCGCCCGAACCGGGGGCCTTGAGACCGTCGACGGCGCCTCATTCCGGGAGATCCTCAGCGAGCCGGGCAACGGCCGGTACAACAGTTTCGCCGTGCGTCGAGACTGGAACCGCTTTGCGGACTTCTATCGTTCCATCGACCTCGGCAACGACCCAGACGGCGAATTTCCGATCGCGACCGGGCCGCTGACCTACGAAGGCCGGGACGCCGTAGAGACCGACATCGCGAATCTGAAATCCGCCGTCGATCAGAACGGCGCGTCGGAGGCCTTCGTGGCGTCCCTCTCCCCCGGATCAGCCTCCCGCATCGGCAATCGGTACTACGCGACGGACGAAGAGTTCATCTATGCCTGGGCCGATGTGCTTCACGAGGAATATAAGGCCATCACCGACGCCGGTTTCATTCTTCAGTTAGACGACCCGTCGATCGCCGAGGCGTGGGATCAGCTGGTCCCCGAGCCGAGCATCGACGAGTATCTCTCGTTCAATCGCCTCGCAATCGAGGCCGCAAACCATGCCCTGCGCGGCATACCCGAAGATCAGGTGCGCTTTCACCTGTGTTGGGGATCCTGGCACGGCCCCCACAGCACCGACATCGAGATCAAACATCTCATCGAGTCGCTCTTCACCATTAATGCCGGGGCTTACGTCTTCGAAGCCGGCAACGTCCGCCACGCTCACGAGTGGAAGGCGTGGGAAGACGTCGCCCTCCCCGAGGGAAAGATCATTGTGCCCGGAGTCGTGTCCCATTCGACCAATGTGGTCGAGCACCCCGAACTCGTTGCTCAGCGCATCGAGCAGTTCGCTTCCGTGGTGGGGCGGGAGAACGTCGTCGCGGGTACCGACTGCGGTTTGGGCGGACGGCTTCACCCGGATATCGCGGAGGCCAAGATCCGTTCGCTCGTGGAGGGTGCCCGCATCGCGAGCGATCGTCTGTTCTAGAGTGGGACGCGACATTGTGTTGCCTCACAAAGGACAAACGACATGAACACCGTTTCCTCTCACTTCACCGACGGTTCCGCCAAGGTGGGCCATCCGAGCGAGATCCTCAGCCCGGTGTCCGGCGAAGTCATCAGGATTGAGCACGTCGCAGATCCCGTTTTCGCGCAAAAGATGATGGGCGAAGGATTCGGGGTCCAGAATCCGACAAACGGAGACATCGTCGCTCCCGTCAGCGGCACGGTGACCGTGGCAACGAGCAGCAAGCACGCCCTCGGCATCAAAACCGAGGACGGCCTAGAGGTGCTGTTGCACCTGGGCATCGACACCGTGGAACTGCGAGGCGAGCCCTTCGACATCGAGATCGTCAAGGGCGATCGTGTAGAGGCCGGGCAATCCGTGGGCACCATGGACCTCAAAGCCATCGAGGACGCAGGCAAGGACACGACGGCGATCGTCGTCATCACCAACTCCGCGGATCGGCTGAGCTCACTGAACGTACAGGGCGGCGAGATCTCTGCGGGCGCGGTCGCCGCGTCGGCGACCGTTAAGGACTAGCCGAAAGGGATCGCCGCCACGCACCCCGTGGGTGCCCCCGTCAGGTGCGAAAAGCTACTCTTGTGTGTACCCCACGCCACATCGGCGTGGGGTACGACTCAATGAGGAGCCAGAACCATGAGCGAACTCCCAGAGGAACCCGTCGAGATTCTCGCCCCGGTCTCCGGCGAGGTCATCGATATCACCGCCGTCCCCGACCCCGTTTTCTCAGGGAAAATGGTGGGTGAAGGCCTTGGCATCAGCGAACCACACGGCTCAGAGATCGTGGCGCCGGTCGGCGGCACCGTAACGATGGTTGCGTCGTCGGGCCACGCGCTCGGCCTCAAGACGTCGTCCGGCCTGGAATTCTTGATCCACCTTGGCATCGACACCGTGGAACTTCACGGGAAACCCTTTGACCTGCGAGTCGCCAAAGGCGACGAGGTGGCTGCGGGCCAGGCACTCGGCACTGTGGATGTCCCCGCAATCCGCGAAGCCGGGAAGGACCCCACGGTGATCTTGGTGATCACCAACTCCGCCAAGAGACTCAGCCACTGGACCGTGGATCGCGGCGAGGCAGAAGCCGGTCAACCCATCGCCGCGGCCACCGCCAAGGTTGCGCAACCGGCCGAGAAATCCAGTAGTACTTCCGGCGCCACGGCGGCGAGCGCTACCGGAAGCGCCGAGGGCACCGCGACCCCACCAGACAACCCGTCGGAGACTCGCCCCGAGGAACTCACCGGCTATGACGCCTTGGCGTGGGACATCATTCATCACGTGGGCGGCGAGGACAATATCCGAAGCGTCACCCACTGCATCACCCGCGTGCGTTTCTACCTTAGAGATGACCAGAAGGCCGATGACGCAACCGTGGCCAACCTGGACGGCGTCATCGACGTCGCCAAGGGTGCCGGTCAATATCAGGTGGTCATCGGGCCTGCCGTGGAGGACGTGTACGCCGCCATCGAGAACCAGTTGGGCGATGCCGCGACCGCCGAAGACGCCTCGGCCGAAGAATCCGCCGCGGAACGCCCCGATACCGCTTGGGGGTGGGTCAAACACGGGTTCAGCTCGCTCATCGGAGTCATCACGGGATCGATGATCCCAATCATCGGGTTGCTCGCGGCCGCAGGAATTCTCAAGGGCATCCTGTCGCTGCTCCTGACCTTCGGCGTCACCACGGAGAATTCACAGACCTACGCGCTGATCGACGCGATGTCCGGAGCCGTCTTCTTCTTCCTGCCGATCTTTGTGGGATACACGGCGGCCCGACGGCTGGGTTCGGACCCCATCATCGTCGCGATCATCGGCGGCGTCCTCACATACCCAAGCCTGATCGAGATGTCCCAGGGCGAGGGCCGTGGATCCATTGCGGGCATGTCCCTCAATGGGGAATTTTTCGGTCTTCCGTATCACATGGCCGACTACTCCTCGACGATCTTCCCGATCATTGTGGCTGCCTGGTTGGCGTCCGTGGTGGAGCCTTGGCTCAAGAAGGTCATCCCCGTGACCTTGCGGATGATCCTGGTGCCGTTGGTCGAGGTCGTTGTGGTGTCGCTGGCGATCATCCTCGTGTTGGGGCCCATCGTCACGCTGATGTCCTCGGGCATCGCCCAAGGAATCCAGTTCCTCTACGATCTCTCCCCCGCAATTTCGGGGCTCATCATCGGTGGTCTCTATCAGTGCCTGGTCATTTTCGGCCTGCACTGGGCCGTCATCCCTCTGGTCGCGCAGGATATTTCCACGAGCGGACACTCTCAGCTCAATGCGCTGATTTCCGTGACGATGGTTGCGCAGGGTGGTGCGGTGGCCGCGGTCTTTTTCCGCTCGAAGATCCAGAAGATCAAGCAACTCTCCGGACCGGCCGCAATTTCGGCGTTCTGCGGGATCACCGAGCCGGCGATGTACGGCGTAAACCTCAAGTACGGCCGGGTGTTCATCATGGCTTCGTGCGCTTCGGCCGTCGGCGGCCTGCTGACGGGCCTGTTCCACGTCAACATGTGGGGCTTCACAGGGTCGCTGATCGGCTTCACGTCCTTCGTGAATCCCGCGGGCTTGGACTCGAGCTTCTGGGGCTATCTCCTATCCTCGGCCGTGGCGCTGGTCTTGTCCTTCACGTTGACCTGGTTCTTCGGGTTCCGCGATACCGACGTTGAGAAGGGCCGCGAGGTCAAGAAGGTGCGCCTCGGCCGCCGCGACCCTGCTGGCGTCTAGGCGCGGAAGGATCAGAAGACGATCGCGTGATTCCCGTGCCAGAACACGCGGTCCTCGGCATGCGCCTGCACGGCCCGGGATAGCGTCTCGCGCTCGACGTATGCCCCACGCTTTTGGAGGTCTGCCGGGGAAAACGTGTGATCCACCCGGGTGACGTCTTGCTCGATGATGGGGCCGGCGTCGAGCTCCGGGGTGACGTAGTGAGCCGTGGCCCCGATCAGCTTGACGCCGCGTTCCCACGCCATCCGGTAAGGGCCTGCACCGATGAAGGCGGGCAGGAAGGAATGGTGAATGTTGATGATCGGGACCCCGACGGCGCCCAAGAACTCTTCGGACAGAATCTGCATGTAGCGCGCCAGCACCACGAAGTCGGCACGCCCTGAGATGAGCTCCAGAATCTTGGCCTCGGCCTCTGACTTGTCCGCGCCCATGGACGGGACGTGGTGGAAGTCGATACCAAAGTATTCGACTTCTTCGCGGAGGTCGGGGTGGTTGGAAATCACCATGGGGATCTCGACGGGCAATTCGCCGCGCTGCTGGCGCCACAGGAGATCCAATAGGCAATGATCGGACTTCGGAGCGAGCACGATCATGCGCTTGGGCTTGGAACGATCGATGAGGCGCCATTCGAGTCCCACGTGGGCCAGCTGTTCCGCGAGGTCTTCTTCGATGTCGGCCAGAGATTCGGTGAGGTTCTCCCTGTGGAACACGGTCCGCTGGTAGAACACAGGTTCAGCGTCGATGCTGGTGAACTGGTCGCTCTGGAGAATGTTGCCACCGTTGCGTGCGATCGCGGATCCGACGGCGGCCACAATGCCTGGGCGATCTGGGCCTTTCACCATCAGGCAGGCTTGGTCCTTCAGGTGCTCGATGCGTCGAGTCATGATGTCTCCATAGTCGGGCACGCTCCCCGCGGATGTGACGAGGGAACGTGGTGAGGCGTCGTCGGGTGTGCCCGCCGCAGGACGACGTCCTGAGCGGCGGGGCTTCGGGGTTCAGCGGAAGAGCAGGAGGGCTTCGCCCTGTCCTCCCCCGCCACACAGCGAGACGGCGGCTTTGCCTGCGCCACGCCGATGGAGTTCCAGGGCGGCGTGCAGGGCCAACCTCGCGCCGGAAGCCCCGATGGGGTGGCCCAGCGCAATGGCGCCGCCGTGAATGTTGATCTTGTCCTGGTCAACATCCAGGTCTCGACCCGACTGCAAGGATACCGCCGCGAAGGCCTCATTGATCTCCCAGAAGTCGAGCTCCTCCGCCGACCATCCAGCCTTGTCGAGGGCGGATTGGGTGGCCTGGGAGGGCTGAGAATGCAGGGCGGCGTCGGGTCCGGCGGTTTGACCCGCAGATCCCACCTCGGCCCACACGGTCAGGCCGTGTGCATCGGCGTATTCCTTGGAGGTCAGCACCAGGGCGGCGGCGCCGTCGGAAAGAGGCGAAGAATTTCCTGCGGTGATGGTGCCATCTTGAGCGAAGGCCGGACGCAAACGGCCCAGAACCTCGGCGGTCGAGTCCGGGCGCACCCCTTGGTCTTCCGAGACAACAACCGGCTCGCCCTTGCGCTGTGGAATAGAAACGGGCGCAATCTCGTCGGCAAAGATGCCCTGACGCGCGGCGTCACCAGCGCGTTGATGCGAAGCCGCCGCGATCTCGTCCTGCTCCGCGCGACCGATTCCGCGCGCATGGTTATCCTCTTCGGTCATCTCGCCCATCGCGCGACCATCCTGGGCATCCGTCAGGCCATCGCGGGCAACGGCGTCGACCAAGCGCAGGTCACCGTAGGTTTTGCCGCTGCGAACCCCCGGAGCCACGTGGGGAGCGCTCGACATCGATTCCTGGCCACCGGCCACCACCACCTCGGCCTCTCCGAGCCGAATCAGCCGGGCGGCCTCGGTCACGGCGGCTAGCCCCGAAAGGCAGACCTTGTTGAGGCTCATCGCGGGAACGTCGCGGGAAATTCCCGCGGCCATGGCGGATTGCTTGGCCGGATTCTGCCCGCACCCGGCCTGAATCACGTGCCCCATATACACCTGGTCCACGTGCTCGGCCCCGACTCCCGCGCGTTCCAAAGCGGCTCCGATGGCATGAGCACCAAGGTCCACCGCGCTGAGGCTCGCGAGCTGACCCATGATCTTTCCTTGCGGGGTACGGGCACCACCCACAATGACGACGTCCTTAAGCTGGCTCACGACATGCTCCTTCACTGGGGCCGACAGGTCACGCCCTTATCGTACTCGAGCCGATACCGCTGGTATCGGCTTCCTTCACATCCAGTTCTTCTTTTTGAAGATGATGTACAGGACGACCTCGATGCCCACCATGAGTCCCAGGGCAAAGGGATATCCCAGGGGCCACTGCAGCTCCGGCATGTTCTCAAAGTTCATGCCGTAGATTCCAGCGATGATGGTGGGGACCACGAGTATCGCGGCCCAGCTGGAGAGCTTTTTCATCGCGTCATTCTGCCGTTGGCCCACGAGCGTGGAATCGACGGTCAGGGCGTTCTGCAGGGCCGAACGCAGGCTATCCAGGTGTTCGAGCGCACGCAGCACGTGGTCACGAACGTCACGGAAGTGAGGGTGAAGTTGCTGCGGAGTTTCGTACTTCTCGGCGCCCCGCATCAGGAGGTCGAGCATGTAGCTCAGCGGCCGCGTCGCCCTCTGGAATTTCACGACCTCATTGAACAGTTCGTAGATCCGTTGGGAGGTGTTTCCACCGGCGAAGAGGTCTTGTTCGATCCCGTCGAGGTCCTCTTCCAAATCCATGAGGATGGGTTCATATCCGTCCACGACGACGTCGAGCAGGAAATACAGCAACGTTTGGGGATTATGCGGGTCCAGATGAGGGCGCCGGAAGGCACGCTGCATCTGGCGAACGATGGTTTCGGAAGGACCGCCCTGAGCCAGGGTCACCACAAAGTAGTTTGGCCCAATGAACGCGTGCACTTCGTCGATCGTGAGCTTTTCCGTCTGGTCTGTGTAAGCGATCGGGTGCACGGCGAGGAATAGGGCATCACCGTAGCGTTCCAGTTTGGGGCGTTGGTGTCCGTGGGAGGCATCCTCCAGCGCGAGAGGGTGCAGGCTGAAGGCCTCACCAAGGTGCGTCAGTTCCTCCTCGGTCGCCCCTTCCAGAACCAGGCACACGGAGGCGCCTGGGTTCTGGTGCAGTGCCGAGATCGCGTCTTCCGCAGACTCGTGCGTCGTCACGTGATCGTCGGAGTCGATCAAGGTACTCATCACATAGGCCATGAGGACCAACTATAGAGGTACCGCACGGTACATTGCGCCGCTGACTAGGAGATGAGGTCCCGCACCACAATCGTGTTCTCGCGCCCTGGCCCCACACCGACCGCGGAAATGCGGCATCCCGAGAGCTCCTCCAGCTTTTCCACGTAGAGGCGCGCGTTCTCCGGGAGGTCTTCCAACGATGTCGCCTGGGAAATATCCTCGGTCCACCCGTCGAAGTATTCGTAGATGGGCTTCGCGTGATGGAAATCGGTTTGGGTCATCGGGATTTCGTCGTGGCGCACGCCGTCGACGTCGTAGGCCACGCACACCGGGATCTTCTCGATGCCGGTCAAGACGTCCATCTTGGTCAGGAAGAGGTCGGTAAAGCCGTTGATACGGACGGCTTGGCGCGCGAGGACGGCGTCGTACCAACCGCAACGGCGCGGACGGCCGGTATTGACGCCGAATTCGCCGCCGGTGCGCTGCAGGAACTCGCCCCATTCGTCGAAGAGTTCGGTGGGGAAGGGGCCTGCGCCCACACGGGTGGTGTAGGCCTTCTGAATACCCACGACGCGAGAAATGCGCGTGGGGCCGATGCCCGAACCCACGGAGGCACCGCCGGCCGTGGGGTTGGACGACGTCACAAACGGATAGGTGCCGTGGTCGACGTCGAGGAAGGTTGCCTGACCGCCTTCCAACAGGATGTTATCGCCGCGGTCGAGGGCCTTATTCAGCACCAGAGTCGAGTCGACGATCATCGGCTTGAGGCGCTCGGCGAAGGACATGAAGTACTCGACGATCTCCTCAACCTCGACGTGGTGGCGGTTGTAGACCTTGACCAGCAGTTCGTTCTTCTGGCGGAGGGAGCCCTCGACTTTTTGACGCAGGATGGATTCGTCCATGATGTCCTGCACACGAATTCCGAGGCGGCCGATCTTGTCCATGTAGGCCGGGCCGATGCCGCGACCAGTGGTGCCAATGGCCCGCTTCCCGAGGAAACGTTCCGTGACCTTATCCATGGTCTGGTGGAAGGGCGCGACCAAATGCGCATTCGCGGAAATTCGCAGTTTGGAGGTATCTGCCCCGCGAGCCTCGAGCCCGTCGATTTCTTCGAACAAGGCCTCAGGATTGACGACGACGCCATTGCCGATAATCGGTGTCGCATTGGGGCTCAAAATGCCTGCGGGAAGGAGTTTGAGCTCAAATTTTTCGCCGCCCACCACCACGGTGTGGCCAGCGTTGTTGCCACCGTTCGGTTTGACGACGTAGTCGACGCGACCGCCGAGGAGGTCGGTGGCTTTGCCTTTGCCTTCGTCGCCCCACTGGGCGCCAACGATTACGATTGCGGGCATCTGGAAACTTCCACTCCTGTAGACAGGTTTCCGCCGGGTTTCACGGCGGAGGGTGGCGCGTCGAGACTCATCTCTGTGGGCCAGCAACCAGGATACCCGCTAGCGCTGGCCCTGGGCACGTCCCTGGCGATGGGGTCTGACCTGCGCAGGGGCCCGCGCCGCGAGTTCACGACGCGGACCCTACCGATTAGCTCAGGATGGAAATTTTCATGGGATACCGATAGATCTCGCCACGGTTGGCTTTGACCGCGCCCACGATGTGGCAAACGAGGGCGATGATGCTCACCACGATCATCACGGGAACCGCAATGATCGCGCCCAAGCCGAAGGTCACCGCGGTTATGACAATTCCGGCGATATTCACGATCCAGATGATGGCGTTGAAGTTGAAAGCCTCAGCCGAGCTCGTTCGCACAAATTGGTACCCCGGCTTGTCCTTGTAGATCAGCCAGAAGATCAGCGGGCCCAAGAAGCTCAAGGACCCCAGAGAGATCACCATGGCGAGCACCGTGGAAAGGTGCGAGAACAGTGCCAAGGTACGGGCATCCGATGGAATGGGGTTGCCGTAGGCATCGAAAGATCCGGGGCCGTATGAGGGGCCGGGGCCAGGCGGCGGACCAGCCGGGCCTGGTCCGTAGGAGGGGCCACCAGGGCCTTGTTGCGCGCCAGGGCCGTGCGAAGGACCTGGGCCATAGGACGGGCCAGGGCCCTGCTGCGGGCCAGGACCGTGCGAAGGACCGGGACCGTGAGCGGGGCCAGGACCGTGGTTCGGGCCGGGCCCTTGATGCGGCTGCTGTCCGTAGGCCGAGTCCGAGCTCTGTTTCGGCTCGGGCCGGTAGCCGGATCCGGAACCCTCTTCGGGGTTGGGTGACGGATTCTGAGGGGGCTGATTCGTCAAGAGACGCTCCGTTTCGCGTGAGATGGTTCCGAAAACTTCTCCCTCACAAGGGGTTACCTCAAGGGTACGACGTAACCGCTGGGTGGGTCACACACCGGATCACTGCCATCACGCCGTCGTCTGTTCTCGGAGTCCGCCGCGACGCAGCTACATATAGTCCCGATAGAGGGCGTCGGCTTCCGCGTTTTTGGCCTCGACGGGTTTCTCCAATCCGTGGGGCACACCCAGCGCATCCAAGGGCCGAACATCGCTGGGGTCTCCGGCGCTGACAAACCATCCGGTGCCCAAGGCGGCCAGGGAGCTGTGTTTGATGTCGTAGTAACCGGCCTTACCGGGTAGGGCAATCCCGCGGGCACCGTGCAGTGACGCTACGAGGTGATGGTGGAAACGGGTCGTGATCCACACCTGGTGTGGGCCCCATTCGATGCCGTCCCGCCACATCGCGCTAAATGGAACGAAGCGGTGTTCACCGAATGAATCCCGAAGCTTGACGTGGCCGGGATAATCCTCCCCCGGTAGTGCTTCGACGTAGGTCACGCGTTCCGGCGGAATGTCCCAGGCGCGCAATTGAGCGGTCGTGAATTCCACGAACCGATCCAGGTCACCGGGATTCAACAGGTCCCCCTGAAGGCACACCATGGCTTCCGTTGCGCGAGGCTCGTCCGGAACAGCGGGGGTTTCGGGAACCAAGAAGGCGTCGTCGTACCCGAGTTCACGGCCTAGGTGATCCGCGCTCGGCCGATCACGGACGCTGACGTGATCGAATCCTTGGAAAGTTTCGGGGCCAGGTGGCATGATCCCTTGCCCGGTGGCGAGGAGCCGAGCCCCCGAGACCTCAGCCGCCGCCCGCATCGCTTCCACAATCATGGCGTTTTCGTGCCACATCGCGTTGACGAACCCGCCCCCGAGCAGGTGAAGCGTCGAGGCTTCTCGCATCTCGAGCAACCCCACATCGAAACGAGGCGACCCCAGATTCTGCACCAGATCGGTCACGCTTCGGTCCGACTCATGCAGGGACGAATGCACCGCACGGATCGCGGTATTCGTCACGTGAAGGTTCGGGTGAATGCCCTTCAACAGGGACGAAACCGTCCCCGGTTCACGAACATCCAGCCACACCTCGCGGTGCGGCGCGACTCTCGCAAGGTAGGAAACCCACCGGTGGGCTATGAGTTCATCGCCAAAATTGGGGATTCCTGCCGTGGAGACGAGGTAGATCGCTCCGTCATTCGCGCCGCCGCGAGGCTGCTGGTTGTGGGCGTGCTCGGTCATGGACCGAGATTATTGCAAATTGACAGCAAATACGAGTTTTTAGCGTATTCCCACGTCAGACACGGGCCGGAAGATCCGAGAATGCCTGCGCGACCCCGGGGACCGTGATCTGACCGGCGTCGGTGTTGAGTCCCTTCTTCAGCGGCTCGGAGGATTCCAAGGCAGCGTCCACGCCCTGCGCCAGTTGCAAGACGTAGGGCAAGGTGGCGTTGGTCAGGGAGGCGGTGGCGGTACGCGGCACGGCTCCGGGCATGTTGGCAACGCAGTAGTGACGAATCCCGTCGACCTCGAAAATCGGATCGTCGTACGTGGTCGCATGCGATGTTTCGAAGCATCCGCCCTGGTCAATCGCGACGTCTATCAGCAAGGAATCGGGCTTGAGCAACGAGAGGTGTTCGCGGCGCACCAGCTTGGGTGCCGCCGCCCCGGGGATCAAGACCGATCCGATGACGACGTCGGCCGTCGCAAGTTCCCGCTCCACGTTGCGGGGGTTGCTGGCCAGGACCCGCGCGGAATTGCCGAAGTAGTCGGTGAGTTCGCGGACTCGGGGAAGGTAAGCGTCCAGGATGGTGACTTCGGCCCGAAGCCCGACGGCGAGCAACGCGGCCTGCGTACCCACCACGCCGCCACCCAAAACGAGTACACGAGCGGGTGCCACACCGGGGGCGCCACCCAAGAGGATGCCCGGGCCGCCCTGCGTATGAAGAGTGAACTGCGCCGCCGCTTGTGCAGCCAGACGACCGGCGATCTCGGACATCGGAGCCAAAAGCGGCAAGAATCGCCCATCGCGGACGGTCTCGTAGGCAATGGCCGTGGTCTTGGCCTTCAGCAGTGCTTCCGTCAACGCGCGGTCCGCAGCCAAGTGGAGGTACGTGAAGAGCGTCAAATCCTCACGTAAAAAGGTGTACTCCGATTCGATGGGTTCCTTGACCTTGACCAAAAGCTCCGCACGAGACCAGGCCTCGCCCTGAGTCACCATCTGAGCGCCGGCTTCGACGTATTCTGCATCGCTAAAGCCCGAGCCATCCCCCGCGCCGGATTGCACGAAGACCTCGTGACCGGCCTCAACCGCGGCGTGAACGCCATCGGGGGTCATCCCGACGCGGCGTTCCTCCGGTTTGATCTCAGTGGGCACACCAATACGCATGTTTCGCTGTTCCTTTCAGTGAAAAACCGACCCACAACGCTGTGGGAGGCCACAGCCAATTATCCCGATAATGGACGAAAGGGACACCCGACGTCCCCGAGTTGTGTGGGGGGGAAACTACGCGGAGAAGTGAGCCGCCGCCTCAGGATCCGAATCGTTGAGGAAGGTCGAGATGCGTTCAGCCTCATCCTGCTCGCCAATCGCCGACGCCGCGCGCCCGAGCAGGTAGAGCGACTTGAGGAATCCGCGGTTCGGCTCGTGGGAAAACGGAATGGGTCCGTGGCCCTTCCATCCGTGACCGCGGAGGGCATCTAGGCCACGGTGATAACCCACGCGGGCATAGGCATAGCCTTCGATGGTGTATCCCGAGTTCAGCGCGTCTTCGGCAAGAATGGACCAAGCCAACGATGACTTGGGGAAGGCCCGGGCGAGGTCTTCGCCTTCGTCCCCCGCCTCAATACGAGCCTTCAGCTCCGGTTCCTCCTCCAGATACGTGGGTTCTGGTCCGTCCAGCAAGTTCTTCCCTGCCAGGCTCATATTGGGCTCCTTTTATCGGTGATGGTGACTGCCTCCAGCCTACCCGCGGCGTCGGCGAAGAACCGGGGCCACCGGCCCTCCGCCCACCGCATGTGTATATCCCGGAGAAATACGACGGCGCGGGTGCACCTGTGGATGCACCCGCGCCGTGAATGAGGTCGATCGCCCTCGTGTGACTACTTGATCGCGGTACCCGCGGATCCGAGGTTCTCGCACGCCTGAACGACGCGAGCGGCCATGCCGTCTTCGGCCTTGGCACCCCAGGTCCGGGGGTCGTAGAGCTTCTTGTTGCCGACCTCGCCGTCGATCTTCAAAACGCCCTCGTAGTTGCCGAGCATATGGCCGGCTACCGGGCGGGTGAAGGCGTACTGGGTGTCGGTGTCCACGTTCATCTTGATGACACCGAAGGACACCGCGTCCTTGATTTCCTGAGCGGACGAACCGGAACCGCCGTGGAAGACGAGATCGAACGGGCGTTCCTTGCCCAGCTTCTCGCCCACCTCACGCTGGATCTGATCCAACAGCTCCGGGCGGAGCTTGACGTTACCCGGCTTGTACACGCCGTGGACGTTACCGAAGGTCAACGCGGTGATGTAGCGACCCTTCTCACCGTTCTCACCAAGGGCTTCGATGGTCTTGAGCGCGTCTTCGGTGGTCGTGTAGAGGGTGTCGTTGATTTCGCCGACGACGCCGTCTTCCTCGCCACCCACGGCACCGATCTCGACCTCCAGAACGATGTGGGCCTTGCCGGTACGCTCAATCAGGTCGGCGCCGATGCGGAGGTTTTCCTCGAGCTCGATCGCGGAACCGTCCCACATGTGGGAGTTGAAGATGGGGTCCTCGCCGCGAGCCACGGCGTCTTCGGATTCCTTGAGGAGCGGCAGGACGAAGCCGTCCAGTTTGTCCTTGGGGCAGTGGTCGGTATGCAGAGCGATGTTGACGTCGTACTGCTTGGCAACCTCACGGGCGAAAGCGGCAAACGCCAACGATCCGACAACCATGTCCTTCTTGCTGGAGCCGGACCAGTAAGCAGCGCCACCCGTCGACACCTGAATAATTCCGTCGGACCCTGCCTCGGCAAAACCGCGAATCGCCGCGTTGAGCGTCTGAGAGGAGGTCACGTTGATCGCCGGGTAGGCGAAGCCTTTAGTCTTCGCCTTGTCGAGCATTTCTGCATATGCGTCCGGTGTTGCGATGGGCATACTGACTCCTTTATGACAGAAGGGCGAGCCGATGATTGTCACGACCCGTGGATACCGGAGTACCTGGCGTCCAGGGCCTCCGCAAACCTAGTTTCAGTCTAACAAGGCGTATCCCCCACCGACCGGGCAATTTACGCGGCCGCGCGCCGAGCAATGGTTCGTGACCGGACGTGGTGCCGCCTCACCGCAGAAAAGCTCCCTAACCGACCTGCTGATGGAAAACGTGCCGGCGAATCCAGGCGTGCATCGCGACCGCAGCGGCGGCCGATGCGTTGATCGACCGCGTGGAACCGAATTGTTGAATCGAGAGGGTGTCCCGCGCGGCGTTCTTCATGTCCTCGCTAATTCCCGGGCCTTCTTGCCCGAAAACCAAGACGCAATTTTCGGGCAGATCATAGGTTTCGAGTTGCCGAGAATCGGGGAAATTGTCGATGCCGATCACCACCAACCCTTGCTCGCGAGCCCACTCAATGAACGATTCCACTGTCGTGTGGTGCCTCACGTGCTGATAACGGTCCGTGACCATGGCCCCGCGTCGATTCCATCGCTTGCGCCCAATAATGTGCACTTCACGTGCCAAAAATGCGTTAGCCGTTCGAACCACCGAGCCGATATTCAAATCGTGTTGCCAATTTTCGATGGCCACGTGAAAGCCGTGCCGTTTGGTGTCGAGGTCGGCGATGATGGCGTCCATCGACCAATAGCGGTATTCATCGGTCACATTGCGCCGATCGCCCTCGCGCAACAGCTCAGGGTCCCAGTGGTCGCCGTCTGGCCACGGACCTTCCCACGGACCGACGCCGATCACGTGTTCGGCCGCGGGGCCGTCGCTGGCCGGCGTCGGGACCTCTTCCGCACGACCATTGACCTCGGTGGGATCGGCGGCGTTTTCCTGCCCTGATTCCACCGCTAGTCCAGGCCGAGTTCCGACTTCGAGAAGGCGTAGAGGCAGGGCACTCCCGCCGTCTCCTCGATGCGCTCCTTCGCGCCGGTGGCTCGGTCCACAATGATGGCCACGGCCACCACGTTGGCGCCGGCGGCTCGCAATGCCTCGACGGCCGTCAGGGCAGACCCACCCGTGGTGGAGGTGTCTTCAAGCACCACGACGTCGCGCCCTGTCACGTCGGGCCCCTCGACCTGGCGCCCCATTCCGTAGGATTTCTGCGCTTTGCGCACCACGAACGTGTCCACGGCACGGTTGACGTCACCCGCGCTGCGCATGATCGCGTGACCGACGGGATCGGCACCCATCGTGAGGCCACCGGCGGCGTCGAAAACGATGTTGTTACGGTCCAGAAGATCCAGCATGACCTGCCCGACGAGCCGCGACGCCTCATGGTGAAGAGTCACGCGGCGCAGATCGACGTAGTAGTCCGCCTCGAGCCCGGAGGCGAGAGTGACCTTCCCACGCACAACGGCAAGGTCGATGATGAGTTCGCGGAGCCTGTCGCGGGCGGCCTCGATGGGCAATGTGGTGGTCAGTTCGGAAGTCATGCGGCCATTCTACGGGTCATGCCGTCTCCTGGCTTTTGCTCTTCGACCGAGCCGAGGCGCGCCGCAATTGCAGCGACCCCACGAACCCGAGGACGAGGAAGACCACGGCCACCAGAAGCGCCCACCGGGTCGCGTCCGCGAATCCGGAGCTCAGCGCATCGACCACCGACGCGGAATTCGCGCCCATGCTCCCGGAAGCAGCCTGGTCGCGAAGCTGCGGGATGAGCCCTCCAGCCGACTGACGCGTGGCTTCCGCAAGCTGATCCGATTGCCCCTGATTCAGGCCTGTCCCGTTCAACGACGACGGCAACGTAAGGCTCAGAGATACCGAAAGCGCCGCTCCAGCGAAGGCCGTTCCGAGAGCGGACCCGATTTGCCGCACCGTGGATTGCGTGGCCGAGGCCTGACCCGATACGTCGACGGGAATGTCTCGCAACACGGTGCCGGTCAGCTGTGCCGAAGCCAGGCCGAGGCCGAGGCCGTAAACCACCAACGGAATCGCGACCAGCCAACCCGGCGTCGAGGGGCCGACCAGGAAGGCAAGAACGACCGTTCCGACGACTTCCAATCCGAGCCCGATCAACACGGTGCCTTCCGCACCGAACCGTGCCGCCAGGTGGCGTGCCGAGGCACCCGAGAAAAACGCTCCAAGCGCCATAGCGGCAAGGATCAGCCCCGCCCCCATGAGGTTCAACCCCAGGGCGTTGGTGAGGTACAGCGGGAGCACAAAGATGATCGCGAATTCGCCCACAGCGACCATCGCGGCCGTGAGATTCCCCCAGGAGAACGTCGAAAACGTAAAGAGGTCGAGGTTGAGCAAGGCGGAGCGCTGGACCTTTTCGCGATGCCGTTCCCACAGTGCGAACAGGATGATCGCGGCAATGCCGATGAACAATGCCACGGGGACAACCGAGATCGCCGCCGTCTTGGGCCAGACGGCACCAAAAATGGAGAAATCTTCGGACGGAGTCCACCACCCCAGGTTCGGGCCTTCGATGACCGAGAAGACCAACGCCCCAAACCCGATGGCGCTGAGCAAGGCGCCGTCGACGTCGGCTCCCTTGCGATGTTCCGTGCTCCGAGTATTCGGAACGGTCACCATCGCGGCAATGATGATGAGAAGGCCCAACGGAATATTGATCAAAAAGATCCAATGCCACGAAGCCCACTGCGTCAATGCACCGCCGGCAAGCGGGCCAATCGCCGCAGCACCGGACATGACCGCACCCCACACGCCGAAGGCAGGTGCGCGATAAGGGCCGCGGAACACGGCGTTCACGGTGGAAAGGGTAGATGGCATGATGAACGCCGCCCCCACCGCCTGGACTGCGCGAGCGCCGATCAGCGGGCCAGCAGAACCGGCCAAGGCCGCGAACAGGCTGCCGCCGATGAAGATCAGGAGCCCCAGAATAAACATCAGTTTGCGGCCCCAACGGTCCGCGAGCTTGCCGGTTGACAACAACAAGCCCGCAAGGAGGACGGCGTAGAGGCTGTTGACCCATTGCGCGTCCGTGAGGTCCAGGTTCACGTCGGCAATGATCGCGGGCAAGGCCACCCCGACGATCGTGCCGTCCAGGACGATCACGCCCAAACCGATCGCGAGAACGGCTAAGGCAACCCAATCCTTGGTGGACGGCCGAGGCGTGGTGCCGCTCGCGGACGATGAAGCCGCAACCGAGGTCATACTGAAGCCTCCACACCCTTCACGGAATCGTGCTGGTCGCGAGCCACGGCCCGGCGCAGGGCGATGAACAGGACGATCATTCCGGCGGTAATCAGCATGTGACCGATCCCAGCAATACCCGCGATCATCGCATTGGACTCTTCACCCAGGACCGTGAGCATTCCGTGCCACACCATGGTCCCGGAGGTGACGACGACGCCCGCGTTATACAACCAGAAGAACCAAGAAAACAGCTTGGGGCTACGAGAGATCCCGAAGACCTTTTCCAATGCCAGCACCACGAGGAGCACGATGAATCCGAGCGTGAGGAGGTGCGTATGTACGACACTCAGCTGGGTGAATCCACCCTCGGGGAAGTCATTGGCCTTCGTGAATTCTCGGTAGAAAAGTCCGGAGAGGACTCCCACCACCATGTAGATAAATGCGGCGTTGACGAGCTTTTTCATGATGCACCTTCGAACGTGAATTGGTGAATAGCTGCCACAAAACATCGTTCTGTGACCTAAGTTGTTTCAATTTCACCAAATCCCCGCGCGCGCGTCATGGCAGGAACGGTTGAATTGTGATCAACCTTTTGGTTGATGTCGGTGAGAGACCACGCGGCCAGAAGACCCCGAGGCGACAGCTCAACCGTCCTCGAGCTGGGCAATCCTCCGGAGGGGCGCTTCCAATTTGGTCAACATTTCCTCGTACTCGGCCGCTGGGTCGGAATCGGCCACCACTGCGCCGCCTGCACTCACGCTGATCTCGGTAGATTGCCCGTCGGCGCCAGGCGTCAACACGGCGGTGCGAATCACTATCGACATGTCGGAACGACGCCGCCCCAGAACCCCCAAGGCCCCCGAATAGACTCCACGCGCTCGTCTCTCAAGCCGCTGAATAATCTCGAGGGTTCGTGGCTTGGGAGCCCCCGTCATGGATCCCCCGGGAAACGCGGCCCGGAGCATGTCGATCACGGTTCGGCCCTCGGCCAGACGCCCGCGAACCGTGGAAACGAGCTGGTGCACCGTCGAATAGCTTTCAATGCCCATGAGGACCGGTACGTGAACTGATGCGGGATCGCAGACCATCGAGAAATCGTTGCGCATGAGGTCCACAATCATGAGGTTTTCGGCGCGAGACTTGGGGTCGTGCGCCAGCCATTCTGCCGCCCGCGCGTCCTCCGCGGGGTCCGGGCACCGCCGCACCGTCCCCTTAATAGGCTTCGCTTCACACCACCCCTGGTCGTTCACGGAGAGGAACCGCTCCGGGCTCGATGAAAGGATCGCGACGTCGTCACACCATAGAAAGGCCGCGTGAGGTGCCGGGTTGCCGCGGCGTTGGCCCCGGTAAACACCAAGAACTTCGGGAAAGCCCCACGTCATGTCGATAATTCCCCGAGATTCCGCGGTCAGGCACACCTCGTAGGAATTTCCCTGGCGTATCTCCTCGAGCGATTCCTCGACCGCTCGGAGATAGTTTCCACGGTCCGGCAGAGGCAACTTGGGGATCGCGACGTCGACCGGGGGTTCCCAGACTTCGGCGGCCCGATGCACCCGATCTATCCAGTCGCGGTCCCCCACAACCCACGATTGACCCGAGTGGTGGTCCACCATGACCAACCGTTCCGAACGCATCCACACGGCGTCCGGGGTGTCCGCGGTGTAGGGGGCGGCGCCTTCGAGGTCTTCCGCGACTTCGTATCCCAGATAACCAAACCAGGCGCCGGCGACGTCGCGCACCTCCTCCGGGACGGATTCCGAGGATTTCAGGCGGGGTGATTGGTCCGGTGCAGCCAGACGCCGGTCAAGCACGTCGAGAATCGTCCCGGTGCACGTTTCACGGTGCGAACCGTCCATGCTGAGAACTTCGACCCGGGGTGTGCGCCGCCCCGCGTCGTCGTAGCGAAGCACCTCGGTGGGCAACCCAAAAACGCTCCACCGTGACGGTGCCCCACCGGCGATCCCGGCGGAGGCGGAATCCAGCCACATCGCATAACGGCACCTGACGTGCTCCGCACGCTCCGTCTCACGAACCAGATACGCCAATGCCGCCCCGGCGTCGTCCACAAAATGTGGTGCATTAACCCTAGTGACTCGGAGGAAACCTTCCCCCACAGGGCTACCATGAGGAAGACCGTGCTCGTGCATGGATGATATTTTCCCACGCCGTTGCCCTCGGCGTTTGGACCAACCTCGGCCCCATTCGTGGATCGCCTGCAAGGAGTTGAATATGTCTCGGTCAGCCAAACGGATCGCCGCATCACTCGGCATTTCAGGGGCAGCCGGACTGCTCGGGGTCGCGACTCACGACATCCTTCAAAAGAAGCACACGATTCTGCGCAATTTCCCGGTGTTGGGCCACGCCCGGTACCTCATGGAATTCATCCGTCCGGAAATCCAGCAGTACTTCATCGAAAATAACTACGACGGCCGTCCCTTCGACCGAGATACTCGCACGATGATCTACGAACGGGCCAAGGGCCTCGGAGGGGAGCAAGCCTTCGGCACCGAGCGCAAGGTCCTCCGCCCTGGCCACGACTTCTTGCTGCACACCATGGCTCCCGTGGAACCGCTCGCGGAAGCCCCGCGGCAACGTTTGGGCGGGCCGGATTGCACTCAGCCGTACGAGATTTCCCTGTTCAACATTTCCTCGATGAGCTTCGGGGCTCTTTCGGCCAATGCCGTGATGGCCATGAATAAAGGCGCCGCGATGGGCGGGTTTTCGCAGGAAACCGGCGAAGGCGGACTGACCAAGTACCACTTGAAATATGGTGCGGACGTCGTCTGGGAATTTGGCTCCGGATATTTCGGCTGCCGCACCAAAGAAGGCCGCTTCAACGACGAGGTCTTTGCCGAGAAGGCCGCAAAGCCTGAAATCAAAGCCATCCTCATCAAGCTCAGCCAGGGCGCTAAGCCGGGCCTCGGCGGAGTGCTCCCCGGGGAGAAGGTCACTCCGGAGATTGCCGAGGCTCGCGGGGTGCCGGAGGGAGAAACCTGCGTCAGCCCCGCGGCTCATCCCGAATTCTCGATGCCGCGCGAGCTCGTGGAATTCATTGCCCGCGTGCGCAAGGCGGCCCAGGGCAAACCGGTCGGCATCAAATTTTGCGTCGGTTCCCGCATTGAGGTTCTGGCCCTGTGCAAGGCGATGCTCGAAACCGGCATCACGCCGGACTGGATTACCGTAGACGGCTCCGAGGGCGGGACCGGTGCCGCGCCGGTCGAGTTTGAGGACGCCGTCGGGATGCCACTCACGGAAGGCCTGATCACGGTCCATAACGCCCTGATGGGGGTCGGATTGCGAGATCGTGTGGCCGTGGGCGTTGCGGGCAAGGTGGTGGGCGGCGCAGACATCGTGCGTCGCATGGCCTTGGGAGCCGACTTCACCAACAGTGCGCGCGGCATGATGATGGCCACGGGATGCATTCAGGCCCAGAAATGCAATACGAATTCTTGCCCCTCGGGTGTGGCCACACAGAATCCGCGACTCGCTCGCGGGATCGACGTCGAGAATAAAGGCGAGCGCGTCAAAAACTTCCACGTGGGCACCATGAATTCGGCCATGAGAATTCTCGCCTCGATGGGCCTGCAATCGTTCAAGGACCTGGGTCCGGAACACGTGATGCACCGGATCGACTCCACGAGTTCGGCGTCATACCGGAAGATGTACACCTGGTTGACCACGAATTCCCTCTTGGACGGCACCGCCTCCGAGGACTGGATGGAGCCGTGGAACCGCGCCGACCCGGAAACCTTCATGGTCAGCAAGCACCAGCACACGCGCGTGGGTTGACCGCTCACGAGGACGCGGCCGAGGACCCCCCCCCGCCCGCGTCCATCCGCATCGATTAGGCGAAAGCGGACTGCCCCGTGATGTCCCGTCCCACGATGAGCCGCTGAATATTCTCGGTGCCCTCGTAGGTGTGCACGCCCTCGATGTCGAACATGTGCCGGATCACGTGGTTCTCGAGAAGCACGCCATTGCCGCCCAGGAGGTCCCGAGCGGTCGAGAGCACCTCCCGCGCCTTCGTCGTGTTGTGCACCTTGAACAGGCTTGCTTGCTGATCGCGAAGCTTGCCCGCTTCCTGAAGTTCGGCGATGCGCACGCACATGAGCTGCATGTCAGTGATCTCGGAGAGCATCCGGACGAGCCGCTCCTGCACCATCTGGAATTTGGCGAGGGGCTTGCCGAATTGGATGCGCTGTTTGCTGTACTCCAACGCCGCTTCGTAACCGGCGACGGCGTGGCCCAAGGCAGACCACGCCACACCGACCCGTGTCTGCACCAAGACCTGGGAGACGTCCTTGAACGTTTTCGCGCCCGGCAGCAGGTTTGCTTCGGGCACGCGGACGTCGTTCAGGCTGATGCGTGCCTGGTGGATTGCGCGCAAGGTGCCTTTGCCTTCGATGATCTCGGCATCGTATCCGGCCGAATCTTGATCCACGATGAATCCGCGGACGTTGTTTTCTTCGTCCCGTGCCCAGACGACGGTGATGCCACCGGATGCGCCGTTGCCAATCCACTTCTTTTCGCCCGTCAGGATGTATTCCGACCCGCTCTTGACGGCGCGGGTTTCCAGGGACACCGAATCGGAACCATGCGTGGGTTCGGTCAGGGCGAAGGAGCCGAGAAGGCTGGCGTCGGCGAGAGGGCCCTCGTACTTGGATTTTTGCTCGTCCGAGCCGAACAGGGCGATCGAACGCAGCGCGAGCCCGCCCTGGACGGCGACGGCGGTGGCCATGGACCCGTCCCATCGGGACAATTCCATGGTCACCAACCCTGCGCCGAGTGCCGAGAGTTTCCGGTGCCCGGGAATGTCCAGGCCGTCCGTCATGAGGTCGAGTTCTCCGATCCGACGGACCAGGTCCAGCGGGTACTCCGAACGATCCCAATAGCCGTTGATGAGCGGAAGAATCTCGCGGCCGTACTGGCGGGACTGGTTCCAGGCTTCGCGATCCTCATCGCTGAGGTCTGCGAACACACCGAGGTAGTCGGCGTCGACGGGGTCGGTGATGTCGTACGAGGGCTCGGGGTTCACGGGGCTCACGGTCTCTCCTTTGAGTTGGTGCACGTGACGTTGGTTTCCCACGGCTCAAGGGCCGCAGATCCTGGGCAGGCCACGCGGCATCGCCCAGGATGGTAATCCGAATCACAGTCTAATGCCCGATACCCTCGGTATGGGACAAAAAATACCCGGCGTGACCAGCCCATTCGCTCCTGGCCACGCTCAGCCGACGCCCAACGCCTCTTCCCGTTCCGCCCGAACGCCGGGGGTCAGGCTTAGGCGCTTCAGGGTGTACGGCATCAGGCGTCGAGTCTCTCGAGGATGGTCACATTGGCCTGACCGCCACCCTCACACATGGTTTGCAGGCCAAAACGTCCGTCAGTTTGCTCCAAGGTGTGGAGCAGCGTGGTCATGAGTCGTGCGCCGGTGGCGCCGATGGGGTGACCCAGTGCGATGGCACCACCCCGACGATTCACCGTCGCCATATCCGGTTTCAGCTCACGTTCCCACGCGAGAACCACACCAGCGAAGGCTTCGTTGATTTCGACGGCATCCATATCGTCGAGGGACATCCCAGTTTTCTCTAGGGCGCGTCGCGTCGCCCGGATGGGAGCGGTGAGCATCTGGACGGGGTCGTCTCCGCGGGCGGACAGATGATGGATTCGAGCACGGGGCGTCAGGCTGTACTTGTCGACGGCGCGCTCCGAGGCTAGGACCAGCACGGCGGCACCGTCGGATATCTGTGATGCCGATGCCGCGGTGTGCACCCCACCCGGACGGATCGGCTCGAGTTCCGCCATCTTGCGGCGATTCGGTTCACGAGGGCCTTCGTCGCGAGAAACATCGCCCACAGGGACGATCTCATCATCAAAATCGCCGGCTTCCTGGGCCGCACGTGCGCGACGATGGGATTCGAGGGCGAAGGCTTCGGCGTCGTTCCGGGTGATGCCCCAGCGTTCGGCCATGAGCTCGACGCCGCGGAACTGCGAGATCTCCTGCTTCCCGTATCGCTGTTCCCACGCGCGCGCCCCAGCGAACGGATGAGGAAAACCGAGCTCTTGAGTGGCCGTGTTGGCCCAGCCGAGGGGAATCGAGCTCATGGATTGCACGCCGCCGGCCATCACCACATCGCTGGTTCCCGACATCACCGCTTGGGCCGCATAATGAATCGACTGCTGGCCCGAACCGCACTGCCGGTCGATGGTCGTTCCCGGGACCGCCTCGGAGCCTCCGGCGGCGAGCCATGCCGTGCGGGCGATGTCGAAGGCTTGCGGTCCAACTTGGTCGATGCATCCAAGAATGATCTCGTCGTATTCCTCGGACCCGATCCCGAGCCTGTTCAGCGCGGCACCGATGGGCACCGCGGCAAGGTCCACGGGATGGACCCCAGAAAGACCACCTTGACGGCGACCGACCGGGGTGCGGAGCGCTTCGACGATGTACGCCTCGGACATGGTTCCTCCTGAAGTAGGCCCGCCTCGGGGCGAGCGGGGCGTGGTGGACTTAGCGCGGCGACATGCGGATCGCGCCATCCATGCGGGTGACCTGGCCGTTGAGGTAGTCGTGGCGAATGATGTCCAGGGCCAACTCGGCGTATTCATCGGGCGTGGCCAAACGGTGCGGAAAAGGAACGGATTGTTCCAGCGTCGTGCGGAATTCGGGGTCGATACCGGCCATCATGGGCGTATCGACAATTCCGGGCGCGATGGTGTTGACGCGAATCCCATGGCTCGCAAGGTCACGGGCAGCCGGAAGCGTCAGCCCGACGACGCCGCCCTTGGAACTCGCGTACGCCGCCTGACCAACCTGCCCCTCGAACGCGGCCACGGAAGCAGTATTGATGATGACGCCGCGCTGGCCGTCCTCATCCACGGGGTCAGTTGCGGCGATGGCCTCGGCGGCAAGAGCCAAGACCTGGAATGTGCCAATGAGGTTGACGGTGATCACTGCGGTGTATTTGGCGAAGTCGTGGACCCCACCCTTGCCGAGAATTCTCCCGGGAGTGCCAATACCGGCGCAGTTGATCGCGACGCGCAGCGGGCCGGTTCCGCTGTTGACAGCTTGATCAACTCCGGCTTTAACGGATTCTGGGTCGGTGACGTCCACGGGGAGGTAGGTGATCCCCTCCTGCGCTGCGGCGTCGTCGATGGCACGCTGGAGGTCGAATACGTAGACGTGGGCACCTTGTTCAACCAGGCGCAGGGCCGTCGCACGGCCCAGGCCAGAGGCTCCCCCGGTCACGATGACTGATATTCCGTGAAGTTCCATGGTTCTCCTTCATTGACACGCGACCACCGACGTCGACAATTCGCACAGGTGACGATCTCCATTCATCGTAACTTGGATCACACCCAGCCCCATCCCTGACGCACAGGTGACCACCCCGCGGAAGCCAACGCCGTCTTACTGGGCGCCCAGAAAACGTCCTGCAGACTGGCCCACTTTGTGGAATTACACGAATGCAGAGATTCCCGTGACCGCCCGCCCCACAATCAGCGAGTTGATCTCGTACGTGCCCTCATAGGTGTACAAAATTTCGGCGTCGCAGAAGATTTTGGAGGCCTCATGATCACTCGTGATGCCATTTCCGCCCAACATGGCTCGCACCTTCGCAGCCGATTCACGAGCCAACCGCGTCCCGGTGGACTTACCCATCGCGGCGCGCATCATATCCAGCGTTCCCTCTTCCTGAGAGCGAGCCACCTGGATCATCAGACCAAGGTTTGCGTGCGCATTCCCCGCAATCTCCGCCAAGGCTTGCTGCATCAATTGGAACTTGGCGATAGGCCGACCAAATTGAGTGCGATTCACGGCGTATTCTCGGGCGACGTCAAAAGCCGCCATCTGTAGCCCATAGGCCTGCCAACCCACCCACACCCGAGAGTTGCGAAGCATTTCGTTGGCACTCGAGAAGTCCACGGCCCCAGGGAGATGATTTTCGGCGGGGATCCGAACGTCGTCTAATTCGATATCTGCGTTCTGCATGATGCGCAGACCCATCTTGTTGCGAATCTTCGACGCTCGATATCCGGGACGATCCGTTTCCACCAGGAAAGCCTTCACCTGAAGATCCTCGGTATCTCTAGCCCACACGAGAGCGAAATCGGCAATAGTTCCGGCACCAATCCAGCGCTTCGAGCCGTTGATGATCCACTCGTCGCCGTCGCGGGTCGCGGTAGTTTCCAGACCACCGGCGATATCGGACCCGTGGTCCGGCTCGGTGAGGGCGAAGGCGCCAATGGCCTCGAATGTACGCAACCGTGGCAGCCACGTGGACCGCTGCTCTTCCGATCCGAGTTGCTGGATCATTCCCAGAATCAACTCATTATGAATGCCCACCAAAGCAGAAAGGGACACGTCGGCTCGCGCTGCCTCTGCGTACACCAGTCCCCGGTACAGCCACGAGGTATCCGAGAGTTCAATCTCCCCCAGGCCGACTTTCGCGAGGCCCGGAAGGAGATCGAAGGCGAACTCCTCTTCGTTCCAATACTCGACGCTGGCCGGTCGCACGACTTCCTGAAGGTATTCACGAACCCGCTCGTAACTTTCGCGCTCCTCGTCATTGAGGAGGTTCCGTACCTCGAGAAGGTCACCATCCGGATAGGGAATGAGGGGGATAAGCCCTGTGGACGGAGCTCCGAGAATCTGAGACATGACGACCCTTCCTTGTGGGAATCCGCAATTCAGGACATTTTGTGTCCTGAGTCACATATAGTCGGGATGCTACCGAACCTGAGCCTCGATGTCTCGAGGGTGCCGAGTATCCACGCAATCTTTCGGTAACACGCGGCACCTATCATGGAGCCATGCGGACACTCCAGGCACAGATCATTCAAGAAATGGGCGTGAAGCCCCAGATTGACCCCGCCGAGGAGGTGAAGCGGCGCGTCGATTTCCTGTGTGATTACCTCGAATCCACCGGCACCAAGGGCTTCGTGCTTGGTATTAGCGGCGGCGTCGACTCGACTCTCGCCGGGCGGCTGTGCCAATTGGCTGTGGAGGAACTCTCGAACCGAGGGACCGACGCGGATTTCGTGGCCGTTCGCCTCCCTTACCGCGTTCAGGCAGACGAAGACGATGCCCAGGCCGCCTTGCGATTCATCCGCCCCAAAACCAGCTGGAGTTTCGACGTCGAGCCCGCCACCACCGGCGTCGAAAACGAATACCGCCAGACCACCGGAGTCGACATTTCCGACTTCTCCAAAGGCAACGTGAAGGCCCGCATTCGCATGGTCGCGCAATACGCCCTAGCCGGAGACAAGGGCCTACTCGTCGTCGGCACGGATCACGCGGCGGAATCCACCACGGGCTTCTTCACGAAATTTGGCGACGGCGGTGCAGACATTTTGCCCCTCTTCGGCCTCAACAAACGCCAGATTCGTCAAATCGCGCGCCACCTCGGAGCAGACGAACGCGTCTGGTCGAAAGCCCCGACGGCGGACCTCCTCGACGCCACACCGGGCCGCCTCGACGAGGACGAGTTGGGCCTCAGCTACGACGTCATCGATGACTACCTGGAAGGGCGGGATGTCGAAGACGAGCAGGCCGAAGCCATCGAACGCCGCTTCCTCATCACACGCCACAAGCGCACGACGCCGGTCACCCTCCTCGACCGCTGGTGGGACGGCCAAGACTAGGAGGGATCCGCCGGCGGTCAGTTAACTCCCCGCAGAAAACTTTCGAAACCGAAGGATGCACCTTTCGCCCCTCTCGCGTGAACGTACAATTTTCCGTACGCAAAGGAGGGCTTCATGAAAACCATGTCATTCTCGGAGTCCCGGGCAAAGTACGCCCAAACATTGGATGCGGTAGCCAACGACCACGAAGAAATCGTCATCACCCGATCCGGCCATGAGCCCGTGGTCATGGTTTCGCTCAAGGACTACGAATCCCTCAAAGAAACCGCCTATCTCCTCAGAAGTCCGGCCAATGCCCGGCGACTCCTAGCCTCGATCGACAGGCTCGAAAATGGCGGAGGAACCGAACAGGGTCTCATCGAGTGAAACTCACATGGGACGACTCGGCTTGGGATGATGATCTCTGGTGGCAGGCCCAAGTCCGGAAAGTTCTTCGGAGGATTAACAGTCTCCTGAAAGATATCCAGCGCAACGGCAACGAGGGTATCGGGAAGCCAGAACCTCTCAGGCATGGATTCCATGGATATTGGTCTCGACGCATTACCAATGAACACAGGCTCGTTTACAAAGTACTTGCCGATGAAATACGAATAGCGTCATGCCGCTATCACTATGAAGACTGACGCCACACAACCGTCAGCCCTAAGCGCCAACATGTTGCCGAACCTCCAGGTCACCGAACTCCATGGCCGATCACGATTCTCGATGGCTAGTGCGCAAAATATTCCAGCAGCATGACCCTTCCAAAGCCTACCACCAGCAGCCAGACTCCACCTGACCTCATCAATCGACGGAGAGATACTAGTCTGGGTCGTCCACGTACTTTTTGATAGATCGTCTAGCCCTCTGCGACAGCACTAAGACCAGTAACCCAGCACCAGCCAGGGCTTGCGACCCACGGATGACCGTCTGCCACAACATTGCATTCTGAAACACTAGTATTCCGTACCCTACAAAACTAATGACCGCATACACCGATATGATCACCAGAAGATGCCGATTGCGAGCCCTAACAAGCCTTCTCATATAGATTAATGAGCTAATCCACCCCAGCGAAAATGCACTTCGAATCACAAGAATAAATACTACAGTATTCACTTTGAACTGTTGACTCGGAAGACTGTCAAAAGAACTTCCATGTGTTTTAATATAAAACTCAGTGTATGGCTGAAAGAAAATCCACGACAACAGCAATGCGAGAACAGAAAGCCCGATAATTGCATAAGTAAGACCCAAAAAGGTCTTTATTGATTTCGGCAATATAATAACTCCATTATTCTTGTTCTACATTCAACCTGCTGGCAATCACGGTTTCGTTCAAAATAGGGCACTACAGTATCGATTCAACTCATCAAACAGCAGATCGAGTTTGGGGAGGCCAGAGCTCCACTCAATAGAACCCACCCGATAACGAACACACGGGTTCACCACAAACATTCCTTCAGCGATTCAGAGCCCCCCTTCAGGCAGATCGACTGGGTCCGAAGATGCACGGAGGCGCAACGCCACAGGCGGAGGTAATGACGACAAACCTTCACAAGCTCCCGTTGTACGCCAGTTTCAGCCGCATGGATGCCGTCGGGACTTGGTGGCACCTCAAGGGCATCAACAATGATAGAAAGGTCATCGAGTCGCATTGAAACGAATGTATTGGTGTTCTAACTAAATTTACTGAACTTTAACTTTACATTTTGTATTAAAGTTACGCAAAACACCACCTGCAATATCTTTACTCACATGGTATATTTTTCCTGAACACTAACTTTCCCATGTTTACAGGGGTACAGGATGAACCGAACCACCATCGAGGTTATTAAGGCCGTCGCATGTTTGATAGCCGCCCTATTGAGTGTTGTTCTGGCATTTACGACGCACCAACCGTTGATGTTCGTTATTTTCGTCGTCCTAGCCATCGCGACCGGTTGGTTTTGGTGGAAGGCCACCTATTTCTCGAAGAACCCTCCCAATCCGGATCAGTAATACACAGACCTTGCGCCCAGAGGGAATTTACACCTTTAGAAGGCCTGCCACGGTGGATATCCCCATCATTGGGCCAGAATCCAATCGGGTGGTCGAAGCGGTTTTACTGGCGAGGACCGGACCTCCCTGGAATGAACGGGTATATCGCTGCCCAAATTGCATTAGCTGCCTCGCGAGGCAGTACTAAGTGAGAAGGAATAATTCGGGGGACAGTTTGCCTCGGCTTGGAAAGATCAAGGCCACGAGAAGGCCACCCCTTGGCCCTGCGCACCAGCACCCCGGCCCCAATGGGCCGCACCCAAACTAGGCGGCAACGGGTCGTTCCGGAGGGATTGTGCAAGATTTCTTGCACATGTATCGTGCAAATAAAGTTGCACGAACACCCATCTGGAGACTCATGACCCCCCGAAGCTACGAGCATCCCAGCACGCAGAACATCTCCCTCCCCAAAGTCCTGGCAGCCCTGAGCGACCCCATTCGCCTGGAAATGCTGCGTCGACTCTCCGACGGCCAGGAGCACGACAGCATCACGCTCGCCGACGACCTTCCACGCTCGACGCTGACCTATCACACCCGCATTCTCCGCGAAGCGGGCGTGACGTGGACACGCGGCGAGGGACGCATGTGCCTCATTTCCCTTCGCACCCGCGACCTCGACGCCCGCTTCCCCGGACTATTGCCGGCGCTTGTCGAACAAGCCATTCGAGACGCTTCCCCCGCCACCCCCTCGGAAGACTCATGATCCTTCGACTCTGGCCGTTCATTCTCGGGAGCGTCGGTTTGGGGCTGGATGCCTACGTCGTCGCCGGATTACTCCCCGCAATGTCGCGCGACCTGGGCGCCCCCGAAGCTTTCCTCGGGCTAGGGGTCACCGCATTCACGGGCGCCTACGCCGTCGTCGGCCCGCTACTGGCGGGGCTCGCCGGTCGCAGATCCCGACGCAGCCTGGCCCTAGCCTTAGGCGTTTTCACCCTGGCCAATCTGGGAACCATGGTGGCTCCCGGCCCCGCAATATTCATCGTCACGCGCTTGGTCGCGGGCGCCGCCGCAGGTATTTACTCCCCGCTGTCCTCCGCCGTCGCCGCATCCCTGGTGGGCCCGGAACGTCGCGGTCAGGCGCTTTCCCTCGTTTTGGCGGGACTAGCCTTGGGCACGGTCTTCGGCGTCCCACTGGGTTTGATGGTCGCCGACGTCGCCGGGTGGCGACTGAGCATAGGGCTCATCGCGGTGCTGGGTGTGGTGGCGTTGGTTGGCGTCGCCCTTCGAGAAAATTCCGGGATCCCTAACGTGCCCGCCTCAACGGCCCGGGAACGCCTCCGCACTCTGACTCACCCGCGCAACCTCGTCACCATCCTGGTCACCTTGACCACGGGAATCGCCGCGCTGGGACTCTACACATACATCACGCACGTCCTCTCCGGAACGGCCCTGGCGGAGCATCACACCCTAGCCATCTGGATTTGGGGTCTGGGCGGAGCCATCGGAGCTCTGACAATCGGCCGGGTGGTCGACGCCGCGCGAAGCCCTCTCAAGCTCTCGGCCATAATCCTCAGCATCCTTGCTCTCGCCTTTGGGGCCGTGGCGTTGGGCTCACCCCTGCCACTGCTCGCCGTGGGACTCTTTGCCTGGGGTGCCATGGGCTGGTCTTCCTTGGCACCTCAGCAGCACACCCTCATATCCGCCAATCCTGACGATGGCGCCACCGCAGTAGCCGCCAACGCCTCAGCCAATTACCTCGGTGCCGCGATCGGCTCGGCCCTGGGCGCGGCACTCATCGGCATGGGACTCGGCGGCTCGGCCCTCGCCCTCTGCGCGGGAGCCACGGCCTTGGTGGCACTCACCCTTCAGCTCACCCGTCTCCGCATGAACGGTGGCGCCCCACATGACACCCGCATGGGCTCGTGACCACGGTAAAACTTCCGTTCGCCCTTACCCCTGGGATACGCTCTCATGAGTGAGGTGGCTCACAATAATAGTGAGTCACAGCGTGTGAGGAGGAGACACCGTGACCGTCACCGAGCAATTCCGTCAGGCCAGAGACCGCCTCGTCGAACTCCGGGAAGATTACGCCGCCGCGCGGACGTCCTTCGAATGGCCACGCTTCGAGAACTTCAACTTTGCGCTGGACTGGTTCGACGCCGTCGCCGCCACCCCCGAACGGGCGGACCAAAACGCCCTCGTGATCGTGGAGCAGGACGGCTCTTCTCAACGGTTGACCTACCGTGAATTGTCGGAACGCTCCAGCCAGGTCGCTCGGTGGCTCACCGAGATAGGCGTGCGCCGCGGCGACCACATGATCCTCATGCTCGACAACCAGGTGGAGCTCTGGGAAAGCATGCTGGCCGGCATCAAAATGGGCGCCGTCCTCCTGCCGACCACCACGATGCTCGGACCCAAAGACCTCGAAGAGCGTGTGGCCCGCGGGTCGGTCTCCTGGGTGGTGACAAATTCTGGCAACGTCGCGAAATTCGCGGAGGTACCGGGAGAATTCTCCGTCATCGAAACCGGCGGCTTCACCCAAGACGCCGTTCCCGGACGCACCCACGTTGCGTATTCCGAAAGCACCGCCGCATCTAGGGAATTCACCCCCGAAGCCCCGACCCCCGCAGACAGCACCCTCTTGCTGTATTTCACCTCGGGAACGACGTCGCGGGCCAAACTCGTGGAGCACACGCACGTCTCCTATCCCGTGGGCCACCTCTCCACGATGTACTGGATCGGCTTGGAACCCGGGGACGTACACCTCAACGTCGCCTCCCCCGGCTGGGCCAAACACGCGTGGTCCAACATCTTCACGCCGTGGATCGCGGAATCGACCGTCTTCATTTACAACTATTCGCGGTTCGACGCCGCGGCGCTCATGCGCACCATGGACGCCGAGGGCATCACGAGCTTCTGCGCGCCGCCTACCGTGTGGCGCATGTTCATCCAGGCGGACCTCACCACACTCAAGAATCCGCCACGAAAAGTTGTCGCCGCCGGCGAGCCCCTCAACCCGAAGGTCATCAACTGGGTACGGGAAGCTTGGGGTCTCGATATTCGCGATGGCTTCGGTCAGACGGAAACCTCGGTGCAGATCGCCAATACGCCTGGGCAGGAACTTGTGGTGGGAACCGTTGGCCGCCCGCTGCCCGGCTTCGACATCGTCCTCGTGGACCCGGTGACGGACGAGGTGGTTCCGGACGAAGGCGAAGGTGAGGTGTGCATCGTGACGGAACCCCGCCCGGTCGGCCTCATGACCGGATACAAAGCGGACCCCGCCAAGAATGACGAGGTTTTCCGCAACGGCGTGTACCACACCGGCGACATCATGAGCCGGGATGCCAACGGAAACTTCACCTACGTGGGCCGGGCGGACGACGTCTTTAAGGCCAGCGACTACAAGCTCTCGCCCTTTGAACTGGAATCCGTGGTCATCGAGCATCCTGCGGTGGCCGAGGCCGCCGTGGTTCCCTCCCCGGACCCGCTTCGCTTGGCGGTGCCGAAAGCCTTCGTCGCACTGAATTCCGGTCACGAACCCACGGCGGAACTCGCGGAATCCATCCTGGCCCACTGTCGCGCCAACTTAGCCCCCTATGCCCGCATCCGGCGTCTGGAATTCTTTGACCTCCCCAAGACGGTGTCCGGGAAAATTCGCCGTGTCGAACTGCGAGCGCACGAGAGGCAGATGCACGGTGAGGACGGCGAAAGGACCGAGACGTTCCGGGAAGAGCGGACGACGTCGGAGGGTTACGGCCACGAATTCTCGGAAGCGGACTTCCCTGGGCTCAAGAGTTCATAGCCTCCGCGCTCCGTGATTCACATAAACTGACCTAGTGAACGCGCCAGTAAACAACCCCACGGTGACCGCAGGGTCCACCGATTGGCGGTTGGCGCGCACCCTTTTGCTGGTCTCGGTGACGGCCTGGTTGGGGTGTTTTGCGCACGTTCTGGGCGGTGGTCAGCTGGCTATTTCAGGCTTGGCCGTGGGGTTGAGCCTTCCGCTCATCAGCGGCGTCTTCGCCCTGACCCGTTTTCGGTTGAATACTCTGGCTTGCCTTCCGTTGCTCGCCCTGGGGCAGGTTGCGGTGCACTGGCTCCTCATGATCCCGAGCTCGGGGCAGGCTGGAATTCTTGCGGGCAGTCCCGTGGGCGCGAGCGCCGCCGCATCAGGTGAGGCTCACGCCCGCATGAGCGGTGCGGCCGGCATGGATCACGCCGAGATGATGGCGCATCATTCGATGGAGACCAGCGGCATGGCGATGGATCACGGTTCCCTCCCGATGTTTGCGGCACACGTTCTCGGGACCATCGTTGCGGCCGTTTTCCTCGGCGCGGTCGATGCGACGATCTGGATCCTCGCGACCCTCATCGTGCCGTGGATCGCGAGGCTGACTCGTCACCTGCTGATCCCCCGCCTTCGTGCCCCTCTTGGTGTCACCACGGCTTTCGCCCCGCCGCTAAAGAAGCGGTTTCACACCATCATTCCCGTCAGGGGACCGCCTCTTTTCCTCACGACTCCCTGATCCCCCTGGCCGGACCGCGCGTTCAGCGGCCCGCCGTATCACCGCGCCCACGGATACCTCGTGCGGCGCCTCATCACCGTGAGGAAAAATGACCATTACCGCTCCCCCGCGCCCTTCTCGGGGCGCCTCACCACAAAATCGCACCCCACGTCGTGCCGGGTGGTTTCGGGCCATGATTTTGCGCCTGCACTTCTACGCCGGACTCATCGTCGGCCCGTTCATCCTGGTCGCCGCTTTGACCGGGGCCCTCTACGCGGCCGCACCTCAGCTCGAAAAGATCGTGTATTCGCACGAGCTCACCGCCGGCTCCGACGTCCAGGCCTTGAGCCTCGACGACCAAGTCCGGCGGGCCATCGATCACGTGCACCGCGAGAACGGCAGCGCGGCTGAAGCCCAGCCCACCGGCGTCCGGCCTGCCGCCGAAGCGGGTGACTCGACCCGCGTCATGTTCGCGCCGCCGCCAGGATCCTCCGAATCCGACCGTCGGACCGTATTCGTCAGCCCGGCGAACGGCGAGATTCGCGGAGATCTCATCACGTACGGGTCCTCCGGAGCGCTGCCGCTCCGCACGTGGATCGATCACTTACACCGGGACCTCCACCTCGGTGAACCCGGCAGGATTTACGCCGAATTCGCGGCGTCGTGGATGTGGGTCATTGCACTCGGCGGCCTCATCCTGTGGGTTCCCCAGCTGACCTCCAAGATTAAAGCGGGCCGTAGTCGACGGCGCGCGCTCCGGGAGGCGGCACTGCCCACTAAGGGCGCGCGCGGGCGGCCGCGAATCCTGGGCTGGCATTCGACGTTGGGCCTCGGTTTGCTCGTCGCGATGGTGTTCCTTTCGGCGACCGGCATCACCTGGTCCACCTACGCGGGCGAGAACGTCACCAATCTGAGGGCCGCCCTCAACTGGAGCTCCCCCAAACCCACGACGTCGTTGACCGGCCAGGCCGCGCAGGCCGACGAGCACGCGGGCCACGCGGGCCATGGATCCTCCACACCGTCGTCCGGCGCGGACGCGATGCCCATGCCCTTGGATTCCGGATACGACGCGATCCTGAGGGCCGCACATCGGTACGGCATCGATTCGAAGCAGCTCGACATCACCCCAGCGGCATCGATGGATCAAGCGTGGACGGTTAACGAGATCAACCGGCATTTCCCCACCGAGGTGGACTCGGTAACGGTCGACCCCGTGACCTACGAGCAGGTGGATCATGTCTCCTTCTCGAAGGACTATTCCCTGCCCGCCAAACTGGCTCGATGGGGCGTCGATATCCACATGGGACTCTGGCTGGGATTGGCGAATCAGATCCTGCTGTTCCTGATCGCGTTGGGCATCGCCGCGAGCGTCGTGACGGGGTACTGGATGTGGGTGAAGCGCCGCCCAAGGCTCACGAACATGAAGGCGCCGCGCCCTGGCCTGCGGCGTGCACCGTGGTGGGCCTGGCCGGCCGTGGGTGTTCCCGCCGTCGCCGTTGGTGTGTTCCTGCCCCTCTTCGGTTTGCCGTTGGCGCTGTTTGTGGTGGTAGACGCCGTCGTGGCCCGGATCCGGCGCTAGCCGCGTAACCGCCGGGGCCGGTGAGGGATCATCCTGATCGGCCCCGGCGGGCGCGCCCCGTATGGGAGCCTGCCTAGTATGGATGCATGACGGAGACACAAAACCCCCTGACAGCGACCGGTCGAACCCTGGGATGGGGCATCGTCTCGACGGGTGCGATTGCCCGCAAGGTCACGCCGGACATCGCCGCCCTCGAAGACGCCCGTCTGGTAGCGGTTTCGTCCCGAAACCAGAATTCGGCGGAGGAATTCGCCCAGGATTTCGGTGTAGCCAAAGCCTATGGTGACGACGACGAACGCACCGGCTATGAGCGGATCCTCGCGGATCCCGACGTCGAGGTCCTCTACATCGCGACCCCTCACGGACAGCACTACGAGAACATGCTTCAAGCACTGGAGGCCGGCAAACACATTGTGTGTGAGAAGGCCTTCACGATCACCGCCGAGGAGGCTCGCGAGGTCCTCGACCTGGCCGGACAAAAGAATCTCTTCGTGATGGAAGGCCTTTGGACCCGCTTCCATCCCCTCCGCGCTCGGGTAGCGGAGCTGATCGAATCCGGCGAGATCGGGACCCCGCGCTGGGTCCAGGCCGACCTCGGATTCCGTGGACCGGCGGACAAGACCCACCGACTGTGGCGGGAGGATGCCGGTGGCGGGGCCACGCTCGACATGGGCTGCTACGTGTTGCACTGGCCCTGGCTCGCATTGGGGCGGCCCATCGGCGTCGTCGCCCAAACCATTAAACGCGGTACCGTGGATGCCCTCACGCAGGTGACCGTGACCTGCGAGAATGCCGCGGCACAGATGACGATGTCCTTGGTTTCGCAAGGACCGCGGGAGGCCGTGATTTCGGGGCACGAGGGATTCATCTCGATCCCTGCGCCCATGCATCAGGCGGAATCTTTCACCGTGACCGACGCTCAGGGGCATTCTCGGGAAGAGTCGTGGCCGCTGATCGGTCGCGGATACTCCTATGAGATGCGCGAAGCCACCCGATGCATCCAGGAGGGGCTCCTGGAATCCCCGGTCATGCCGTGGGAAGACACCATCGCGCAAATGGAATTCCTGGACGAGGTCCGACGGCAGATCGAGGTCACCTACCCGGGGCACGACCACGCCTAACGACCCATCGTGCATCACGACGCCGCCGCCCTCACAGAGCGAGGACGGCGGCGTCGTCGGTTAAGATTCAGCGATTCTCAAAGTTGGGCGAGCGCCGTTCCGAGAATGCGGCCATGCCTTCGGCCTGGTCATGGGTCGCAAAAAGTGAGTGGAAAACGCGACGTTCAAAGGCGAGGCCTTGAGCCAGCGGGGTTTCGAACGCCGCGGCCACTGCCTCCTTGGCCATCATCGCGGCCGGTCGAGACTTCTGCGCGATGCTCGCGGCGATGTCCCGTGCGGTGTCCAGCACCTCGGCGTCGGGAACCACCCGGGACACCAATCCTGCGCGTTCGGCTTCCTCGGCCCCCATATTCCGGGCGGTCAGGATCATGTCCATCGCCTTGGCCTTACCGATGGCGCGCGTGAGTCGCTGGGAACCACCCATACCCGGAAGAACACCCAGGTTGATCTCCGGCTGCCCGAAGGTCGCGCCTTCACCAGCCACGAGAATGTCGCACATCATCGCCAACTCGCATCCGCCACCCAAGGCGTAGCCGTTGACGGCGGCAATGATCGGCAAACGAACCTGGGTAAGGCGCTGCCAGTGGGCGAACCAATCGCTCGCGTACATCTCGGTGAAGCTCTTCGACGCCATCTCCTTGATGTCCGCACCGGCGGCGAACGCTTTCTCCGAGCCGGTCAGCACGATCGCGGACACGGATTCGTCGCGCTCCCAGCCTTCCGCGGCCTCAACCACGGCGACCATGGTTTCGTAGTTCAGCGCGTTGAGTGCTTTCGGTCGGTTCAGCCGAATCAGCCCGACGCCGTCCTCGGTTTTTTCCGTGATGATCGGGGAATCTGCGGTGGTTTCGCTCATGATGCGTCCTCTCTGATGGTCTGAATGATCGCGGAAAAGTCGAGGTGCCCGTTGCCGGCCTCGGTGAATTCCGTGTAGGCCTGGTGCGCCGCCCGGCCGAAGGTCGCTCGAGTGCCGGTGGATTCCAGGGCCGCGAAGGCGAGGCCCAAGTCCTTGGCCATGAGGGCCGCCGCGAAGCCGGGCTGGTAATCGTTACTGGCAGGGCTGGTGGGCACCGGGCCCGGAACAGGGCAGTTGGTCGTCACGGACCAACATTGAGCGGCAGAGGTGGACATGACATCGAAGAGTGCCTGATCGGTTAGGCCCAGTTTGGATCCCAACGTGAAGGCTTCACTCGCGCCGATGGTCGTGATCGCCAGCAACATGTTGTTACAGCATTTGGCGGCCTGGCCTGCGCCGTTCTCTCCGCAGTGGACGATCTTCTTCCCCATGACGTCGAAGAGTTCGTGGGCGGCGTCGACGTGCGCCTTCGGTCCACCGACCATGAACGTCAAGGTGCCGGCTTGGGCTCCTGCGGTTCCTCCGGAGACCGGCGCGTCGACTGCTCGATGGCCGGCCTCGTGGACGAGTTCTGCGGCTTCGACCGCCTCATCCACGCTGATGGTCGAACTGTCGATGAATAGCGTGTTCGGGCGAGCAACGGCCAGCAGCCCCAGTTCGCCCTCGGTTCCGCGGTAGGCCGCCAAAACGTGCTTGCCCGCCGGGAACATCGTGATGACGACCTCGGCATCTTTGACGGCGTCCGCACCGCTGGCCGCGATGGTCACGCCCTCGGCGGCGGCGTTCTCTCGCGCGGCCTCCATGAGGTCGAAGGCGACGACGGCGTGCCCGGCGTCCTTGAGGTTGCGGGCCATGGGACCGCCCATATTTCCGAGGCCCAGGAATGCGATGTTCATGACGTTGCTCCTTCGTCCGACAATCGCAGGTCCTCGTGATTCGGTACCGGCTCGAAGAATCCCAGCGCGGTCTCCCGATCCACATCCTCGAGGGTTTGCGGTTGCCATTGTGGGTTGCGATCTTTGTCGATCACCTGCGCGCGAATACCCTCGGCCATGTCGTGGGCAAAGAGCGCGTTTCCGCTGGTGCGGAAGTCTTGGGTCAAGGTCTCGGCAAGGCTCTGGTTTGAGGCTCGGGTCAGGCCTTCCAACGCCGTCTTCATGCCGGTGGGGCTGTTGCGTCGCAGTGCGGCGAGCGCCGAGGCCGCGAGCTCGTTATCCGGATCCTTCTCGACCCTGGCCGTCACGTTGGCGAGAATCTCCTCCACGGTTTCCGGGGCGTAATCCTCATCTATCCACGACGCCGCGGCCGCCAACGTCGACTCGGGAAGCTCGGCCTCGACCTCTTGAAGAACGGTCGCCACGGTTCCGGGATTCTCGGTGTCTTCGAGCTGCTTCAGCAATTCCTCCACCTGGGCATCCTCGACGTAGTAGTCGGCCAAGCCCGCGTGGATGGCGTCGGCACCGTCGATGTGGAGCCCGGTCAGTGCCAGGTGCTTACCCGCTTGCCCGGGTGCATGGGAAAGATAGTTGAGGCCTCCCACGTCCGGGGAAAAGCCGATGCCAGTTTCGGGCATCCCGGTGCGTGTCGAATCCGTGGCCACGCGGTGTGACCCCGGAACCGAGAGCCCGACGCCGCCGCCCAAGACCAGCCCATTCATGATCGCGACGAACGGTTTGGGGTATCGCGAAATGCGGTAGTCGAAGGCGTATTCCTGGCGGAAGAAATCGATGCCCTGACCGGGATCATCGCTGGATGCGGCCTTATACAGGGCCACGACGTCGCCCCCGGCGCACAGCCCGCGTTCCCCCGAGCCGACGATCGCCACGACTTTGACGTTGGCGTCCTCCTCGAACTCGTCGAGGGCCTGGTTGACGAGCCCAATCATTTCCACGTTCAACGCGTTGACCGCGCGCGGGCGGTTCAGTGTGATGAGTCCGAGGTGGCCCCGGATGGTGGTGAGTACGGGTGCGTCCTGCTGTTCTGTCATCGATCGTCCTCCTGCTGGTTCGGTGTGGCCGGTGGGCGGCGGCGTCAGTTGCCGGTGGGCATGACGAAGCTCGCTCCTTCCTTGATGCCGGATGGCCACCGTTGGGTCACCGTCTTGGTTTTGGTGTAGAAGCGGAAGGCGTCCGGGCCGTGCTGGTTGAGGTCCCCGAATCCGGAGGCCTTCCAACCGCCGAAGGTGTAATAGGCGATGGGCACGGGGATCGGCACGTTGACGCCCACCATGCCGACCTCCACGCGGCGGGCGAATTCACGCGCCGTGTCGCCGTCGCGGGTAAAGATCGAGACGCCGTTGCCGAATTCGTGTTGGGTCGGCAGCTCCAAGGCCTCGTCGAAATCCGCTGCGCGCAATACGGTCAGCACGGGTCCGAAGATTTCCTCGCGGTACACGTTCATGTCGGGGGTGACGCGGTCGAAGAGAGTCGGGCCCACAAAGAAGCCCTCCTCGTGCCCGGCCACCGACGCACCGCGACCGTCCAGCACCAGCTCGGCACCTTCCTCGACGCCGCGGCCGATCATGCTTTCCACACGCTCTTTGGCGGCCGAGGAAACGAGCGGGCCATAATCCGACGATTCGTCCAAGGAGGGACCAAAGGTGAGGTTTTCGGCCTTCTCCTTCACCTTGGCCACCAAGGCGTCCGCCGTCTCTTCGCCCACGGGAACGGCCACGGAAATGGCCATGCAACGCTCTCCGGCGGAGCCATAGGCCGCGCCGATCAGGGCATCGGCAGCCTGATCGAGGTCGGCGTCGGGCATCACGATCATGTGGTTCTTCGCGCCGCCGAAGCACTGGGCACGCTTGCCTCGGCTTGCCGCGTGCTCATAAATGCTTTGCGCGATGGGGGTGGAGCCCACAAAAGCCACGGCGCGAATGTCCTCGTGGTCGATCAATGCGTCCACCGCTTCTTTGTCGCCGTTGACGACGTTGAAGATGCCGTCGGGCAGGCCCGCTTCCTTCCAGAGGCGAGCGAGGATCAGCGGCACGGATGGATCGCGCTCGGACGGTTTGAGCACAAAGGCGTTTCCCGCCGCGATGGCCGGTCCGGCCTTCCACAGCGGGATCATCGCGGGAAAGTTGAATGGGGTGATCCCGGCGACGACACCGAGCGGTTGCCGCATCGAATAGACGTCGATTCCCGTGCCCACAGAGTCGCTAAATTCCCCTTTGAGTAGGTGTGGGGCACCCATCGCGAATTCGACGACGTCCAATCCGCGCTGAAGGTCACCGTGAGAATCCGGAACCGTTTTCCCGTGTTCGCGCGAGAGTGCCTCGGCGATCTCGTCGGCGTGCTCGTTGGCCAGGTTCACGAAACGGCCGAGAACTCTGGCTCGCTTTTGCGCGTTCGTGGCGCCCCAGGCTACTTGGGCTTCCCGAGCGTTGCGGACCACCTCGTCCACCTCGTCCCGTGAGGCCAAAGGAACCGTCGCCTGAACCTGACCCGTGCTCGGATCGTACACATCGGCAAAGCGACCCGATCGACCCGCGACCTCCTGCCCTCCGATGAAGTGCTTCAGCTCCATGACCTGTTCGCTCGACATGCGCCGGTTCTCCTCTCTGAGATTCCGAAACTCCAAAACTGTGTCTCGGATCACAGGTTATCGACCCTGCGGGGACAATGCCAGATGCGCGCGACACCTAGCCTTCACACGAGTCCGACTAGGTCGTACGGTTCTTTTTCGACTCCGCAGCGGCCTGCTTACCCTTCGCCGCAATTTCGGCCCAGTCGGCGTCGTCGAGGTCCGAGAGTGCGGAAAAGGTCGATGGCCCGGCGAGCATTTGGCCGCCGTCCATGGTGATGGTTTGCCCTGTAATGTAGTCGCACCCGCCAGAGATCAGGAAGGTCGCCAGGTTCCCCATTTCTTCGACGGTTCCAGCGCGCTGGGCGGGCACAGCGTCGATATCGGTCATGGCCCCTTGGCCACCTCGATTCGAGCCCAGCACCACGGAGGTGAATTCCGTGGGGATGGGGCCAGGCGCGATGGCGTTGAGGCGAATTCCATACTTGGCCCACTCCACGGCGAGGGACATGGTCATGGCATGGACGGCCGATTTGGCCATGGCGGAGGGAACCACAAAGGCCGAGCCGGTATAAACCCAGCTGACCAGCGTCGAGAGGATGTTGCCGGGCAGCCCCTGCTCGATCCACCGGTGCCCGACGGCGTGGGTCACGTTATATGACCCCTTCATCACGGTGTCCGTGATGGCCTGGAACCCACGCGGGCTGAGATCTTTGGTTTGGGCAATAAAGTTTCCGGCGGCGTTGTTCATAGCCGCGGTCAAAGGGCCGTGCTGCTCCCAGATTTGCTCCACCGCCGCGTCGACGGCCTCTGCGTCGCGGACGTCTACGGATTGGTAGTGCGCGGAACCTGCCCCGGACTCGCCGTTGAGTTCATCGGCCGCTTCCTGGAGAACGCTTTCTCGCCGTCCCCAGATATGCACAGTGGCGCCATGCTGAACGAAGTGCCGGGCCACGCCTCGACCGAGCCCACTCCCACCACCTGTCACCAGGATGTTCTGGCCCGTGAGGACATCCTCGCGAAATGGCGACGCCGGAGGTACAGGCTGCTGTGGTCCGGGCTGGTCAGTCATGTGATTCCTCCGTGAAGTCTCGTGCTGGCCACGGGCATCCCACCCGACGACGTCAGCGTGTCCCCCATCACGTTAGTCGCCGACGGGCGCGCAACCCAACCAATGGACCAAAGGGTCACTTGCGCCGCGAGGTCGTTCAGAACTCAAAAAGTTACTCACGAGTATCAGGTGTTCTTGGTGATCCCATTCTGTACAGTCCACTGCGGCATCTCTTGGACACCATTGCCGGGTGTCGGAGAGATGAATTGCTATCGGCTCGTGCCACAGAAGGAATGATGAGCACTTCATGGAATAGTCGCCCACCATCCGCGGCGCAATCTGCCTGGTCCAATCCCGTGATCGTCGCGACAAGAAATGTGCCCGAAATTGCAGCGTCGCCGAACTTCTTTGGCATTCTCTTTGGTGCCAATGACTCCACCGCCACACGCTCGCAGGGGATAAGCCTGAAATTTGGCGTAGCCCCCGACACCAGCGGCCCGGGCCGGTTGCAATCCGCCGTCACGGTGTCGATGATCGCCACAGGAATGGGTTCAGTCTCAAACGATGGCCCGGAATTGGCTCTTTATAATTCGATAGGCACCTCGGTGAAGCGTTCGTCCGCCACCCAAGGAACTCTCATCACATGGGAATTCCCCAAGGGCTTTTACCTTCCGGAGCTCACCTCCACAGAAATCAAACCCCGATTATTCGTCGGATTCCCCCAGGGTGTGGCCGCTTCCCACGCGAGGCCCCGGGTAACGGTCACGGCGATCTCACGCGGGATGATTGTCAGCCCTTCGCGCGTTCCGTTGGACTCGGACGACTGGACGAGGTGAACCGAGATCTTGGTGCGGAACTAATTTACTCGACAGTAGGAAGCGCCTCCGAGTGCCGAATGTGACGGGATTGTGACCTACACCCGAGGGTGGTTTTTCGCGAGCGAGTGACACGGCGAATCACCTTCGAGAGACTCAATTCTTGAGACTGAGGGTCTTCTCGCTCAGGATGAGGGAGACGCCGTTTTCACCTCGAAACCTCTCAAGCACAAAGGAAGCACCCACCGATGAGAATTGCCACCTGGAATGTGAACTCGATCCGCGCGCGAGCAGACCGAGTGGAGGCTTGGCTGGACCGTTCAAACATCGATGTGCTGGCCATCCAGGAGACTAAAGCCAAGGACGAGAACTTCCCCTTCGCCATGTTTGAACGACTCGGTTATGACGTCGCGCATTTCGGTCTGAATCAGTGGAACGGCGTCGCCATCGCGTCCCGAGTGGGCCTCGACGACGTCGAACGCACTTTTCCGGGCCAGCCGGTTTTCGGGAAACCCGGCAAGGAAGAGATCCAGGAGGCGCGCGCCATCGCGGCAACCTGCGACGGCGTCCGGGTGTGGAGCCTGTACATCCCCAATGGTCGCGGGATCGATGACCCCCATATGGCGTACAAGCTTGAATGGCTCAAGGTGCTCCGGGAAGACACGCAAAAGTGGCTGGCGGAGGACCCTCAAGTGCAGCTGGCCCTCGTGGGCGACTGGAATGTCGCACCTCAAGACGACGACGTCTGGGACATCGACTTTTTCCGCAAAAACAACATGACGCACGTGACGGAACCGGAACGCGCCGCGTTCTACTCGTTCCTGGAGGACGCCAACCTGACCGACGTCGCCCGCCCCTATACGCAGGGCGAGAAGGACTACACCTACTGGGATTACACCTCCCTGCGCTTCCCCAAAAACGAGGGGATGCGGATCGACTTCCAGCTGTACTCGCCGGCACTGGCCGAACGGGTGACCGGCGCCGAATACGATCGCGAAGAACGCAAGGGCAAGGGTGCCTCGGACCATCTGCCTGTGGTGGTCGAGATTAAGTAGGCCGTCGTCGTGGACGGGGTGACTCGGGGGCGAATTTCAGGCCACCCCCGGGTTTTTCACAAAAAAATACCTCAAAATTGATGTACTTCTACATCCCAGGAGGGATGCCCCACCGTTTCCTCACACCCCCTAGGAACCCATGACGTACACGCGACGGAATCATCAGCTCGGCCCTCACACCGAGGCTCAGATGGCAACCAGCCAGCCCAAACGCCCCTGGTACAAACGGAAAGGTCCGCGCATTGCGGCAGGTGCCACGCTATGCGCCGTCGCTGTAGCGGCAACTCTTGGATTCATTGCCACGAATCACTTGGCGAACAATCTGCACACCACCGAAGTCAGCGGGCTCGCGTCGAATTCCAACCACGACGGGCCGCTCAATATCTTGGTGATTGGCTCTGACGGGCGAGACGGATCAATCAACGCCGGAGAAGCCGAAGGGCGCCGCAGCGATTCGCTCATGATCCTTCACCTCAATTCCACCCACACCCAGGCCACCGGCATCCAAATCCCCCGCGACACCATGGTGAAGCCGCCCAAGAATTCCAAAGAATATGCGTCCGACCCCCAACAGCCGGTCCAGATCAATTCATTTCTCGATGAAGGGGATTCACAGCTCGTCTCAGCGGTCACGGATCTCACGGGCATTCCACTCGACCACTCCGTAGACGTCAGCTTCGGGGGCTTCATGTCGGTCATTGATGCTCTCGACGGGATCACCATGTGCCTCCCGGAGGCCCTTCATGATCCAGACGCCAACCTGAACCTACCCGCCGGATGCCAGACCCTACACGGTAAAGACGCTTTGGCCATGGCCCGCACCCGCCACGCCATCGGCGACGGCAGCGACCTCGCCAGGATCAAACACCAGCAGCAGGTGATGGCCGCCATCCTGGACAAAGTCAAAAAGGACAACGTCCTGAGCAATCCCACGAAGATGTTCGACCTTTTGAACAAGGCGTCCTCTTCCATCACCGTGGACAGCGGTCTCAAAGATCAGAAAGAACTCGCCGCAGTGCTCAAATCTTTCTCGCAGGCCGGCCTCGACCGCATGGAATTCAGGCAATTGCCCGTGGAGCCGTACCCGCTCGACCCCAACCGGGTACAACTCTCCAACGACGGCGAGGCCTTCCTCAAATCCTTCCAGCACGATTGACGGCTCATCACCGGGCGTGAGGAACATACTCTCCTCACACCTGGTGTTTTGTCGTCACCTCGCGAGAAGGACCGAACGGCGTTGTCGTTCTACACCGAGAGTCGGAGACCTAGATCCCGAAGGGCTCCGCATAACGCACCCGTCCACTCGGTACCTGGCCGCCATCAAGCGAGAGCACCATCAAGGCCCCGTCAGGGACATCGATGCTCAGGTCAATGCCGTAGTCCGACGCCGGGACGAACCCGAACCGCGGGTAATAGCCTTGGTGGCCCAATACGACGACCGTGCCCTCACCCTGTTGTCGAGCACTTTCCAGCGCGGCTCCGATCACGGCCGTTCCAACGCCGGACCGCTGATATTCCGGCACGACGGCACACGGCGCCAAACATAATGCGGGTTGTTCACCCACATGACAGCGGGTCAGCAAGGCATATCCAATCACCGATCCATCGGAATCGGTCGCAACGAAAGATAGCCCTTGGATCCACGCTGGATCCCGTCGCAACGCCTTAACCAGCTCAGCCTCTTCAGAGGTTTCAAAGGCCGCCTCAAGAACTCGGCCAATTGCTGGAACATCAACCGGAGTTTCGGGGCGGATCTCCCCTGTTACAACACCATCCATGGGTCACAGACTACCGATCTCCTGACGGCTCACGGCTTCGTTATGCGTTGATCTCTTCCAAGCTACGGTTCTTCGTTTCGGGTGCCATGAAAACACAAATCAACAATCCCGAGAGGCCCACGGCGGCAAAGACCCACAAGGCCACGTTGTTTCCCCACGCCGCGACCATATTCGGGAACGCAATGACACCCAAGATCGAGCCAATGCGGCTCACCGACGTCGCCAGTCCGGACCCCGTGGCCCGCAACTCGGTCGGGAAGAGCTCCGTCGGGTACACGAAGTTCAGAATGCCGCCGCCAGAATTGGAGAAGAGAACCGCGATGCTGAACAGGACAATCAAGAAAATCAGGTGAGGATTGACCGTCATCGCCAACACCACGAGTGATGCTGTCAGCCCGGCAAAGGAGGTGATGATGAGCGGGCGCCTCCCCCACGAATCCACCAGGTTCATTCCGATGACCGAGCCGACAAGGCCCAAAACCGCCACAATCCCGGATCCCACGATGACGGCGACGTGATTCCCTTGGGTAAAGGGCGCAAGAATCGTTGGGGTGTACATCGAAATTCCGTAGTAGGCCGTGGCGTAGCAAAACCAGAACCCGCACACGAAGAGCGTCCGATTTCTCTGGCGGCCTTTGAAGAGGCTCACGAGGCGTGCCGCCTGAGCAGGAGCTTGGGCGGGTTCAGCAGCTTCGGCCTGGACCTCATCCCGGCTTGGACGCACCCCCGTAATTTTCTCGACGACGTCGCGAGCTTCTTGGTGCCGGCCGTGGGCCACCAACCACCGAGGCGACTCGGGAAGCGTGACTCGGAAGGCAAAAACTATCAGGGCGAAGATGGCGCCCACCAAGAGCATTGCCCTCCAGGCAAAGTCGCCCAGGGGCAGAGTCAGCAGTCCCACAAGATAGGCCACAACGGCCCCGGCAAACCACATCGCACCCAACGACGTCGACAGCCTGCCGCGGCCCTTCTTCGACGCGAATTCCGAAACAAGGGTCGCAGAAATCGGGTAGTCAGCTCCGATACCGATTCCCAAAAGGAACCGGAAAATCACCAGCCACCAGAGGTCTGGCGCAAAAGCCGTCAGAACGGCAAAGAGGACGAATGCCAAAAGATCGATGATGTACATCGCCTTGCGACCAAAGCGGTCCGTGAGGTTTCCCAGCGATACCGCACCAATGAATGAGCCAATAATGGCGCTACTGGTCAAAATCGATTTTTCCGCCGCACCCAAGCCCCATTCGCCGGCGATCATCGGCATAGCGACGGCAATGATGGTCAAATCAAAGCCATCCAAAAAGACCCCACCGGCCGAAAGCAACGTCACTTTTCGCTGAAATTTCCGCGTTCGAGCGCTGTCGTAATGGTCTAAATTCATGGGTATCCCCTGTTCCGGCGGGCATTTTGGCGAGCACCTGTCCCGACGATGGTAGGTCTCTGCCGCGGCCGAATGTCGTGCGTGAATCTACTTCAAGGTTTCGAGCCCGTGAAATGTTGTCGCCGGCGGAAATTGCAGGGCCGGCTGCACTGATCGAGAAAGTCCAGACCCCACACCGGTTAAAAAGAAAACCGCCCCGCATAGAAGCCTACGGGGCGGTTTTCAGTGGCTCCGACCGGCGTCGATCCGGTGACCTTACGATTTTCAGTCGTACGCTCTACCAACTGAGCTACAGAGCCAGGCATTTCTTCTCAGATATGCCACGACGGCGTCTTCACCTGAATTTCTTCAGAAGAAATACGCCGCCTGAGCGACCCTGACGGGACTTGAACCCGCGACCTCCGCCGTGACAGGGCGGCGCGCTAACCAACTGCGCTACAGGGCCTTGGTGTTTTTCCAACGAGAATCAATCTTATTGGAACCACATGTGGTGAGCAAATCCGAAGACTTGCAGTACCCCCAACGGGATTCGAACCCGTGCCGCCGCCGTGAAAGGGCGGTGTCCTAGGCCGCTAGACGATGGGGGCTTAGGCCAGCTCGGGAAGCTTTCCTTGCTTGGACCTCCATAAGCATAATCGGCTCCAGCGTGAAAGTACAAATCGAATCCGCCGAAAGCGTCGCGAATCACAAAACAGCGAGCGGAACCCCCGAGATGCACGGCACCCCGGGGGATCACGTGGGCCTCTAGCCCCAGACCACGCCCGCTTCGGGAGCAGTCTCGATACGGTCGTCGTCGAGATCCGGAACAATCATCACCGGATTGTCCGCCGCGTGCAGCACACCCTGCGAGGTGGAGCCCAGGATCATGCCGGTCAGCCCGCCACGACCACGGGTGCCGACGACGATCATGTCGGCTTCCTCGCCGGCGTCGATCAAGACCTTCACCGGCGATCCGTCGACAAGTTCCGCCGTCACCTCAAGATCCGGGTAGTAGCCCTTCACCCATTTCTTGGCCGACTCCTGCAATTGCTCGACTTCGCGGTACATCGCCTCGAAGTCCACGGCCGCCGGAACCCAGTTCACGGCCCCCGTAAACGGAGCCAATGCATTGACCAGAGTGAGGTTAACACCCATGAGCTCGGCCTGTTCGGCGGCCTTGAGGATAGCGATGCGGGCCTGGTCCGAACCATCGGAACCAACAGCCACGCCGTGCGATGGCGTGAGGATCGTGGCGTCCTCCGCGTGGCGCTTGGCCCAGTTCAGGGGAACGACGACGACGGGGCACCGGGACTTCGCCGGGAGGGCCGTCGAAACGGTCCCCAGAAGCCGCCCCAGGAATCCACGGGCCGACCGCGACCCCACCACAATGAGCTCGGCGCGCTTGGATAGTTCGATTAAGATTCCTGACGCATCGCCGGTTTCTACGGTCGCGCGCAATTCCACGCCTTCATTTTCGACGCGACGATAGCCCTCGTCGAGGATCTGGCGGACGCCGTCTTCCAGAGCTTTGTCGTCAACCATCGAATATCCGGCGTCGAAACCCGTGCCGGTAAAAACGGGAAGCGAGTACGCGGTGACTAAGCGGACGGGGACCTTGCGTCGTTTAGCCTCAGAGACCGCCCACGTCAGGGCACCATAGCTCTGATCAGAACCGTCGATCCCCACGATGATCTCGCCGTGGATTTCACTCAGATTCGATGATTCAGCGCTTTCCGCAAGTGCTCGTGCACCAAAAGTTGTTTCGGGATTGAAGCCTTTGGTCTCTGACATGGCGCCCCTCCTTGGGTAGTTCCTCTTCCTATTCTAGGACGCAAATCACGTTGTGGAGGGGTCAAAAGCAAAGAATTCAGATATGAATGACCGCCCCTCAGCGAGTGCCGAGGGGCGGTCATTCCATCGATACGACGGCGCGCACGGTTACTTTTGGCGGGAAATCTTCACCATGTCCTCACGCGGAACCACCTTGACGCGCTTACGCGGCTGACCGGCGGCGTCGGTAGCTGCGGCACCCAGCGAACGCTCGTGCTCATCCAGGGCGTGCCAGCCTTCCCACGTGGTGAACTCGATGCCCTTGCCTTCGAGGAATTCCGGCACGCTCTCCGGCTCGGCCTCGCTCGCCGTGAACTCGTGATCCTCGATGAGGTGAGTGATCGTTTCCAGGGCGTCGGACTTCGTGGAGCCGATCAGGCCGACGGGACCGCGCTTGATCCAGCCGGTTGCGTATAGACCAGGAATGGCCTTCTCGGTCTCGTCCAGCACGCGGCCCTCCGCATTAGGGATGACGCCGCGCAGCTTGTCGTAGCCGACCTCCGGCAACTCGGAACCGAAGTAGCCGATCGCCCGGTACACGGCCTGAACCTCGTATTCGAGGGTTTCCCCGGTGGGGCGGATGCCGCCGGCGCCGTCGAGCTCGTTGCGTTCCATGCGAATCGCACGAACTTTACCGTTCTCATCCCCCACGATCTCCGCCGGAGACTGCAAGAAGTGGAGGTGCAGACGCCGCGAGGCCGTACCCGGATTCTCTCGCTGCTCCTCGCGCCATTTGTCCAAGGTTTTCACCATGGCCTTGATCTGGTTATTCGATTCGACCGCCGCACGGGAGGCCTCGTCGAATTCGAAGTCTTCGTCGTACAGGACGATGTCGACGTCGCGGGACTTCGCGAGTTCACGCAACTCCAGAGGGGTGAATTTCATCTGCGCGGGGCCGCGTCGACCAAAAATGTGGACGTCGGTCACGGGCGACTTCTTGAAACCCTCGTACACATTCTCCGGAATCTCGGTCACGAGGAGGTCGTCGGCGTGCTTGGACAGTACGCGCGCGACGTCGAGGGCCACGTTGCCGTTACCCAGCACGGCGATCTCGCGGGCCTCGAGCGGCCACTCGCGGGACACGTCCGGATGGCCGTCGTACCACGCCACAAAGTCCGCAGCGCCGTAGGAGCCCTCTAGCTCGACGCCGGGAATGTGCAGGGAGGCATCATAGTAGGCACCGGTCGCAAAGATGACGGCATCATAGTGCTCCCGGAGCTCGGCCAGAGTGATATCCGTGCCGTATTCGACGTTGCCGAAGAAGCGAATGGCCGGGTTCTCCATGATCTTGTGCAACGAGGTGATGATGCCCTTGATGCGCGGGTGGTCGGGCGCCACGCCGTACCGAATCAGACCGAACGGCGCGGGGTAGCGGTCGAAAATATCGATGCTGACCTCGAGATTTCCCTCTGCAACGGCGTCGGACTTGGAGAGCAGATCCGAGGCGTACACGCCTGCGGGGCCCGATCCAATCACGGCAACGCGCAACGGACGTTCGGGGGCTTGAGTCACGGCGGGGTCCTTTCGTCACGGATTCCGGGCTTCGTTCCCGGCCCTCTTCCGGAGGGGTAAGCACTATGGCAATGTCCACCAGTCTATCGAGCTGAGCCCTTCGGGGTCAGGGTGACCTTAGTAATTCTTCAGTCGGCGTCATGTAGGGATCGGTAGGCTGGGGCACATGACTTCGAACGCTTCTGATCAGCACACCGCTCCGGCGGAACGCGGCCTGGACACTGCGGGCATGGACACCACCGTGGATCCCAAGGCAGACCTGTACCGATACGCCAACGGCGCCTGGATCGCTCAGCACGACATCCCCTCCGACCGGGGAATCGACGGCGCATTCTACGCCCTGCGCGATCGTTCGGAAGAACAAATCCGTGACATCATCACAGCCGCCGGCGAGGCAGACCCCGAATCCAAGGTGGGCGCCCTTTACAACTCCTTCATGGACGAAGAGGCCATCGAAAAAGCCGGCAACCGCCCCTTGGACCCGGACCTTGAGCTATTGCAGACGGCCCAGGACAAAGACGGTCTGGTGATCGTCATGGCGGCGCTCGACGCGAGCGGCGTCGGGAGCCCCGTGGGCGTGTACGTCAATAACGACGCGAAGAAGGCAACGCAGTACGTTCCTTATCTCGCCCAGTCCGGCCTGGGTCTGCCCGACGAAGAGTACTACCGCGAGGAAAAGTACGCCGAAATTCGCGAAGCCTACCGAGAGCACATCGCCTCGATGCTCAAGATCACCGGCGTCGCCGAACGCTTCGGGACCAGCCCGGAAGACGCAGCGCAAACGATCTTCGACCTCGAGACCCGGCTGGCCGAACACCACTGGGACAAAGTCGCCTGCCGCGACGCCCATAAGACCTACAACCCGTACTCCCCCGACACCCTGAGCACGGATTTCCCCGGGTTCCCGTGGGAGCGGTGGATCGAAGCGTTGGGTGGTAGTCGGGAGACTTTCGAACGCGTCGTCGTCGCCCAGCCTTCATATCTTCGCGGATTTGCTGACATGTGGGCCTCCGAGCCGATGGAACGGTGGGTCCTGTGGCTGGCCTGGCACATCGCCCATTCACGCGCCGCATTCTTGCACTCGGCGGCCGTGCGGGAAAACTTTGAGTTCTACTCCAAGCGACTCATGGGCACCGAGGAAATGCGGGACCGCTGGAAGCGCGGCGTCGGGCTCGTGGAATCGCTGCTGGGTGAGGAAGTCGGCAAGGAGTACGTGGCGCGCCACTTCCCGCCGGAACACAAGGCTCGTATGCAGGAGCTCGTGGGGAACCTCATCGAGGCCTACCGGGAATCGATCTCTTCGCTGGAGTGGATGACCCCCGAGACCCGCGAGCGCGCCCTGGAAAAACTCGGCAAGTTCACGCCCAAGATCGGGTATCCCGACGAGTGGCGCGACTACTCGTCGCTCATCATCGGCGAGAACGTGGTCGAGAACGTCAAGGCGGGCAACCGTTTTGAACACGACTACGAACTCGGCAAGCTCGGCCAGCCGATCAACGTCCACGAGTGGCACATGACCCCGCAGACCGTGAACGCATATTTCAACCCGGTGATGAACGAGATCGTTTTCCCTGCCGCGATCCTCCAGCCCCCGTTCTTCTCCATGGAGGCCGAAGACGCCGCAAATTACGGTGGCATTGGCTCGGTGATCGGGCACGAGATCGGCCACGGATTCGACGATCAGGGCGCCAAATACGACGGCGACGGCAACCTCAACGACTGGTGGACCGAAGCCGATCTCCGCGAGTTCGAGAAGCGCACGTCCTCCCTGGTCAGCCAGTATTCCGAGTACACCCCGGAGGGCCTCGACCCGGCCGAGGACCGCGTCAACGGCGAACTGACCTTGGGCGAAAACATCGGCGATTTGGGCGGATTGACCATCGCGATCAAGGCGTACCGCAAGGCCTTGGACAAGGCCGGAACGAGCCTGGAGGAAGCGCCCAAGGTCGACGGTGTCAGCGCGACCCAGCGGTTGATCCTGGCCTACGCGCAGATTTGGCGCTCGAAGGCCCGGACGCAGACCGCAAAGATGTTGCTCTCGATCGACCCGCATTCCCCCTCGGAGTTCCGCTGTAACGGGACGGTGCGCAACGTGGACGAATACCACGAAGCCTTCGGCGTGCAGCCTGGCGACGACATGTGGCTTGCCCCTGAGGAACGGGTGCGCATTTGGTAAAGCCCCAAGTCTTCGTGGTCGGTTCCGTGAGCCGCGATGTGACCGTCACGGTGGATCGCTTCCCCGCGCCCGGCGAGACCCTGGTCGGTGAGTCCGTGACGTACGGGCTCGGCGGGAAAGGCGCCAATCAGGCGGTCGCGTCGGCATTGACCGGAACCGCCACCGCCTTCCTCGGTTGTGTGGGGGACGACGACGCCGGTCACCGCCTCCTCGAGGAGCTGCGGGTCTACGGCGTCGCGACGGATGCCATGAGCACAGTTCCCGGAGACTCGGGGACAGCCCACATCACCGTGGATGCTCACGGGGAGAACACCATCGCAATCGTGCCCGCCGCCAATCGGAGCGTTTCCCCGGAACTCGTGCGCCGCGCGGGTTCGGAGGGCTTCGGAGGATCCCGTGTGGTGGTCGCGCAAGGCGAAATTCCCGTGGAAACCCTCGAGCAACTGGCGCGCACCGTTTCCGAAACGTCCGCACGGTTCATCCTCAACTTGGCGCCGGCGGCCGACGTTTCCGCGGAGTGCCTCTCCTCGACGGACGTTCTCGTGGTGAACGAGTCCGAAGCGCAGGCAGTGATCCGGCGGCATGCTCTTCCCGACCGGCGTTCTCCTGCAGCCACGCTCACGGAGCTCGCCCCGGCGGCCGTCGTGACGCTCGGCAGCGAAGGCTCCGCCATCGCCACGCGGCATGCGCCCCAACCTCAGCACATCGAGGCGACCCGCGCCGAGAAGGTCGTGGATACCACCGGGGCGGGTGACGCTTACGTGGGAGTTTTCGCGGCTCTGGTCGCGAAGCTGACCGACGACGTCGAGCCCGAGAACGCCTTGCCCCTCGATGTCCTGGCCCGTTGCGCTCGCATCGCCTCCCGGGAGGCGGCCCGCGTGGTGGGTGCGGCCGGGGCGTCGTCGTCCTATACCAATTTTTCAGTGGAGGAATAATGCACATCGATATGAATTCGGATTCCGGCGAGTCCTTCGGCTCCTGGACCATGGGCGACGACGCGGCGATGGCCGGCATCGTGTCCTCGCTCAACGTGGCCTGCGGCTTCCACGCGGGCGACCCCGACGTCGCCCGGGCCACGTGCCGCTCCGCCGCCGACAACGGCGTGGCCGTGGGCGCGCACGTCGCCTACCCCGACCTTCAAGGCTTCGGACGCCGCGTCATGGACATGGCACACGACGAGCTCGTCAACGCCGTGATCTACCAGATCGGGGCGCTCCAGGCCTTGGCGCTGGCATCGGGCACGCGGGTTTCCTACGTCAAGCCGCACGGCGCGTTGTACAACAGGATCGCCAAGGACCCGGCGCAGGCGGCTGCAGTTGCGGAAGGCATCGCGACCGTCGATCCCACCCTGCCCATCCTGGTGCTCCCGAATTCCGAAATCGCCGAGGCGGCAACCCGTGCGGGTCTGCGTCCCGTCCCCGAAATCTTCGCGGATCGGGGTTACACGCCGGAAGGCGCGCTGGTTTCGCGCCGGGAACCGGGCGCCGTGATTCACGACGCCCAGGAGATCGCGGCCCGCGTGGTGCGAATGGTGACCGAAGGAAAAGTCACCGCGGTGGACGGCACGGATGTGTCCGTGGACGCCGAGAGCGTGTGCGTGCACGGAGATACACCCGGCGCCGTCGAGATCGCCCGGTCCGTGCGCGAGGCCCTGGACGACGCCGGTGTTGAGGTGCGCAGCTTCACGCGCTGACGGACACGGCCGGGGTACCGCACCCCGGCCCCGACGTCACCGTCCGACCTACACGCTACGCCGAGGCGAGAACTCGCTCGTCGGTGACGTTCCGCTTACGCCAAGCGCCGATGATCCACATCCAGATGAAGAGGAACAGGCAGATGATGGGGATCGCGGAGACCACCAACGGAATGGTCGTGATGTAGTCCAGGTATTCCGAGGAACCATACAGGGCAATGCCGATCCACATCGGAGAGATATACAGCCCAATGGCAGCGACCCATGCCAGGGTCAGGGCGACGCGGCGTTGAAGGCCCGGCCGAGAGAACAACCACGGCACGGCGTCCACGCAAATGGCGGCGAAGATCAGCGGGTACCACGTGTTGTGGTGGGACCACGAGATCGGCGAGATCGCGAGCATCACGAAGGCGTTCAACGAGACGATGGACAGCTTCATGCCGCGCCGATCGAGGGACGGGATCACCGCGGCTACGCCCACGATCAGCGTCACGATCAGCACATACATGACCACCTTGAGCACCGAACCGGTAAGGCCGATGTGCATGAGCCATCCCTGGATCGAAATATTGTCCAGGTAGTTAATATTGCCCACGCGCGATGGATCAGACACCGCGTGGAACCAAAATTCCTTGGCCTGGTGCGGCAAGAAAATCACGCCCACCAGGATGGTGCCCGCGAACGACGCCGCCAGAGTCACCAATCCCTTGATGTCCTTGCGCATGAGCATCACCAAGCCGAAGGCCAAGGGCGTGAGCTTGATACCGGCGGCGATGCCAATCAGCAGTCCCCGAGGGACCTTAGTGGCCGGCCGCAGAAGATCCGCCAAAATCAGCAACATGATGAGCGGGTTGATCTGCACCAGGCCCAGGCCTCGACGCCACGGTCCGGAGAGACAAATGAGGGCGGCGAGCAGCGCGATAGTGGTCGTCCGGCCCAACTTGTCCTGGAACGGAATCGTGCGGCCTCGGTGATTCACGTAGTCGTAAATGATTGCGGCAAACCACCAGGCCACGGCCATCGAAAAGATCACCATGATCGCGACGCCCACCTTGACCGGCAGGAACGCGAAAGGCAAGAACAGGATGGCCGCGAACGGCGGATACGTGAACGGGAGGTACGAGGTCTCGGTCAGGGGAACGAGATGCAGGTCGTACAGCGACTTCTGCATACCGTCATTGCCAAAGAGCGTCGTCGCGCCGGCGCGATACACGGTGAAGTCGAGCCCGCCGGTGGTCATTGCGTACCAAAATTGCCCGCCGAGAACGATCGCGACAATCACCCACGCGCAGACCTTCCACGGAAGTGACGTCTCACGAGGCTTCGTGGCAGGGGAAGACATAGTTGCGGCCTCTCGAGACATCAGCGCTCGTCGGTCCTCTCGTGTGCAACGTGCTCGGATGCGTCGGCATCCGCGGCGGCCGATCCGCCCTCGGATGCGTGTGATCCGGAAGCACCCGATTTCGAGGTGGCGACCAGATGAGTTGGGCCTGAACCCGCCCGGCGGCGGCGTCGGCGTTTTGCGGGCTGAGCGACGGCGTCGTCAGAAGCTCCTTCAGCGGCGGCCTCCTCCTCGGTGGCTTTGGCCTTCTTCGGCATGGCCGCGATCCGCAAGGCGGTCTCCACGATGAGGACCAGCAGGAAGACGTAGTACATGATCAGCGACGGGTACAGGGCCCAAATGGTCCCGACCATTCCGATCACGGTGGCCACGAGGCCCAACACGCCGATCACGGCGAGAATCATGTGCGCAACGTAAAAACGCTCCGAATCCTTATTTCGCCAGGCCAAATAGATGGACATGAGCCCAAAGAGGATCGGGAAAAATACCTGCCCAGAGACCGCCATGGAGTCGCCCCGCCAGTGATAGACGCCCATCGCTTGAATAATCGCGGCGGCGGCCAGGGCCAGGGAAGCAGGCAGAGATTTCATGGCGGCCAGTCTACCGGCCTCAGGCTGTGATGAAGTACGTGAGGGCGGCGATCACAAACACGGTTCCCGCCAGTAAAGCGCAAGCCAACTCGATGAGCATGCCGGTTCCGGCGGCCTTGAGGGCCGCAACGGAGGACGACACCGCCGAGTCGAGGTCGCGTTGCCGATACAGCTCCGACGCGAAAAGACCCACCACAAATCCGACGAGCAAGCCGAGCACCGGGATGACAAACATGCCGATCACCGCGCACACCGCGGCGATCAGCAAGGAACGGTTGGGAATGTGCCGTTGTTTCATGGTGCGACCCGTTAAAAACAGGGAAGCGCTCAGGCCGATGAGAGCCAAGCCGCCGCCCGCGCCGAGAACCCACCACCCTTCCGGTGCCCGCACGGTCAGTGACCAGACGAGGGTCGCGATGATCACCAGAAGGGATCCTGGCAGGATTGGGACGATGATGCCGAGCACCCCAACCCCGATGAGCAGGGCGGCGATAACGGTCGCAATGATGGCGGGAAGCATAAGTCGAGTCTACGGACTCTGGCGGTGCACTCCGAAGAGGTGATCGGTGTGCTGATTCCCGAACACTGCGTCGGGGTCGATGCGGCGTCGCACCTCACGAAATTCCTCGAAGCGCGGGTACACCGCAGAGAGCTCTTCCTGGCCCAAAGTATGGCGTTTACCCCAGTGGGGACGGCCTTCATGAGCCCGCAGGATCGGCTCGATGCCGTGGAAGAGCTCGAAAGGGTCATCCTTGACGAAGCGATGGATCGCCACGTACATGGTCTCCCGGCCGGAGGCGGTCGAGAGGGGGACGTCGTCGGCGGCGGCTACCCGGGCCTCCACGGGGAAGGTCACCGGAATATCGTGAGCATCGAGGAAGCTCCGGATCTCGCGAAGAGCCTCGGGGCCGGCCTCGAAGGGGAGTGCATATTCCATCTCATTGAAGCGCACGCGCCGTGAGGTCACGAACACCTCGTGTGCCACGGCCCGATACGCGCGATCGGACATAGCCTTGACCGCCGTCTTGGCCATCGGCGCGACGGTGCGGGGGAAGCGCGAACCCACCTCGCACAGGGCCCGCAATCCGACGTTTTGAACGAGTTCGTCATTGATCAGGTGCATCCATGCCGGTTGTTCTCGCACGGACGCCAGATGCTCGGGGCCCGCTTCCCCCAGTGCGACGCGGGTGTTGGTCTTGACCATGGCGAAATCCGTGTGAGGGAACCAGAAGAATTCGACGTGGTCATGCTCGCGTACGCGATGTTCGAAACCGTCCAGCACCTCTTCCAGAGACTCCCCCGTTTCCTCCGCGATGAGGTCAAATGAAGGAACACACTGAATTTCCACCTCGAGGATCATCCCGAGGACGCCGACCGAAACACGCGCGTGGTCAAAAAGTTCCGGATGTTCGGTCTCGGAGAGGCGAAGGATTTCGCCGGTGGCGGTCAGGATCGTCAAGCCTGTGACGACGCCGCCCAAGCCGGTGAAGCCGAGGCCGGTTCCGTGGGTGCCGGTGGATAAGGCACCGGCGAGGGACTGCGGATTGACGTCCCCTTGATTGGGCAGGGCCAGGCCGTACGGCTGGAGCAAGTCGGGGATGTCCCGCAATCGCGTCCCTGCCAAAAATCGCGCCCGATAATGCACCGGGTCGACGTCGATCACACCGCTGAGCCGATCCAAGCTGACCACGTGGTCCGAGCCGAGAGCAACGGGCGTGAAGGAATGGCCGGCTCCGATTACGCGAATGCGTTCTCCCTGCTCAGCGGCCCGTTGGACCAGGCCTTGGGCCTGCGAAAACGTTTCTGGCTTCCAAAGATGGCGCGGAGTCGCGTGCTCGATTCCGGACCAGTTACTCAGCGTCGTCATCAGAAGGCCCATCCTCTTCCTCGATAGGTGGACCAGGTGTCCACCACCTGGCCGTTGGATACCACCAGATACTCATTGAGATGCTCCGCGGGCTCACCCGCCTTGGCGTCCCGCAGATAGACCAGGTCACCAAGGCTCAGTAGGTCGGCTCCCGGGCCGTGCAATGGCGTCTGGACTTCGCCGGGCCCTTCCGTGGGTGAATAGCTCAGCCCTTCGGGCCAGTCCACGGTAGGCAGTCGGTCCCGACCCGCCGGCCCGGACGCAACCCAGCCACCCTGAAAGAGGGTGACCCAGCCCGGTGCGGGACGACGAACCACCGGTGTGGCGATGAACGCCGCGGGGCGGTGCCGAAAACTCGTGTACCCGTCGAAGAGACCGGGCGAGAGAAATCCCGAGCCCACGGCGACCTCCGTGAGCGTGCCCTCGGCGGCGCTGCTCTCGAGGGAACCGGTGCCGCCACCGTTGACGAATTCGAGCTCATGATCCTGGCGAATCGCGTCAATGACCTTAGTCCGCCGCTGCTTGAGTTCTGCCCGGGAAATGCGCTGCATAACCCGGGTCGCCCACGCTTTGGGGCTGTATCCCGCGTCCGCTTGCCCGGCGATCTGACCCTCGTAGGACATGATGCCCACGAGCTTGAAATGGGGGCGCTGGGCGATCTGGTGTGCGACGTCGACCGCTTGTTCGGGGGTCCGGATGGGTGAACGTCGGGCCCCCACATGGATCGTGTCCGAAAAGACCTTCTCCAACACCCGGAGGGAGGCGTCCACGTCCAGGCACAAGCGCACCGGCGGTCGAGGCACATCCGAGGCCGAGTGGTCTACGGTTCCTTCGTGGAGGTACTTCTCCACATAGTCGAGATGGTCAGGCGAGTCGACCATCACCGTGATGTTTTCCCGGTGCTTTGCGCTGCGCGCCAGCCTCCGCAGGCCGGGTCGATTCGTGGTCGGATACCCGACGAGGATGTCGTGAAAACCCTCCTCCGAGAGGGCCAATGCCTCTTGCAGGGAATAGGCCATGATGCCGTGGATGGAGTCGTGAGAAAGGACGTGCCGGAGTGCCTCGGGAACTCGCACGGACTTCGTGGCCACCCGGATTCGCACCCCGTGCGAACGTTCCTTGAGGGCCGCCACGTTGACGTCTAGAGCATCGCGATCGATCACGCCGACGGGGCCATCCATCCCTTCCAGGGCCCGGCGTATCGAGAGCGAAACCATCATCATCCTTAGTCATCGACAAAAGTGTGTTGCATCACATCCTAGGCGAAATCTGCCAGACTGGAGGCATGAGCGCCCAGCACGATCATTCCACCGGAACCACGTCCATCTTGCCCCGGCGACTAGGCGATTTCCTCACGGAAAACCTCGCGGACGACGTCGTGGGCACCGGCGACGCGCTGGAGATCACCGCCCCGGCGCTGTCGATTCGGCTAGCCTCACTTCCTTCGGCAACCGCCGCGGACGTCCGACGGGCCGCCGCACATGCCCGCGACGCCCAAGAAGGCTGGGCCCGCCGTCCAGTCCGGGAGCGCGCGGCGATACTGCTTCGATTACACGATGAGATTCGCCGCAACGAGGCGTTGATTCTGGACGTGATCCAGGCTGAAACCGGAAAATCCCGACTCCACGCTTACGACGAGATCCTGGATGCCTATAACGTCTGCCGCTTTGTGGGTCGTTCCGCCGAAGACGCGTTGGCGCGGGAGCGACGTCGCGGTGCCTTGCCGATGCTGACCAGCACGAGCGTGGATCACCTGCCGATGGGGCTGGTTGGATTCATCACGCCGTGGAATTACCCCGTATCACTGGGCGCGACGGACCTTCTCGCGGCCTTGGTGGCCGGCAACGCCGTGGTCCACAAACCGGATTCTCAGACCGTTCTCTCCGCGATTCTCTTGCGCCGGCTCGCGATGTCGGCGGGTCTCCCCTCCGCCGTCTGGCAACTGGTTCCGGGACCGGTTGACGAGGTAGGCGATGAGCTCCTCGACTCCGTGGATGGCATCTCTTTCACGGGTTCGACGGCGGCCGGGCGCGGGATCGCGGCGGCGGCGGGTCATGCGTTGAAACCCGCAACCTTGGAATTGGGCGGCAAGAATCCCATGATCGTTTGCGCGGACGCTTCCCTGGACGCGGCCGTCGACGGCGCCATCCGCGGCTGTTTCTCCTCAACCGGCCAACTCTGCCTGTCCATCGAGAGGATCTACGTGGCCGAATCCCTCTACGAAACCTTCTGCGAGCGCTTTGCCCGTGCGACGGCGGAACTTCGGCTGGGGTTCTCATTCGATCACGGGCATGGCGTCGGCAGCCTGATCTCCGCGAACCACCTCCAGCGGGTTCGCACCGCGGTGGACGACGCCGTGGGGAAGGGTGCCCGCGTGCTCGCCGGCGGCTCCGCCCGACCTGACCTGGGCCCGTGCTTTTTCGAGCCCACGGTGCTCACGGACGTCCCCTCATCGGCTCGGCTTACGCGCGAAGAAACCTTCGGCCCCGTCGTCGCCGTGTACTCGGTGGCGAGTGACGACGACGCCGTCGACGCCGCAAATAACACCCCTTACGGTTTGAACGCGAGCGTTTATTCCGGGGATAGGGCCCACGGATTGGCCGTTGCTCGACGTCTCGAGGCGGGCATGGTCAACGTCAACGAGGCGTTCGCCGCCGCCTGGGGTTCCGTAGCTGCCCCCTCCGGCGGATTGAAAGCCTCGGGCCTCGGCCACCGCCACGGCCGCGAGGGCATCCTCGAATTCACTCGTTCCCGCACCGTGGCCCATCAATCTTTCCTGCCCATCGCGCCCTCCGGCAGGCTCACCCCGGATCGATTCCAAAGAATCTTCACGGGAGCACTGGCCGCCATGAAGGCCGCCCGGCTCCGATAAGAAATGCGTTCACGCTCGTCACATGCGGGTGACGCGCCTCATGACCTCGTCGGTCCGTCTCTTCCACTCTGTAAGCTGTGCAGGTGCCTACTTCGAACCGCCGCTCCACCGCCCCTGACCATGGCCAGGGTGGATCCTTCCTGCGCAAGCTCGCCGAGCATTGGCAGGTCGTGGTCGCGCTCGTGCTTCTTGCGGTTGGCGCGACGGGGCTCATGATCAGCAATTACGGCGAGTCGGAATGCACGGCCATGAATAGTTCCCCCATCCCCGATCATCTCTCCGGCGATCTCCAAAAGGCGTCCGAAACATCCGGTTTCCCGGTCAAAGTCCTCGCGGCGCAGATCGAAGCGGAATCGGGCTGGGATCCCGAGGCGCACTCTCACGCTGGAGCCATGGGCATCGCACAATTCACCCAGGACACCTGGGATGTGTGGGGCGAGGGCGACCCCATGAACGAACGCGATGCGATCGCGGCACAGGGCCGCTACATGAAGTACCTGCGCGAAGAAGCCCAGAAGTATGCCTCGTCGGAAGAGGATTCCACGCGCTACGCGCTGGCCGGATACAACGCCGGACCCAACGCCATGAAGAAGGCCAAGGGTGTCCCGGAGATCTCGGAAACCCAGCATTACGTGGAGAAAATCATGAAGCTTTCCAAGGGTAAATACTCACAGACCTGCTGAGACCGCCGCGCGTAGGATGGGCACCATGTCACATCTACCGTGGATCATCTCCGTGGCCGAGGCCGATAGGCTCCTGGCTGAAGAATCGTCCCACGCCGCGCTGGCCGACGTGCGGTGGTACCTCGACGGGCGGTCGGGCTGTGATGCCTACGCCTCCGGGCACCTCCCCGGCGCCGCTTTCGTGGATCTCGATACCGTACTGGCCGCACCGGCCACTGCCAAAAGCGGCAGGCACCCTCTCCCCAGCATGGACACCTTCGCCGCCGGCATGGAGGCCGCGGGATTCACGGAGTCCACCACCGTGATCGCGTACGACGACGCCTCTGGGGCGTCCGCCTCCCGGCTGGTGTGGCTTCTCCGCGCCACGGGGCACCGGGCAGCCCTGCTCGATGGAGGCCTCCAAGCCTGGACCGCGGCACACGGCGAACATGAGCTGGCGACAGGCTCGGACGACGTCGTCGCTGCTCCGGCTGGCAGTTTCCACCGCACTCCGGTAAATCCGGAATGGCTGGCCGACATGGACGACGCCGTGGAGGCTGGTCGCTCCGGCGCTCCCCTGATCGACTCCCGGGCACCCGCTCGTTACCGCGGGGAGACCGAACCGATGGACGCTTGGGCGGGCCACATTCCGGGCGCCGCCAACGTATTCCATGCCGGAAATATAGGTCCAGAGGGCGAATTCCTCCCGCAGGCGGCCATACGCGAGCGATTCACGGCCGCGGGCGTCGACGAGAACACGACTCCCATCGTCTACTGCGGCTCCGGCGTGACCGCCTGCCATAACCTCGTCGCGATGGAAGCAGCTGGGCTGCACGGCCGGTTGTATCCGGGGTCGTGGTCGCAATATTCGGCACTCACCCCGGCCCCGGATACGAATTCGGCTTAGAGCACTCCCGCGAGGCGCGTGACGCCTTCCGCCAGACGGTCCGGGGCGACGGAGGAGAAAGCCAACCGGAGGTTCCGGGCACCCGAGGGCTCGGGCAACGGGGTCTCAGCCGCGGAATCGTCATAGAAGGCCGTTCCAGGCACAAAGACGACGCCGGCGTCGATGGCTTCGGGCAACGCCAGCTCCGCGTTGGAAACCCGCGCGCCTTCCGGCAGCGTCAGCCACGTGAAGAAACCTCCCTGAGGGACGGTCCACTCGGTGCCGGCCGGCATGTGCTTCTCGCAGGCGTCGAGCACCGCTTGGCACCGCTCGGCGTACAGCTTGGCGGTGTTCCGCGTGTGGTCTTCCCACATTCCTTCGCTCATGAAGCCAAGCACGAGGCGCTGAGAGAGCACGGAGGGGCAGATGGTCACGGCTTCGCCCGCGATCTGCAAGAACTTGCGGACCCGCGGCGGGGCAACCATCCAGCCCACGCGCACGCCCGGAGAAAACACCTTGGAGAAACTGCCCAGATAGATCACGGCCTCGGGATCGTACGAGTGCAAGGAGCGGTGACGTTCGCCGTCGAATCCGAGCTGACCATATGGGTTGTCCTCGACCACCAGGACGTCGTTCTCGCGGCACACCCGCACCAGTTCGGCTCGTCGGTCGTCCGCCAGCGTGACGCCCGTGGGGTTCTGGAAGTTCGGGATGGTGTAGAGGAACTTGACGTTTTTGCCCTCAGCCTTGAGGGCTTTGATGCGCTCCTCCACCTCGGCGGGGACGAGTCCCTGCTCGTCCATCTCCACCTGCTGAACCTCGGCCTGGTATCCCTCGAATACGCCCAAGGCACCGGTGTAGGTGGGCCCTTCGGCCAGCACGACGTCGCCCGGATCCGTGAACAGTTTGGTCACCAGGTCCAGCCCCATTTGGGAGCCCGCGGTCATCTGGATCTCGTCGAGCTTGGGGTGGGAGCCCTCGGACTCCATGAAGGAACACACGAGCTCCGCGAGCTCTTCCAGCCCGGCCCCAGAACCGTACTGCAGCACCTCGAGCCCTTCCCGAGCGATGATCGAGGACGCCATCTCACCGATCTTTTCCAGCGGCAGCTGGTCCAGGTCCGGGTTACCTCCCGCGAGCGAAATGATTCCGGGACGCATTGAAACCTCGAAGACGTCGCGCACCGGGGACGGTCGGAATCCTGCGGCCCGCTCCGCGAATCCGCGCATGAGGCGAGCATCGGCGCCCGTCGCGCCGGCCATGAGTTCCTTGATGTTGACCACTAAAGTCTCCTTTGATTCGAGTGGATGGGCAGCCTGATTCGCTATTGCCCGTACGTGTGCTTGGCTTCTCCGTACGCGGGGCCGTCGGCCGGGGAATTCTTCCCCAAGGCGAGCAAGCTCAAGAATTCGTAGACAATGTGTGCCGCCGCGATGCCCGTGAGCTCGGCGTGGTCGTACGCCGGAGCGACCTCGACGACCTCCGCGCCTACGAGGTTCAGACCGCGTAGGCCGCGGATTATCTCCAGGATCTCGCGGCTGGTCGCACCCCCGGCTTCGGGCGTGCCGGTTCCCGGGGCATGGGCGGGGTCGAGAACGTCGATATCCAGCGAAACATAGAGCGGACGGTCGCCCACCCGCCGACGCAGCAGGTCCACCACGGCGTCGACTCCCAAGCGGTAGATGTCCGCGGAGGAGACGATGCCAAAGCCGAAGCGGGCGTCGTCGTCCAGATCTTCCGTTCCGTACAGCGGGCCGCGGGTGCCGACGTGGCACAGGGCGTCCGTGTCGATGAGACCTTCCTCGAAAGCGCGCCGGAAAGGGGTTCCGTGGGTGTATTCGGCGCCAAAGTAGGTGTCCCATGTGTCCAGGTGGGCGTCGAAGTGCAAGAGGGCCACCGGACCGTGTAGCTCGTGCATGGCGCGGAGGTTCGGCAGTGCCACGGTGTGGTCGCCGCCGATGGTGACCATCTTGGTTCCGTTGCGCGTCAGTTCCGAGGCTCCGGCCTGCATCGCAGCCAAGGCCTCTTCGATGTCAAAGGGGTTGCCGATGATGTCGCCGGCGTCCGCGACCTGCGTGTTCTTGAACGGAGAGACGTTCTGCGCGGGGTTGAACGGGCGCAGCAAGCGGGACGATTCGCGCACGTGATTCGAGCCGAACCGCGCGCCGGGGCGATAGGAGACTCCGGTATCCCACGGCATACCCGCGACGACGACGTCCGCCGAGCCGACTTCATCCAACCGCGGCAAACGGGCAAACGTGCCTAGGCCCGCCCAGCGGGGCACCTGGGCCGCATTGACGGGTCCCACGTATTCGCGACCGTCGGCACCCTTTTCGATGATTCGTTCAGGTTGGGCCGAAAAACTCGGTTGGGCTTGGGGCTGTTCGTTCTGGCTATTCACGCTGATCCTTCCGCACTCACGATGGCTTGTTTCCCATTGTGCAACGAAAGTTGCTTCAACGCACGAGGACCGCCCACATTTCCGGCCTAGACGTAACGGCGCGCGGCGTCCGTCGCCCGGCGTAAGTACCCGCCGCCAAATAAGGCGGCATGCAACAAGATCAGGTGGAGTTGATGCAGGTCCACCCGTTCTTGCCAGCCGGACTCCAGGCGATGGACTTCCTCGTACCCCTTCACAATGTCGCCCAGGTGGGGTGCGCCAAACATGGCGAGCGCCGCGAGGTCGTCCTCCCGGTGTCCGCCATAGGGGGTCGGATCGATCAGAACGGCCTGATCGTCGGCCCATAGGACATTTCCCGCCCACAGATCTCCGTGAAGCCGCGCGGGAGCATCGTCATCGTCGAAGGCACCGTCATGCAGTCGGTCGCACAGCGTGTCGAAGAGCGCGCGGTCCTTGCCCGAGAATCCAGAGGTTTCCCGCACCAGGGGTGCAAGCCGCAATCGGGCGAACATGGCACCCCAGGAATCGAATTCTCCAAGCGGCAAGGGAAGTTGTTGGCCAGCCGGGCCTTGGTAACCGTCGCCTTCCCATCCTGTGGGGCCTGCGCCAAAGGCTGCCGCGCCGGCGTCGTGCGTCAGGGCCAAGCCTTGCCCGAAGGCGCGCGCCGCGGACGTTGAGGGGGACGCCTCGTGGATCATTTCCAGTTGAAGGCCGTCCTCGACGACGTCGACCACCCGACACACTCGGGCCCCGCCGTCCTCTTCCGCCTCGGCAAGCCAATCCAGGCCGGCTTTCTCCCAGTCGGCGGCGCGTCCAGTGGTGTGCTTGGTGAATGTCTCCATAGGCCAGGTGTATCACCGGATCGCTCATCCAAAAAGAGGTGAAAGTTCACACGATCGCTACTTTTCCCTGTCAGGATGGCGGCGTGAGTTTCTTGATCGCCCATCGCGGGCACTCCGCGAAAGCACCCGAAAACACCTTGGTCGCATTCCGGGCCGCCGAAGAAGCCGGATTTTCGTGGGTCGAGACCGACGCGGATCTCCTCGCCGACGGCACCGTGGTGCTGATCCACGATCCCACCTTCAAACGCACCGCACACGCGCGAGATCGGGTGAGTCACGTCGTCGCATCCGATCTGGATTCCCTCGATGCCGGAAGCTGGTTTTCGGAGGAGTTCTTCAACGTTCGCGTGCCGCGCCTCGACGCCCTCGTGGACCTGATGATCGAAACGGGCCTCAACGCCAATATCGAGTTGAAACTCACCGACCCGACCCCCGACCGCGTGGAAACCTATATTTCGGCCATCGGCCAGAGTCTGCAGCGCCTGCCGGCGGAGGGCCGCAGCGGACGCGTCATCATCTCCTCGTTCAATCACCAACTGCTCGCGGCATTCCACATCCAGTTGCCGGAGTTTCCCACCGCGTGCCTCTTTGAACGAGGACGCTTCGCGCCGTTCAACCGACATTCCGTGTGGCGCGACGCCGCGCGCTTCACGGGGGCGTCGTTTGTCCACCCCCACCACCGCGAATTGACCGCAGACATCGTGCGGAAGATCTACGAAGAAGGGCTCCGGGTCAACACCTGGACCGTCAACAGTGCCGAGCGGGCCGCCCAGCTTGCCTCCTGGGGCGTTGAAGGAATCTGCACGGACGGTCCGGAATCACTCACGCCAGAAACGGCGCCGGAAAACATCGGCCGCCCAAAAAACTTTCCAGTGAAACAATTATCTGCTTAATTCATAACGCGTAGAAATAAACATTAACCTGATTTTGATGACGCGAGTTACCAAATTTTTGTAAAAACTCTTGTTGATGACTCATCTCGTGAATAGCATGAATCACATCAGGGCTCAGCACTCTGTTGAGACCGTGGCTATTGGAGAACATCAATGAAGAAATCTCTGCACCTCAAGAGGACAGGTTCCATCGTAGGAATTCTCGGAGCCGCCATCGCGTTTGGCGTTTCAGGAACGCCCGCCCTGGCGACCACGGACACTCGACCCACCGAATACATCGTCGGCGGTCAATCCACGAACAGCCCCAACATCGTCCAGCTCTCCTTCAATACGGCGGGCGAACAAGGAACGTTCGGTTGTACGGGCGAGGCCATTAGCAGCCAGTGGATTCTCACGGCACGCCACTGCACCGAAGGCTCGCAAAACATGAAGGCCTACTATTCCAACGACACCTCAAATCCCGGCCCGGCATACGCCGCGGATAGGGTCGTCAACTCCCCGTACGGCGACGTCGGGCTGATCCACTTGAAGAGCCCTCACCAGGTGAGCCAATACGCCAAACTCGGAAACGGCTACACACCGCGCGCGGGTGACACCGGAAGCATCTTCGGTTACGGCCTCCGCGGGAACCGCGTTCCTGCCGACTGGCTCTTCACGGCCCGAGTCAGTGTTCTGGGCCAATCCTCGGATGCCTACGGCGGCAAGGCCGTCCATGTGCGGGGCATCGACGGAGCCTCGAACCACGGCGATTCGGGTGGCCCGCTCGTCATCAACGGCGTGATCGTCGGCGTCTGCTCCACGGGCGACACCGCAGACCCCGGTTCGAACATCAACGCCGGAAGCAACTACGCCAATCTGAACGACCACCGCGCGTGGATCACTCAGAACACCGGAGTCTAAACCCCTCAAAATCACTGCGCGCCGGTTCGCGTCACAGCGAACCGGCGCGCCACGTATTCCGAAGGGCCGTACCGGAAGATCTTCAACCAGAGGGTCGATATGACGGGCTTTCGCCCTGCCTTTCACTCCTGAGACGGCGTCGTCGTGTCGCGAAAGGCTGCCCTCCTACAACCCCCACCCGGTGCCTCGACCGAGCTCGCCGTAGCTGCGATGCCCCACGATGTCGGCGTTCTCTACGATGTTGAATCCCGAACGGAGAAACTTTCCGAGCGCTCCCGGGACCGGCGCACCCACCGTCATATAGGACCGACCGCGCAGTTTTCCAAACCGGGTGGCGGCCTCTTGTGAGGTGAGGATCTCCGGGCCCGATGCGGTCAGGTCACCCACCTTCCCCTCCGAGATCACGGCCACCATCTCGGAGGCCAGGTCTTCGGGATTCAGGAGCTGCCAGCGGATACCGCGCGGCGCTAAGACGAATCCGAACTTCGAGGTGACGGCGAAAATCTCTTCGACGAAGCTCGTGAACTGCGTGGCCGAAATGAGGCTGTATCGGCTCAAGGCCGATCGATATATCCGATCCTGATTCGCTTTACCGGAGTAGTAGCCGTACGAGGTTTTGTCTTGACGGACGATGCCGAGGCAATAGACGGCCGGCTGACTTTCAGGCGGCATGGCCCCCACCGTGACCGCGACGCTGTGAGCGATTCGCTGAAATAGAGCCGGCTTCTTCCGGCTATCGGTGACGTCGATGATGGCATCGGCCCACCGGGCCGCGCGTTCGGGGAAGGGTATGGACGTCAGGTCCAATGCGAGATGGCGTAGACGGTCCCCCATCCATCCTTCGGGCGCAGCTCGGCGGCTGACCGAGACGACGTCATGGCCCTCGTCCAGAAATTTTCGGGTCAGCAACCGCCCCATCTGGCCGGTGGCCCCCAGTATTACTACTTTCATGGGAAACCTTTTGTGGTGATCGAACGGTGCGAGGGAAGTATTTCAATTCTAAGGATGATTCAGCCTATGTAAAGAGGCTTCAACCGCCCTTGACTATGCGTTAACGAGCACCCAAAGAATTTCCGCCGTCTCGTCTCCTGTATTACGCCAAGAATGCGGTTCTTGGCCACTCAAGGTAATCGAGTCTCCGGCCTCGAGGGCGAATTCTCCGGCGCTCGTGCGCAACAAAAATTCTCCCGAAATCACATGCAAGACTTCGGTTTCGCAGTCGACCGTATAGAGGGCTTCTTCACCGGACCCGCCAGGCTCCACGGTCGCCCGGATCACCTGAACCTTTTCCAGGTTCACCCCGGAAACCAGCCGCTCGTGGATACCCGCTCCGCCCAAATCCACCTCGGGGGCGTCGTCGAGCCGGATCACCTGGGTGTCGGGTTCCTTGAAGAGGGCCCCAATGTCCACGCGTAGCGCGCGGCAGATTTTGACCAGCGAGGTCACCGAGGGCGAGGTTTGGTCGCGCTCGACGCGACTGATGAACCCCTTCGTCAGATCGGTGGCTGCGGCGAGTTTCTCGATGGTCATGTGCTGACGCAATCGATGGTTCCTTAACCGGGAGCCGATCTCAGGGGACCGATCCGGCTGCTGGACGGGCAATGCCTTCACCGCTCGAAACCTTTCTCTTGGACTTCTTGCATCGTACCGATAGAGTCACCTGAGCTCCCCATCACATCTCCGATAGGACCTGCAGTGAACCTCTTGATGATCCTGGTCTACCTCCTTGCCATGGTCCTCATCGGTTGGTACGGAAAACGCAAAGCCAAAAGCACCGAAGACTACCGCGTGGCCGGACGTCGCTTGGGGTACGTCTTCTTCACCGGAACGATGTCGGCCGTGGTGCTGGGTGGCGCGGCCACCATCGGCGGCGTCGGGCTCGGATACACCTACGGCATCTCTGGGATGTGGATGGTCGCCGCCATCGCGGTCGGCGTGATGGTGCTTTCCCTTGCCTTCGCGGGCAGGCTCCAGCGGCTCGGGGTGTACACCGTCTCGCAGATGCTGGGACTCCGCTACGGCGGCAGAGCCATCAAGGCATCATCCATCGTGATGCTGGGCTACACGGTGATGCTCGCGGTCACCTCTACCTCGGCTTACGCCTCGATCTTCAAGGTCCTGTTCGACCTGGACCGTCCGTGGGGCATTCTCCTCGGCTCTGTGGTGGTGATCGGTTATTCGATCTTTGGCGGCATGTGGTCCATCACCCTGACCGACCTGTTGCAATTCCTCATCATGACGGTCGGGATGTTCTTCCTGCTCCTGCCGTTCTCCCTGCACTCGGCCGGCGGTTGGTCCGGGCTTCACGAGCGCCTCGGAACCGAATTCTTCGACCTCGGCTCCATGGGCGCGGACTCCATCATCACGATGTTCGTGGTCTACACGCTGGGACTCCTGGTGGGCCAGGACATTTGGCAGCGAGTCTTTACCTCGCGAACGCCACGCGTGGCCCGTTGGGGCGGCTTCGCTGCCGGCGTCTACACGCTGCTCTACGGCATCGCCGGCGCGGTGATCGGTATGGCCGCCGCCGTGGTCCTACCCCACCTCGAAACGTCCGATGAAGCCTTCGCCGCGCTGGCGCAGGACTTCCTGCCCGCGGGTCTCGGCGGCATCGTGCTCGCTGCGGGTGTTGCGGCGATGATGTCCACGGCTTCGGGCGCACTGATCGCCTCGGCAACCGTGGCCCGCGTCGACGTCGTCCCCCTCATCGCACAGTTGTTCCGAAAGAACGACGCCGCCACGTTCCCCCAAGACTCCGAGGATTCCGAAAGCATTTCGGGCGACCGTTGGTATGTGCTGGGAATCGGCATCATTGCCACGATTCTGGCCATGCTCGTACCGAGCGTCGTCACGGCCCTGACCATCGCGTACGACATCTTGGTCGGTGGTCTCCTGGTGGCCATTCTGGGCGGCCTGTTCTTCAAACGCGGCACCGGGGCTGGTGCTGCCAGCTCAATGCTCGTGGGCGCCGTGAGTGTACTCGTTTCGATGGTTTTCTTCGGTGTGGACGCCAATCAGCCGATCTATATCGGCCTGGCCACCTCGCTCGTGGTCTACCTCGTGGTGTCGCTCGCGACGCCGCGCACGGATGCCGAGGTGTTCGCTGAATGGCGGAGGCGACTGGACGGCTCGCGCACGTAGGGCTTTTTCGAGCCGCGCCCCCCCTGTGCCGTTGAGGTCGAGAAGTAGGGCATGCCGAGAATTGTGCTGATAACTGCGCACTCTTCCTTGCCCCCAGCACAGATAGGGCATCGGTGGTGGCCGTGTTGTGGAGCGCATAGCCACGCAAGTGTGTAACGCAGATAACATGTGGGACATGGTGACCGATGGTGAGCACTGGCGGAACTGTCCGCTTGACGTGCAAGGACTCGCAACAACGGCTGTGGAGGCCGCAAGGCGGGCAGTGCAGGAGGCGGCAATATCGCGTCGTCAACAGTGGCAAGTGACTACGACTGGATCGTTAATCACCAGCGCCTTTTCTGCGCTGGAGAACCTCATAGTTGGTGGGCATCGCGCCGATGGCTGGGCACCCTTATCCGGCTTCTTTGAGACCAAAGACGGATGGATACGATTGCACGGCAACTACCCACACCACGCCGGAGCGATCTTAAGGGCTTTGGACGCCACGGATAAGCGGAGCTTGCAAACCTCGCTGTCCCGAGTCAACGCAGAGGAAGCTGAGGAGGTTGTCATCCGGTGCGGCGGCGTCGCGGCCGCGGTTCGTACACCAGAAGAGTGGCAACTTCATCCGCAAGAGATCGCTACCTGTGGTGATCCCTGGTTCAGCGTTAAGAGCAAAGGGCCAAGACGGACATTGGAGGGTGGCATCCTCCCGATGGACGGGGTGCGGGTTCTCGATCTAACGCGAGTTATTGCAGGGCCCACATGTTCCCAGCTCTTCGCCTGCCTCGGCGCTGACGTACTGCGGGTTGACCCTCCGGGACGGTCAGAACTGGAGGATCAGTACTACTCGAATGCAATGGGCAAACGTTCTGCTGTCGCAGACTGGGGAAACATCAAGAGGATTTAGAAGAACTGTTGGCAAAAGCGGACGTTGTGTTGCTGGGGTACCGCCCAAGGTCCCTGAGACGTTTCGGCCTTGACTCTGATGACCTACGACGTCGCCATGGGCACCTGATTGTGGCATCTCTATCGGCTTGGGGGGGAATCAGGCCCGTGGGGTGGGCGTTCCGGCTTTGACTCGATCATTCAAGCCGCCAGTGGCATTGCATCACTCTGTGGCACCAACCCCGTTGATAAACAAGGGATGTCCAGGCCGGGTTCATTACCAGTGCAGGCATTGGACCACGCAACAGGCAGCATGATGGCAGCGGAAATCATAAAGCTTCTCACACAAGGTGAGGCGGGCGTGGTTCAGATCAGTCTGTTGGGTGCCGCCCGTGAATTAAAAAAGCTGCCGCGAGTATCCGCAAATGCGGTGCCCAAGCCAACTGATGTCAAGGTACATGTTGCTGCACCGCGTGGAGTTTTGTCTGTGGCACCCCCACCTTTGATGTTGGACGGTAAAACTTTGAAGCGCGACGTCCTCGGCTATGGAACTGCAGCGCTAGCCTGGCGGTGAGCTCAGTGGAACTACAAGCTCACGACGAACAGAAACGATTTGGCGAGGGACTCCCCCAATGGGAGTTTGCTTGGTGCTCCCGGTTTTTGTGCAAACAATCTCCCTGAGTTCATTGCCAACCTGATGTCCCGTGACTGACTCGGGTCGAAACGGATTGCCACCGCTTCGACCCGATGAGTTGCATATACGTATAATCTGGTTTCACACCCGGATACTCCGGCTAGGGTCTCGCGCGTCGCGATAGGCTCCCACACGGGACACGACCCACCGAACATACGGCCGTCACGACCATCAGCCGCAGCGCCGCGGCGAGGAGGAATCTCATGAGCGAGCAGTCCACGCACGATGCGATCACCCAAACCGAGCCCCGCCATAACGCCGGATACGCCATTCTGGCGACCCTCCGTAACTACGGCATCGACACCGTCTTCGGCATCCCTGGCACACATAACCTCGAGTTCTATCGCCACCTCGACGAACTTCAGATCAAGCCCGTGACCACGCGCCACGAACAAGGGGCCTCCTACGGCGCGGATGGCTGGTCGCTGACCACCGGCCTGCCCGGCGTCGTCATCACCACCTCCGGCCCCGGCCTGCTCAATTCGCTGTCCGGCGCGGCCACAGCATATGCCGAGTCCCGACCGATGATCATCCTCTCCCCGGGCCGCCCCCGCGGTCAGGAGTTCCGCGACATCGGTGCCCTGCATGAGACCAAGAACCCCACGGGCGCGGTCGGTGCAATCGTCGGAACCTCTCGCCGCGTCAACTCTGCCCTCGAGGCCGTGGAGATGATCCATAACGCGTTCGTCTCGTTCAAGCACTCCCGCCCGCGTCCGGTGCACATTGAGGTGCCGCTGGATGTCCTCGAGGAGCAAGCCGAATTCACCGAGGCCGATCTTCAGGCGCGCCCCCTCGGTTCTCCCCAACCCGCCCCGGTGGACGACGTCGCCCGCGCGGCCCGCATGCTCGCCGACGCCAAGAAGCCCCTCATCGTGGCGGGTGGCGGCTCGCTGGCAGCCGGCGAGTCCTTGCTCGAATTGGCCGAAATGCTCGAAGCGCCGGTGATCACATCGGTCAACGGTAAGGGCGCGATCCCCGAGAAGCACCGGCTCTCCCTCGGCGCGGACCTGCGCTTGACCGCCGCACACGAATTCTGCCGCGAGGCCGACGCGATGTTGATCGTCGGCTCCAAGATCGGTGAGGCCGAACTCTGGGACGGCGACATCCACCCCAATGGTCCGGTGATTCGCGTGGACATCATGCGCGACCAGATGCTCACCAACATGACCCCCGACCTCGAACTTCCGGGAAACTCCGCGGCCGTGGTTCCTCAGCTCGTAGCAGCCCTCAAGGTCACCACCGAGGGTCAGGCACCTCGCGAGGAGCGCAACCTCCAGCCGATCTTCGACCGCCTGGACGACGAGGGCCGCTCCATCGCGCCGGAGTTGGCCGAGCTCAACGAGCTCATCATGGAAGTCCTGCCGGATGACACGATCATCGCCGGCGACTCCTCGCAGGTCACCTACATGGGCACGACGACGTTCTACCGCGCCCAGAAGCCCAATTCGCTCCTGTACATGGCCACCTACGCAACCCTCGGTTACGGCTTGCCCGCCGCCGTGGGAGCGAAAATTGCCGCACCCGAGCGTCCTGTGGTGTGCCTTCTGGGCGACGGCGCACTGATGTTCGCCATCCAGGAGCTCATGACGGCGGTCCAGGAAGAGCTGGACATCCAGGTCATTTGCGTGGATAACGGTGGCTACGGTGAAATTCGCGCGAACGAAGAGGCGCGGAACATTGCGCCGACCGCCGTGGACCTCAAGCAGCCGAACTGGGTCAAGCTCGCTGAGGGCTTCGGCGCCACCGGTTTTTCAGCGACCATGGAGACCCTCGGTGAGACGGTTCGTGAAGCAATGGGAACCAAGGGGCCCTCGCTGATTCACCTCACGATCGGTCGCGACCTGTAACGCAAGAGCGTTCGATCGCTGAATGTGTCACAGTGGAGGCCGTGAACCACCTCAAACGCGCCGCGGCCTTCACTGGCACAGAGATCTTTTCCCCTTTCATCCTGGCGATCATTTTGCTCGTCGGGGTGCCGCTGAGTACCGGCGCGGGGTGGCTGTGGCAGGCGCTCGTCGGCGTCGTGGCCGTGGTCGTCATTCCCTGGGGACTCTCCCTCTATATGGCGTACACGGGCAAGGTCAGCGACCGATTCATTTATCACCGCAAACAGCGCTATGTGTTTTATGGGATGTCGCTGATTTCCATTGCGGTGGGTGCCGTGATTCTTTTGATCGCCCCCAGTGCGCCGGCCACCAAAAGCATCATCACCGTGATGCTGGTGACGGTCCTGCTGATTGCTTTGATCACTTTCAAGCTCAAAGCCAGCGCCCACGCGGCCATGAGTGCCATCTTCGGAATGGTGTTGCCGGGATTGCTGGGGCCATGGTGGATCGTCGCTTCCCTGTTCGTTCATGGAACGGTCTGCTGGTCCCGGTGGTATTTGAAGAAGCACACCGTCGTAGAGCTCGTCGTAGGAACTGTCGTGGGCGCGGTGTGCGGCGCCGGGCACCTGATGTTTGTTGCGGGACGGTGACCATATGATCGGGGTACTTGAAGGCTTTGCGATCATTGGGATCGTCGTCGGGATCGGTTATCTGGTGGAACGCCAGGGGATCCTCGGCAAGGGTGCCGGATGGACGCTGAATCGGTTCGCATTCTTTGTCGCCCTTCCCGCCCTGATGTTCACCACCCTCTCATCCGCGGATCTGCACGTAATTTTTTCCGCACGTCTGCCCGTGGCGGCGTTGAGCTTCGTGGCCATGGCGGCGATCTACTCGGTGATCGTCGGTCTCGTGATGCGCCGAAAGGTTGGTCGAGTCACCGTGGGCGCGGTCGGCTCGGCGTTGCTGAATGCCAACAATATGGGCCTGCCGGTTGCCACGTATATTTTCGGCGATCCTTCGCAGGTCGCACCTATCTTGCTCTTCCAGTTGATTCTGGCGACGCCGGTGTGCCTAGCCATCTTCGACGTCGTCTCGAAGGGCTATTTTTCCTTCCGAACCGTCGCGACCCAGCCCGTTCGCAACCCGATCATCATCGGTTCACTCCTCGGCGTCGTGTTGAATGCCTTCCATGTGCGGGTTCCGGACGTCATCCACCAACCGCTGAGCCTGCTCGGCGGCGCGGGAATTCCGCTGATTCTCGTGGCGTTTGGCATGTCCCTGCGCGGTAACCGACCGCTCGCGAACCCCGGGGAACGCTTCGAGACGATCCTCGCCGTGGTCCTCAAGGTTGCGCTCATGCCGATTGCGGCATACGTCCTGGGTCGGTTCGTCTTCGACCTGCCGCAGCACGACCTCTTCGCCGCGACGGCGCTGGCCGGACTCCCGACGGCGCAGAACCTCTTCAACTTCGCCTCGCGCTACAACCACAACGTGCCGCTGGCCAGGGACATCGTCTTGCTATCCACGGTGGCAGCCGTGCCGGCACTCCTGGTGATTGCCGCCCTGATGACCTAGATAGTCCGGCAAGTGTGACGGTTCCCCTCGGGTGAGGTCACCGCGGGGTGCGTGAGGGCGGCCTAGGCCACCCCCTGCTCACATCGTGCCGATCCACAAGCCGCATCCTGCGGCTACGACGCCCAATAAAATCATCCCGAACGCATACACGAGCGAAGCATTCCAGCGCTTGACCTGTACGAGGCGAAAGGCCTCCACGCTCGCGGTGGAAAACGTCGTATATCCGCCCAACAATCCCGTGCCCACCGCCGCCTGGACCTCCGGGGTTAGACCATGCGACGTCGCCAAGCCCGTGACCAGCCCCAAGGCCAAAGACCCGGACACGTTGATGACCGCCGTCGCCCACGGCAAAGAGGCGCCCACGAGGGATTTCACCCAGCCGTCCACGAGCATGCGCAATACCGCGCCGAGCCCTCCAGCGAGGCATACCGCGAGAAAAACCACGCCGCTCAACGGGCCTCCCCTTCGTTGGAGCGCGTCGACGGAACCCATCGACCGGCACACGCCATTCCCACGCCGGCCGCAATCAGTCCGCCCACAACGCTGACGAGCGCGTAGCCGATGCCCGCACCCACACGCCCGGACCCCATGAGCTCAACGGTGCTCACCGTTAACGTGCTGTACGTCGTGAAGCCGCCCAACAGGCCGGTACCCAGAAGGATGCGCGCTTGACGACGTCGTCCGCTGTCCGATCCTCGACGAGACAGCGCCTCGAGAAAGAAGCCCAGGATAAGAGAACCCACCAGGTTGATGGTCAGGGTGATGCCGAGCCCCTGGCCTGCCCCAGGAACGGCGAGGGTCATGGCGTATCGGAATCCAGTTCCGAGTGCACCACCCAGAAAGGCCAGGGCGAGGAATCCCGGACGGTGGTGCAGCGGGCGCGGCGTGGCGTGTTCGAGCGGTGCGCTGGATGCGCTCGTCATATGTTCCTACCTTTCAGGCGCGCGGGGACGCCAGGAGGCGGCGTCGCCCTCTTTCGACGAAACCGCTCGGGTAGGGACCGTTGTCGCCCCAGAGTCGGACGACTCCGGTCGGCGAGGTTGGTTGCGGCGGGCCCCACCGCCGCGGTGAGCCTTCACCCACCTGCGGGATTCAAGCTATGCGGGGGCGCCGCGGGCTGTCAAACAAGCGCCCGCCACACCTCACATCACCGCAGGTCAGCTGCCACATTAGGGTTGCACTAGCCACGACATCGGGTCTACCGTACAACTTGTATCTATGTTGCATGGACGGCATACCCACCGTTCCCGCCTTCACCTCCAGGAGTTTCCATGACACCGAGCGTCGATGAGTCTGCGGCCAGGAAAGGCCCTCAAGCCGCCGTGCCGGCAAGCGACCTCGTCTACCAGGAAGTCAAGGCCCGCATTTTGGACCACCGACTCGAAGGCGGAACCCTCATCAGCGAGGGAGAAATCGCGACGGAATTGCAGATCAGCCGGACGCCGGTGCGCGAAGGATTCGTCAGGCTCCAGGCGGAAGGGTGGATGACCCTCTACCCCAAGCGCGGAGCCCTCATTCGTCAGGCCGGTCCCGACGAGGCCCGTGAAGTCGTCGAGGCGCGCATCGTCGTGGAATCTCACGCAGTAGAGAGCATCGTGAACGCCGGGGAAACCGCGGAAGCCGCCGCCGAGCTCCGGGCGGTCACCGAACGTCAACGTCAAGCACTGGCCGACGGCGACACCACGGAATTCGTCGCCCTCGACGCCGCCTTCCATCACCGCCTCGTTCTTCGGGCCGGCAACAGCCTCTTCGTGGATTTCTTCGACAACCTCGGGGATCGCCAACGCCGCATGTCCACGCGGGCGGTCTGGAAGTCCACGGGAAACGCCGTGGCCGTCCTTGCCCATCACGAGGAACTCGCCCAGCTCGTCGAGGACGGCGATACCGCCGCTTTCCGTGCCCGGCTCACCTCCCACCTCCAGGAAACCCACCGCCGCTACCTCGCCTAAACCCCACCACGCGACCCCGATTCTCACCGTTCGCGCGACACCCCCTGAAAGGACTTTCCATTGCTTCCGCAGAAGCGCATTCTCCCTCCCTGGCTACTGGCCGCCGTCGCAATATTCGCCGTGGCCTGGGGCGGCAACCAGTTCACTCCCCTCTTGGTGATGTACAAGGACCTCGATGGGCTCTCCACGGGAGCCGTCGACGTCCTCCTCGGTGCGTACGTCCTAGGCATCGTCCCCGCACTACTGATCGGCGGTCCGCTGTCTGACCGGTTCGGACGCCGCCCGCTGATGCTCCCGGCGCCCGCCCTGGCCCTGATCGCTTCGATCTTTCTGATTCTGGGAGCCGGAAATCCGGCCATTCTGTTTGTCGGCCGCGTCCTTTCCGGCATCGGCCTGGGGCTCGGCATGGTGGTCGGTGGTTCGTGGGTCAAGGAACTCTCCGTCGCACCGTATGACACCCGGGCCGACGACGCCGCCGGCGCCCGTCGCGCGTCCATGTCCCTGACCGCTGGCTTTGGTTTGGGCGCCGCCGTCGCCGCGGGCCTCGCGCAATTTGCCCCGTTTCAGGCGACGCTGCCCTACCTCGTGCACATCGTCGTCGCGTTGCTTGGGTTCCTGGCCGCGGCGGCCACCCCGGAAACCCACGCGCGTCAGGTTGCGCCGTCTCGTTTGGTCGACGACCTGCGTATCCCAGCGGCCAAGCATCGCCGTTTCCTGTGGGTTGTGGTCCCCATGGCCCCGTGGGTTTTCGGGTGCGCCGCAAGCGCCTACGCGATCCTGCCCGGTCTCATGAGTTCCCGCACCGAAGGTTTCGGCATCGGATTCTCCGGCTTCCTGTGCCTCGTGGGACTGGGGTGTGGCCTGGTGTTGCAGCAAGTTGGCAAGCGGATCGACAACGCCGATTCGGCCCGCGGCGTCGTGGTCTCGCTGGGCGTGGCGGTTCCGGCGATGGCGTGCGCGGCTTGGGCGGCCTACACCGTCAACCCGTGGATCGCGACTCTGGCCGCCGCCCTCTTGGGAAGCGCCTATGGCCTACTTCTGGTCTCGGGACTTCAAGAGGTTCAGCGCATCGCCGGCCCGCACGATCTCGCCGGCCTGACGGCCGTCTACTACTCGCTGACCTACCTCGGCTTCTTCATTCCGGCGGCTCTGGCCGTGCTTCACTCGTGGCTGACGTATCCGTGGATGTTCATCGGTGGGTGCGTCGTCGCTGCGCTGTGCCTCTCGGTAGTGGTGTCCTTCTATCGGAAGCATCTGCCGCAACAGGCCCAAGAGTCGGGCCTGGTGGAAGCGTAAAGCGCGACTAGGCGTTCATCGCGTTACGGTATTCGCCCCGGCCGCGCAGGGCCTCGAGATTGTGCCCGATCAGCTTTTCGCCGCCCACCGGCCGTCCACCGGCGGAGTGCGGAGTGATGATGAGGTTGGGGGCGTCCCACAGAGGATTGTCTGCGGGCAGTGGCTCCGTGGTGGTGACGTCGATACCCGCCCCGGCGATCTTTCCCTCTTCCAGGGCCGCAATCAACGCGGGTTCGTCCACCGTCGGCCCGCGGCCCACGTTGACCACGTACGCGGAGTCAGGCAGCGTCGCGAGCGCCTCGGCGTCGAGCGCATGGTGCGTGGCCTCGGAATTCGGAAGGATCATCACGAGAACATCGGTGTTAGCCAGGACCTCGTCCTTCTCTTCGGTCGCGACGACGCGATAACCGTGACGCTCGCCGCCGTTTCGAGCGATGCCGGTGACCTGCGCGCCGAGGGCTTCGAAGAGCCCCGCGACGGTCGTGCCGATCGAGCCGAAGCCCCAGATGGTGACCCGCGCATCGAGCAACGTGGTGACTCGCCCCGCCGGATGCAATTCCTGCGCGCCACCCAGCTCTTTCGACCAGACGTGTTCCTTCTGGAGCTCACCCAACGTTGGGAGCGAACGCACCAGCGCCAAGGTCAGGGCAAGAGTGTGTTCCGCAACGGTGACGTCGTGTAGCCCGATACCGGAACACACGATCACGTCTTCCGAGAACCCCGCCTTCGCGACCTGGTCGGGGCCCGCCGCCAAGGCCTGAATCATGCGGAGGTTCGTCATGCGCCGCGCGGCGTCGGCCAATTGCTCATCCGTGTTGACCCAGGCCACGAGCACTTCGGCGTCGATATGCTCTTCAGGAATGGGGGACTGGGGATCGTAAGAAACGGTGAGGTCTCCGTCCTCCAGGGGCAATTGCGCTTCGTCCAGCGAAATAGACGTGGGAAGCAAGATCTTCACGGACATCTCCTCAGGTTTTGGGGTTGCACTCGCCCAGGTCCGAAACGGGCGCTCATTTTTCGGTGTGATTCTTAGGCGAAGCGCCTGCTCAGCCGGGACAACGACGTCGCGATTCCCCGCCGGTTGCGCTGGAAGGCCCCGGCCACGCGCAACGCCCCGGCCAACGGCAGGCCCACAATCGATGCATGGCTCGCGTCAAAGGTTTCGCGCACCAGAGTGCCCTCATCGGTCGGTTCCATCTCCCACGTCCATGTGAAACCCGTGGGCCTGCGCCAACCAAAAGCACGGTTCGGTTCGGCCCGATACACCGTGGAGGTTGCGGTGTAGGGGATCCCATAAAGCCGCATCGACTGCCGAAAAGTCTCGCCCTCCCCGGGCGCCTCCGGCCCGGAAATCTGCCCCTGGACGGAGCCGCTGCCGTCGAGCTCGTGATGACGAAAGGGGTTCGAGACCAGGGCATAAACCTTCTCCGGTTCCACCCCAGGCAAGATCGTCTCAGCCGAGATCACGGAGGAAGGAACGTCGAGAAACCTGACTTTGGGTTGTGTCATGCGTCCATTCTGTCACCGACTCGTCACCTCCGGATATGACACGATAGAGGCATTAACCCTGCGTTTTGGAGGTACCCGTTGATTTCCATCATCGTGAAATTTCACGTCACTGCAGATTCCGCGGACTCGTTCCCCGAAATCACCCGCGAATTCACCGAAGCCACGCGGGCTGAGCCCGGCAATAAGTGGTTCGAATGGTCCCGCAGCATCGAGAACCCCAACGAATATGTGTTGCTCGAGGCATTCGATGACGACGCCGCCGAAGCTCACGTGTCGAGCGATCATTTCGCCAAGGGTCTCGAGGCCATGAAACCGCACCTCGTCGAGACGCCGAAGATCATTTCCCGCCAGGTCGAAGGCGACGGCTGGGACCGCATGGGTGAATTGCAGATCGACCAATGACCCACCCGGAACCGGACGAGGACCAGCAGGTGGGCCCCGTACAGCGGCCCGGTTCCGTGCAGCTGGCCGTCTCGACCGTCATACTCGCTATGCGAAAGGTCGACGACGAGGAGCACCATTCTTTGTGGCTCCCCCTGGTTCGTCGTCTCCGCGAGCCCTACCGTGGCATGTTTGCACTTCCCGGTGGGCCACTGTCACCGGATCTCTCGCTGGAGAAGTCCGCCGGCTCCACGTTGAAACGCGCTACCGGCTTGGTGCCGGGCTACCTGGAACAGCTCTATGCCTTTGGGCGCGTGCACCGGGTCCCCGGCCCGGAGGACGAGGTCGCTGAGGAAGCGGCGCCCCCGTGCGAACGCGTCGTCTCGGTGGTGTACTGGGCCTCGATTCCCGCGACCGAGGTTTCGCACACGCGAGTCCACGAAAACATTCAATGGATGCGCGCGGATGACCTTCCCCAGCTCGCCTTCGATCACAACGAGATCGTCGATTACGCCCTGTATCGGCTCAAAAACAAGGTGGGGTATTCCCGCATCGCGCACTCCTTCCTGGGCGATGAATTCACCCTTGCCGAGCTCCGGGAAGCCTACGAGGCGATCCTCGGTCGGCGCCTCGATCCCGCGAATTTCCGGCGGCAGATCGCGGCGTCCAAGAGCATCATCGACACCGGCAAGCGCATTGAAGGAACGCGACATCGGCCCCCGCGGCTGTTCCGCTACGACCACACCAAGGCCTTCGCGGATCAGGGCCCGCTCGGCATGTATCGGGCCGCCGCCCACGACGCCGCGATGCGTCGCGGAGAGACCGAATAGACTTCGGAAGCGGGGGCGCCTGGTCAGCGACCAGCAGCTCCCGCTTCCGCGTCCGGAACGCGGTCCTCGAGCTTGGATTTCGCGATCTGCGTGAGCGAGGCGACCTTGCCGCCCGGCCGCCCCCAGAGGCGCGCGGAATCGCCCACGAAACGCATGAGACCCAGGTTCGGGTCTTCCTTACCGCCTTCGAACCAGGCCGCGACGCTGTCGTTCCACAGTTCGTCGATCATCGCCCGATTCGCATTCTCGAACCGTACGCGCCCCGATACGGACAGCCACGATCCCGCTTCGGCGAAGGAGAGGTTGACCTCGGGATTCTTGCCGATATCTTCGGCTTGGTAACTCTCCAACCCGATGAAGAACCAGGCTTCGGCATGGTCCGTGACCCGTTGCGGTTTCATGGGGTGAGAGTGCAGGCGTCCGTCCTCTTGGGATACCGACGTCATCATCACAAAGCGTTCGCTTCGCATGATCTCCACGACGGTCTCTTGAGTCAGTTCAGCCATTTCGGCTCCTTCCACGCGGCGGGTTCCCCTCGGTTCTACCCCCAATTCTTGTCGCACCAGCGGGCATGCGCCAGCACAGCGCTCTAGGGGCGGGACGTCGTCGTGATTTAGGCGCGGAAGAGGCGCTGATTCGCAAATTCCACCGCACCCAAACGGCCCAGTTCGCGTCCAATTCCGGACTTCTTCACACCTCCGAAGGGGAGTTCCGCTTCGGAGCCTTCGGGACGGTTGATGGACACCATGCCCACCTCGAGGCTTTCACCGACCGCTTCGGCGCGCTCGGGGTCGCCCCCGAATACGGCGGCACCGAGCCCGAAAGCGGAGTCGTTGGCAAGGCGAATGCACTCTTCGTCGCTATTGGCCGAGTGGACCACCAATACCGGGCCGAAGAGCTCCTCGTGGTACGCATCCATCTCGGGCGTCACGCCGGTGAGCAGCGTCGGCGCGTAGTAGAAGCCTTCACGGTCCAGGCGGTGACCGCCCGTTTCCAGGGTGGCCCCTTGTTCCACGGCCCGGCCCACCTGGTCGGCGATCTTCTCTAAGGCGGCTTCGGAGGAGAGCGGCGCAAGACTCGTCTGCGCGTTCTGCGGATCACCCGGGTGATAATTCTTCTCGAGGAGACGCTTAGCGGCGGCAACGAACGGAGCGAAGGCTTCCTCCATCACGATGAACCGCTTCGGCGAATTGCAGGCCTGGCCCATATTCTCCATGCGAGCCTCGACGGCAACTTCCGCGATCTCCTCGAGGTTTTCCTCATCCAAGATGATGAAGGGGTCCGATCCCCCGAGTTCCAGCACGACCTTCTTCACCTCTTCCCCGGCGACCGCAGCGACCTTCGAGCCTGCGCCTTCGCTGCCCGTCAAGGACACCCCGGCAATGCGTTCGTCTCGGATCAGGCCTTCGACGTCGTCGGTCATGGCCAACAGGGTTTGATACACATCCGGACCGAGGCTCGCGGAGGAGAGGACGTCCGCGAAGGCGATCGCGGTGGCCGGCGTGGAGGGGGCGGGCTTAATCAACACGGAGTTTCCCAGCACCAGGTTTGGGGCCGCGAATCGAGCCAGCTGATACAGGGGGTAGTTCCAGGGCATGATGCCGAGGAGCACACCCATCGGGCGATACTGGACGACGTCGTTCTGGGTGGAATCCTCCACGGGACGGTCGGCGAGCATCTCGGGGCCTTTGGTGCCGTAGTACTCGAAGATTTGAGCCACGATCTCCACCTCGCCCAGGGCGTCTCGGTTCCGTTTGCCCATTTCTTGCGTGATCGTGGCGGCCAGCTCGTCGGCACGTTCCCGGAAGAGTTCCGCCGCCTTGACCAAAGCTGGTGCCCGCTCTTCCGGGGAAACGTGGCGGGAGGCCTGAAACCCGTTGTGGAGGGTTTCTACGGCAAAGTCGATTTCGTCGCGCGTGGCGGCGTCGAATTCACGCGTGGTCTGGCCATTGGCGGGATTGATGGTCGCGTACATAAGCCTCCTCGGGAAAACATGGTTGCCCTCGACTCTTCCCGCTTTGTGGCACCGATTCCACCAACGTTCACCATGAGAGATGCCCCTCGGACGCGAAAAGCCCCGCACCGAAGGGGTGCGGGGCTTTGCCGTGAGGTACCGATCATCCCTAGTTGGGGACGATGAGGCCCTTCGTCTGCTGACGAGCACGGTCGAAACGCGCCTGGGCATCGGCCCAGTTGGCGATGTTCCAGAAGGCCTTGACGTAGTCCGGCTTGACGTTCTGGTAGTCCAGGTAGAAGGCGTGCTCCCACATATCCAGCTGCAGGATCGGGGTCTGACCCAGCGGAACGTTACCGGCCTGCTGATCGTAGAGCTGGAACAGGTTCAGGCGTTCTCCGATGGAGTCCCACGCGAGAACGGCCCAACCGGAACCCTGGACGCCCGTGGCAGTTGCGGTGAACTGCTTCTGGAAGGCGTCGAAGGAACCGAAGAAATCGTCGATGGCGGCGGCGAGTTCACCAGTGGGCTTGTCGCCTCCGTCCGGCGAAAGGTTGTTCCAGAAGATCGAGTGGTTGGTGTGACCACCCAGGTTGAAAGCAAGGTCCTTCTCGAGCTGGTTCACGTAGGTGAGATCGCCAGCCGACCGGGCTTCTTCCAGCTTCTGAAGCGCGGTGTTCGCACCCTTGACGTAGGTCGCGTGGTGCTTGTCGTGATGCAACTCCATGATGCGAGCCGAGATGTGGGGCTCAAGAGCTGCGTAGTCGTAGGGAAGATCCGGTAGTACGTACTGGTCAGCCATAACCATTCCTTTCGGTGATCCAGCTAATAGATCCGTTTCGACCTTAACACTGCGGTTCCAAGCGTTCCTAGGGGAACGTCATATCTTCCGCCGCCAGCGGAAGTCTTGACGACGTCGCCCGTGAACCTGGACAAAGTGCCTCACCGGCCACGGCGAATGAGCCGGTACCACGAGTGCAGATACATGACGCACGGCGCGAGGCACACCAGCCCAAGCAGCTTGTCCACCATCGGGAGGTTCGGCACAAAGAGCAGGTAGATGACGACCCAGAAGCCGGGCACCCCGCCCAACATCAGGCTCGCCGTCGAGCGCGCGGTGAGCTGCCACCAGGGGCGAGGGGCATCCGACTCATTCGCGCCTCGGAAGATTCTGGTGAGTACGTAGATCAACGGGATCTCTATGATCCACGAAACCAGGGTGACGTCGCTGCCGGCCGCAGGCCCCACGATGGTTCCGAGCGCGACCGCAATGGCGAGGCTCGCGAGGATCAGCAGGGCTTTGCTCAAGCCGCTGCGGACGCGTCGCGTGGTGGGATCTCGCACGGGGAAGTCGGCGAGGTCTGGGTGATGGGCGTCGGGGCTCTGGTGGTTCATCAAGCTCCTGGAGGTATCGGGTTCTCACCAACAGGCTATCCGGGCCGGCGAAGCGCGTACCTACAGACGGTCGCGCAGGTACTCATAAAGGTGTGCGTGGCCCGCCGCGTTGGGGTGCAAGCCGTCGCCGAGCAGGTCGGGGCGGTCTTGGAGGGCCTCCCAAGCATCGATGAAGTCCACGTTGCGCTCCTCGCACCAGGTGCGTTGCCGTTCCACGACATTGTGAACGGCACGGACCGTCGATTGCATGCCGCCAACGGTCTTCCGCCGGGTTTCGTCGAGCCAGATGGGGCTCAACACGACCATGCGCGCGCCCAATTCTCGACACGCTTCGTTCAGGGTATCTAGGGCTGCTTCCAGGTCCGGATTCGGCTGCGGGCCATCCAGGGGCCGGGCTACATCGTTGACGCCGGCCGCGATGAGCACGGTATCCGGACGTCGCCACGGCAATTCGCCGGGGAGTTGTTCCGCCAATTGGGTCAAGAAAATCCCGGGGATCGCGAGGTTGAACATCCGCCGGTCCGGGTATGAATAGAACTCGAGTTCCGTGGCGAGGCGATGCGCCCAACCGCCCTCAGGGTCGTGCTGGCCGTACGCGATGGAGTCACCGCCCAACACCACGCGTTGCGCCGCGGCGAGGGGGCGGGCAGGAACGTAGGCCCAGCAGTGAGTTCCATCCGCCAGGAGGACTTCCCGGCGGGCATAGTCGGCCACTTCGTATCGGTCGGCGGCCGCCAGCTGCTCGTCGTCGAGCTCCAGGACGACGCCGTCCACGGATTCCCCGATACTCCGGACGAGGCTGGGGTGCTGCTTGCTACCGCTCAGCTTCACGACGTCAGGGTCGGTGATCGTCAACTGTTGGACGGAAAATCCCGGAAGATTCGCGGGCGACGTCGGCACCGTGCCGCCCCATAGGGAGCTCTGGACCGCTGGATTCTGAAGGGTCCCGTAGGAAAAAAGTTTCTGCATGGAAGAAGGATATCCAGGTTCCGCCGAGGGCCGTAGAACCGCCAGTCATCACCATTCCGGGGCGGCCGCGTAGAGGTGTTCGGGACGTCCCGTGGAACCGTAGTGAAGGCTGACCGTCGCCGCTCGAGTGCCGGCCAGCTTGGCCAGGTGACGTTGCGCCGTCGCCCGAGAAATGCCCACGGCATCCGCAACGTCAACCGCCGAGAGCACCCCGTCGTGGGCCCGGAGACATTCGAGGACCTTCGCCGTGGTGGACGAGGGTGGCGCGGTGTTGTGTCGCCCGCTCGCACTCGAGGCATCGTGCAGGGCCCGGAGTGCTCGGTCGAGGTCTGCTTGAGAGAGTCGTTCCCTATCCCACATGCGTCGATACCTCGCGTACCGGCGCAGCACACCCTGAAGATAGGTCGCCTCGAACGGCTTGAAAATGTAGGTCAAGGCACCCGCCCTCAGAGCGGAGCGCACGACCGTAGCATCGTTCACCGCCGAGAGAAGGATGGCATCCACGTCGAATTCCCGCACCAAATCCACTCCCCGGCCATCGGGTAGTACGTGGTCGGCCAACAGAAGGTCCACGCCACCACCGGCCAGAACTTCCCTGGCCGAACGAAGGTCTCGGACCGGTTCGAGAACCTGAAATTCGGGAACCTCAGAAACATACTGACAATGCAGCTGCCCCACGTAGAGGTCGTCGTCGAGGACGAGGACGGTGATCATGGTATTTCCTCCAAAACGTCCGGTAATTCCACACCAAAGCTCGCTCCCCCGAACCGTTCGTCGTGACGGGCGAGCAGCCACACGCGACCTCCGTGCCGGCCGGCCACGCGTCGGCACAGAGCCAGGCCAATCCCTAGGCCGTGGCCATCTTCCTCGTGGTCCTCACCGGTTATGCCTTTCTCGAAAGCCTGGTCGCCGGCGGCTTCCGAGTCGATTCCCGCGCCGGAATCCGTGACGACGGCGTGCAGATCGGCCCCATCGCTCATCAACTGCACCTCCACGACTCTCGACGCCCCCTCCGCACGAACCACGGCCCGCACCGCGTTATCCATGAGATTGCCGAGGATCAAGGTGACGTCCTCGGGTTCCCGAAGGCGCCCGAGGATTAGGGAATTCTCCGCAACCCGGAGGTCCACGCCGGACTCGGCGCTCGTCGTCCCCTTGGCCTCGATCAGGGCCCGCAGGTAGGGATCCTCCACGAGTTCGATTCCTTGGACCGGCGCACCGATGGGTCCGGTCCGGAGGATCTCACCCAGATAGCTTTCGGCTTCGGCATAAGCCCCGGTTCCGACGAGACCCATCACCGTGTGCAGACGATTCGCGAATTCGTGGCGCTGTGTACGGAGGGCATCCGCCATCGTCGTGACGGACTCCAGCTGACGGGACATCATGAGTACTTGCGTTTCATCCCTCAACGTCACGACGCCACCCACCGTCATCCCCTCGCGGCGCACTCGAACCGCTGTGGCCAGGAGGATACGGTCAGCCACCGCAACGCGGCGTCGCACGCTGACCTCGTCCCCTTCTCTCACGTCCTGCTCCAGGACCTCGACCACCATGCCCTGGATCGCGTGGGGGACGACGACGTCCTCGGTCGCGCCCTCCTGCCCCAAGAGCCGTCGCGCCGTCTGGTTGGTGAGGGTCAGGCGGCCTTCTGGGGAGAAGCCGAGGACGCCGTCGTCGAGCCCTCGAAGCACCGCTTCCTGGTGCTGAGTCATCTCCGCAAGTTCTTCCGGACCGATGCCGAGGGTCTGGCGCCGGAGCCGGCGACCAAGTGCGACCGAGGCGGCCACTCCCACCGCGAGCGCGACGGCCACTAGACCCCCAATGGCCAAGACCTCTCGCCGGACGTCCGCACCCACCGCCGACGTTTTGATGCCGACCGACACTTCGCCGACCACGGTCCCGTCCCCCGTGGCCGAATAAACCGGGACCTTCGCCCGAACCGTCTCCCCGAGGGTGCCGGCTTGGTGGGTAATCTCCTCGAGCCCGGCCAAGGCGGCGTCTGGTGAAGTGGACACCTTTTTACCGATGAGTGACGGCTCCGGGTGGGCCAGGCGGAGTCCGTGATCGTCCGTGACCACCACGAAGTCGACCTTATTGGCGGCGCCCGTTTTCAGAGCGAGCTTTTGAACTGGGGCCTGACGTGCGGATTGGGGGTCGATGCCTTGCGTGCTGGCGTCGGTCGCGGCTTGTACCACCACGTCGTCCGTGGAGAGCGTGCGGGCTATGGCGAGCGCTTGGGTCTCGGTGGTGTCCGTGACGTTACGAATTCCCAGCCAGGCAAAGATCCCGGCCGCCAACGTGAGCACGACGATGATCACGGCCAGCTGGCTCGTGAGGACGCGGCGCGAGAAGGAATCCGATGGGCGGGACATGCACAAAGCCTACGGTTCACAAGAGTTTGAGCAAAATGCGCATAAGGCGCGAAACGATCAGAACGGGATCAGTGAGCACAAGGGGGCGAAGAACTCTCACGATTCCCTAGGGTGTATCCCACATCACATCACTCTTCAAAGGAGAAGCCTGTGTTAGTCCTTCTCGGATTCGCCATGATCCTGGTCTTCATGGTGCTGATCATGACCAAGAAGCTGTCGCCCGTCTTGGCACTCATTTTGATCCCCACGATCTTCGGCCTCTTCGCCGGCGCGGGGCTCGGGATCGGCGACATGGTCATGGACGCCATCGAGTCCATGTCATCCACCGCGGCACTCTTGCTGTTCGCGATCATCTACTTCGGCATCATGATCGACGTCGGCCTCTTCGACAAACTCGTCGAGGTGATCCTTCGATTCTGCGGCAACGACCCCGTCAAGGTCGTTTTTGGTACCGCGCTGCTGACCGGCGCGGTCTCCTTGGACGGCGACGGTTCGACCACCTTCATTGTGGTCACCGCCGCTATGTTGCCGATCTACCAGCGGCTGCAGATGTCGCCGGTGGTTCTTACCTGCGTTGCCGGACTCATTAACGGAACGTTGAACATCGTCCCGTGGGGCGGGCCCACGGCGCGCGCCGCCTCTGCCTTGCACGTGGACGCGAACTCGATCTTTGCCCCCATGGTCCCGTCACTCATCGCCGGCCTGATCGTCGCCTTGGTCTTCTCCTACATGCTCGGTCGTTCCGAACGGCGTCGTCTCGCGGCCAAGGGCGTGGCGTGGGTTAACGCGCCGTCCTCGGATTCCGAAAAGAACGGCGAGTCCGGCAAGCGCGGCGGCTCTTTGGCGGCATCCGTTGCCGCACGCTCTGAAGGTCCCGACACCGCGGCACGTTCCACGGGCGAGGGCGCCCAAGCCGCTGGCCCAGCGACTCAGGCTCTGGTCATCAACCAGTTCGAAGACGAGGGCAAGACCACCTCCGCCTTGACGGACACGGCCCTGGACCCCAACCGCGAGACGCTGCGCCCGCACTTGTTCTGGTTCAACTTCATCCTGACGATCGCGATCATGGTTCTGTTGATCGTCGACATCCTGCCCCTTCCGTACCTGTTCATGATTGGCACGGTCTTGGCTCTCTTGGTCAACTTCCGTGGCGTCAAGGAGCAGCAGGAAGAGCTCGCGTCGCACGCAACCTCCGTGATTTCCGTGGTCGCGATGGTCATGGCCGCAGGCGTTCTCACCGGTGTCATGAGCGGCACCGGAATGGTCGACGACATGGCCTCCTGGCTCGTGGACATCATCCCCTCATCGATGGGTCCGTACATGGCCGTGATCACCGGCGTGCTCTCCATCCCGATGACGTTCTTCATGAGTAACGACGCCTTCTACTTCGGCATCTTGCCCGTCCTCGCCGAAACCGCCAGCCACTACGGCATTCCGGCAACGGATATGGCACGCGCATCGATCACCGGCCAGCCGGTCCACCTGCAATCCCCGCTGGTCCCGGCCATCTTGCTGCTGGTTTCGCTATCCGGCGTCGAGCTGGGCGACCACCACAAGAAGGTTCTATGGCGTGCACTGATCGTGTCCCTGGTCATGCTCGTGGTGGGCATGCTGGTGGGCGTGATCGCCTTCGGCTAATGCCGATCTGGCAGGCTCAGGAATCGCAACTCGCAGAAGGGTAAACATCATGTCCGACTTCTATTCCAAGCCGGTACGCCGAGGCGCGGAGCCCTCCTTGAGAGTCTCCTCTTCCCAGGCGATCGACCGGGCCTCCCGAAGCATCGTCGTCGGGTATCGCACCGATGCGAGCCCGCGGGTTCTCCAGGAGGCGATCGCGGCAGCCGAGCGGGCCAAGGCGGCGTTGCGCGTGGTCGTGTACGCGACCGACAACACCGCGGGGCCGGCAGCCGGCAGGATCGATCAGGTCAAGGAAATCTCACTACAGATCATCGAGGCCGGTCTGGAATTCGAAATCCAGCGGGCCGGGGACGACGTCGCGGAGCAAGTTTTGGGCCTGGCGGAGGAACACCACGCGTCCTTGATCGTCTTGGCGACGCGACGACGTTCCCCCGTGATGAAGCTGTTCCTTGGATCGAGCGCACAACGGGTCATCCTTGAGGCGGAGTGCCCCGTTCTGACGGTCAAATAGCCTCTCGACGCGGCGCGCCGGCGGTTCAGAGCGTCCAGCTCTCCCGCCGGTACGCCGCGTCCCAAAACATCTCCTCGTAGCGTGACGCATCCAGAAAGACGTCCCGCATCCGCTCGCGGACCTTTTCGGTGGCACCTTCCGCTGCTTGTTCCACGAGATCAATGGCGCGTTGAGTGGCTTCGGCGAACTCCGGATCGTCGTACTCCTGCACCCAACGGCCGTACGGGTGCTCGGCGATGGCGCTCGCCCGGGCCGCGAGCTCGCGGCCCACTTGCGCGTAAATCCAAAAACACGGGAGGACCGCCGCGGCTCCCACCTCGTAGGGTTCGTACGCGCAAGCTGCGAGCAAGGTGTACATGTAGCCACGCGTCGTCGCCGAGGGGACCTCGGGAAGGTCGATATTCTTCAGCCGTTCATCGGCCAAGAGCTGCTCGTGCAGCACCTTTTCCTCGGCAACCGCCGTACTCGCAGATCCGGCCCAAAACTCGGCGGCTTCGCCAGACGGCGCACGGGAGGCCAGCACCGCCATCGCCCGCGAGTAATTCGCCAGATAGAACTCGTCCTGCTGGATGTAATGCGCAAAGGTGTGAGGGTCCAGAGTCCCCTCGGCCAATTCGTTGAGGAACGCGAGGCCGCGGACCCGCGCCATGATCTCCGATGCATCGCTCCACAGCTTCCCGGTGAAGGGTCCGGTGCGCCACGTCGTCTCGTTCATCATCTGCTCTACTCTTTGGCTGCTCATCATGTTTCGGGGGCGAAATGGTTGACCGGTCCATGCCCACGGTCAGGGGTGCGGGAGATTTCCCAGCCGGCACCCTCCCGTAAGGCCCTGGTGAGGTAGGTTTTCGCGCGCCGCACGGCCTCGACCAGGGCGTCGTCGTCCACCGGGCGTAGGGCATCGGACTGCTCGGGGACCGTACCGGCGCCTGAACTTTCCACATTCGGGGCGGCTTCCTCCAGACCGGGCGCTGTACGCGGGTCCACGGGCATCGCATGCCGGGCGGCGTAGGCGGCGATCGCCGACGACAACGTACACCCCGTTCCATGCGTATTGCGGGTTTCGATGCGTGGAGAGGTGAATTCCCGAATCACCGGCTCCGAGACCCGGGCCCGACCACCGGGAGCCCAGCTCGGATTCATCGCCAAGACGTCCACGGCCTGAGCGTCCGCGAGATGCCCACCCTTGAGGAGAACCGCCCGAGGCCCCAGCGCGAGCAATTCGATGGCCTGTTCACGCACGGCGGCGAGGGAGGTGGCGACGTCGTCGGGCCGCCCCAGCAGACGCGCCCCTTCGGGGAGGTTCGGGGTGATGACGTCCGCCAACGGCACGAGTTCATCGCGCAATGCGGCGTCGGCATCGGGGGCCAGAAGGGGGTCGCCGCTGGTCGCAACCATCACGGGATCCAGCACGACGACGCCGAAGTCGCGGCGACGAGATGCGATCATCCGTGCCAAATGTCGAACGGTCTCGGCCGAACCCAACATCCCGATCTTGGTGGCGTCCACGGGAAGATCGTCAATCACCGATTCAACTTGGGAAACCACGACCTCCGCGTCGATACCATGCACACTCTGCACGCCGAGAGTGTTCTGGCTGGTCAAGGAGGTGGTGCAGGCGCAACCATACGCTCCCACAGCGGCGAAGGTCTTGAGATCCGCTAGGGTCCCAGCCCCACCCGAGGGGTCAGATCCAGCGATCGAGAGAGCAATCGGCGGGCGCATCAGCGGAGGTCCTTTCGATCAAGGGTGTTCTGCGAGAGGCGGAGGAGTTCTGAGGCTGCCCTCCGGGGATCATCCGCCGACGCGATGGCCGAGACCACGCACAGACCATCTGCCGGCACCCCGGCCAATGAACCAGCCGTGTGGGCATTGACGCCGCCGATCACCACGCTGGCCATTCCGCCGCCCCGGGCAATCCGCGCGCATTCGGCGACTCCTTCCGGTCCGAGTGGTTTCGCGGCGTCCGTTTTGGTGGGTGTGGCCCAGGCGGGCCCGATTCCCACGAGATCCGCGTGCCCGGAGTCCACCGCGGCCCGCGCCTGTTCGGGGGTCGACACCGACAGTCCGATCATCGCGGACTCCCCCAGCGTTTCTCGGGCTCGTTCGGCTGCGGCGTCGGATTGACCCACGTGAACGTCGAGGCCGAGGTCTGCGGCAATGGAAAGTCGGTCGTTGACCACCGTGCGGGCTGTGCGACCGGAATCTTGGTTGGCCTGCGCCACGGCCTGGGCACAGGCGCTCGCCAGCTGGGCGAAGGCGCCGTCGTCGAGGTGCTTATCCCGAACCTGCACCACCCCGACGCCGCCCATCACGGCCTCGTAGACTACGCCCGGAACTTTTTCGAGGCCGCCACAGAGTGTGGTGTCCGTGACGAAATACAGGGAGAGATCCACTCCTGAGGGGATCATGCCGCGTCCTCCAGCTCGACCACCTGCGCGATCTCTTCCGGAGACAGCGCATGCAGGGCATCCAACCACCGAACGTGAAAGGACCCGGGGCCCTCGGCGGATCGGCCGGCCACCGTGCCCGCCGCCCCTAGGTGGGCGTGAGCGGCCACGACGGCGTCGTGGTCCGACATACCGGATGAACGCGCAGCGCCGAGATACGCGGCGACGGCGGCACCCAGCGAACAACCGGTGCCAATCACGAGCGGCATCAGGGAATGCCCGCTGGTCAAACGGGTCACACGACCGGATGAGGCAATGAGGTCGCGCTCCCCCGAAACGGCGACCACGCCGCCGGTCCGCCGGGCGAGTGCTTCGGCGGCTTCGCGCGCTGACTCCACGGACTCGGTCGAGTCAACGCCTCGTCCGCCCTGCCCCAATCCCGCGAGGGCCACGACTTCGCTCGCATTGCCACGGACCGCGGTGGGCTTCAGGTCGAGGAGTTCCCGGGCCAGCTCCGTGCGTTGCGGAAGGCCCCCGACGGCGACGGGGTCCAGAACCCACGGGACACCCTGTGCGTTGGCGGTGGCGACGGCGGCACGGATGGCGTCCGTCTGTTCCTCCGAGATGGTGCCGACGTTCACAAGAAGACCGTTCGCGATGCCGGCAAACACGCGAGCTTCTTCCGGGTGCTCGACCATCGCGGGGGAAGCTCCGGCCGCCAGCAAGACGTTCGCGGTGATCTCCTTGACCACGGAATTGGTCAGGCAATGCACCAGCGGCGCAGTTGCGCGCACCTCCTGGGCACACTCAACAATGGCGGCGGTCTGTGAGTGATGCTGTGGTGAATCTGTCACGGTGACGATCCCTTCGCTAGTTCTGGCTAGATCAGGTTCCAAGGGTGTGTTCTCAGCCCGGCAGGGCACCCCTTGTCACTGGTGTGAACGCCCCTTTGCGTCACGTATTCACTCTAACGCCACACTCTTACTCGACCCCTGAGGCCTCCTCCGATATGAAGCTCCACTGGGGACAACCCACTCTTCGAACATGGTTATCCACAGCGCTTCTCCACAATGTGGAGAACTTACATGGCTGTGACTCCTCTCGATGTGATTTCACGACCCTGGCCCTCGGGAAGAATGCCGACGCTCGTTCCTTCGTTGAAATGACGGCGCTCGCCCGCCGGTGCTGTGTCGCTCTCAGGCTCACCGTGTCGAGCCATTAAGGGACATTCTCCGTCAGAACTACCCACTTTTCCCCACCTGTGGATAACTTTGTGCACACCAGGTGGACACGCTCGGCTCGTTATCCTCAACCCCTGTGGATCACCAGATGTGGAGGCACACGTCGTCCACCCCTGGACTTCCCCAGAAAATCAAGGGTGTCGCCGTCGAAGCCCGAATTCGCCGCTCGCTCAGACCGCCGTTATCCACAGGAGTTATCCCCACCTGTGGGCAAGTTACACACGCGTAGTTCGATGATTCGCAGAACGAGACGCACCCTGAAAATGGCCTGATCGCCGGGACCCTCCCCGTGCGTGAAGCCCGTTTGTAGGACAGATATTCGAGTTGTACACACCGTTATGCACACCTGTGGATAACTTTCTCCACCGCTTGTGTAGATCTCGCCCATAACCATCCGTCATGGACCGATGCCGATGGCCAATCCACCCTCGCGCAGCCCGTGCTCTCCACTTAGCATCGAAATATGTCCACTCTGAGCGACCAGTTGAGTTCCCTACCGTCCTTCCCCAAACCCCTGCCGACCCTCGACCCGGATCACGTGCCCTCAGATCCACACCAGTTGTTTTCTGAGTGGTTCCAGGAAGCCATCGCCTCGGGGCAACGGCAGCCCCATGCCATGACCTTCACGACGGTCGATAACGACGGCACCCCCGTGGGTCGAACCCTCATCGTCAAGGACATTGACGATCGCGGCTTCCACTTCTCCACCCATCGCACGTCCCGCAAGGGGCAACAGCTCGATGCGGACCCACGCGCGTCCATGATCTTCTTCTGGCGCGAGTCGGGACGGCAGGTGCGTGTCACCGGCGTCGTCCACCCCCTCAGCCGGGAAGAGTCGGAACGGGATTGGGAAGGACGCCCGAGTTACGACGGATCACCCAATCCGGACTGGCAGCTCTACGCCCTGGAACCGAGGGAGGTGGAATTCATGCAGGCCCGCGAAGACCGAAACCATACGCGCATCGAATACCGCCGTGAGGATCACCACTGGCAACACGGCGTGGTCACCACCCCAGCTGGCTGAGACGCCCAGTCGTTGAGCCGCCGAGGAACCACCCGCCCTCACCTCACTGACAGACCTGTGACCAGGCACGACGACTATGCTGTGGCGTCATGAACATCGAATTGCGTCACCTCCGAGCTCTCGAAGCCGTGGGCGAGCATCGATCTTTCACCCAAGCGGCTCGGGTACTTCACATCACCCAACCCGCGCTCAGCCGTACCATCCAACAGCTCGAAACGCGGCTCGGCGTGACTCTGATGGTCCGCACCTCTCGCTCGGTCCGCCTCACTGCACCGGGCGAGGTGCTGCTCCAGAGATCTCGCAAAATCCTGCGGGACGTCCAGGCCGCGCTGACTGAGGTGTCCCGGGAACCAGAATTTCGCGTCGGCTTCCCTTGGGCCTTGCCGGACCCGTGGTTTTCCCGGACCACGGCGCAATTCGAGGCTTCCACGGGCGTTGGCCTGCGGCTCTCGCGACGGGACGACATTCACGCCGCGCTTCTGGACAAGACCGTCGACGTCGCTCTGAGCCGCCGTGACATCTCCTCAGAGGAGGTCGAATGCGTCGAGCTCGCCGGAGAAGTCCGCGTCGCGGCCGTGAGCACCCGTAGCCCCCTCGCGCACCGCACGTCGATCTCATGGAACGAGCTCGGCCAATACCCGCTCGTGGTCAACACGGTCAGCGGAAACACCCGGCCGACGCTGTGGGATGACCCTCATCGCCCACGCACCATCCTCGAATGTCATAACTACGACGAGTGGGCCGCCTTGGTGGCTTCAGGACGGGGCGTGGGTGCCACACCCCGATCCGCGATGGCGTCGCACGGTCATACCGGCGTCGTGTCCATTCCGCTCGACGACGCGCCGCCCGTCCCGCTGTGCCTCGCGTGGCTCCGCGGCGAGGAGAACCCGCTGGTCCGTGCGTTCCACACGGCCGCCGTCGCTCATCTGCCCGAACGCCCCCGCCCGGAAGATTCGTTCAAAGTTTCACGTGGCCCTATCAACAGAGCCGATATCGGAATAGTCTGAAAGCCCAACGGCAGGCGCTCCCGCCGGTCGGCGAGTGTAAGGATCTTGGTCATGACCATCACCCCCAATATCTGGTCGAACGGCCGCGCGGATGAAACCGCCGAATTTTACGCGAAGGCCTTTCGCGACGTCGAGATCACGTCCCGACAGACCTACCCCACCGAAGGACTCCTCGACTTTCAACGGCCGATGGCCGGCAAGACTCTCACGGTGAGTCTGCGAATCCATGACCTCCCGATCGCTCTCATCAACGCCGGTGACGAATTCCGCCCCACTCCCGCGGCGGGATTCATGATCAATTTCGACCCTTCGCGCATCGACGACGCGGCGGACTACCTCCAGGAGGTCCACGCCGTCTTGTCCGAAGGCGGACGCGAACTCATGCCTCTGGGAGAATATCCTTTCTCCCCGCAATACGCCTGGGTTGAGGACCAATACGGCGTGAGCTGGCAATTGATCCTGACCAACCCCGAGGGCGAACCGCGACCGTTCCTCATGCCGGCCCTGATGTTTTGTGGCCCCGCCCAAAATCGCGCGGCCGAAGCCACCGCCGAATACCTCCAGCTCTTTCCGGGGTCGGTCATGGGCAACCGCGCTGAATACCCCGAGCCCACCGGTCCGGCGAAACAAGGCTCCGTCATGTTCTCGGATTTCCGCCTCGGCGACGCGGAGACTGGCACGTGGTTCACCGCAATGGATTCGGGTGTGGACCAGGACTTCACCTTCACCGAGGGATTCTCGCTGATGGTGGAAGCTCCCGACCAGCAAGAAATCGACCGCCTGTGGGATACCTTGAGCGCCCACCCCGACGCCGTCGCGTGCGGTTGGTGCAAGGATCAGTTTGGGCTGAGCTGGCAAGTCGTTCCCGAAAACCTGGGGGAACTCATGTCACGCCCCCACGCCTACGAACATCTGATGTCGATGGGGAAAATTCAGATCTCTGACTTTTAAGTGTCGGCTTGGCGGCGTCCCGACCGCGCACGGCGGGCTCGTGAGGCCGCGGCAAACTCTGCCCGGGTGTCGGCGGAGCCGTCCGCCGTCCGGCGCTTCCACAGATCGACGATGCTTCGACCGGTACCGAGCCGGGCCACGACGTCGGGCACACGCGACATCGGATACAACGCCAGCCCCAGGAGGACCGCGATGGCATGCCCCCGAGCCGTGAATCCGGTCCCCTCAATCGCCCCATATACCAGCACCACGGCCAGTGCGGCGCCGAGGACCCACCGCGTCCACCCGCGCAGGCGGTAGAACAACAGGGCCGCGAGCGACATGAATCCGTAGCTCGCGCCGGTGTCTTCGACATTCCACAGTCGTTCCGAAAAATGGAAGTAGCGGATGTGAATCCACACATCGAGGGCGGCACCCGCCGTAGACACAACATGCCCCACCGCGAAAACCGCGATGGTGCGAGCTGTACCCAGCCACCGTTCGGCCGGGGCCAACAGCAGTCCGAAGAGCGCTACCCACGTGAGCAACTCGGCGCTCGACACGAAGAAGGCGCTACGCACTAACGCGCGAATCGGGTTGGTGGTCAAATGCTGAAGGTTCGTGGACTGACCCTTGAGAAAATCATCCCGGGCGAATTCCGGCATCCCCAGGAGTACCCACGTGGTGATGATCAAGATGAACATGTAGATATATGTGGCCGGAGCGCTGGCGATATACCACCGCACGTATCCACTATGACGACGCCACAGATTCGCGATGGGCCGGGTCAGGCGCCAATCGTTAGCCAGGGAAACGATCACAAACACGATCAGGATCGCGGTGGCCATACGGATCAGGGTCAGAAGCATGCTCCGAATATTAGTCGCACGAGAAGCGACTCAGCGGACGACGCCGCAGGTCAGGCGAAGATTCCCCATCCTCGTCGGTTTTCCAGGCCACCGGCAATCGCGAAACGTCCAGGCCCCAACAGGAAGACTGCGAGGCTCGCCAGCGCGAGCACGAGCGGGAATTCGTAGCCGCCTCCGGAGGAAAAGAAACCGTGAGAACCGTGCGCAAAATAAATGGCACCGAACATGTCCACGGCGAGGACTAGACCCGCGATGCGAGAAAGCAGGCCCACGATCAGCGCAATCCCGCCGGCCAATTCGGCGTATGCCGCCATGGTCGCGGCAATCTCGGGTGAAGGAATTCCCATCTGCTGAAAATTCGATGCCGTGCCGTCGATCGTCCACTCATTGATTTTCTGCAAACCGTGCATCAGGAATACGACGCCGAGTCCGACGCGGAGGAGGAGCAAACCCAGCGGGGCTGACAGGGAAGAGGTGTTGGAGTAACTCATCATCACATCACTTTACGGATAAAGTTTTGGCTCGTGAACCGGGAGGATCGCCTCCGACCTTACATCCCCTTACCCGAGGTCCAGTCCTGAGCGGCCTGAACGGTGGAGACTTTCTCGTCCCCACTCACCCGGTCATTCAGGTGGATCAGGTCTTGGGTCGTCAATGTCCGAGAAACCTTGTTGATGACCTCTCGCGCCGCTTCGGGTACCTGATCGCTGCGGATCAGTGGAATGACCTGTTGCGCGATGAAGTTGTTCTTGGGATCGTCGAGCACCACCAGATGGTTCTTTTCGATCGCCGGAGTGGTGGTGAAGATGTCTGCCACCTGCACCTGGTCATCGAGGAGAGCTTTGACGGTCAGGGGGCCGCCGGCGTCGTTAATGGGCGAAAACTTCTGGGGAACGCAGCCGTACTTATCCTTCAAACCCGGTAGGCCATATGCGCGTTCTTGGAATTCCGGGGGCCCCGCCAGGGTGATGTTCGAGCAGACCGAACCTAGGTCCGTGAGGGAGGAGAGCCCATATTTCTTGGCAGTGGACTGGGTGACCACCAGCGCGTCCTTATCCTCGGCGGGCGACGCCTCCATGACCTCCAAGCCCTGAGGCACCACGGATTTGAGCCCGGCCATGATGTCCTCGGCTGTGCTGGCCGTGGACTTGGCGTCGAAGTACTGCAACAGGTTGCCTGAATAGTCCGGGACGAGACTCACGCTGCCCTGCTGGATGGCACCGATGTAGGCTTCCCGCGCGCCGATGGCCGGGTCGGTCTCGGCCTTGTGCCCGGCGTTATTGAGGGCGGCCGCGTAGATTTCGGCGATGATTTGGGATTCCACGAAATCGGCGGAGCCCACCACAATGGTTCCCCGGCCCTTCGCGGGTCCCAACGCGTTTTCGCCGGACAGCCCACAGCCCGTCATCGTCAGAACGGATGCAGCGGCCGCGAGCCCCAAGGCCCGACGTCGTGAGGTGGTCGCGTGTGAATGCCTCATGATTCCTCTTTCACCAAGCCCGGGGAGGTCAACAAGCGCTGGATGAAGGCCAGAACACCGTCGATAACCAGTGCAAGCACCGCCGCGAGAAGCATCGAAGCGACCATTCGCGAGTAATCTCGCACCGCCAGGCCGTCGATCAAGAATCGCCCCAGACCACCCAGGTCGATGTAGGCCATGACCGTTACCGTGGCCACCACTTGCAGGGCCGCGTTTCGAATGCCGCTAAACAACACGGGCACGGCGTTGGGGATTTCCACTTGGGTGAGAATCTGCCATTCCTTCAGGCCTTGGGCCCGGGCGGCGTCGACCACGCTGGGGTCCACCGCGGCGACGGCCGTATAGGCGTTCGCGAGCATGGGCGCCACGGCCAGAATCACCAGAGCCAAGACGGGCGCGGTCAGACCGATGCCGATCCATAACGCAAAAAGCGTGAGCAGCCCCAGAGTGGGCAGGGACCTCAGCGCCCCGGCCACACCGATCACCAGGTTGCCACCTCGCCGCGTATGCCCCAGCCAGAGGCCAAGAGGAATCGAGATAACGGCGGCGATGCCCAATACCAAGCCCGAATACGCCAGGTGCTCGCCCACCCGGGCCCAGATGCCGGTCGCTCCCGTCCAGGACCCCGGGGTGCCGAACCAGTTCCACGTTTCTTGGACGACGTTCATACCTTCACCTGCCAACGCGTTGCGGCCGCGGCAGACCAGGCCACCAAGCGGTCCAGGATGATCGCCATCAACGCGATCAGCACAATCCCGACCACAATTTCGGTCGTGAAGTCACGCCGCAAACCATCGGTGAAGAGCGTGCCCAGTGACTGGATGCCAATCACCGCGCCCACGGAAACCATCGAAATATTCGAGACGAGAGCGACCCGCAGCCCGGCGGCCATTACGGGAATAGAGAGCGGCAACTCGACGGCCCAAAACCGACGAGCGGGGCGGTAACCCATCGACGTCGCGGCGTCGAGAACGGCCACGTCCACGGACTCGAAGGCGTCCACGCAGGTTCGGACCATCATCGCCACCACATAGAGACTCAACGCGATCATCACGTTCGTCAAGGACGTGATCGCGGTGCCCAATATCAACGGCAACAGCACAAAGAGGGCCAATGAGGGAATCGTGTACAGCAGGGAGGCCAGGTTCACGACGACGCCGCGCCGCACCTTGCCGGCCCGTGAGCCGAGTCCTCCCGACCCCTTCGAACCGCGCGCCCTCCGCACGGCGGAGAATTTGGCGATCGGAATCGAAATGATCGTCCCGATGATCACGGGCACAACGGACTGCAGCAGGTGCAGCCACGTCAATTCGCCCACGTAGGAGAGGTTATGGAAGAGCCACGTCACGAACCGACCCCGTAACGGCTCAGGCGTTCGCGAGTCGTGGCGTCCATGACGTCGTCCGAGGAGAGCACCCCAAGAGCGACGCCGTCGTCGTCCACAGCCACGCCCCAGCCGGACGGCGAGGACAACACAGAGTCGAGGGCCTCCCGGAGGCTCTGACCTCGCGTGAAGAGGCTTCCGCCGGGGACGTGCCGGTCGGCGATCCGCCATCCTCTCGGGTGACCCGCGTCGTCGAGAACCAATTCCCATTCGCCCCAGGGGCGATCAGGAGAATCCAGCGGATGGATCGGGAGGTCATCGGATGCGGCGAAGGTCAGGCGGCGGGTTCCGCGGTCGTGGCCGACAAAGGAGGCGACGAAGTCATTGGCGGGCTGCCGGAGGATCTCCTCCGGGCTGCCGAATTGTTCGATCTTGCCCCCGGTCCCGAAGACCGCGACGCGGTGCCCCAAGGTCACGGCCTCGTCGATATCGTGGGTCACGAAGACGATGGTCCGCTTGAGGGTTTCGTGCAATCGAACCAATTCGCGTTGCAGATCGGCGCGAACCACCGGGTCCACGGCAGAGAAGGGCTCGTCCATCAACAGGATCGGGGAATCCGCCGCGAGCGCTCGGGCCACTCCCACCCGTTGGGCCTGACCGCCGGAAAGTTGTGCCGGATACCGCTTGCTGAGCCCCCGGTCCAGGCCAACGGTGTCCATGAGTTCGAGCGCATTGTGGCGCGAGGTGCGGGCCGAGACGCCGTTGAGGCGAGGCACCGTGGCGATATTGTCCGCGACCGTACGGTGCGGCATCAGGCCGGACTGCTGCATCACGTATCCCATAGATCGACGCAGCTGAAAGGCTGGCTCTTCCCTGTGGTCCCGCCCCTGAATCAGGATGCGCCCCTCGCTCGGTTCGACCATCCGGTTGATCATGCGGAGGGAGGTGGTTTTGCCGCAGCCCGAGGGCCCCACGAAGACGGTAATGAGCCCGTCCGGGATCTCGAGATTGAGATTCTCGACGGCCGTGACGGCGTCATATCGCTTGCTGACATCGACAAATTCGATGGCAGTCGCGTTTTCAGATTCCATGGTGGTCCCTCCATTGGACTTCTTCGACCACACTATGCCACGTCCACATGCACCGAGAGGCCTGCGTGTTCCATACTGGTACGGCAGATCCCCGCCCTGAGAGCGTAGGGGTACCGATCCCAGGAGGCTGAATGTCTGAGTCGACACCGCCCAAGTATCGCGTCGTCGAACGTCTGCTCAGGGCACGGATCGACCGCCTGGACGACGGCGCATTATTACCTACTGAGACGCAGATGTGCCGCGAATACGGCGTCTCACGCATCACGATGCGTCGCGCGATCGACGAGGTGGCCCGCGATGGCCTCGTCACCCGGCATCGAGGGCACGGCACCAAGGTCAATCGTCCCGAGCCTGAACCCGTCGATCACCGCGTTGAGCAGGGTGAACACTTCGACAGCACGTTCACCGGGTTTTTTGGGCAGCTCACCGGATTCGGGCATCACGTCCATTCCGATGTCTTGGAGTTGAGGCCGGTGCGCGCGAATTTCGCCGTGGCCCGCGCGCTAGGGGTTGAACCCCACTCCGAGGTGCTTCACATGAGCCGACGTCGCTACGTTGACGGGAGCGTGCACCAGCTTTCACGAACGTGGTTTCTGATCGGACAGTTTCCCGGAATCGAGGACGAGGATTTCAGCGAGCAGTCCCTCTATGGTTACCTCGAAAAACGTCATGGGGTGACCATCGCGAAACAGAATCTCAGCGTGGCGCAGGTTGTGCCGTCCCGCGACGATGCGCGTCTCCTGGGAATCACGGACCAGAGGCCCCGCTTGTCCCTGTCCATTACGGCCCTGACGAGTGACGGAGATAGTTTCCTCTACGGAGAGTCGATCTTCGTCTCTCACGATGCCCACATCTATTTCACGGCGACGGGACAAACCCTTCAGGGCTCATAAGCGAAGGCCGTCAGGCCCTGGGTTGAGCGCCCTTGGCGAGCTGTGCCGCAACGATGGCCGACGGACGGCCTCCCAACAAGGCCTCGCCGATGCCTGCCAGCTGCGTGACCTGACGTTTAGTGAGTCGATTAAAAACGGCCGCACGAACCTGTGCCACGTGCCCCGGGGCGGCGGCGACGACGGTGTCAATGCCTGGCTGACGCAGGTGACAGATGCTGACGCGCCGGTCGAGCTCGGAGGTGGTTCGCTCCACGAGGCCGTTTTCCTCCAGCCGCTTGACCACGCGGGAGAGCCGTGCCAGCCGGGTATTCGTTTGCGTCGAGAGCTCGGTCATCGTCAGCTGACGATCCGGTGCTTCCGAAAGCATTGCTAAAACCATGTACTCGACGAACCCGAGGTCGGCATCGCGCTGGAGTTGATTCTCGAGTTGTCCGGGTAGCTGAAACATGATGGCCGAAAGGCACAACCACGCTTCCCGTTCTTCGGGTGAGAGCCACTGGGGCTCGGGCTGACTCTTGGGCACGTGCTACACCGAACCCTTCCCGCTGGACGATACTGCGCCGGCCCTCGGCCAGCATGACACGGCTATTATGCCTTACGTCATGCTTCACCCGATGGCACGCCCGCGCTCTCACTTGGGCATTCAACGGTTTGGCGGCATGGATCGCCCGGTGATCCGCGACATGGACGTGTTCTACGAAAGCACGTAACATGGGGCGCTCTGGTGTGCCGGGAAGTCTGGTCGGCAAGCGCAGGATGCGCTTCTGCAACGCCGATGTGTGCCGTCTCGGCCCGTCGGTCCCCGATCCACAGGAGACCCCATGTCACACCGTGCACTCACCCCCATTCAACGTCTCGGCACCGCCCTGCGCTCGGAATCCATGGGTGGAATCATTCTTCTGGTCGCGACGGTCGCGGCCCTCGTCGTCGCCAATTCCGAAGCTTCGTCCTGGTACTTTGCCGTCCGCGACCAACATCTCGGGATTCATCTCGGGTCGCTCAACCTCGACTTAAGCGTGGGCCATTGGGCCTCTGACGGATTGCTGGCCGTCTTCTTCTTCCTCATCGGCCTGGAGCTGAAGAAGGAATTTACCGTGGGGGACCTCCGCGACCCTCGAACAGCCGTCGTCCCCGTCGCCGCGGCGGTCGGAGGCGTCGCGCTTCCGGCCATCATCTTTGCCCTCGTCAATGCGGCTTCCGGCGGCGAGACGATGGGTGGCTGGGCGATCCCCACGGCTACCGATATCGCCTTCGCTGTGGCAGTTCTCGCCGTCGTGGGCCGGAGTTTGCCAGCCGCCGTGCGCACCTTTCTCCTGACGCTGGCTGTGGTGGACGACCTCATCGCGATCACGATCATCGCCCTGTTCTATTCCGAAGGGTTGAACCTCGGCCTTCTGGCCTTGGCCGTTGTGCCGCTGGCCCTCTACGCGCTGGCGGCCCGACGCTGGGAGAAGCTCTTTCACTCGTCCTCCGTGGCTGCCTGGTTGATCTTGCTGCCGCTCGGCGTCCTCACCTGGGCTTTATTCCTCGGATCGGGCATCCACGCGACGATCGCCGGAGTGCTCCTCGGATTTTGCGTTCCGGTACAGAAGGGCCCACGCACGCCCGCCGCCAGCGATCACGGCCTCTCCGAGATCCTCGAGCATCGCTTGCGTCCCCTCTCTGCGAGCGTCTGCGTTCCCGTCTTCGCGTTCTTTTCGGCGGGAGTCACCGTCGGCGGTTTTGATGGGTTGACCAAGGCGTTGGGAAGCCCGGTGGGGATCGGCATCGTCGTCGGGCTCCTCCTGGGCAAGTGCCTCGGGATCACCGGCGCGACGTGGCTCGTCACGCGGTTCCGTGGCCCTAGCCTCGACCCAACGATCGCGTGGTGGGACCTCATCGGGCTGTCGGTTCTGGCGGGCATCGGATTCACCGTCTCACTCTTGATTTCCGAACTGAGTTTCGCGGCGGGTTCCCCGTTTGGCGACAAGGCCAAGGTCGCCATTCTCACCGGATCTGCACTGGCTGCGGTACTCGGAGGCGCCCTACTCTCGGTCCGGAATTATCGGTACCGCCGGGTACATACCTCTCATCATGGGCAGTCCTTTCCTGCGGAAAAGTCCGCCTAGCAGGTCAACGTTGAGGCCTGAGACCGTAGAATCGACAGACGGCGCCGCATCGCCATTGAGCGGCGCAGAGGAGGAACATGCAGATATTTGAACTCACCGAGTGGGGATTCCTCATTGCGCTGTGGGTATTCACGGCACTGGTGTTCTTGCTCGCCGTGGTGTTCCTTCCGCGACTTCCGACGCGCCGTCTGATCAGTTCCGTGGTTCAAGCCGTGGTCATGCTGCTCGTGTCGGTATTGATTCTGGTCTCCGTGGCGGCCTACTTGAATCGGCAGAATAGCTGGTACACCTCGTGGGATGACCTCGCTGGCGGATCGGCGATGGCACTCCCGACGGAAAAATACGGCGCCCCCGCTCATGGCGTGACCAAGGCTCTCGCACTCTCGGGAAGTGTCACGGACGAGCAGCGCGATCCTCAGAAGAATCCAGCGTTCCAGAACAAGATTCAGGACACCGCAGCGCACGGCCAATACTTCACGGTTCCCGTAGCCGGCGAGACCAGTGGCCAAACCTATGACGTGATGGTGTGGCTTCCCAAGTCTTATCTGCATGACAAAGACAAGATGTACCCCGTGATCATGGGGTTCACGGGGTTCCCGGGGTCGCCTCAGACCTATTCCCACTCCCTCGACTACGGACACATGATTGAACAGGCGGTTGACGAGGGAAAACTGCGTGATTCGATCTTCGTGGTCCCCGCCGTCCTGCCCGGCACCTACGACACCGAATGCGTGGACGGCACCCGAGAACAACCGCATCATGAGACCCCGCGCGTGGAAACCTACATCACGAAGGACCTCATCCCCTGGGTCAAACAAAACCTTCGCGTCGGCGACGATCCTCGCGCTTGGGCCGCCACGGGGTACAGCGCCGGAGGGTACTGCTCGGCCATGTTCAGTGTGAAACACCCTGATCTTTTCGGTTCGGGGCTCGTCCAATCGGGCTATTTCGAGCCGGAATACACCAAGGGCCAGCAATGGAACGAGTCCGACGATCCCCGGTACGACCTGCAGCAGATCGCGGCCACGACCAAACCCTCCGTCAACCTCAATTACTATTCCAGCCAGGATGACCCGCTCTCTTGGCCGTCGTTGACGAAGTTCCGCGACCACGTTGCCGGGCCCACGTCCTTGACCGTCGACTCGGTCGCCGCGGGAGGCCATCGTCAAGACGTGTGGCAGCCCGGTATGGTGAAAAGCCTTTCGTGGTTGGGTAGCACCAGCCCTTTTTTCGCCCCCACGTCCTAATCACGAGGAAATGACTCGATGAGCACCAAACGCACGCCAGCCCGGTCTATTGCGAACGGAAAGAGTCCCCGAGGACGCCGTACCGCGCAGCTGATGATCTGGCTCTATGCCGTGGCGACGTTCATGAACGTTGCCCTCCTCGTGACCCGACCCCTCCATCGGTCCATGATCGGCTGGCCCGAATTCCTTTTCGGACTCCTCAACATTCCGGTCGAGCGGAGCTTGATGACGTTGGTCATCACGGCGGTCGTTTTTTGGGCGCTCCTCCGCCGTAAACGGGCCGGGCTGTGGGCCGCGATGGTCTTCCAGTTCTTCGGAGTTCTTCTGGGTGTCCTGACGGCGATCTCGTTCCCTTACGTGGAGAACTGGGACGATCTCTGGGCCGAGGTGCCCCTGGAACACCCCGCTTGGGACTTCATCGGCGCCGCCGTGGGTATCGTCCTGTTGGTCTTAATGTTCCGAGCACGTCGGGAGTTCCCCGCACGGGTTCTCAAGGCCTCCTACGGTGCTGCGTTGCTCGTCTTACTCGCCGGCGTCGCCCTCGCCGCCTTGTTAGCGCTCGTCTTCTTGCCTTTGGATTCCCTTCACGACATCGGCGCCGTCATGATCCGGGCGCTCGGCTTCACCACACCAGGGGTCTTGGGCCACCTCCACGGCATTCCCCTGTGGTGCATTCAAATCATTTCGACGGTCTACGGCCTCACCGCGATCGTCGCCATTTGGGTTTTCCTGCGTTCCGCCCGACCGGTGCACTCGTGGACCGGCGAGCGCGAACTCCAGCTCCGGGCGTTGCTCCGCGACTACGGCCACCAGGATTCCCTCTCCTATTTCGGCACGCGCCGGGAAAAGTCCACGGTTTTCTCCCCGGACGGTCGCGCCGCCGTGACCTATCGGGTATTTGGTTCGGTCTCGCTGGCTTCGGGAGATCCCATCGGCGAGCATGCCTCTTGGGCCAGTGCCATTCAGGAGTGGAAGTCCGAGGCCAGGGAATATGGCTGGATTCCCGCCGTCATCAGTGCGAGCCGCGAAGGTGCCCGCGCATATGCCCAAGCGGGAATGACCGTGGTGGGGATGGGTGACGAGGCGATCCTCTACCCGGACCGTTTCTCCCTCAACAACACGTCGATGACCGAGATTCGCCATAGCACCCAGCGCCTGGAACGCGAGGGTGTCACGGTCAAGGTGCGCCGTCAGGGCGACCTCTCCGAGGAACAACTCGGGCACATGGCCGAGCTGAGCGATACATGGCGTCACGGCAAGGTCGAACGCGGGTTCTCCATGGCCCTGAACCGCACGGGAGACCCAGCCGATTACCGCACGGTAACCCTGGTGGCGTACTCGTCCGACGGCGAGCCCATCGGGCTGTTGAGCTTCGTGCCGTGGGGTAGCAACGGCTTATCCCTCGACGTCATGAGGCGCGCTCCCGGTGCGCCCAATGGAACCACCGAGTTCATGATCGTGAAGATGATGGAAGAGGCCGAAGGCCTGGGCATCACCCGCGTGTCCCTGAACTTCGCGATGTTCCGAGAAACCTTCGCGCGCTCGGAGGAGCTCGGCGCCAACCCGTTGACCAAATTCGGTTCCTCCGTTTTAGGGGTTTTGGACCGGTTCCTGCAGCTCGAGCGCCTCTACAAGTTCAATCAGAAATTCAGCCCGTCATGGGTTCCGCGGTTTATCTGTGTCGAGTCCTACGTTTCCCTTGCCCCGGTCGGGCTCGCGTGTGGTGTGGCGGAAGGGTTCCTTCCGGCGTGGCTCACCCATAAGCCGAGCCGCACCGGTACTCTCGGCCGCAATGAGCTGGCCCGCCTGCGTGAGTCCGAACGACGCCGCATCGCCCCCGAGGATCTCGCCCCGCAGTGGTCGGATCAGACGAGGCATCGCATCGCCCACCTCGAGCAGATGCGCGAGGCCGGGATCGAGCCCTACCCCAAGGGGACGGGCGAAGGCATGAGCGTGGTGTCCTTCTCAGCGCTCTTGAATTCCCCGGAAGCCGAAGAGGCACGGTCTCGAACGGATCAGGGCGCTCTCGTGGCTGGATCTTCTCAGGAAGGCGCCCAGGCCTCTGGGTCGCACCGCGCCGAACCAGGGCCTTCAGCTCTTTCGGTGACGGGGCGGGTTCGCTCGATCCGGCGTCACGGCAAGGTCAGCTTCATCGACCTCTACGAGCATGGAACGGTGATCCAGGCGGTGCTCGACGACGCCGTCTGCGGCCCCGAAACCCGACGGGCCGTTCGCTGGATCGACACCGGCGATCACGTGTTGTTCCGCGGACGCATCGGGGCCTCGCGCAACGGGACGCCGTCGTTGATCGTGGAGTCGTGGGAGATGCTTTCAAAGTGCCTGCACCCGATCCCCTTCGATTCCTTCACCGACCCCGAGGCCAGGCTCCGACGTCGTTCGATGGACCTGATTGTGAACCCGGCCGAATCCCACAGGCTTCGCATCCGCTCGGCCACGATTCGCTCAATCCGGCGAACCCTGGACGCTCATAACTTTCTCGAGGTCGAGACGCCGATGCTCAACACGGTGCACGGCGGCGCGAGTGCCCGTCCATTCAAAACGTTCATCAACGCTTACGGCGTGGACCTCACCCTGCGCATCGCCCCAGAGCTGTACCTGAAGCGGCTCGTCGTCGGCGACATGGGCCCGGTGTACGAGTTGGGTCGCGACTTCCGCAATGAAGGCGCGGACGCGACGCACAACCCGGAGTTCACGGTCTTGGAGGCGTATCAACCGTACGCGGATTACAACGTCATGCGGGAGCTGACAGAACGCCTCCTCAAGAATGCCGCGCGCGAGGTCTTTGGCGAAGAAGTGCTGCCGCTGCGTCTCGGTGAGGATCCCAAGGATCCGCGCCAGGAGGCCGTACTGACGGATGTTTCAGGCCCCTGGCCCGTGGTCAGCGTGTGCGACGCGCTCTCGGAGGCTGTCGGCCAACGCATCGACCTGGAAACGAACTTCGAAGAACTTCTGGGGCTGGCCCGCCAGCACGAAATCCACGTACGCGACGACATGGGCCCCGGAGCCGTGATCGAAGAACTCTACGGTGAACTCGTTGAGGCGAAGACCTCTCGACCCACGTTCTACAAGGACTTCCCCGTAGAGACCTCACCGCTGGCCGGTCCACACCGCAGCGAACCAGGCTTGGCCGAACGCTGGGACCTGGTGATCAACGGGACCGAGATGGGCACCGCCTACTCCGAGATGGCCGACGCCCTCGAACAACGACGCCGCCTGACCGAGCAGTCTCTCAAGGCCGCGGCCGGTGATCTCGAGGCCATGCAGATCGACGAGGACTTCCTGGACGCCTTGGAAACGGGGTTGCCTCCCACGGGCGGCATGGGCATCGGCATTGATCGCTTGATCATGATGCTCACGGGTGCACCGATCCGTGGCGTCTTGGCTTTCCCGTTTGTCCGGCCGGGTTCAACCCCTCGTCTTAAGTCCGCGCCGCGGAAAGTTTCTGGCCCAGATTCGGCGTCGGTCGAGTGAACGAGCTGCAGTTTTTCGGGGTCGCCTCGGGGCTCGGAATCGGCGGATTTGACCCGGTTCCGGCCTTGATCGCCGCCGTCTACATTGCGGCCCGGGGTAACTCCGGACAATCCGCTGCACGAAAGGCGCGACGCGACGTATTGCTCTTTGGCGCGGTGCTGATTCTTGGGACCGCCGCCTGGGGGTTCGCTCTCTCGCGCCTACTCGGCGAGCATTTGGCCGATATTCCGTGGCATTCACTGCTACGGGCAGGTGGTTGGGCCGCCGGCATCGAAATTCTCGTGGCCATCGTGGGGTTGTGTTTCGCCGGCTACCGTTGGATTCACCGTAACGATCCTCCCGAGGAGAAAGAACAGCAAGACAGGAGCCTAGCCGGCCTGCTTTCGGTGGCGCTCGGGTTCGTCGCGATCGTCACGGCCGATCTGCCGTTCGTCGTCACCATCGGTCTCTCCTCTCACCAACCCGCATGGGCTGTTCTCCCGGCATTCCTGGCCTGGGCAGTCATCTCGCAGGGTCCGCTTTTCGTCATGTGCGTCGCCGTGCTCTTCAATCAGCATCATCGGGCATCCAAGTGGATCGGAAGAGCATGGTCGGCAGCCCGTCCGTGGATCCGTACAGCGATTCCTGTGGCCATCGCCGTCATCTGCGTGTTGCTGCTCCTCGACGCCGGGCGCTACTTCGTGATGGGGCGCTTCCTCGTCGGTTAGTGGCTTTGCGGGTTCACCGTCGCGCTCAACTGTGTCCGGCGCAACCTCCTGACTACGTCGAGTTTCGGTAATTTCTCAGGCCGGATATGCTGTCACGGCCGCGGGCTGTTTTCGCTCGGGGCCCGCTCGCACTCGAAAGTGATACTCATGGATGCACTCACCAACATCGTGACTCATGTCGGCGACTTCATCTGGCAGGGCATGTTCGTTGTCCTGATTGGCATTGGCCTGTACCTCACGATCCGCACCCGCGGCGTGCAGTTCCGGTCGATTTCCGAGATGTTCCGGGTGCTGGGCGAGCCCAGCGGCAAGGATTCATCGGGCAGAAACCAGATTTCCTCGTTCCGAGCCTTCACCATTTCCGCCGCATCCCGCGTCGGTACGGCCAATATCGCCGGCGTCGCGCTGGCCATCAGCATTGGCGGACCGGGTGCCGTGTTCTGGATGTGGGTTATCGCATCCCTGGGTGCCGCGAGTGCGTTCGTCGAGTCGTTGCTGGCGCAGCTGTACAAGCATCCCGGCAAGGAGTCGTATGTTGGCGGCCCGGCGTACTACATGGAACGCGGACTCCGGGCTCGATGGATGGGCGTCGCGTTCGCCGTCATCATCTGCCTGACCTACGGATTCGTGTTCAACACGGTGCAGTCCAATTCGATCGTCGACGCCATCTCGCAGTCGACCAAGTCCTTCGCCCCCGACCTGGCCGAGGGGTCCGGGCTGAAGGTCATCATCGGCGTCGTGCTAGCGGTTATTACCGCTCTCATCATCTTTGGCGGAATCCGTTCGATCTCTTCGGTGACCCAGGTGCTCGTACCTGTGATGGCCGTGATGTATGTGGGACTCGGCCTGATCGTCGTCGTCATGAACCTGAATTTGGTTCCGGAAATGTTCGTCAAGATCATCCAGGGAGCCTTCGGTATCAAGGAATTTGTTTCCGGTGGTCTGATGGGCGTGATCATTCAGGGCGTGCGTCGTGGCTTGTTCTCGAACGAGGCAGGCATGGGTTCGGCACCCAATGCGGGTGCCACCGCCGCAGTTTCGCACCCCGCCAAGCAGGGCTTCGTTCAGTCGCTCGGCGTGTACTTCGATACCCTCGTGGTCTGCTCGATCACCGCCTTCATTGTTCTGCTCTCTAACCCGACCTTCGGTGACCAAGCCGCGGGTGCTTCCCTGACGCAGTCCGCTCTGGCCGCACAGCTCGGCGGTTGGGCGGTGCACTTCTTGACCGTCGCGATTTTCCTCTTCGCGTTCTCGTCCGTGATCGGCAACTACTACTACGGCGAATCAAATATCGAGTTCTTGACCAGCAAGAAGTGGATTCTTCAGGCCTACCGCGTGGTGGTCCTGCTGTGCGTCTTCGGCGGGGCCGTGGTGGCCCTCGACCTCGTGTGGTCGTTGGCGGACGTGTTCATGGCGATCATGGCGTTGCTGAACCTCATTGCCGTGTTCCTTCTCGCCGGGGTCGCCAACAAGGTCCTCAAGCACTACGAGGCGCAGCGCCGGGAGCGTCGCGAACCGATCTTCCATGCTTCGGACCTACCGGAAATTCGCGGTCTCGAGGCGTGGAAGGGCGACGACGAGGTCACCACGCGTGAGTTCTGGATCGATCACGAGGCCATGCGCGCCGCCAGCCGCAACCGTTCGCGCTCCTAACCGGTCATAACGCTCGGCGTGCCGCGAACACGCTTGGCGCGTTGGCGGTCGCCAGGGCACGATGGTCGGAAGATTCTAGGTGGAGGGAAGCATGTCGGATCTAACCGAAGTTGAGGTTTTCATCCCCGCTGGTGGCCCGGACGACGTCGAACGGGAAGCCTTTCTCGACGCCGCGGCGTCGCTGGCGGAGCAGGGCTACCCGATCACCGTGTACGTGCGCGGTGAGGACGAGTGGGCTTTCGAGCAGTGCGAGCACGTGGCGGACATGATCGCCGCCTCCGGCGACATGGTCCTGCCGATCACGCTCCTCGGCCCACAGATCGTGGTCTCGTGGATGTACCCGACCGCCGAGCAGATGCAGCGTTTCGCCACCGCTCGTGAGCCAAAACGCAAGGACCCGAGGTTCTCCGCCGCGGCGTCCGCGTGTGGCCCCGGAGGCCGCTCGCTTCCCGGCCAGGCAGGGGCACCCGCGGATCAACCCGCGCCGGCAGGGTTCGCCGCCGTATTGGCAGGTGTCCAGGAGAAGCCTCGTGGAGGCCCCGATATCGGAAGTCGGCGCAATCTCATGGATGGCGACGTCGGCGACGGCCTTCCCGAAGGAGACTCCTCGACGTCGGGAACCCCCTCTGGTGGGTGCTGCGGCGGTTCCTGCGGGCATTAAATACGTAGGAGTGGTTCCTTTGTCGATAACCACTGCAGTTACTTGCCCTGAATGCCAGGCCCTCGCCCATCAAGTTGGTGGTTGGATCGGAGTGCGGCTCCAAACATTTTCTGGAGTTCCAGCTCCCAAAATCCGACTCACAATGCCCTCAAATGAACCAAAAATACCCTTGGTCCTACGCTCGGCGCACCTATAACCATCACAGCCGACCATCTCCATGATCTAATTTAGGGATAGATCAATTTTCTTACAAAACTGCATCAAATCGTAGCGCCTAGGCCGCAGAGCACCTTCATGAAAACTCGGTCATGCAGAATGCATGAATCCCGCTCAATACTTCCCGCGAACAAATCACGGACTCAAGCAACAAGTCGTCGAGTTCCACAAAATAAGCCGCTCAACCCATCGAGTGTTCGACTACACGACAAATCCCGTTCGCTCCTATATAGTTCGATTCGTGCATAAGATCACCTCAAAAAATACAAAGTTTCAAAAACTAGCCCTGCTCATCATTCCATGCTCGATTCTCGCGCTTTCCGCCTGTTCCACATCAGGAGACAAAGCCTCTGACCCCCTCTCGGTCCCCCCTGCCTCCACGGCCGGATCCGAGACATCTCAGGCCTCCAAGAATCAAGAGACCCTCAAGTCAGGGCAGGAGGCGGTCGTGAAGGACTCTGACGATGCAATGGTCTACCGATTCAAGGTGAATTCCGCAGAACCCGTAACACAGTGCCCTAACGCCGACTACGAAGGTGCACCGAAACCAGAAAATGGGAATCTAGTTAATCTAAATATTGAAGAAGAAGTCGGAGATCTGGGACAGTCAAAAGATTCATACATAGCCGATTCGAAAAATTTTGGAAATGGCGTCAATCAATCGTCTTGGACGTTCGTGGGCGGGAACGGAACCCGGGCCAACGAAATCATGACCCCCATAACTTACAACTGCTTTCGCCAAGGTGCCCAAGTCTTACCAAACTCGCTGCATAGTAACGAAAAAGCCGTCGGAGGAATGCTGCTCGACCTCCCAGACACCAAGGGAAAATTGACATACACAGATGCGTACAGTGGCACATCGTTCACCTGGATGGTCGAGGACCTTCTAAAGCAGAATCAATAGTATTTAGATAAATTATCAATATAATTGACTGCTTGTGGACTGTCCTGTCGGGCTAGCGACGACGCATTCTCCGAGCCCAGAAGAGTGTGACGGAAAGTGCCGTGATTGCGGTGAATGCCACCAAGATCCACATCGCCCGTTCCAAGAATATGGACAGAAACACCGCAACCAGCACAGCGAGCCATGCCGCAACGGTCGCGATCAGTGCGGTCCATCGTTGCTTCATCATCAATGGGGATGGGTTCTGGCATGACCTTTCCAGCCATGCATCGTCGCGTTTTCGACCAACCGTCGCATCGGCTTTACGACCCAATCAACGGCGACAGTTCCCGCGCCTTCCGTACGGCGCCTGAGAGTCCCAAAGACTCGAGCCAATTGCCGACCATCAGGTACCCATCCTCCGTCAGCACGGATTCGGGGTGGAACTGGACCCCGTGAATCGGCGCGGTGCGATGGCGGATGCCCATGATGATCCCCGACTCGGTGGTCGCGGTGGTCTCGAGCTCCTCCGGTAGCGTTCCTTCGGCGATCGCCAGGGAGTGATACCGCGTGGCCGTAAACGGAGAGCGCACGCCCGAAAAAACCGACGTCGAATTATGCGTAAGCACCGACGTCTTACCGTGCATGAGTTCCGGTGAATGCGAGATGGTACCGCCAAAGGCCTCGGCAATGGCCTGATGCCCCAAGCAGACACCGAACAATGACTTACCGTGCTCGGTCGCCCAATGAATTAAGTCGATGCACACCCCGGCATCCGCAGGAGCACCCGGGCCCGGGGAGAGGAGGACGCCGTCGTGCTCCTCGGCCAAACGAATCGCTTCCTCAGTGGTCAGCGCATCGTTGCGGATCACGGTGGTTTCCGCGCCAAACTGCTGGACGTAACCGACGAGGGTAAAAACGAAGCTGTCGTAGTTATCCACCACGAGGATCTTGATGGTCATGCAAAGCTCCTATTCATCCACGGTCACGTCGGGGCTCAACGGACTGTACTGCGCGACCACCGGAAACACATATTCCATGAGCACCCATACGGCCGCGGCAATTAAGACTATCGCGAAGACGATCCGCAGCCACAGGGGCCCCGGCAAATGGCGAAAAATCCATCCGTACATGATGCGTTCAGCCCTTTCCCACGGCGCCGGCGATTTCGGCAGGCGGCCCGGCCGAATTGGGTTGCCAGCCATCCATGACGGCGTAGGCGATGATGCGTTCCTGGGAGCCGAACCTTGGGTTGCAGCTAGTGAGCGTCATGATTCTGTCCTTCGGTTGCTCCCCCGGGCGCCCCGGCACCGGCGCGATAACTCCGGTATTACTGGGCATCACGATCTCGTTATTCCGGAATGTATAGGTGTAATAGCCGTCCGCGGTTTGCACATAGATCTTGTCCCCGGTGACGAGTTTGTCGATCTGATCGAGAACCTTGCCGTTGGTTTGGCGGTGCCCGGCGACGGCGAAATTCCCGACGGCGCCCGGCATGGCACTGTGCGTGTAGTGGCCCAAACCGAGAGTGTCGAGAACATCAGTCCCCGTTCCCTGCATCACGGGCCGCTCATAATCCGCACCGAAACGCGGGATATAGACGATGCCGATGGCACCGCCGTGGTCCGGGGCCTGCGCCACCGGAGGTTCACCGTTTGACGGCGCAGGTTGCGGAGTGGCGCTCTGGAAGGATCTCTTCATGTCGTTCACGGCGTCGGCCTGGGCCTGACCCGCCGCGATGTTGGTCCACCACAACTGCCACACCACGAAGAGCACGACGACGAGACCTGCGGTGATGAGCAATTCACCCAGGATCTGCAGGACCCACCCCAGGGGACCGCGCGGCCGTCGTCGGCCTTTCAGCTCACGACGCCGTTCTCGAGAAGAGCCCACATTGACCTCCCAGTGGATGCAGCGGAAACTGCGCCTCTGGCTTCGCTGATTTCACACTGTGAATCCACACCCTGTGGGGGCATGTGCCAGACGGATTAGTTAGACTCAACAATCGGGTATGCGGCCAAAACGATAGGGGCCGCCCGGCACAAGATTCTAGCGTGTAGGGGATACCGCCGAGCACGTCCCGCGGAAGTTTCAGGAGGAGCATATGGCCGAGAAGAAGAATACCGGCGAAAAGGACCTCGTCACCGAGGAGTCTTCGACGAAGAAATCGCGCGGTCGCCGATTCGGTTCACGCCGCGCCAAGGACGCCGCGGAAGGTGACGCCGTCGGTCAAACGGACCGCACCACGGCACTGGTCGCCGACGAGTCGTCCGCCGAGCGCCCCGAGAGCGCCAAGGAAAAGAAGAAGCGCCAGACCGCCGAGGAAGAACGCCTCCAGCGCATTGCCGACGAGATGAGCTCAAACCTCCGCCAGGCCTCCCCCACGCCGACCTGGTACATCGCCATCATGTTGGGATTCATGATCATTGGGCTGCTATGGATCATGACCTTCTACATCTCCGACCAGACCCTGCCGATTCCGGACCTGAGCTTCTGGAACATCGCGGTGGGCATCGGCCTGATGATGATCGGCCTAATTATGACGACCAGGTGGCGCTAGGTGCCTGACGAACCTTCGGATACATCCCCTGAGCAACGGCGCGGGGACGGTTCGGCGCCGGAGGACACCGGCCAGAACACGCCTGGCCCTGCCGGCGAAAACCGGCCTCTCGGCGCCCCTCACGTTCCTGAGGGGCAATCGGACCCAACCGAAAAACGCGAAGATCGCCCGGATATTCGCGCGGCGAAGGCCGAAACCAAAATCCGCCGTTGGGCCTTGGCTCTTCTGGTGCTGATCCCGGCCGTGTATTTCGTGGTTCAGAAGCTCACGTCATAGCGGCACCGGGGTAGGCGCCGCTTAGCCGACCAACGCCGTATATCCGGCGTCGAAGGCCATGAACCCCGGTACCAGCCAGAACAGCAATGCCCAGGCCCGCCGCGGAGTGGACGCCCTGACGAGCTTGACCGTCGAAAACACCGCGATCCCCAGCACCCCGGCCAGCGAGACGACGGCTAGAAGCACCGGCGTCCCTGTGAACACCACGGGGAGGTCTTCCCTCCTCGAAAGCACCACTCCCGCGGCCCCGGCGATGATCGCCACCCCAAAGACGGCGGCGAAGACCCCCACACGATAGATCGCCGTACTCCCCCACGCAGAGGTTGCCGTCACGACAAAAACGATGGCCGCCATGACCACCCAGCAGATCAGCGTGGCGAGGTTAATGACGACGTCGTGACCGAGAATCCAGTCCCGCACGGCATAGCTTCCGATCATCAGCAGAAGAACCTGCACCACCACGGGCAGGGCGACGCGCAGCATCGCGCTGGAATCCCGACGCGGCACCCGATATCCCAGGCTCGCCGCGTAGCCCACGGGGTCCCCAAAAGTCGGCTCGGGGCCTTGCCCCCGTTCGTCGCTCTTTTCGTGAGCATCCGCGAGGAGGTCGGCGATCTGCGCGGGCCCGGCACCGGCCAAGCGCAACGTGAGCACGAATTCGTCGACCCACGCCCGGTGAGCCGCGGACCATTCCTTGAGCGTCGTCATGAGCCTCTTCCCTTGCCGCTGGGTTTCCTCCTCCGACCGTAGCGCACCCCGCGACGTCGCCACCCCACACGCAAAAACCCTCCCCACCGTGGAGACGGTGGGGAGGGTTAGTGTCCGAGGGAGGGGCGCAGATCAGGCCTGGGGAGCGGTGAACGCCACGTCCAGGGAGATGCTGACCTTATCCGAAACGAGCACGCCGCCGGTCTCCAGTGCGGCGTTCCAGGTGATGCCGAAGTCCTTGCGGGAAATCGTGGTGGTGGCCGAGAAGCCGGCGCGCGTGGCACCGAACGGATCCACGGCGACGCCGCCGAATTCACCCTTGAAGGAGACGGGGCGGGTCTCACCCTTGATCGTGAGATCACCGTTGAGGGTGAAATCTTCCCCGTCGGCTTCGATGGAGGTCGAGGTGAAAGTCATCGTCGGGTAGTTCTCGACGTCGAAGAATTCGCCGCCCTTGACGTGGCCGTCGCGGTCCGCGTTGCGGGTATCGATCGAGTCCATCTGGACCGTGGCCTTGACCGAGGAGTTCTCGGCGGGCTCTGCCACGGTCAGCTCCGCCGAAACGTCGGTGAAGTTACCGCGGACCTTCGAGATGCCAGCGTGACGAACCGTGAATTCCACCTCGGAGTGAGTGGGGTCGAAGTTCCAGGTACCGGGGGTGAGTTCGTTGAATGAGGTCATGAGATGAATCCTTTCGTGCTGTACGTTCGTTTTTTACTTTACATGTAAACCTTTTGCTTGGCAATCCTATTCCCACATTCACGAAGAAGACGGGCACTGCAAGAACGTGACGGATGTGGTCTCCGCGTGACCCGATGGCTTCACGGACTCCCGCGCGCCTGTTGGAGCGCCGATTTTCCCTTTACCCTGTGAGGTAAACCTAAATTGATGGAGGATCAGTGACTACCGAACTCACGTTCGAGCCGCGCGACGATGCCGAGCAGCACGAGGCAGACCTCGTTGTCCTTGGAGCAGGCGGCACGGGGATTGCCGCCGCCCTCGCCGCCGCGGAGCGAGGCGTGAGGGTCGTACTCCTGGAGAAGGGCAATCGCCCGGGAGGCGCCGCGATGTTCGGTGCCACAGGATTCGCCGCCTACGAGTCCGAAGCCCAACGCGACGCCGGAGAGACCTTCTCCGCGCGCGATGCCTTCCACGCCATCACGGAGTACAACCGCCACCGCTGCAACGAAAAGCTGGTCCGGGAGATCGTGGGGCGCTCCGGCGATACCGTGTCGTGGCTGGCCTCGCACGGCCTGAAAACCACCCTGGCCGAGCATGACGGCGCGCACCACGGCCTGGTGACAGCCCAAACCGGCATCCTCACGGCCCACCGGGAAGCCCGCACGTACCACCGCTACGTTTCCAAATTCGGCGGCTTCAAGAAGATGCTCGCTTCCTTCGCGGAAATGGGCGGGGTATTACTGACCGAGACCGCCGCAACCGACCTCGTCACGGGCCAGGAAGGCGAAATCCTGGGTATTCGCGCCGAGAAAACCGACGCCGGCGCCCCTTTGTCCACGAGGACGGCCCTCAGCAAGGAGGCCGAAAAGGACATCGCCTCGGACGAGAACCAAGACCCGATCCTGGTGGACATCTCAACGCGCGCCGTCGTCGTCGGAACGGGCGGCTTTGTGGGGGATCACGATCTCGTGCAGCGAGTTCTCGGTTCCATCCCGGCCTCCGAGGTGCATTTCACCGGCGAACGCAAGGCCGTGGGAACGGGCGGCAAGATTGCGGTGGCCGCCGGTGGAGTGGCGGACGACGACGTCGCCCTGGATATTCCCGCCTTCACGGTTCCGGGTCGATTCTCGTCCCGATCGCTCGCCGTTCTGGCCAACCTGCCGCTTTTGTGGGTCAACCGAGCGGGCAAACGGTTCGTGGATGAGGCCGTGACCTACCGTTTTGGCCACCGAGGTTCCGCCGTGCAGCAGCAAGGCGGGCAGTTCTGGATGATCCTGGACTCCGCAACCGTCGAAAGGCTCGCTACGGACGGCCTCCCCCACCTATCTCCCGCTGAGGATCACGGTGCTCCTCTACCTCCCGGGACCGAAGGCACCCCCGCGCAACCGCAACTCGTGGAAGCCCTCGGCGAGGCCGTGGACTGCGGATCTGCCTACATGGGGACTTCCGTCGAGGAATTGGCCGGCGCCGTCGGCTTCCAGGCCCAGGAGTTTGCGGCCACCGTGGATCGGTACAACCATGCGGTGGAAACCGGCCGCGACGAGGAGTTTTTCTCCCCCGAACAGGTACTCCAGCACGGGGTGTCCGAGGGACCGTTCTATGCAGTCAAGGTGGTGAACACGGTTCGTGGAACCTTGGGTGGCATCCGCATCGACGAGCGCACGCGTGTTCTGGATGCGCACAGCGTTCCCGTACCTGGACTCTTCGCGGGAGGCAATGAAGCCACCGGCTTCTACGGCGGAACCTACCCACAAATCGACGGCTTGACCCTCGCCTTCGCCTTCAATTCGGGGCGCATCGCGGGGGAGGCTGCGGCGGACTATCTCGCGCACTAACCCTTCCCAAGGCGCAGTTAACGTTCTTCTGGTGCGGCTCGCATCAACTCACCGACCAGATTTTCCGTGTTTGCCGGAATGTGCGGGCGGAAGAGGATGCGGTACATGAGCGGTGCAACGATGACGTCGACCACCCTTTCCCGTGACGGGACGGATTCACCGCGCGCACGCGCTCGTTCAAGCATGACGTCAATCTGATCCGCAGCATAGTCGGAGCAGGTTCCTGCATTTTCTTCGCCACCGGAAAGTACATCTCGAATCATGGCCCGCCCGGAATTGCTGGCCATTTCTTCGGCGAATGCTTCTGCCCAGGCCAAGATGTCGGCCTCGAACGATCCACGGTCTTCGGGCGACTGCTCCGGTCGGAGATTTTCCGTGGCCACGTCTGAGAAGAGGGCATCGAGATTACCCCATCGCCGGTAGATCGTAGAAGGAGTCACCCCCGCGAATTCAGCGATCATGGGAACGCTCAGCTCCGCCCGATCCCGTCGAGTGAGCAATTCTCGCGTTGCATTGTGGACGGTCGCTTGGATACGAGCGCTTCGCCCTCCGGGTCGAGGTCCAGTTTTCGGGGCCACCCTGCCTCCTCCGTCGTCGTGGTCGACGAGGACCATTTTTCCACGAGTTGCCGCACCGTACCCAGCAACCACCGGTCCGACTCTGGAGGGCCCACCACTTGGAGACCAATCGGCATACCCTCCGCGTCACACCCGAAGGGGATAGTCAGGGCGGGGAGGCCAGTGATATTTGCGGGTACGCACCACCGCACCAGTGCATCCGTCACCGACTCGACCGCCCCGTCGGGCCAACGGATTTCCCCCTCACCTCGATATGGGGCGACCACAGGAGTGGTGGGCAAGACGAGCACGTCCACAGAGTTGAAGAGCTCGACCCAAAGCCGCCGCATCTCCTCTCGCCACCGGAGGGCGTGGAGGTAATCCGTAGCCGGGATGGTATGGCCGCCGTCGAGCAGGGAACGTGTTTCCTCCCCCAAGAGTGAACGATCCTCGGGACTGAGAAAAGCATGCTCAGCACTGGCTTCCGGGCCCATAATTCCGTAGTGGATCGCCGGAACCTTATCCCAGAGGGGAAGTTCGACCTTCTGACTCGTTGCACCGGCGCCGTCGCCAACGCGCAGAAACTCAGAAAGAGCGGATGCGATGTCGGGCTGAACGTGGCTCTCCCGAGTCAATGGCGGATACCCCATAGTCAACCCATGTGACGACGCCACCGGCACATCGCTTCCCGAGTCCAAGACGCTAAATACCCCCTCGAGTCCATCCCAAGTCGAGGCGATGACGCCGAGGTGGTCGAGAGTCGGCGACAGTGGGGTCACGCCGTCCAACGCAAGACGTCCATGAGTCGGCTTGAAGCCGAGAACTCCATTGAGGGCGGCCGGAACTCGCACCGATCCGCCCGTATCGGTTCCCAACGCCACCTCGGCAGAGCCGTTGGCTACCGCGACGGCTGCACCGCCGCTCGAGCCACCAGCAATTCGATCCGGTCGAAAGGCATGGGTGGTCTGCGGTGTGATGAGCCCGTAGGCAAATTCGTGGGTTTCGGTCTTGCCGAGAATATTGGCGCCCTCGCGCTTGAGCCTCTGCACCGATGACGCATCCTTCGAGGGATGGCGCGGGGGTGCATCCGAGCCGTTGCGGGTCGGAAACCCTACGACGTCGATAACGTCTTTGACGCCGACGGTCCAGCCCGCCAATGCCCCTGGTGAATCGCCATGTCGGACGGCTTCTTCCAAGCGATCCGACCGCTTCTCCGCAGCATCAAAGTCAGTTACAGCCCAGGCATGGACCCGATTTTCGTGCCGTTCCCAGGCATCTCTGGCTCTCAGGAATCTGGCACGAGGACCCGGCCTGGATGACTCCATCGAGCTCTCGCCGAAGCGCCCCTCATTGTTTGAGGACGTGTTCTCCCATCCCACATCGCTCCGTACACCAGAGACGACATCCTGCATGTACTGAGCAACCTGTTCGCGCGCCTCCACCATGACACTCCCGCCTCGAGCCGTTGATCGTTGACGTTATGGAGTCTATGCGCTTACAGTTTCTTAACGCAAAGATTTTGCTTTAAGGGGTTGGAAGTTATGAACCGTTGGACCGTCGGAGACGTCTCAATCCACCGAGTTGAGGAAACTCAACTTCCAGCAGAGATCGGCCAGTGGCTGCTCCCCAACGTGGACCCCCAATCCATTTCCGTTAATGGGCATCAAACGCGCACGGGAGGCATAGCATCCGGCACGCATTCCTTCGCCATGACGTCACAGGGGCGCAAGATCGTCGTCGACACTGGCATTGGCAATGCCAAAACACGCGACAATCCCGCGTGGGACCACCTCCAGACCCCATATATCGAACGCCTCACGGCCGCCGGTTTCGCCCCCGAGACGGTGGATTTGGTTCTCCTCACTCACCTACATGCCGACCACGTCGGGTGGAACACAACGTGGTCGGATGGGGAATGGGTGCCCACCTTTTCGAGGGCAACGTACGTGATGAGCCACGCCGAGCGGGAGTATTGGAGTACAACTGACGTCGAAGTGGCCCGAGCCGTGATGATTGACGATTCGGTGAAGCCGCTGGAAAAGCGAGACATGCTCTCAACGCCACGGATACCACCCGCGGGTCTCGACATCACATCCGAGGTGCGACTGATCCCCACACCCGGACATACGCCGGGTCATCTTTCCGTCCTGATTCACTCTGAAGGCCAACAGGCCATCATCTCCGGGGACGCCCTCCATCACTCGATCCAGCTCGAACACCCCGAGATAAACGCCAGCGTTGACATCAATGCCGACCAGGCGGCATCGACCCGCTTCAAGCTCCTCACTTGGGCGGCCGAGGAACAGATACTCCTTCTGGGATCGCATTTTCCGGCACCTTCAGGCGGGTATGTCCGAGCCGAGGGAAAGAAGTTCCACTTCGATCCACGGGGTTAAGGCGTATCGACCCAAGCCTCCGCCGGGACGACACACCGAGCCCCGCCCGCTTATTGCCGCAGCCGCTCCGACGCCGTCTCCCGAATAGCCTCCGTGATGGTGTGCAGGGCGGGGGAATCGATCGTCCAACGTTGCCAATACAACGGGAGATCTATCGGCTCATCGACCAGCGGAATCAGCGAGCCATCGGCCAGTGCGTCCGCCGCCTGAAGATCAGGCACGGCACCCCACCCCATTCCGAGGAGCACGGCCCGATAGTACTGAGTTGACGAGGGAATATAGATTCGCGGCGCATCCTGTTGTGGGCGCAGTCCGTACGCCTCGGCCAGATGCACGGCCATGTCTTCGAGCATCACGTCTTTACGGTCAAACTGAATCAAGGGGGCCAACCGCAACTGCTCCTCGCTCATGGCGCCTCCCCTTTTCTCAAGACCAGGGAAGTAATGACGCACGTAATCGGGAGCGGCGGCAATCACGTACCGCGTCGACCCTAGGAGTTCAACCGAGCATCCCTGGACGGGCTGTGGGTCGACCGTGAGCGCTCCCATCACTCCGCCGGAACGTAAGAGACCCGAGGAATGTCGCTCATCTTCCCGGCGCACTTCACAGTAAATACGCTCCTCACGAGGGATTTTTGCGAGCGCATCCAGAAGCCACGTTGCCAAGGAGTCCGAATTCGCTGCGATGGACAGACGACGCGCTCGATCCTCCCCGGCAAGCTCCCTCTCCGATTCGACCGTCAGCAACTCAATTTGTTGGGCCAACCGAAGCACGGCACGGCCCGGATCCGTCGGCTCTACAGGATTGGATCGCCGCAACAGAATTTGGCCGCAAGACTGCTCCATCGCCTTAATCCGCTGCGACACCGCCGACGCCGAGACCCTCAGCACGAGCGCCGCTTCCTCGAAGGTCTGTTCCTCCACCACGGTCGCAAAGGTCCTCAACTGTTCGGCGGTAAATCTCCTCATGCGCCCACCATAAGCTCAGCTTAGGTATCCTTAAATAGTTTAGCTGTACTGTATTCAGCGAACACCCTAGCTTGGAGTCATGACCGTCGATTTCTCCCTCATCCTTCTGGGCCTGGGCACCACTCTTGCCCTCATCACGGCCATCGGTGCCCAAAACGCTTTCCTCCTGAAACAGGGGATTATGGGTCGCCCCATGCTGCCGCTCATCATTTTTTGCATCCTCGCAGACACGCTCCTCTACACCGCGGGCATCGGCGGCATGGGATACATCGTCGAACGGGCGCCCTGGGTGCAGACCATCCTGCTCTGGGGTGGGGTGATCTTTATGACCGCCTACGGTGCCATGGCGGCCAAACGGGCCATCTGGCCTAGCGGCGAAGCCCTCGTGGTGACCGCCGAAGACGCCGTCGGCCCCAACGCGAGCTTCCCGGAGGTGGCCGACGACGAGGCGAGCGAGACTCATACGGGCGGCGTCGGCGTCGCAGTTCGGAAACACACCTCCACCAAGAAGCAGACCAAACAACCAACGGTCATGGCGCTTCTCATGACCTGCGCGGCCATGACCTTCCTCAACCCTCACACGTATCTCGACACCATGGTGTTGATCGGCTCGATCGGCAACCAGCAGGGAGAGACCGGCCGTTGGATTTTTCTCATCGGGGCCGTTCTCGGATCAACCGTGTGGTTCTTCGCCCTCGGTCTGGGATCTCGGCTCCTGCGCCCGCTTTTTGCTCGCCCAGGAACGTGGCGAATTCTTGACGGGATCATCGCCCTCATTATGTTCTTCCTAGCGGGGCACCTGATCCTCGGTTAGGCCGACATGACGGCGATCTGCGGGCCACAAAACCCTAGAAATTAGGGTTCACTATATTTATATTTAACCTGTCCTCATTTAAAATCTGGAAAGGTTTCTTGTGGCATCGCCCGTCTCGCACCTCAAACCCATCACACTGGCCTGTGGAGCCGTTCTCTTGGGATCGCTCGCACTCCCCGCCGCCCCCGCTCTCGCGGATCAGGTTCCGGCACCCACCGCGCCTCTATCCGTCGGCTCAGGGCAGAGCAACGCAGCAGCCTCGTCCTTGCACTGGGGCTTTCGTCCGTCTTTCATCTCCTACGTCGGCGGTCACCGCGCCGTGGGTGAGGGAGTCACCGAGCACGATCATGTGTACAGCTTCCCCCAGGAGTCCGTCACCGGTGATTCCCACCGTCTCGAGATTCGTGGACGCGGGTTCGTGCAGTTCACGAGCCATTGCAGCACCCCAGAGGACGTCAGCAGTTGTGCCCTCAACCTGACCTTTGCCAACCCCAAACTCGTCATCGATAGTGACGGCGAATCCACCCTGTCCTTCACCGTGACCACCCGGAACTACCAGTCCGGAAAAACTGAAGGCCCTCACGAAGTGGTGATGGCAAAGCTCGGGCTCAAAGGTGCCACCCAGTCCACCGACACCGGCATCGTGTCCGTAAAGAACGTGGAGGCCACCCTGACGCGCGACGGCGCGCACGCGTTCTCTGACTTCTACAACGAGGGCGCCCCGTTGGCCCCACTCTCCTTCAGCTACGCGGGCCAGCCCCTCGACCTCGCGGCCTCTCCCTTCTTGGTGGGTGCGTCCTGGGATTCGGGGGTTGACGTCTCCGCCGTGAACCGCGTCGTCGTCCTTAAGAACACGGTGGTGCACGCTACCGGCCAAAAGTTCGGCGACGGTCCGTTGCGGCTCACCTCCGTGGATCATCAGAGCATGCAGGCAACCTCGTCGCTCGAGGTTCCCTCCTCCTCCGGGTTCCCCCTGGCCGCCGACCGTGCCGGCGGAGTCCTGTACGCGTACAACTCCGCAAGCAGCGCGGTCGAAAAGATCGGGCTTGATGCCTCAGGGCACCTCACACATCTCGGAGCCCTCAGCACCCTGGACACCGCCGGTGAAACACCGCTCGCCATGGGGTACAACCCCGTGAACCAGAAGGTGGCACTCCTTAGCGTTGGCCCCAAGGGCGCTGCTTCCCTCTCCGTGATCTCGCAGGATGGCACCGTCGAGAAGCATCAGCTCCCGCGGCCCGAGGTGGTTTCAGCCCGCTTGGCAGAGTTAAGCAAGAACGGCACAACCCTGGATTCCGGCAGCTACTACGGGGATCGCTACACTCGCTTCGCTCGCTCCCTGGTGGCCCTGAACGACGGAACCTTCCTCTACGCTCCAGGCTCCAGCACGTACGACGCCGAAGGCAATGTCGTCCACAGGGGCCGCCTGCTGCATTTCGCCCCGGGAGCCCATCCGGTCACGGAAGTTGCCGAAAGCATGCCGGCGGATGATGCTGGCGTCGATCTGAGGGGTCTGACGTCGGACGGTCAGACCATCCTTCGCTGGAACTCGATGTACGGCAGCTACGCCAAGACACAGCGTCTTGCCTACAACAACGGCGCCTTCTCGGTCGTTCGGCCGGTGGGCGCACCCTCCGGCGAGGCGGGTGAGATTGCCGAGATGTTCTTCGACGGAGACAAGGTCGTCACGGTCGATGCGATGCATAGCCAGCTGGTCTGGTCCACGCCTGACGGACAGGTCCTCTCCACTCTCAGCGTGCCGAATATGGGCAAGACGAATCGCGAGAATCTGGTGGCGGCCCGGCTGGATAACGGCGACCTCATCGTCCCCACGATGATCGAGGACAAGGAATACAACAGCATCCTCCACCTCACCAAGGTGGTGAATCAGACCCCAGCGCCCGCGCCAAAGCCGGAACCCGAGCCCAAGCCAACCCCCGAAACCGAGATGAAGCCGACGCCGGACGCGAAGCCAACGCCTGACATCACCCCAGAACCAAAGCCCGAGCCCACACCGGATGCCACCCCGACGCCCACATCGGAACCTGAGGTGAAACACTCCACGGGTCCCACACCGGATGCGACGCCGACGCCGGATCCGAAGCCCACCCCGGAGGCGAACCCCACGCCATCCGTGACGCCCGCTCCCGAGCCGAGCCCGGCTCCCGCGGAGACCGTGGTGCCTGCCGTGGTGCACAGCGCACCGACGCCGTCGCCCAAGCCGCCCACTCCCGCCCCGAAGAACAAAGCGCCTCAGGAGGAGAAGCCGGCGCCGGTCAACGCAGCGGTCGAAGCTCCTGAGCCAGCCCCCGAACCGACCCCCAATGCACGGGCTCTCGCGGCAGAAAAATTGGCGCGAACGGGTGCGGCGAGTATCGATATGTACCTCGCGACGGCGGTCGCCGCCGTGGTCGGTGGCATCCTGCTCTCCCACAAGGCCCGGTACATCGGCCGTCACGCCAAACGGAACAACCTGAGGTGACGCCCGTGGCGCGCCGTCCCGCGGAGGGCCGGCGCGCCACATCGTCGTGAGAGCTTCCGCGGCTCGTCACGGGATGTTCAACTCCGCGTAGTGTCCACGCGTTTACCGTGGATCGATGAGGAATCCGTTGCGGCGGGTTCTCCCACGGTCGAAGGACGCTGAGTATGAGAATCGCAATTTTCGGGTCCGGTTACGTCGGTCTGGTGACCGGTGCATGTTTGGCCGACGGCGGCCACCACGTCACGTGCATCGACGTCGATCCACGACGCGTCGAATCCCTTCAAGCAGGGATCTGCCCCATTTGGGAACCTGGCTTGGACGAGATGATCCGGACCAACGCGAACCAGGGCCGACTCGAGTTCACCACTTCCGCCGCGGACGGTTTGGCCGAGGCGCGGGTCGCCTTCATCGCCGTCGGCACCCCTCAAAGCTCGGATGGATCCGCGGACCTTCGCTACGTCGATTCAGTGGCACGCGACGTCGGACGTCTCGTTGACCACCAACTCCTCGTGGTCGATAAATCCACCGTTCCGGTCGGCACCGCGGATCGAGTGCAGAACATCATCAACGCGGGCCTGGCCCATCGCGGCGTCGACCACCGCGTCACGGTCTGCTCCAACCCGGAATTCTTGAAGGAAGGGGCGGCGATCCAGGACTTCAAGCACGGAGAACGGATCGTCATCGGCACTTCCTCCGCACTGGACGAACGCACCATGCGTGACGTCTACGAACCGTTCAATCGGCAGCACGAGAAGATCCTCGCGATGGACATCGCCTCGGCCGAGATGACCAAGTACGCCGCCAACGCGATGCTGGCAACCAAGATCAGCTTCATGAACGAAATCGCGGCCATCGCCGAAGCCACCGGCGCGGACATCGAAAAAATCCGTGTGGGCATCGGCTCGGACTCACGGATCGGCTACAAATTCCTCTACGCCGGAGCCGGTTACGGTGGCTCGTGCTTCCCCAAGGACGTCGCGGCCCTCGCCCACACCGCGCGCACCACGGGATGCCAGCCGCGCATTCTTGAAGCCGTGGACGGCGTCAACAACCACCAGAAATCCGCGATGTTCCACAAACTCACCGAAGCCATGCCTCACATGGCGGGCGCGACGGTGGCCGTCTGGGGGCTGTCCTTCAAGCCCAAGACCGACGACGTTCGCGAGGCGCCCTCCCTCTCCCTCGTGCGCTCCTTGATCGAAGCCGGCGCCAACGTCCGGGCCTACGACCCCGTTGCTGCGGAGACCTTCCGGGCAGCCCTCGGCGACGACGCGGCAGCCATCACCTTCGCCGACAGTAGTTTTGACGCCCTCGCCGGTGCCGACGCCCTCGCGATCTGCACCGAATGGGAAGAATTCCGAGTCTTCGATGCCGATCTCCTGGCCTCCCGCATGAAGGGACGAGTCATCGTCGACGGCAGGAATCTCTACGAGCCCGCACGAGTCGCCGAGGCAGGATTCAGCTACTCCTCCATTGGTCGACGGACCGCCGTCCCCGGCATGCCCTTCGACCCGATCGTGCCTGCCAGCCACGGCCCGTCCCCACGCCCGGCAGCATCGCCACTCCCCTCGGAGCTGCCCGCCGGGTAACCTCAAGCGGTACAGGGTGAGTGAGCGCCCCGTCGTGACTCGGATTCACAATCGAGTCACATTCAGAGACGGGGCGTAAGAATCCGACTCACCGTGAGGCCACTCCGTCGGCCGATCTATCGTGACCGTGAAGGCATACCTTGCGCGCGCACGGAGCACCGCTGAAAGGACGATCGATGACTCAGGCGAGTCCAGAGAACCAGGAAACGATCACCGAAATTTTCAAGGAAATTTTCGGACACCACCCGGCAGGCGTAGCGATCATCACCGCGGACAGCGATCAAGGCCCGGTTGGGCTCACGGCGTCATCGGTTTCCTCCATTTCGGCGGACCCGGCAATCCTTGGCTTTTCCCTGGCCGCCCGACGAGGTTCCGCGGCGTATATCGCGGATGCAAAAACATTCTTGGTGCACCTATTGGATGCCGAAAACGTCGAGCTCGCCAAGGTTTTCGCGACCCACGGGGCCCCTCGATTTGGGGACGCCATGAACTGGAAGACTCTGCCGACCGGCGAGCCGTTGCTCACCGATGTCAGCCGGGTTTTGCGCTGCCAGACCCTCACTCAGGCCCAAGCAGGACCGGCCCTCGTCTTCACGGCGGAGGTCCTCGAAGCCTCGCGCAACGAGGACCCGGGAACCCCCTTGGTGTACCACCGCAGGGCCTTCCACTCTCTGGGTGATCACTCGTACATGATCTAAAGACTACTTTCGAGTCCAATATAAAAATTGGATCATCCTGCTTAACTTCTTGAAATAAAGAGGCCCTGCACCAATCGCCCCCACTACCTTTGACTTGGCTGGGTTGTCGAGACACAAAGTGCGGCAATCCGTTGCAGCGTGATGAGACCCCCATAGACCATCCGCTCAAAAGCCTCGGAGTTCACTGGCGGCATCCATCCCCCCAAATCGATGCGGTCTCGTGCGCGGCAACCCAGCTCTTTCGCGTTTCACGTCGTCGTGTTGACCGACCTAAGGAACAAACGAATGCCGCACGTAGGCTCCGACTAGGCTGGTGACATGGGCGACTATCAGGAATCCACGACACTGAACAGCAACTCGACGAACCGTGAGGCCCCCGCCTCCCTGGAGACGATCTACGAGCTCCTGCGCCACGACTCGATCAGCGAAACTTCCAACCTCCAGCTCATCGAGTACCTAGAGGCGGCCTTCGCTCGCTTCGACATCCCGACCCACCGGACCTATTCCGACGACGGCGAGCGCGCCAACCTTTTCGCTACGATCCCGGCAGCCGACGGATCCACCTCTGGCGGCGTCGTCCTCTCGGGTCACACCGACGTGGTGCCGGTCGAGGGCCAACCGTGGGACACCGACCCCTTCGAGCCAACCATCCGCGACGGCAAGCTGTACGCCCGGGGCGCGGCCGACATGAAGTCCTTCATCGGCGTGGCCCTGTGGATGTTGCCGCGCTTCGTCGAAGCCGATCTTCGCGAGCCCATCCACTATGCATTCACGTACGACGAAGAGCTCGGATGTCTCGGCGCACCCCGAATGATCGAGGAATTCACCTCCCGAGGCATCCGTCCTCGATACGCCATCGTCGGTGAGCCGACGCTGATGAATATCGTGGTGGCGCATAAGGCTCCGCAACGAGGGCGGCTCACCTTCCGCGGCGTCCCCAAGCACTCCTCGCTGGCGCCTCAGGGCATCAATGCCGTGCGATACGCCGGCGAATTCATCCACTTCTTCAACCAACTCACGGATGACCTGCGCGAGAACGGTCCGCACGTGGATGGCTTCAACATCCCGTACACCACGGGTGGGGTTAATCTGGCGCGCGGAGGATCGGCGTACAACATCGTCGCGGACCGGTGCGTCTTGGAATACGATTTCCGGATCGTTCCAGAGACTTCTCCAGAAGAGCTTGCTGAGACCATTCGCGAGTATCTGCGCAACGAGATCGAACCGAAGCTCCGCTCCGACGTCGAGCGAGTGCGTGGCCTCGGCGGAGCGGATGAGAAGGCCCTCTCGCAGGTCGGCGTCGATTTCGAGATTCTCGCCAAGGTGCCGGCGCTCCAGACCGATCTGCAAGATCCCATCGTCGCCTTCGCTCAGGAGCTGGGAGCGGTCCTCGACGGCGGCGGCGAATCCACACACGTTTCCTACGGGACGGAAGGCGGCCAATACTTCTCGGCGGGTATTCCCGCCATCGTTTGCGGCCCAGGGTCTATCGCACAGGCCCACACGGAAAACGAGTGGGTCGAACTGACCCAGATCGATGCCTGTGAGAAATTCGTGGCGACTCTTCTCAAGAAGACCGCCGTAGACCACTAACTAGGACCAGACGAACCTCTGCGGCGAGCGCGTCACGATGACGAGGCGAGGCGCCGAGGCGGATTCGAACCGAGACACAATGAGGAGTTGGACATGCCCCGGAAACGGCGCACGGACGACGAACAAGCCCGCAAGAGCATCATCGACACTGCCCGAGAGATCTTTGCGCGGAGCGGGTTCCACAACACCACCATGGACGAGATCGCCGACGGCGCGAAGCTCTCCAAACCATTCCTCTATCGCTATTTCAAGAGCAAGGACGACCTCTACCTCAGCGTCGTCGAGAACTGCACCGAGCAATTCCTGGACAAGGCTCTCACCCCTCTGCGCGCGGGTGACCTCACATCCTACGAACGGACCGAGCAAACCATCAGGGTGCTCACCGAACTCGTGGTCACGCAACCAGATGCCTACAAGCTGCTCTTCGAATCCGACATGCTGAAGTGGCCCGACGTCGCCCAACGTGTTAATTCGCTCCGCGACGGACTCGTGGATACCCTCACCGACGTGTTGCGCGAGGAATCTCGATTCACGGACCTTGCCTCGTGCCGTCTCTGCGCCCACGCCATCATGAGCGCGGTCCTGGAAGCGGTGAAGATCATCGGCGCCGCCGAGACCGAAGAGGAGCAGACGAAACTCAGCGAAGTGCTCATTCGATTCGCGTGGGGCGGCGTACTCAACATGGACGAGCACCTGAAGTAGACCACCCTGTGACAGACGACGGCCCCGGCACTCACCAGAGCGCCGGGGCCGCACCGTTCTGAGGAGGGATTTAGGCCGACAGGTCGTACACGGTCGAACCTCCTACCGTCTTGGCCTGATAATGAGCGGCAACCCACTCCTGGATTGCTGAGGACGACGAGCTTCCGCCCGGCGCGCCTCCGCCGCCACCCATGCCACCGGCCACGAAGTACTTGATGTCCCCGTTTTGGACCATGGTCTTGAACTGATCCAGCGTGGGGTACGGATCCGATCCCATCCACCCACCGATGTCCAGGACTTCGGTGTCAGAGGCCAGCATCTGGTCGGCCGCTCCCGTAGCGCCAATGGTCGCCGCGGAGTACTTGGTCCCGGCGTTCTTCAGCAGCTGGGTCAGTTCGGCGTTCGTCTCGCCGCCGCCCTTTTGGCTTGCGTCCCCGCTTCCGCCTGGCGCGGTGCCCATTCCTCCAGGTCCGCCCATTCCACCTTGTGTGGAGGCTACCGCGGGACCCGAGGTGGGGATCGAACCGGAGTGGGCGTTACCTGCCGTGGCCACGCCCCACGAGGTGGCCCCCAACCCGCCGAAGATCAACGCCGCCAAGGCCAGGATCACGCCACCGTTGCGAAGGCCGCGCACCCCAATCTCGTCGAGACGAGCCATCCAGGCGACAGCGGTCAGCGATCCGCCAATCAGCATGATCCACCGGACCCACGGCAACCAATCGGGTGCCTGCCGCTGCATGAGAGCGAATCCCCACACCACTGTGGCGAGCAGGCTGATGCTCAGTACCCACCGAACCGACGAATGAGCTCGACCCTTCCAGAGTTCCACCGCGCCGATGCCGATGAGTGCTCCGATGGCCGGGGTCAGCACCACCACGTAGTACGGATGGATCGTGCCCTCCATGAACGAGAAAATTCCGGCGTTGACTACAAACCAGCCGCCCCACAGGATGAGAGCCGCGCGCGTGAGATCCGTGCGGCGGGCGAACCGGGTGAACCAGAGGCCCGCGATCATCATGATGACGGCCGCGGGAATGAGCCAGGAAATCTCCGAGCCAAAGCCCGAGTTGAACATGCGCAGCACTCCCGTGGTGCCACCAAAACCGGTACCACCGCCACCCGGCGCGCCTCCCATCGCGGCGCCTGCGGCGTCGGCGGCCGTTCCTCCAGCTTCTGGCGCAGCGGAGCCGCCCGGTTCAGAGGCGCCCCCACCGGACTGTCCGAGGATTCGCGCGAGACCGTTGTAGCCCATCACCAATTCCCAGAAAGAGTTTCCGTTGGTTCCCGCCATGTACGGCCGGGATCCTTCGGGCCACAGGGCGAAGACCATTGCGTACAAGCCCACGGGAAGGCACACCCCGATCCCGGCGATGACGACGTCGCGAATCTTGCGAAGCCATCCGGCCTGCGCCGCGACCGCGAAAGCCACCACGAGGGCCGGGATTGTCATGAATCCCTGCAACATCTTGACCAGGAAGGCCAGTCCAATCACGAGTCCCGCGGCGAACATCCACCACCCAGATCGGGAACGCCCCGTCTGACCGGACTGAATCGCGCGGATCGTGAAATAGGCGCCCAACACGAGGCACAAGGTGAGCATGGCGTCTGGGTTATTGAAGCGGAACATCATCACGGCAACCGGAGTGACGGCCATCGTGGTGCCCGCAATCAACCCCGCGACCGTGCCGTTGGTTCGCCGCACCGCGAGATACAGGAACCAGACGGCCGCGATGCCCATCACGGCTTGGGGAAAGAGGACCGTGAAGGAATTGAAACCGAAGATTCGTGCCAACAGCGCGGGAATCCAGTATGCGGCCGGCGGCTTATCCACCGTGATGCCGTTATTGGCATCGAGTGATCCAAAGAGCATCGCCGTCCACGACGAGCTTCCGGCCCGAACGGTCGCGGCATAGAAAGAGTTTCCGTACTGAGAGATGGTCAGGTTCCAGAGGTAAAGTACCGCGGTACCGATCATCATCAGCGCCACCGCGGGCCGTGCCCAGCGGGGGTCACCGTCCCGTGGTGTGAAGAGTGCCCACCGACGGGAGGTTCGAGTGCGATGCGTCATGGTGTTCGGAGGCTCCTGGGATTGGGGTTTGGTCACGAGGTGGGGTGCAGTCGTTGGGGCGCTCATGCATGATCCTTCGGGTTGAAAACCCACCACCGGAAGAGCAGGAATTTCATGAGCGTTGCGGCGAGGTTCGCCACGATCAGTGCGGCCGTTTCCAGGGGAACGCTTGGAGTGCCAACACGGTGCAGGCCCCATAGGGCACCTGCGGTCAGGCCCCAGCCCAGGCCAAACACCACCAACCCCTGGACGTGATGCCCCAGCGCGCCCTGTCGTCCGGTCACACCGAAGGTGAAGAACCGATTCACGGCGGTATTGGCCACGGCCGTCACGAGGAGGGCCACAAAATTGGCCCACTGCGCATCCGCTACCTGTCGAAACGCCCAAAAGATCACCAAGTAGGCCAGGGTGGAGCAGACACCCACGGCCCCGAACCGGACCACCTGGGAAAACAGCCCATTCGTCTGCCCGGCGATGGTGCCCCTGCCGAGCTCTTCGCGCAAGGCCGAGACCGGTATGCGCCCGGTGGCCATCGCGACCGAAAGCCGAACCATCCCTTTGACGTCGTCGATCGCGGTCCCCACGACGTCGACAGAGCTGTTCGGATCATCGGTCCAGTCCACCGGCACTTCGGCGAGGCGCAGACCCACTTTCTCGGCGAGAACCAACATCTCGGTGTCGAAGAACCATGCGGCGTCGTCGGTGTGGGGGATGAGACGTCGGGCGACGTCGGCCCGAATCGCCTTGAAGCCACACTGCGCGTCGGAAAAATGCGCCCCGAGGAATGTTCGCAACATGAGGTTGTAACTACGAGAAATGAATTCCCTCTTGGCCCCTCGGACCACGCGCGACCCTCGGGCCAACCGTGTGCCGATCGCTAGGTCGGAGTGGCCAGTGAGCAACGGGGCAATCAACGGGTGGAGGGCCGCGAGGTCGGTTGAGAGATCCACGTCCATGTACACGAGGATCGACGCCGCAGGATTCGACCACACCGAGCGGAGGGCGTTGCCGCGGCCCTTACGATCGAGGTGGACGACCCGCACCGGCGGAATTTCGCGGGCAAGACGCTCCGCGATCACCAGCGTCCTATCCGTGGATGCGTTATCGGCGATCGTCACCGAATAGGAATACGGGCTGTGTTCGGCAAGGTATCCGGACAAACGGCGAATGCACGCCTCGAGGTCGGACTCTTCGTTAAAGACCGGAATGGTCACGTCCAGAACCGTCGTGGCGGCGTCGACGTCGATGGGATCGCGCCCGATATCCGTCACTCTGGATGCCGCCGGAAGGCCGGGGTTCGCCTCATGACCCGGCTGCTCGCCGGGATGTGACAGGTGGGCGCCTCGCTCGGCGGTCGTGGTGTTGTGCCTGGGTGAAGTAGTCATGACCACCACGGTCGTTGAGCCATTTTTGTGGGCCATTTGGCCTGGCTGTGGTGGGGCTGTGAGAGTAAATTTCCGGAATCTAGGGCACTCAGCGGCCGGACAAAGAGAAGAGGCCCGTGTTTGGGGGAACCACAACCACAAACACGGGCCTCTTCGACCCCGAGCGTACCTTAAGAAACTGAAAGCTTCTTAGGCCCTAGGGAGAGGGCTCGGGGGGTCTGAACGTACCGACGCGGCAACCGGTCGGTACACGTTTTGTCAACGACACCATCATTTTATCGCACCCTGGCGCAGATCGCATCGTTCGTCGTCAAATTTACACGTTTCCTCACGGGTATTTCCACCCGGTGACATCTTTGCCTACTCGGAGGTTCCACCCGGCGGTGTACCTCCCGCCTCGCCTGTGGGAGGAGCCTCCCCGTTTTGCCCGGTCATTCCGCCTTCACCGGGTTGTGGCGCCTGTCCGTTCTCCCCGGATTGGCCTCCGGGCGCCGAGGTTGAACCGTTCTGACCCGAACCGTTCTCACCACCCTCCGCTGTCCCAGGTGACTGACCTTCCGTTCCAGTCTGCCCGGAACCTTGCTGGGGTGAGGTCTGCCCCATCCCATGGCTCGCGTCGGTTCCGCTGGTCGACGAGCCGGTTGAGGAGAGCCCAAAGGCCGCGCCCGTCGCGGTTCCGGTCACGGCGACGGCGAGTGCCGCCGTGGCCAACGTCTTCTTGGTCGTCCATCGATCGGGCCGTGGTTCCCGGTGTTCATTCCATTCGGAGGCGGGCGCACCCCACACCGGCCCTTGGCCTACGGTGGCGGATGGATACGGTGTGTGCCGCGTGATGCGCGCGGTGCGTGGATGGCGGTGGGATCCGCCCGTTGGAGTGGGATCGTGGTCGGTCATCAAAGGTCCTTTCGTCAATCTCAAGGCTCCGGAAAGTGGTGTGGCACTTTCCGAGGGTGGAGCACCCGATGTTCTTTCGAGCCTGGTTCGCGCACTTATGTGTGCGCTGTGACCTTTCGCAGATAGGGCTGTGACCTGGCCGTTTTGGGCCTCTCAGCCCTCGAAATCCCACGTAAAACCACTAGTCTGTGAAACATGAGCCACCCGTCGAGCACGTCAACCCCCGCCGAAATCGCCAAGAACCTCCCCGTTTTGGAGCATCCAGACGGTAGCCCCATCCGAGCCATCGTCGTCGATGACGAGGTCATGTTGGCGGAACTCATCAGCGTGGGTCTGCGCATGATCGGCTGGGAAGTCCAGCACGCCGGCGATGGTCCGAGCGCCCTTGAGGCAGCACGGCGTCTCAATCCGGACGTCTTGGTCCTGGACATCATGATGCCCGGCTTCGACGGCATCGAACTGTTGGGGCGAATCCGCCAGTTCTTGCCCGAGGTCCCGTGTCTCTTCCTCACCGCGAAGGACGCCGTGGACGACCGCATCCAAGGCCTCGCCGCAGGGGCCGACGACTACGTGACCAAACCGTTCTCCATGGAAGAGGTCATGATCCGCCTGCACCGCCTCGTACAGCGCTCCGGTATCGCCGTCGCCGACGACGCCGAACTCGTCGTCGGCGACCTCGTCCTCAACCAAGACACCCGCGAAGTAACCCGTGCCGGCGAAGAAATTCAACTGACCGCGACGCAATTCGAGCTCCTTCGGTATCTCATGGAGAACCCACGTCGCGTCGTCTCCAAGTCACAGATTCTCGACAACGTGTGGAATTACGACTTCGGCGGACAGGCGAACATTGTGGAGCTCTACATCTCCTACCTCCGCAAGAAAATCGACGTCGGCCGCGAACCCATGATTCACACGGTCCGTGGCGCCGGATATGTGATCAAGCCCGTCGCCTGATGAGTCCGTCCACGCGAGAGGAATCCCGCCCCTCCCCGGCTTGGCATCCCGCCGGATGGCGTTTACGGACTCGGTTGATCGTGCTCCTGATGCTTTTCCTCGGGCTCGCCTGCCTGGCTATTGGCCTAGTGAGTTACGGGGCCATGAATGCCACGTTGAAGGGCCAGCTGCACGGTCAGCTCTCCGAGGCGTCGCACCGAGCCACGAGCTTTTCGGGGACGAGGCCCGGCCAGGGCACGGGGGCAAACGCCGGAACCCCGCCCAATCCCCTGAACGCGCCGGGTCAAGCCGCAGGCACGCTCAACGCCCGTTTCTCAGCTCAGGGGTTCCTCTCGGGAGGAATCTTGGACTCCGGCGGGGAGATTCAGAACCTGACATCGGAAGACCAAAGCACCCTGCGCGCGATTCGGCCTGGTGAGGAAAAGGACGTCGACCTGACCAGCGGGGACTACCTCGTGGTGGCCGAAACCGATCCGAGCGGGCAGATCGTCGTGACCGGTCTGCCCCTGAAGGGAGTGCATCACACGCTCAAATCCCTCGTCGCGATTATGGCGGGAGTTTCAGGGACGTCCTTGGTGTTGGCCGGCATCATGGGCTCGGCGGCCATTCGACGCACGATGAAGCCCCTCGAGCGTGTGTCGGCGGTCGCGACCAGCGTATCGAGGCTCGACCTTGAGTCCGGGCAGCTCCCGGCGGCCAGCCGAGTCAGCCCCCGAGACGCCCGAAGTGATACCGAAGTTGGCGCCGTCGGCCACGCCTTCAACCAAATGCTCGACAACGTGGGATCAGCGCTCACCGCCCGCCAGAAGTCTGAGGACCACATGCGAGAATTCGTGGGGAACGCCTCGCACGAACTCAGGACTCCCCTGGCCTCCATTCGGGGATATTCCGACCTCCTCAAGTGGACCGAGAACTTCACCGACGAGGGCCGCACGTCCCTCGAGAGGATCGATTCGCAGTCGCAACGTATGGCCGCGCTCGTGGACGACCTCTTGTTACTGGCCCGGCTCGATGAGGGACGCGAACCTGCTTGGGAAACCGTGGATTTGACGGAGCTGGTCGTGGAAAACGTCGCCGACACCCAGGTCGCCGCGCCTCTCCACGAATGGCGCCTGGAGTTACCCGCGGAGCCGATCACGCTGCGCGCGGACCCACGACAGGTCCAGCAGATTCTCCTGAACCTGCTCTCCAATGCACGCAAACACACGGAGGAGGGGACCCGGGTCACGACGGCGCTGAGCCCCTCAGCCAATGGGCACGACGCCGTCCTCACCGTGACCGATAACGGCCCGGGCATTGACCCGAATTTTCAGGACAAAATATTTGGCCGTTTCGCCCGAGCCGATCAGGCTCGATCCGGTGGAGAAGGCACCACGGGCCTCGGACTGGCCATCGTTAAAGCCCTCGTCGAAGCGCACGGCGGGACCATCGGACTGACCTCGCGCCCCGGTCACACGGAATTTGAGGTCCGGCTACCCCTCGCCTCTTCCGTCGAGTGAGGATGGCCCACATGGAGCCGGGCCCTCCGATCGGCAGGGTTTAGCCCTGTGCGGTCGGCTTCATTCCGGTGATGTACATGGCCTGGCCGAGATGCTCCAAGGCATCCTCGGAGACGCTCACGAGGCGCGCACCCCGCGTTACCGGCGGGTCCCAGTTCTCGTCGACGACGTCATCCAGATCCGCCTCGGTCAGCGTGCCGATGTACTCCAGCTCCGCGGCGATCACGGCGTCGAGGTGTTCGAACAACAACTCAACATCATCGACGACGATCGAGCGGGCACGTTCCGGGTTATGCCCGTATCCAAGCTCGTGAGGTTCCAATTCCAGGCCAAAGCGTTCGTCGAAGCCCTGAGCGGTCCACACCGTCTCACGGCCGGACAGCTCGCTGACCTGTTCGTCGATCTCGCGGCCGGTATGCCACAGCAACCAGGCCATCGAGTTGTCGTGATCCCCCGGGTGCTCGTTGAGCATCTCCGGGGGCGCATGTTCTTTGAGCCGTGCGGCCGATTCGGAGGGCCTCTTGGCCAGGTCAGTAAGCAGTGAAATCGCGTCCATGACTTCGACGATACGCTTCAGTCCGGCGTCGGTCACCCATCGAGCAAGGGGGCCAGAAAAAGTGAGATTCTGTGGCCAAAAATACCGAGTTTTGCCTTGTCGGAAGCCTAATGCCCGCGTAAAGTCAGTTTCGCTCGAGCGGCGTGTTGGCTCAAGAGCCGTTCGGGGGTGACCCCGGGCAGAGTTCTTGTACGCGACACCTGCCCGGGCACCGGGTCGGCTCGGAATCTTCTGATTACTGAGCCGGCCCCGCCCTTTTTAAAGAGGCCTCCTGTGCACTCTACGGCGAGGCTCCTCGGTGAGTGTTATGACAAAGCGGGGCGGCCCAGAAGGGCCGCCCCGCTTTTCTCACGAGTCGTCGTGACTCACGGCTCATCGTGAGTCCGTCGCATGACTACGCGCGGTTCTTATTGCGACCGAAGATCAGGCCCCAAATGAACAGCACGATGAGTGATCCGACGAGCGCCAGGATCCACGTGGTGAGAGAAAAGAAGCCATTTCCCTGAACGTGGAACAACACTTTGCCAAGCCAACCACCCAGCAAACCTCCGACGATACCGAGAATCATGGTGACGATGATCCCGCCACCCTGACGGCCCGGCATGATGAGCTTTGCCAACGCTCCAACAACGAGTCCGATGATAATCCAGCTAAAAATATTCATGGTCAATTCCCTTTCAAAAGGTGTGAATGAATTTTCCGTGTTGGCTCAGAACAAATTGTACCCAGCATGACCCACCTGGTCACACGGAATCACGGATTTCAATTTTAATATTTTTGTAGCCTCCGTCACGGCGTTTCCCCGGCAATCCGACGCTGGTCGCGCAGACCCTCATATAGGCCAAACGGCCCGTCGAATTTTCGGCGAGCCGTTTGGCATATATTCCGGAAAAGTACTCAATTCCCGGAATTCTCGACCGTGGGGTCCCCCAAAAAATCTCCCCTAACACCCGCCGAGCGAGATGCGCGCTGGAGGGTTGGGACTAGACTCCACGATCAGGTTTCTTGTATTCCGCTCATTGCACCTGCACGGTGCGTTTCGAACGGGAATTTCGAGTTACCGAATAGGCGATTCCGACGCTATTCAGAGGGCCGCCCAAGACTCGGGCGGCGGCTGGCACCACCTGCTCGCGAATCTCTCGAGTCACGGTGGGAAGATCGGCTCGCTCGTGAACGGTGACGTCCAGTACGAGCTCGGCGTTGGTTCGCTCGCCCTTAAGCCCCGCTTTGGCGTCCGTAACATTCGTGAGCGTTTGAACGTGTTCCGCGATGGCAGAAGCAATCACCTTAGAATCCACCAAGGTCACGCCGTACCGGGGGTCCCGCTGAAAGCGGAAGGTCGAGGCCCCTGCGCTCCGGGGCGCTTGGCGAATGAACCACCATAGCGCCACGATGATCAACAGGATGCCGACGGCGATGGTCGCCGCGGCGAGCCACCCAGCCTCCAGGAGCCCACCGGCTCCTTGCAGCGGCGTGCCGTCAGGAGCCCACGTGCTACCGGCCGAGGAGAACACCCCGCCCGCCACGAGGCCCCATCCGACTCCCGCGATGAGGAGGATGCATCCGATGATGGTGAGCCAGGTTCGGTTAAAAGCACCTGCGGTTTTTTTCATGACACGTCCTTGCTCTGCGCGGTGACCCGCACCTTGGGGAAGGTTTCGAGCTCGGCCGAGGCCAAACGATTCTCGACGGCCTGTTGCACCTGACCCACTAATGCTTCGGTGGAACGCAACGGCGTCGTGATCTGCACCGTGACCTTTTTGGGCGTGGCCGTGGACTTAACCCCGGCGACGCCGTCCACCTGGGCGGCCGCAGCCGAGGCGAGGGTCGCGAGGCCACGGTTATCAACCACGGCGTCGATGGGACCACGGGCACCAGAGGTGGGTTCCGGCTGGCGGCCCAGCATGGCGGCGTTGAACCCTCCAGGGATGATGGCGCAGAGCAACAGGATCACGCCCAAGACGGCGGAAGCTATCGCCACACCCCACCCCCAGCTGGAGTTCCATGCCGCCGAGGACGCGGAGTTGGCCGCGTCGGTCAGTTGGGGCCACCACTGGCCAGTGGAGAGCTTCTGGATACCCGCGATGGTCAGCAGTATTCCGACCGCAAGGATCACGAGCGCAACCACAATTGACGGGGTGGCGCGCAAGGGGCGCCGTCGCAGTGATTTCACAGCAGAACCCTTTCGCTTTGATGATGCTGAGGCACGAGGTACTTGACTCGAATATCCACCTGTCGAACCTCGACGCCGGCTAGGCGGGACACGGTGCGCACGAGGGCCTCACGGACCTGCTCGGTCGTCTCCTCCAACGGGAGGGGATATTCAATGCCGAGTTCGACGCTGAGCACAGCGATCGACCCCGTGAGTTCCACCTTGACGTTGGGGCGAGAATCGAGATCGGCGTGGCCACCCATGCCGAGGAATCCTCCCCCTCGACCACCGACGCTCGAGAATTCTGAAGCGCACTGCGCCGCGATCTTCTCGACCACGCGGTCGGCCACGACGAGGCGACCTCGCTCCCCCTCCGATTCACGTGACCCGGAAACCCCGGAGGGAGAAGTGCCCTGCTCTGGCGCACTGGTAGACATGGTCACCTCCTGTCAGAACCGCGGCCCATCAAGGAGCGCAGGTCCAGCCGTCCTTCCAGGATCAGGCCGACGGCGCCACCGATCACGGCAAAGACGACGGCGGTGAGGAATGCGAGGAATCCTCCGAAGAACGCGATGGCGCCCAACGCCAGACCGACGATGAGTCCTAAGTGACTCGGTTTCATGCTGTGTCCCTTCCCAGAGAAAAATTTGAGGGGTGGGGCCGGCACCAGTGCGCCGGCCCCTACTCAATTACTGAAGCTCGCGGTCGTTCGACTCTTCGTTCTGGTTGTCGTCGTTGGGCAGGTGGACGTCGGTGACGTCGATGTTGACCTCGATGACGTCCAGGCCGGTGGCCTGCTCGACCGTGCGGATCACGTTGCGGCGGATGCTGTTCGCGATCTCGACGACGGACGTGCCGTATTCGATGACGATGCTGAGATCAACGGCCGCCTGCTTTTCTCCCTTTTCCACGGAGACGCCGCCGGCGACGTTGGTCTGCGATCCCGGGATGCGCTCCGAGAGCGAGTCGAAGGCGCGGCGTGCGGCGTTGCCCATGGAGTAAACGCCGGGAACCTCGCGGGCGGCAATGCCGGCGAGCTTCTGGACGACGGTGTCGTTGATGGTCGTGTTGCCCTTGCTGGTCTGCAGAGGGCTTACCGATTCGCCAACGCTGCTGTTCTGCGGTGCCTTGTTTTCATGTGCCATGATGATGACTCCCTTGATCTGGTCGAAACGGGCTTGTACCTATACTGACGAGGCTGCGAACCATTCGTCACGACTTTTCTTAAAGAATTTTTTTGGGTGCCATTAGGGGCTTCAATCTGCGAGGATGGTGGGCATCATGGCCTTTTGGGGCGACCAGAGGCAAGGAGGCGCATCCATGAATTCCGACGATGAGTTCACCCCGGAGTACATCGCCACCTTGGTCTTGCGTGCTCAGGACGGAGATCTCGACTCTTTCGCACGGCTCGTGGATCGCTATCAGGCGCCCCTTCTTCGACTTTCCTACCGGATGCTCGGCAATCGCGCCGACGCGGAGGATGTCGCCCAGGAGTCGCTGGTGAAGGCATGGACCACGTTGGAACACCTCGCGATCCCGGAAGCGTTTCCGACGTGGCTCTATCGGCAGGCCGTGAATCGTTGCAAGGACATATTGCGGTCACCAAAGCGCTCCGCGACTGTCCCGATCGATGAGACGAATCAAGACCACCCCTCGATGACCGATACTCGACCCGCGAATGACCCTCAGCGTGTGACGGAGGTGCATTCGAGCATGGATGAGCTGTCACGACTTCTGCTGACCTTGCCCGATGACCAACGGGCATGTTGGGTCCTACGGGAATACATGGGCCTTTCCTATGCGGAAATCTCAGAAACGCTCGCGACCCCGGTTGCCACGGTGCGCGGTCGACTCTCCCGAGCACGCGCGCGTCTGGCCCAGGACATGAAGGAATGGCGATGAATAACGACGAACCTTTGGAATGCGGGCGAACCGTCGAATCTGTCATGGACACCAAGGACTCCGTGCCGGATGAGCACCAACGCGCTTGCCCGCATTGCTCCGATCTGCGCGACCGGCTTCAGCAGCTCGATCGCATGACCGATGCAGCCCAGCGGGAAGACCGCTCCCTCACGATGACTTCCCAAGCCCGGGAGCGAGTGTTGAACTTCGCTCGCTCAACCCTGCGCCGCGGCGCGGACATCCCGGTGCATCGCGACGACGACGCCACCGTATCCTTCAGTCAACTGGTGATCTCCCGTACCGCCCGTGAAATCGTCGATGCCCACCCGGGGCTCATGGCCCGACGTTGCACCGTGACCGGCTCCGAAGACCCCGCTGACGGGCTGCAACCGCTCACGCTGCGCATCGGCCTGACCGTTTCGCCCACTTTCCATTTCCAAGATCTCGACGACGTCGTCCGCCCCGCGATCAGGGACATCATGTCGAGCAAGCTGGGGGCGCACGTCGCCGACATCGAATTTTCTGTGGAGGATGTGCTCAATGACTAGCCAACGTTCATCTCGGTCAAGCTCTCCATCCGAGTCAGCGGCTTCCAGCAAGGGCACTGGAACGGCAGCCGTTTCCGGCACGGTCATTTCGACCGATCGACCGGAAGGGCTTATCGAGGTTCTCGCCCGGTCCATCGACGCCGTTCCGGGCGTCACCCGTCGTGAGGCCGGTATCGGGGATTTCCTACGCACGCTCTGGAAGCGCCAACCGACCACCGAAGCGGACGAAACTCACGGACTCTCTTTGAATCAGGAGGGTTCGACGGCGACGCTCACGGCAGCCGTCTGGGTCGCCGAGGACTCTGGAGTCACGGCCCTCAGCATCGCCCAGGCCGTGGCGACGCGGGTGAATGAGGTCATTACGGCGCACGGCCTGACGCCGGGGACTCACAGTATTTCCGTGCGCGAGATCGAGCGGGTCTAGCTGTACTGGCCGCGACGATCATTCGTTTCCCGGATGACACCAAATCCCTGAATGCGGTTTGCACCTTGCATCCGTCTCCCATCGGTTTTTCCCAGAGGCTTCTGAGGGGCAAGACAGGAGGACGTCACAGGAGGGTTTCGAGTCTGTTATTTCAAGGGTTTCGTAAACGCCCTGATCCATGCCGAGACAAAGGCTTGCTCGACTTGCCCTTGGGAGAGGCCGATCAAATGGGCCGCCACCTTGTCTTCGATTTCAGGGTAGACCGCCACGCCCATGCAACTGGCCTATGGCTTGTCCACAGCGCTGAGAAGAAGGTGCTCATCGCGTATTGGCGCGGATGTGATCCTCTGGTGAATTTTCACAATGTCATCACGAGTGAGGTAGACCCAAGAGGTCACCAGGATTCAAGGAGCCGATTCACTCCGGCGAGCCGCTCTTGCGATTCATCAATCAGAGCACTCAATTGAGCAGGAGTAAGAGTGGTGTGTTCCGACCCCTCCGGCATCTGAACTGCCATGTCGCGCTCCTTTCGTTGAGTCCGAGCCTACGAGAAGACCTGAGATCAGGGTAGTGGCTCACAAGCCCGCGAGAGGCACCACGGCCCGGGCAAATACGACGGCTCATCCTTCGATATTCCGTCACGGGAGTGGCCGATACATGAAGAAACCCCAGGGCGGCCAAACGTAGCCAAAAGAGACCCTGGGGCCCGAACCGGCAGCGAACCTTCGTACCTTTTGGGATCTGCTCGGCAGCATCCAGTCCGTTTCTCCGTTGTTGATCTTACAGCTTGCTCTGTAGATACCCCCGACCGGGCGTCCTGAGGTTGGGCGCCCCAAGGCGGGACCAGCGAAGGGGCCTTTTATGGTTGCTCGGCTCTGGCCAGCTCGCCCTCAACTGCGAGGAGTCGCAATAATCGCTGTGTCGGTATGGCGCTTCGACATGGTTCCAACACGATTTCTGACCTCGGAACATACATTGCGTTGTCAGCAAGACATCAAATCCGAATGATCTTGCCGAGGTTGAACAACGAGTCACCGGCAATCAATCCTGCACCAACCAGCCCGACCTCTCGTTCACCTTCTTCACCGCGCCAAGTCGTCCAAAGCTTTCGCGCAAGCAATCCGATGAGGACCAGCCAGCCAGCGTTTGGCGAGGCCACCAACAAGCCCGTTGCGAACAAGACGCCCAGTTGCCGCTGAGGGCCGCCCACGAGCTGAATGATCGCCCCCGGTATGGCCCACAGGGCCATCGTCTTGCCAATAGACGGGTCACTGACGCCGGCTCTGATGGTGTCAGCGAAGACTTGGGAGGTCGGCGGAATGCCGCCACCATTCAACAAGTGGTCCCACGAAATTGCGACGATGCCGATGGCGACAACGATTGCTACCACGGACGCTTGCAGCTGTTGTTTGCGCCCGTCCATTTCGAATGCAGTGTAGGGACGATGTTCTCTCCGCAGGATCCATCCGGCCTTGTAGTCATAACCCATGTCAGCAAAGGCCGGTCCAGTTGCTGAACAGTAGGCAACCAACAAGACCAGGGGTGCGACTGGAATGTGAATCAACAAACCGATAACCAGGAAGATCAGCGTAACTGCAAAAGCCGGGAACCAACCCGCGTGCATTGCAGCCAATCCCACGATCAGTTCGTGAATGATTGCGGCCAATCCGGCAAACAGAACCAGACCCACGATTTCCCACCACGGCAATCCTTCTAGGACGCCTGCAAAGCCGGTAAGAATTACAGCTCCCACCACGAATGCCAAGTACCCAAACCCAAAAGCTCGAGCAAGCTGTTGGGAATTCACCGTGTACTTCAAAGACGGATCAGTCTCGGCAGCTTTTGCGACTTTTGCCTCGCGCTTTTGGGCCGATTTGCTTCGCGAGCCAAAGATGATCCACAGCACCTGAAACAGGGCGACAATGCCGGCCCCGACCATCAGCCCGTGCGGTATGTACAGCTCCGTCAGTTCCACCTGAAACAGGGTCGGAGCGTACTGGGCAATCAGCAGGCCGATTCCGAACATCGTCAAGGACCACATATTGCCGATAAGTGCCACACCGGCAGCGGACATGGGTAGAGAAAGGAATGACCCTCCGATACCTACTGCGGTGCCAGCGGCAAGAATAAGCGCGCGCTTGCCTCCACGCGATCCCGCCTTGATCGTCTCGGCCGCAGCGATCCCCGGCGGCCAAGCGTTGGATGCCGGAAAGAGCTTCGATCCATAGACTTTGAAAAGGACAAAGACGTCTACGAGCACACCTATCGATGCTCCGATCAGCATGGGCCAAACGAGCTCAGGCTTTCCAAGGGCGAATGGAATAGCGATGGGCGCCAAAAGAGCGTTTGCTGCTGCAAATGTCGAGGCCGAAACCGCCGATTGCACCAGGTTCTGTCGATTTTCACTGCGGAGCTTGGATAACCCGAAGAAGGAAACCCTCCCCAGCAGCATGGCGATCACTGCGCCGATGATGCTGGTATTCGCGGAGATTCCCAGCGTAGTAATCAGGTTCAACCCAACGATGGCGCCAAGAACACTCAGAATAATCGTGGGTACTAGCACCACGGGCTCGAAGGCTCTTGGGTGCCGTGTTTCGTTGCTTTCCGGGGCAACCTTGTTCTCAGCCACGTCGCTCACTCCTGTGTCCGGGGCTATTTCTTGCCTGAGGTTTGGAATTGCTTCAGCGACCCGTACCGCGTTTGGAGCTTTTCAAATTCGGATGAATCGAAGAACTCCGCGCGACCCCAGGTGAACTGAACTGCGGTTTCGAGCCCAAATCGAACCGCGTCCAGAATCGCGTCTGGATAGCTCGCTCCCGTCACGCTTCCGGGGACTGCGGCCTTGGCTGTCAGCGCAACCCCAACGACCGGAGCAACCGTTGCAACATGAGGCTGCATGATCGAGTTGAAGTGGTAGAACCCGTTCTCATACGGAGTGATGTCCTGGAGCGATACGGGGAAAGTGAATGCGGGTTCTCCTGTCGCGTTCTCCAGGATGCTGACCAGATCGGGGGCGACAGGCAGAATGTAGCCTTGCTTCGCCGTCGCAGAGATGGCAATTCCGCGATGATTAATAATCTTGTTGCCCTTGGAGGTATCCACGGAAAGGATCGCGTCCATGTTCTCGTCGACCTCGTGATCATTCATTGTCGCGGAGCTGACAGGCGAGCCCATGAAATCTACCGGTTGGTGTTCCGTGATCGACACGTGCGTAGCGACGTGAGTGGTGATGATGACGTCGCCCTGAAGAATGGCTCCGGCCTGATGCATACGAAGCAGCTTCAGCGCAAGTGCTAGAGCAACAATGGATCCGTCGGAGTCAGAGACCATGCCAATGCGCTCAGGTTGAGCTTGCTGGGCTCCTAAGCGACCGACAATTCCCAATGTTCGCCGTTTCCCGCCATGGGTTTTCCCATTGCTTCCCGGAATAGTGACTTTAATGAAATCGCATGTGAATGCCCGATGCGGATCATCGTAGGGGACAGAGTCCACCGTTATGGTGCATCCTGTAGCGCTAGCGGAGTCCAAGAGTTTCTTCACCCCTGCTCCGCTAAGGTCCGGGTCATCGATGAGATTGATAACTTCTGAAACTTCTCTAATGCTCATTTCTTCCCCTTGATTTCGCTAAGGCCAAACGTTTTTCCGGCAGCGATCGTTCTGGGCTGGCAGTTGTGGCTGAACACAATTCCTTCACGTTCACCGAGAATAGTTCCGGTGTCCCCCTGGACATGAAGCGCGCAACCTTCGTATAAGGCCAGGACTTCCTCATTGCTGTTAAGAGTCACGAACTCGGTCAGCCGTTCTTCACGGCTTTCACCGTTGTGACCGGCCGGTTTACCGGATACGAAATGTGGATTGATTTGGAAGGGAACTAAGCCCAGACCTTCAAAAGAGGCCGGCTGCACAATCGGCATGTCATTGGAGGTGCGAATGCTTGGCGTAGCTACATTTGTTCCCGCGCTCCAACCGACGTATGGGATGCCCTCGTCTACTACTCGACGCCGGATCGGGTCCACAAGACCTCCGTGATATAGACGGTCCAGCAAGGCGAAAGTATTGCCGCCTGCTACCGCGATTGCCCCCGCTTCAGATACTGCACGGAGAGGATCCGGCTCGTGATGAATAGAACGAATGGTGTAACCAAGACGTGAAAACGGTTCGGCCGCAAGGGACTCATATTCGTCATAAGTTGGCGTAATCGCCGCATACGGAATATAGAGTACATCCCTCAGTCCACTGCCAAGCAGGGTTTTTAGCTGGCTGGAGGCATGTTCGAGGTAGCCCAAATTGTCTTTCTTAGAGCTGCTCATCAGCATTGCATTGACCATCAGTGCCTACCTTGTTCGTTATCGACAATTGATTTGATAACCGAGATCATGCGGTCGATCTCGGTGTGGGAATTGAAGTAATGTAATGAAGCTCGCGCCATCGTTTCGATCCCGTATGTCTTCAGAATCGGCGTGGCCATGAAGTGACCAGACTCGATAATGATTCCCTGCTCCTCGAGAGCTGATACCAGTTCAGCAGGATCGGTTCCGGCAACGTTGAATGGAATGATGCCCAAGCGATGAGTGGAATCAGGGGGTCCATAAACAGATGCCCCGTCGATGGACCGAATTTTCGCCACGGCATATTCGGTCAGCTCCCGCACGCGTGACTCGATGTCCGCGACACCGATGTGTTCTGCGTAGTCAATGGCTTTTTCGAGAGCCAGGATGACGGGCACATTCGGGGACCCTGCCTCGAAACGGCGAGCCGTGCCCGGAAACTCAATACCGCCGCCCTCACCTATTGAAGCGTTCCACCAGCCGGCCAGTACGGGAGAGAGACTCGAAATTTGTTCTTGCCTCACGTATAAGATGCCGGACCCCTCGACGGACCGAAGCCCCTTCCTGGTGCACGCCGAGAGAAAATCACAACCGATGTGATTGACGTCAGTGGGGATCATCCCCAAGGATTGCGCTGCATCCACGTGAGTTAGAACGCCAGCCCTTCGGGCCACCTGACATATCTGGTCCACTGGCTGCACAGCTCCGGTCACGTTGGACAGGGATGCAAAGCTGATCAGCCTGGTTCGATGAGAAATGGCGTTAGCAACCGACGCAGGGTCGATCAGACCGTGTTCATCGGCCCTGACCGTAACGATTCGAATGCCCAATTCCGGCTCCAGCTGACGCCAGATGGCGACGTTGCTGAGCATCTCAGTATCGGGCAGGATCAGCTCGTCTCCTGGCCTCCACTCAATCCCTCGGCCTACCAAGGAAATCGATTCCGTACCGTTGCGAGTGAAGGCGATTTCCTCGGATTCTGCGCCGATAAACTGTGCGGTCTTGCCCCGTATGTCTTCGATCTTTCGGTATATCTCTGCTCGCAGTGACGGCAGGTATGGACCTGAGTCCACCGTCTTGGCGAGGTAGTCGGCCATTGCCTGTACGGCACTTTTGACTGGCGGTGCAGCGGCTGCCGTATCGAAATATGCGTATTGATGAGTAACTGGGGTCTCATCCCTTATGGATTGCCACTTCACGGATCCACCTTTGTCTGAGTTCTTTAGTCCTTGAGTGAGAGTATGATCTGGACAACACTGGCTATTCCAGAGTTTCCCGGAGAAAGGGATGAGGGTTCATAGTGGAACGTGTTAACGGAGCGGCGCATGCTTTGGAGGCCTTGCTGGCCTTCGACGCAGAACGCGACAGCCTGGGGGTTTCGGAGCTCGCCAGGCGGCTCGGTTGCAGCACGTCGACGGCGCAGCGTGCCGTTAATACACTGTGCGAGCTCCAATTCCTGCGTCGTGACGACCAGACCAGGCGTTACTACCTAGGTACAGCCGTACTGCAGCTCACCAAAGCCTGGAATCGGGCAAGTTCTCTCAAGAGGTTCGCTGAACCCATCATCATCGATCTCGCCGCATCCACGGGGTTGGTAGCGACGTTTGCTGTGCCTGACCATGCCCACATGCGCTCCCTCGTCGCTTGCGATGGTAAGGAAGGCGCTCTTCGGGGATATCCGCTGGGAGGAGAGTTGTTCCCCGCTCACGCCGGGGCGATCTCTAAGGTCTACTACGCGCAGTTGCCTGAGAAGGCACGCGCTCGGTTTGTCACGGGTCGGCCGATGGCTAAGTTCACCGCGACCACGACAACCGATCCATTACAACTCGAGCAAGAGTTTCGAAAGATCGCGAGGGCCGGATATTGCTCGACTCATGGGGAATATGATGAAGCGGTCTCCGCTTTGGCGGTTCCTGTGCTCGTGAAGAACGACCCGCTCGGCGCCATTTCTGTCGCCACGCGAGGCGACCTGGTCGTCGATTCCACGCTGATTGCACAATGCAAACAGGCTGCCAACGATCTGCAATCGCTGCTTTCCCTGCAACGTCGCAGGCGCTAAACGCCATAGAGATCGAATTCGACTTGGTTATATGCCGTCGATCAGTGGACACCGATGAGGCTGGGCTAGGGAGAGGTGACTCTGATCTGACTTGCCCACTGGGCGGCTTGGAAAGACGTGCTCCATGGCACCTGATGGATGACACGGATGCGGCTGATCATGAACTAACAGTTCGGTCGATGATGCTCCAGCACGTTGGACTGCACGGCAGACCGTTGATCGGGCCACACCGAACAGTTCTGCAATCTCCGCCGTCGCATGTTCCCCGCAGCGGTACAGCGAGACCAGGTGTTTCTCCTGCGACACCGTGAGCTTCGCCCCCCCCCCCCCCCCCGAACCTGACCGATTCTCAGAGGGAACAAATCATCGAGGCTGGGCAAAAAATACTCGAAGCTCGCGCCTTACATCCCGATCGGTCCTTGGCTGAGCACTACAACCCTCTGGCCATGGACCCCGTATTGCTCAAGGCCCACGACAAACTAGATCGAGCCGTAGACAAAGCTTTCAGAGCAACTAGGAAATTAAGCACCTAAGAGCAGCGTCTGGAGATCTTGTTTCGTAACTATCAGGACTTAACCGTTAGTTAGCGTCTCTGCATCACGTTCGGTCGTTTGCATTCAACCCGTATTCAATATCCCACAACCAGAATCCACATCCTGTACCCGCGTCCTTAGGCCCCCTCCACCGATCTTGCCACTCTCTAAGGAGGCTTCGCCAAGGCTACGATCAGGTAAACTAAAGCCGCAGCCCAGACAACGTCACGGCTAGTGGCACCGCCACCCCTCAAAGTGTGGTCACAATAATCCACTCAGGGTGCCGTCGTGCTGACTCCTTGACTTCACCACACCCTTGCTAGTCTCCAGCGAATCACCGACAGGACACCCTTATGCACCCCGGACCCAAATACACAGCTCTCGGTCTCACCGCAGTCGGCCTTGCAGTCCTTGGCGCATTGTTTGTCTTGTTCCCCGCCGTTCAGATGCTTGGAGTGTCCCTACTGATCACCGCGATAATTATTGGCATTGTCGTACTGACACAGCGAGATCGCATCATTTGGGAAGGCGTGACAGCCATCTGCCTCCCCGCTGTGATACTTGTCGCCGCAGCGGGCATAGGGATCGCGAGCACTCTCAACACCTCTACCCCTAGTGCCCGCCGGACCGTCAGCAACAACTCACTAACCGAAACGACCAGCACCCCTGCCGCTACTCCTACAACAAGCAGCCCTACTCCGACTCCTTCGGCACTCAGCAAAGAAGAGATCAGGGCATGGTTTGACACGGCAGGCCAGGCGTGTGGGGCTGCGGAGAAGCCCAGTTGGTTCTCCGAACCCGATATGCAGTACTTTGCCTTCGCTTCTACCAAGGCCACGGACAAAGACGATCCGCGCTATGTGAGCAGGGTCGAGGCCAAATGTGTAATCACCTCTCTCGGTGTCCCAGAGGATAGTGCGTACCTTATGGTGCAAGATGCCTATACCAATCTAAAGAGGCACCGCACTACTACCGATGGTCTCACCATCGTCATCGATGAACACCCCAGTGTCCCCAACATGATGATTGTGCTCATAGGCCCGCGGGATGCTTCTTAGACTCTCCATGCGCTAATGGAAGGCATCAGAGCTTGTCCGTGTCGACATCACACAGTTATATGCTGACGAGCAAAAAGCATCATCCAACTCTGGAACTGGGGTACAGACATCGTGCTCACCTTCGAAACGATCCTCAACAACGCCGGCATCGACCCCTTCGATTCCCTAGTAATCCGTCACGCGTTCATCAAGGAACACGAAGACAGCTCGGCCGGTATCAGCCCAAATTCCACATACGAACGAATCATGGAGTACACGACCAACCAGTCCCTCAATACCCGGAGTTTTCCGGCCAAGCCGCCGCGATTTTGGATCGTATTCGTCGCAGAGGGCAGCAACCGAGCCCGACTCTGGTCAGTCGTGGAGAATCACGGACTGGTCTCGTCCAACGAGCACCGTCGCGTCTTCGATCTGACGGCCTCAGATGCGATGGCTGATCTGAACAATCGGCTCGTCATCGGGTGGAGATCGCCACGGGCTTGGCGGATAGCAACCACCACGGCAGCAAACTATCCTGTTCTCGAAATCGCCGATGCTGCACCTATCCCTTTCCCCGGATTCGATGAACTGGTGCTGGACTACGACCAGTTGCAGGCGGTGATGCGCGAGCACCGCTACGCAGCATGGCGGACAGCCCTGGCCTCAGTGCTAGGGCTCTACCTCATTACCGACACACGCGATGGTCGCCAATACGTAGGAAAAGCTGATGGGGCCGAACGCATCAACCAAAGATGGAGTTCCTATGCCGCCAACGGTCATGGTGGCAACGTTGAACTACGTGGCCTGGACCCTTCCACGTTCCGTTATTCGTTGTTAAGGGTCTTCGATCCTGCCACACCGAACTCGGAGATAGATGCCGCCGAGAGTCACTTCAAGCAAGCCTTGGACACTCGTCGTCATGGCCTGAACCGCAACTAAACCCGGCTGCACCGCCTTGGCAGGCTTCACCGGGCGCTTATTCGGGCGGGTCCCGTGGGAATCCAATCGCCGCGAATCTGGCGATCACTCAGTCTGACACGAAGACTCCAGAAGTCTCCCAGTGAGGGACCGTTCTCCGATCAATAGTGCGGGTTACTTCGACCCATCGCTGTATGCCTCAGGTTGCGACCCCTGGTGAGGCCATCGGCGCAGGTGCACGAGCTGGCCCGGTACGCTGAACAGCTCAAAGAAGTCCATGCCGCGAGTCCAGAAGTCGACAGAAGCGGCCAGATCAGTTGTAGGGATGGTCACGAACGACGGCATTCCGTAGATCCCGTGGAACGGCTCGGGCGCGACCGCATCAGGACCGGGGGGGGCAGGGACAGGGCTCACTTCGAAGGCGTTATAGTAATTCCTCATAGACCCCACAATCCGCCCTCACACAACGTAAGGGGCAAGTCGAGGAACATTGGGCTCGACCTATTGTCCGATACACCAAGGCCTGCTTTTCTCTCTCCCACCACTCTTGACCCTATACCCCGTCAATTGCTGCGCTCGGCGGACCAAAATCAGTAAACAGCGGACGCCCATACGTCTATCGGAGAATACCCAAGACGGAATCAGGATTCTGGTGGAACAACCCTGTGGCGCGGCAATGGCTTAGCAACGACCGTACCTCGGCTTCACTATTTACCCCAGGCCGAAGCCTACTCCCGTCCTTGTTGGTATCGATCCATCCCGCACGGGGCCGCGCAAAGCGAAGGGGCCGTCACCGACTCGTCGGCGACGGCCCCTTCGCGTTACCGCAGCAAAGACCTAGCGCAGTTCGCCGGTCACCGTCTCGAGCGTCTCGAGAAGAGCCCCGGAGGACACCAGTTCAACCACCGTTTCGATCTCCGGCGAGAGGAATCGATCAGGCCCGGGCCCCTCGACTCCGGCCTCGCGGATTGCGGCGATCACTGCGGATGTGGCCGGGGCGGCGTCGTGTTCGCGCAGGTCGATACCGCGGGCGGCCGTGAGAATCTCGATCGCGAGCACCCGGTTGAGGCCGTCGATGGCCTTCCGGAGCTTGCGAGCCGCGGACCAGCCCATCGACACGTGATCTTCTTGCATCGCCGAGGACGGAATCGAGTCCACCGAAGCCGGGTTGGCCAGGCGTTTGAGTTCGGAGACGATCGCCGCCTGCGTGTACTGAGCGATCATGTGGCCGGAATCGACGCCGGCGTCGTCGGCCAGGAAAGGCGGCAGGCCGCGGTTGCGAGCGACATCCAAGAACCGGTCCGTGCGGCGCTCCGAGATGGAAGCGGTATCGGCAACCGCGATGGCCAAGAAGTCCAGCACGTACGCGACGGGGGCGCCATGGAAATTGCCGTTGGACTCGACCCTGCCATCCAAGGTCACGACGGGATTGTCCACCGCCGCGGCGAGCTCACGCCCGGCGACCATGCGTGCGTGTTCGATGGTGTCTCGAGCGGCACCGGCAACCTGCGGGGAACACCGCAATGAGTAGGCGTCTTGGACGTAGGTGCAGTCGTCGCCCTTGTGACTGAAAACGATTCCGGAATCCGTCAGGATCGACGTCATGTTCGCGGCCGCGGCTGCCTGGCCGGGGTGGGGGCGCAAGGCTTGAAGATCGGCCTGGAAGACGCGATCGGTCCCGAGCTGGCCCTCAACCGACATGGCGGCGGCCAAGTCGGCGAGCCGCATCAAGCGGTCGAGGTCGTTCAGGGCAAGCACGAGCTGACCGAGCATGCCGTCGGTTCCGTTGATGAGCGCCAGGCCTTCCTTCTCCGCGAGGACCACGGGTTCCAGGCCGGCCGCCGAGAGTGCCTCGGCCGACGTCGTCAATTCGCCATCGCGAGTACGAACGGGGCCTTCACCAATGATCGCGAGCGCGCAGTGAGCCAACGGCGCGAGGTCTCCGGAACATCCAAGCGAACCGTATTCGTGCACGACCGGGGTGATCCCTGCACTGAGCATGTCCGCATAGGCCCGGGCCACCTCGGGGCGCACCCCGGTTCGACCCGTGGCGAGAGTAGAGAGCCGCAACAACATCAAGGCGCGAATGACTTCACGTTCGACCTCGGGACCGGAACCCGCCGCATGGGAACGAATCAGGCCGCGTTGCAGCTGACGGCGCATCTCCTGCGGAATGTGACGGCTCGCGAGCGCGCCAAATCCAGTCGAGACGCCGTAGACCGGGCGGTCGAAGTTCGCGAGCTCGGTGATGCGTTCGCTGGACTCCTGTATGGCTTGCAAGGCTTCATCGGAGAGTCGGACCGTGGCATCGTGGCGCGCGACGTCGACGACGTCTTGGAAGCTCACGGCACCCACACCGACGACGACCTCGGGCCGCTGGTCGGATTCATGTTGGGTCGATTGATTCATGAGGTTGCTCCTAGCTCTGAGTTCTGCGATGCGGTCGCAATACGGTGGACCAGGCGCGCGGCGGTGCGCGCGGTCCGTCCGTCGATGTCGTACGTGGGGTTGAGTTCGGCGACGTCGCAGGCCGCGAGTTTTCCGCTCGAGGCCGCGAGGTCGCAGGCCAGTTGAATATTTTCCAGGGGGACGCCGTAGGCCGCGGGGGCGCTGACACCGGGCGCGGTCGAGGCGGGGAGACCGTCAAGGTCGATGGTTAGGTAAAGGAGGTCGACGTCGTCGAGAACCTCGGCCACAAACTCTCGAACTCGCTCACGGTCGGCAACGGAACAGTGCTCATCCAGCAGATACCGGACGCCGTACTTCTCTGCCGTGTCGAACAAGATCTGTGTATTACTCGGCTGGCTGATGCCCAACACCGAATACTGGAAGTCTCCGCCGCCCGCCTCTTCGGTCTCGAGCATCTGACGGAAAGGCGTTCCCGAACTGGGGACTGGGTCCGGTCGAAGATCAAAGTGTGCATCGAGGTTCAAGACCCCGAGCCTCTTGCCCTGGCGACGGGCAGACGCGGCCACTCCTTGATACGTCCCGAAGGCGATTTCGTGACCGCCTCCCAGAATGATGGGGAGACGTTGCGCATCGATGACGCGACGTACTGCCTCGCCCAATCGTTTCTGACCCGCTTCGAGCTGATCGTCAGTGACGGCAACGGTTCCCGCGTCCCAAGCGCGGATGTCCGCGTCTTGATCGGCGAGAGCTAATCCACCGAGCGCACCACGGAGTGCCTCCGGACCGGCCGCGGCACCCCGCCGGCCCTTATTCCTCTCGACTCCCTCGTCGCTCGAGAAACCCAGGTAGACCACGCCACCCGGAGCTTCCCGTTCGGCCTGCGCGGTGTATGGGGAAACCACTTGGTGCCACCTGCGGTGTTCGCGGCCGTCGCCGTCGATGCGACCGGTCCATTCCGCGGCCGATTGGTCCACTGTGAAAGCACTACGATCCATCGAATTCGTCATGACGTCACCTCCGAAGCCTGATATGCGAGACGCCCCCGCTGCCACACCGTGGACACCAGCGGCACACCGGGTCGATACGCGAGGTGCAGGTGGTTGGGTGCGTCTAATGCCACGAGATCGGCCCTCGTGCCGGGGCGAAGGGATCCGACGTCGTTCCGTCGAAGAGCCCGTGCCCCACCGGCGGTTGCCGCCCAGACCGCCTCGTCCGCCGTCATGTGCAGATCTCTCACGGCAATCGCGATGCAGAACGGCAGACTGGTGGTGTAGCTGGTTCCCGGATTGCAGTCGGCACCGAGCGCGACGGTCACCCCGGCGTCCAGGAGGCCGCGTGCATTGGGATATTCATTGCGGGTCGAGAAATCGGCCCCAGGGAGGAGCGTCGCGACGGTGTCGCTCGAGGCGAGCGCTTCGATGTCGGCATCATTGATGTGGACGACGTGGTCCACCGACGCTGCACCAAGTTCGACCGCGAGCTGGACGCCCGGCCCCTGATGGAGCTGGTTCCCGTGCACTCGGGGGGTTAAACCGTGGTCAATACCGGCTTGGAGCACCTTGCGGGATTGCGACTCGTCAAAGGCACCTTGTTCACAGAAGACGTCGATCCACGTCGCCTTCTCGGCGCATCGGGGAATGATCTCCTCAACAGCCACCCGAACGTAGGCGTCGGTGTCCCCTTCATATTCCGGGGGCACCACGTGGGCGGCGAGGAGCGTCACCTCATCCGCCAGCGAGCCCGCCACCTCGAGGCTACGCAGCTCGGACTCCACGGACTGGCCGTATCCGGACTTGCACTCCACGGTGGTGGTCCCAGAACGCAAGGACTCGTTGACGAGGCGCTGCATGTTGGCACGCAGGTGTTCCTCGCTGGCCTCGCGGGTGTGCTTCACGGTCCCACGAATGCCACCGGCGGTGTACTTCTGCCCAGCCATTCGAGCAGCAAATTCTTCCGAACGGTCGCCCGAAAAGACCATGTGGGAGTGCGATTCCACGAAGCCCGGCAGAACGGCGCGTCCCCCAAGGTCTCGAGCCGTATCCGCCGCCGGAGCTTGCGAACGCGGCCCGACCCAAGCGACCGTCTCGCCGTCGAGAACCACGGCGGCGTCTTCTATCAATCCGAGCTTGCCGTGACCCGCCTCGGGATCGTTGGTGACCAGCTCGGAGATTCCCGTCAACAGGGTTGAACTCATTCGTCTCCTTCAGCCATGGGGATGCGCACGCCGCGTTCCTTGGCGACGTCCGAAGCGTGTTCATAACCGGCGTCGACGTGGCGAATCACGCCCATGCCGGGGTCGTTAGTCAGCACGCGCTCGAGCTTCTGGGCGGCGAGGTCCGTGCCGTCGGCAATACAAACCTGCCCGGCGTGGATCGAACGGCCCATTCCGACGCCGCCACCGTGGTGAATCGACACCCAGGAAGCCCCCGATGACGTGTTGACCAGGGCGTTCAAGAGTGGCCAGTCGGCGATGGCGTCCGAACCGTCCTTCATGGATTCGGTCTCTCGGTACGGCGAGGCCACGGAACCGGAGTCGAGGTGGTCACGACCGATGGCGATCGGCGCCGAAAGCTCACCGTTGGCCACCATCTCGTTGAACTTCAGACCGGCACGGTGACGTTCGCCGTACCCCAGCCAGCAGATACGTGCCGGCAGGCCCTCATAGGCGACCTTTTCTTCGGCCATGGTGATCCACCGGCGCAGGTGCTCGTTCTCCGGGAAGAGCTCCAGGAGTGCTCGGTCGGTGGCCTCGATGTCCTTGGGGTCCCCCGACAGAGCCGCCCAACGGAACGGCCCCAAGCCTTCCTCGAACAACGGGCGAATATACGCCGGGACGAAGCCCGGGAATTCGAATGCGCGCTCGTAACCGGCTTGACGCGCCTCATCGCGGATCGAGTTGCCGTAGTCGAAGACCTCGGCCCCACGGTCCTGGAATTCCACCATGGCCTGGACCTGCGCGGCCATGGACTCGCGGGACTTCTTGGTGAACAGCTGAGGATCGCGCTCAGCTTCCTGAGTCATCTCGGCGAAGGGGATTTCGATGGGCAGATACGCGAGGGGGTCGTGCGCCGAGGTTTGGTCGGTGACGATGTCGATAGGTGCCTCACGCTTGAGGAGCTCGGGGAAGATGATGGCGGCGTTGCCCTCGAGACCGATGGAGAGCGGCTTCTTGGCGTCGCGGGCCTCCACCGCGAGTTCCAGGGCGTGATCGAGATTGTTGGCCTTGACGTCGAGGTAACGGTGCTTGATACGGCGGTCGATGCGAGACTCGTCGCAATCGACGCAGATGGCCACACCCTCGTTCATGGTGACGGCGAGCGGCTGAGCACCACCCATGCCGCCGAGACCTGCCGTCAGGGTGATGGTTCCGGCGAGGGTTCCGCCGAAGCGCTTGCTGGCGACGGCGCCGAATGTTTCAAAGGTTCCCTGCAGAATGCCCTGCGTGCCAATGTAAATCCAGGAACCGGCCGTCATCTGGCCATACATCATCAGGCCCTCAGCCTCGAGCTTGCGGAAGTCCTCCCAATTCGCCCAGTCGCCCACGAGGTTGGAGTTGGCGATCAAGACGCGCGGCGCCCATTCATTGGTGCGGAAAACGCCCACGGGCTTACCCGACTGAACCAACATGGTCTCGTCCGACTTGAGCGTCTTCAGAGTACGCACGATGGCGTCGTAGGCTTCCCAACTACGGGCAGCGCGGCCGGTTCCGCCGTAGACCACGAGGGAGTCGGGGTGCTCGGCTACCTCTGGGTCAAGGTTGTTCATGAGCATGCGCAAGGCTCCCTCTTGCTGCCACCCGAGGGTGGTGAGCTCGGGGCCACGCGGGGCCGAAACAGGACGGGGCTGGTGGTTGGGGGATGAAACGTCGTACATCGGGCAACTCTCCTAGATGTGGTGACACAAGAGCCAAGCCTCTTCGCTCGACCCCGTGGGATTCGTAGACTCGTGGAGTGACCCACGACCACACAAATGCAGTGTGAATCACAAAATGACCTTTGTCATATAGTCCTGTATATACAACCAGTTGTCAAGAGCGAAAGGGGCCCTGTGGATATCGAAGCGTTCACGCACGCCTACCAAAATGTGGCCACCCACAGCGACCCCGCATACCGGCGAATCATGCGGGTCCTGCAGGAGGGCATCCACGACGGCACGTGTTCACCGGGCGAGCCCGTCCCTTCTGAAAATGAGCTCGTCGAGGCGCTCGGGCTCTCCCGCATGACCATCAACCGCGCCTACCGGGAACTCAGCTCCCTGGGGATGCTCAAACGGGTTCGCGGCGTCGGCACGTTCATCGCCGACGCCAAGACGCCGACCTCACTCGTGGAAATCCGCAATATCGCCGACGAAATCCACGAACGCGGCCACGCACACCGCACCGAAGTTCTGTTCCAGCGCGCCGAGGTTGTGGAGGACGACGCCGAATGGCTCGAAGCTGACGGCCTCTCCGGGATGGTTTACCACTCGCTGGTCGTCCACTACGACAACGGAGTTCCGCTTCAGCTCGAGGACCGCTACGTGGCGCCCGACGCCGCCCCCGACTATCTCAGCCAAGACTTCACCGTGACCACGCCCAATGACTATCTGACCCAAGTCGCGCCGCTGACTCGCGGCCGCCACGAGGTCGAGGCGGTGCTCGGCAATGAGGCCGAATGCGAGCTCCTCGGCATCGACGTCGCGGAGCCGTGCCTCATGGTGCGACGTCGCACCTGGTCACGAGACGGTTTGGTCAGTCTCGCCCGCCTGATTCAACCGGGTTCGCGTGGCCGTCTGGAAGGCGAATTCGGGCAAGTGGACGGCCACGAACGAGCGGCCTCCACCACCTGAACCGACCGGTGCACTCACCGGACATAGACAGGCGTTGCTGGATCGATCAACGGCCTCGAAGGTCCTGCCCGGGGTCACTTTCGGGCTCGGAAGGGTTGTCTTCGGACGAATCTTCCAGAATTTCTCGGATAGTTTCGAGATATTCCTTCGGATCCTCTCCGTCGAGGATGGCAACCCGTGCGGCTTCTCGAGAGGACCCGAATTCGTGACGGCCCGCCTCAGCCATGTAATTCATGGTGGCCTGGCCATTTCGGAACATGATCCTCGCCTTGAGGAGGACGGCGACGGCCGTCCCAAGGACTAAGAAACCCACGACGATCAGCGCGATCACAATCCATGAGGCCCCAGCGAACAGGGCCAACGGCACACAGATGACCAACGAGGGAATCAGCCATGCCAGAATTCCCCAGACCAACCACGACCAGCTCCGATTCATCGTCGGCACCTGCGGCTGAGGAGCGACCGGGAGGCGTTCCATGCTTTCGCCTCGCTCGAGTCGGGCGGCGTCCTCAACGCTGATGTCGTGGAACCACTTCTGAGCTTCTTCAAGGGGTTTGGCGTTCAATGCCATGAAAAACATGGAAACGATGTTGTCTGAATCCACATCGTTGAAGAACTTCTCCTCGGCGCTGGACCTGTGAGGCGCTCCCTCGACGGAGGGCTTTTGGATCGGTTTAGGTTGATCAGTCATTGGCCTGCACCTGATTGCCCTCGGCGGGGCGTGCCAACCCGGAGACCGACACCCCGTTGAATTGTTCCACGAAATTCTCCGGGCCGACCTCGTCTTCGAGGAGCGGACGCATGGCCCAGTTCCCGTAATCGAGACGGTATTTCACCTGGCGCATCAGGCGCGTGAAATCGTAAATGGTGGCGCTCATCGACAGTTTGTCGCCCCGAACGCTCTTAGCAGTCAGGGTGATGCCATTTCCCGACTGTCCCAATTTGAACACATCGATCTCGTGATACGCCATGCGACGTTCTTGGCCCCAGACACTGCGCGAGCGAACCTCCATGTCGTCGAATTCCATGTAGAAATTCCGGTACCACGCAATGAACATGATTCCGAAGAGCAGGCAGATGATGCCGAAGATTCCCATCCCCAGGAGGGGCGGCTCTGACATCAACAAACCCAAGAGGCCAAAGAGGACCGAAATGCCGCCCACGACCGCAAAAACCCAACCGACGATCGGAATAATCCGCAGCATTCGCTGCCTCTTCACCGGAATAGGCTGATTGTCGTGAGCCCGCCCGGCCGCCATGTATTCGGGCGACCCAGGATAAGCCTGGGGACCGCTATTTCCGGCGCTGAAACCGTAAGGTTGCGGGGCGATTGACCGATCGGCCTGCTTATTCTTGCGTTGACCGAACCACGAAGCGATGGAGGTGACGACAACCATCACGATCATCGCTACACCGACGGAAATTATGGTGTGCATTGGCATAGTTGCTCCGGGGTTCGCGCGAGGTGGTTGACGACGCGAGTATATTCCAAAAACCCCGCGCTGACGGGCGGAAACTCCATTATTTCGAGGCCGTGCCTCGGAAGGAAATTCATTGCCTCGGAGCGCGAAGGAGTGGCGGTCAGCGAATGCGGCCCTCTCAGCTCAAGACACGTCCCGTAGGTAGGCCGATTGCCCCTACGCATCTTCCCGAACCCGCGGATCCGACAGGTCAGTGGGCTTGAGCGTCACCGACCGGGACAGGAAGTCCTCCGGTCCAGCATCACCCGGACCCAAGGGACGGTCGGCCCATTTGCCGTGGTCCAACCTGTACTGAAGCTGACGCAACAGGGTCGAGGCATCGTAAATCGACAAATAAACCTTCACCTCTTGACCGTTGATGCCCGCAAGATAAATAGACACATGTCGATTCGATTCCGACGTTTCACACCGAAAATGCTCGATCTCCCGGTACAGCATGCGGTGCTCACTTCCGGTGATTCCGTGCCACCGCATTTCGTGAGCGTCAAATTCCTTATAGACATTCCTGAACCAGATCATGAAGAAGGCACCAGCTGCGAGCACCGGCAGGCCCAGTATGATGGCCGCTCCGTCCCCGGGCCCAAGAAGGCTGGTGACCACGATGTAGACGCCAAAGCCAAGCCATGCCCATCCAGCCAAAAGAACGAGGGCCGTCGTTCGCTGTCGCCTGACCGGCGTCCCAGCAACCGTCGGGCCCCCATCTCCACCCGCCCGGTTCTTACGCATGGTGTACCGCAGGGAAAGTCCCGCGACAACGACCGTCAGCACCGTTATCACGACACCAATACCAAAGGATGAGAAATGCATAGAACGAGGCTTCCGGTAGTGGTGCGTAATTCGTCATTGACGACGGACAACGCGATTATGGCACGCCACCCTCGTTCCTCGGCATCATTTCCCGCTGGATAAGAACTCGATACCCTGGTGACAACCCATCCAGGAGGATTCCGTGGCCCCAATCCCGCACCAGCCCGGCGAACACCACCCGTCCGAGCACGACCTCTCCGACATCGAGGCTCGCGAACTCTTCAACCAAGCCCTTCCCGCCGCACAATTCCCCGTGGAGGAGCCGCCGTCGGATGACGAGGACTTCGCCATTGAGGGCTATCACCCTCGTGAGGAGATCTACCCCGACGGTATTCCCCCGGAACTGCGCGACGCCGAGATCGACGACGGCCCCCGCGCCATCGGGCCCGGCAAAATCCTCGCGTGGATTGCCGCGACGGTGCTCATCGTCGCCGTCCCCTTGGCCTACGTCATGAGCCTTTAAACGCCACACCACTCGGTAGCCGGTACGAATCCGGCTGCCGAGTGGTGCAGTCCAGGGCTGTTACAGCTTCGGCATGCGCGCTTTCTGGCGGCGCGGAACCGTCAGGCTGTCCGTCTCCTCCAACGCCACACCCTTGGTTTCGGGAATGAAGAAGTAGGCGAACGGCAGGCTGATCAGCGCGAAGAGTGCGAACAGGCCGTAAGAGAAGGCCAGGGAGAATCCCGCAAGTACCGGGAAGAGCATGCTCACGGCGAAGTTCGCCAGCCAGTTCGCGGCGGTCGAGAGGCCCATCGCCTTAGCGCGGATCGTATTGGGGAACACCTCACCGAGCATGAGCCACAGCAAGGGACCCCACGTGGCGCCAAAGGAAATCACAAATACGTTTGCGAAGATCAGAGCGAGCGGCCCCCATGCCCCGGGGAGCGACGGATTACCGTCAACGGTCACGGCCTGCGTGAACGAAATGGCCATGATCGCCAGAGAAACGAACATGCCGATCGATCCGCCCAATAGCAACGGGCGGCGCCCGATCTTGTCCACCAGGCCAATGGCAATCAGGGTCACCAATACGTTAATGACCGAGGTAATCACCGAGATCATGAACGAGTCCGACTCGTCGAAGCCGACCGAACTCCACAGCGTCGTCGAATAGTAAAAAATCACGTTAATGCCGACGAATTGCTGCAAGATGGCCATGACGATTCCGACCCACACGATCGGGCGCAGGCCGAGCGCGGTGCCTCGAATAGATCCGGAGTTTGCTCGGCGATCTTCCTCGATGGCGAGCTTGATCTCGGACATCTCGGATTCCACCTTCTCCGGCGGCACGATCGTCGCGAGAACCTTCTTCGCCTCGTCGTTCTTGTCTTGCAAGACCAGCGAGCGCGGCGACTCCGGGAGTCCCCATGAGACGACGCCGTACACCAGCGCGGGAATCAGCCCGACGATGAACATCCACCGCCACGCTTCGACTCCGAACCACAGCTGAGAACCGGCCCCGCCAGCGCTATTCGCGATGACGGCATCAGATAGCAATGCCACGAAAATACCGATGGTGATGGCCAGCTGTTGCATGGAGCCCAAGCGTCCGCGGCTGTCCTTCGGGGAAATCTCCGCGATGTAGGCGGGAGCGGTCACGGATGCGATGCCGATACCTAACCCACCGATGAAGCGCCAGATGATGAGGTCCCACACGCCGAAAGCGAGGCCAGCGCCCAGCGAGCTAACCAGGAAGAAGACGGATCCCAAGACCATCGCTTTGGTGCGCCCCCACCGGTTCGACACCGGACCGGCAACCCAGGCGCCGGCGGCGCAACCCAGCAGGGCGCATGCCACCGCGAAGCCCGTCATGGCCGAAGAGAGCCCGAAACTTTTTTGAATCGAGTCGACCGCGCCGTTGACGACGGACGAGTCGAAACCGAAGAGGAAACCACCGAGGGCGCCCGAGAATGCCAGAACCTTGACGCGGCTACTGGAGCTCGCGGCAGATTCCGTGCGAGAAGTACTCATGCTTCTTGCTCCTTTGGGGGACACGAAAATTCGAAGAACCACCCTACAAGCTACTCCTCATTGGCAACCTATGCTTACCGCCGAAAATGATGCGCCCATCAGTTTTCACCTTGGTCAAACCGTTCACGCTTCGGCACCACGAGGTATCCGTCCTCGCCATTTCCGTACCAAGGCCCTCCACCGCCACGAAGTATCGGCAGCTATACCCACAACTACAGGCCCCTCCACTGACCGGAAACCTCAGAGTTGAAACGATGTATTTCAACATTTCCTCAACCCACTGAAAACCGGAGAACATTCATGCGTAAATTCCTTGTGGCCGCCCTATCCACCGTGATCGTCGTAGTTACCCTCGCCGTGGTGACCGCAGTCTGGGACCGCAACGCGTCCGACAAGCGAGCGCAGTCCGCGCGGCAGGCCATCGAGTCGGTGATACCTGCCGACCGGGCCACGAATTTTGATGTGCACGGTCAACCCCACCTCCTCTACCAGCTCATGGACATGAACTCGACCGTGTACGTCGACGTCAAGCCCTCCGGTCAGGCCACCCACGAGCAATTCATCATCAACGACGTCAAGGACAATTCCTACGGGAACTTCTCCCAATACATCCGATTCCCTGACCCCGAAGGCACCCCCAAGCCGGTCCCGAACGCGGACGGTTCGTACACCAACAAGGGCACACTCAATGGAGCAGAGAAGGAATACTCCGTGGCGCAGGAAACGATCCCCGCTGGCGGAAACCTCGTCATTCGGGATCAGACCGGGCGCGAGGTCGTGAATTGTCCCCTCGGCTCATCCCGCACGGCCCACGTCGGCAAACCGTTCGTCACGGACCAGGGCATTTCCGTGGAGGTCCAGTACGACGCCGCCGCCTAAGCGTCGGCAGCCCGGCGTAAATAGCTCAGGAACAACGGGCTGACCAGGAGCAACACCACATCTCCCAACTGTCGAGGGCGAGCGCAAACTGTGTATCGTGGGACACACTTCTGAAAGGAGGCCCATGTCAACCTTCCGCTCGTCGAAAAAAGCGGCATCGTCCGCCTCGCCCTCGGCAGATTCCACGAAAAAGGATTCCTCGACACCGGACTCGGCCCACAAGCCCACCTCTGCACGAGAAAAGGCATCCGCCTCCGGTGATTCCGTGTCCGCTTCAAAGACAAAGGACGCGGCCTCCACTTCAACCGTCGATTCCTCGTCGAAGGCAAAGTCGCAGCCCAGCAAGGAACGTGCCACCACCGGTGATCGGGAAAAAGCGAAGCCCTCACCGAAGGAAGAGCCCACATCGGCCCAAGCCTCCCCGGAAAGCTCGCAGAAGAAACCTGCCGCTCCCGCCCCACAGAAGAACCCCCACCCTCGGTTCGAACATCAGCCGGGTCACGCCACAAACGTCGTCGTCCTGACAGCCCTCATCATCATCAGCGCCGTCCTTCTTGCGGCAATTTTCGTGGCTTTGATCGTGTTCAAAGCCCCGGGATTCTAAGATTTGAACACACGGGTTCATCGAGGCTGACGCGGCCGCCCGGTAGCGCCTGGGCAACGTTGGGGAAGAAAGGAACGGCAGTCGTGCGAATCCTTCGAATATTTAATAACAACGTGGTTCTGGCGGAAACCGATACCGGCGATCAAGTGGTGGCCATCGGACGCGGCTTGGCCTTCGGCAAAAAGAAGGGCCAACCCATCGACGCCGACGCCGTCACGCAAAAGTTCTACCCCGAGCAGCAAGCCGAGGAACACCTGACGGCCATGCTTTCGGAAATTCCCTCGGACGTTCTCGCCGTGGCAACGGACCTGGAAAAAATCGCCCGCGAGGAACTGGGTGCCAACATTTCGCACTCCTTCATCCTGCCGCTGGCCGACCACATTAACTACGCGATCGTGCGCGCCACCGATGGATTGCGGATTGAATACCCCCTCAGCATCGAGGTCGGACATCTCTACCCCAAAGAAACGGCGTTCGGCCATCGTGCCATCTCCATCATTAACGAACGCCTGGGTGTGAAACTCCCTGAGGACGAAGCCACGCCGCTGGCCCTGCACCTCGTTAATTCGCAATTTGCGACCGAAGATCTCATTAAGACTTTCAAAATGACGGAAGTCTTTACCGAAATCTTCGGCGTGATTTCCAACGCCTTTGGCCAGGAAATCGACCCGTCAAACCTTTCGGTCGCCCGCTTCGTCACGCATCTTCGGTACCTATTCGTTCGGGCCGAACAAGGGATTCACGCCAACACCACCGACCCCGCATTCCCCGCGATTCACGAGGCCGTGCGGACCGGATACCCCCGCGCCTACGACTGCGCCTATAAAGTTGTGCTCCTGCTCCAAGTCCACCTGCATCAAGAACTCTCCGACGACGAGCACACCTACCTGGCCATGCATATCGCCAGGCTCGCGAGCGACCTCTGGGGCGTCAGCACCACGACGTCGTCGAGGTCGTGACCGCCTAACCTCGCGCCGCGCTCTAAGGCTCTCCCCGGCCGACTTCGCTAGGATGACGGCGGCAGCAGTACCCGAAACGACACAGGAGATTCCGTGAGCTCAGGTCAGCACCCCCGCACCTCGGTCATCATGCCGGTCTACAAAACCGCCGACCGGGTGGTCTCGTCCATCGAGTCCGTGCTGGCCCAAACGGACCCAGACTTCGAACTACTCGTGATGATCGACGGTTCGCCGGATCATTCCTCCGAGGTCGTGGCGGACTTCCTGCGCGAGCATCCGGACGAGCGGGTGCGGGTTTTCGATAATCCCGTCAATGCCGGTGTTTCCACAGTCCGCAATCAGGCCCTCGACGCCGCCCGCGGCGACTGGATCGCATTCATCGATTCGGACGACCATTTCCGCCCCAATTTCCTGTCGACCATGCACGCCTACGCACGCGAATCCGAGGTTGACCTGGTCGTCTGTAGCCACACGCTGCTCAGCGCGGATGGTACGCAACGCGACCGCCGGGCCGGCAAGCCGGGCATCCGGACGGGTCGAGAGGCGACCCTGGAACTCTTGTCCGACGACGTCACACCCTACGTGTGGGACAAGCTGGTCTCCGCCGAGGCGATTCGCGACGTTCGGTTCCACACTGAGGTGACGCGCGCCGAAGATGCGCTGTTCTGCGTCTCCGCTTACGCCAATTCGCGACGCGTAGCCATCATTCCTTCGTCTCTGTATGAATACACGGTCGACGCCGGTTCGGCCACGTGGGGCAAGATCACCCCGGTGGCCGAGAGTGACGCTCTCGTGGAGGAAATCCGAAGGGTGGCTGGCCCCTTCCTCACCACCCCGGCGGGCCGCAACGCGTATCAGGCCTCGCGGATCCTGACCTACCTGAATAATGCCCAGCAGGCCATCGTGCTCCAAGGCGAAGAAGCTCAAAAGGTTCTGGAAACGTGCCGTCGTCGTATCCAATGGAGCGGAATTCCCGCGGTACTCCGTGTGAAACCGGTCTTCGGCCTCGCAGGAATTCTCCTGAAAGTCTCCCCCAACATCTATCGAATTCTCTACGGTGCTTACATTCGAAGAATGTACGGATTGTAGGTTTTACGGGAGCGCATGGGCTCTGTGCCGGTCGACGAGGAAATCAGTGACCTTGACACCGCGGCATTCCTGAAACATGATTCGACAGAGTGCGAGGATCGTTTTCGTGTCCGTCACGAACGTGAACTCGCGCCCATCAATCTCACTCTTTCGCACCCTGAGTTTTTAAGGCCCCCATGCGTTCCTCCCGTACTCTTTTCGCCCTCTGCCTCGTGTCCGGGGCCCTCGGCCTCACGGCCACCCAGGCCGTGGCGGCACCCCCCACTGGACCGACCAGCCAACAACAGTCCCAGACGCAGACGGGCGACTCATCGCTGGCTCAGCTCTCGGGCAAAACCGCGGCAGCTGCTCCCACCGCGACGGTCGAGGACTCCACCGACCGCGTCGTCGTGAAGTTCAAGGACAACACCCCCGAGGCCACCAAAACCAAGGTTCTGCAGGAGACCGGGCAAACAACACCGGCCAAGGACGCCAAGATCGTCAAGACGTCGGCCGCGAATTCGGACGTGGTGCAGTCCTCCAAGAAGCTCAACGCGAGCGAGCAAGACCAGGTGGTCAAGAAACTCTCGGCAGAGCCCGACGTTGAATTCGCGGAAGCGGACAAGATCGTCAAGAATGCCACCACCGGGTATCCGACCACCCCAAATGACCCCTATTTCGGGCCGTACCAGTGGAATATGCGAATCATCGACGCCCCTGGGGCATGGCAAAGTGCAACCGGAGCCGGCCAAACCATCGGCGTGGTCGATACGGGTACCACCAACCACCCCGACCTCAACTCGAAGGTCGTCAGCGGCTACGACTTCGTTTCCCCGGACTATGACCGTGACGGCGTCTACGGGCGGGACTCAGATCCCACCGACCCCGGTGTGATGGCAGCAGGGGAAAACTGGCACGGCACTCACGTTGAAGGCATCGCGGCGGCCTCCACGAATAACGGCATCGGCGTCTCCGGCGTTGCCCCCGACGCGAAGATTCAGCCGGTCCGGGCCTTCGGCATCGGCGCCTCCGGCTACGTGTCTGACTTCGCGGACGCGATCACTTGGGCGTCGGGCGGTCGCGTCGCCGGTGCTCCCGCGAACCCGAACCCCTCGACCGTCGTCAACTTCTCGGCAGCGTGGCCCGGCCAGTGTTCCTCCATCATGAAGTCCGCGGTTGACGGTGCGGCCTCCCGCAACGTTCCCGTGGTGGTGGCCGCGGGTAACTCGGGCGTCAACGCCAACGACGTCAGCCCCGCGAACTGCTTGGGCGCCATCGTGGTTGGTGCCACGGCCTCCTCCGACGTCATGACGGGCTACTCGAATTACGGGCCGATGCTCGACGTCGTCGCCCCCGGCGGGTCCACGGGAGCCGACATTTGGTCCACCTACAACACCGGATATTCCGCTCCGGCCGCGGCTAGCTACGGCACGTTGAACGGCACCTCGATGGCGGCACCGCACGTCGCCGGTCTCATCGCCCTCATGAAGCAGCGGAACCCGTCGCTCGGCGTGGAACAGATCCGAAATATTTTGGTGTCCACCGGCAGTAACGTGGGCGGTTACCCCCGAATCAACGCCAAGGCGGCGGTCAACGCTGTGGCGCCGGCAGCCGGCGGTTCGTCAACGCCCGTGGTGGTCAACGGCATCCGCAACCTCTACGACGCCCTCGGCGGCGCCTCGACCTTCGGAAACCCGCGGGCCAACGAACGCGGCGGACTCGTCGACGGTGGCGTATTCCAGGAGTTCACCAAGAACTACACGATCTACTGGACCCCCTTCACCGGAACCCACTCGGTGAATTTCAACGGTGCCATCGGCGCGAAGTACCGCGCTGGCGGATACGAGCGGGCCTACGGGTACCCCTCGTCGGAAGAATTCAAGAAGAACGGATTCTCCTACCAGTGGTTCAAGACCAAGGCCGGCAAGTCGACCCTGATCATGTGGACCCCTCAGAACGGTGCCCAGGTCATCAACGAATCGGGCAGCATCGGCAACCGCTGGGTCCAAATGGGCCGCGAAAACGGTTCGGGATTCCCGACCAGCGACGAGATCTCGGCTAATGGCTTGGCCTACCAGTGGTTCAAGAAGGGCAACACCAGCAGCTTCTACATGTGGAGCCCCGCAACCGGAACGCACATCATCAACGAATCGGGCGCGATCGGCGGCAAATGGGCCAACGACGGCCGCGAAAGCGGTTCCGGCATCCCCACGAGCGACGAAATCTCCAAGAACGGGATGGCCTACCAGTGGTTCAAGAACGGCCGGGTGTCCAACCTGTACATGTGGACTCCCGGAACCGGCGCCCACACGATTCAGGAAACTAGCGGCATCGGTAGCCGCTGGGTTCAGCAGGGCCGCGAAAACGGTTCCGGCTTCCCGACCAGCGACGAGGTGTCCAAGAACGGCACCGCGTACCAGTGGTTCGTGAAGGGCCAAACCAGCCACTTCTACATGTGGACACCCGCAACCGGAACGCACATCATCAACGAATCCGGCGGGATCGGTAGCAAGTGGGCCACAGACGGCCGCGAAAATGGCGCCGGCGTTCCCACGAGCGAGGAAATCTCCAAGAACGGCCTGGCGTACCAGTGGTTCAAGAAGGGCGGCGTCTCCAACCTCTACATGTGGACGCCGGGTAGCGGAACCCACACGATCATCGAGACCGGCGCGATCGGTGGTGCCTGGATCGATAACGGCCGCGAGAACGGCTGGGGCGCCCCGACCACGGACGAATACCGCGGTTCTGACGGCAAGATCCACCAGAAGTTCAGCAAGGGCGTCGAGGTCACCTGGAGCGCTTCGGAAGGCGTGCGCGTGTTGCGCTAGCCCCACACGACCTCACGCACGACGCCGCCCGCCTCGCTCTCCTCTGAGCGGTGCGGGCGGCGTCGTCGCAATAAGATGCCTAGGAGCCGATTCGCCTCAGAGTGAGGGTCTGCTCCGCCCGGCCGAACGCGCCGTGGTCGTCGTGCAGGATCGACGAGGTGAGTCCGATGCCGTCGTCACCGAAACTGACCTCGTTTTCCAGACCGAGCCATTGGCCTTCGGGGCGACGGAACAGGTGAACCTGGAGATCCACGTTGGGGAAGATCCACTTTTTATCTCCAGGGGCCACTCGGGTCGCGATGCCGTTGGAGGCATCCACGGCACCCATGAGGTGCACCCAGTCCGGCGATTCCTCGCCATCCACCAGCGGAAAGATCGGGCGAACCCATCCGATCCCGTGGCCCGCTCGGTGTTCCGGGGCTCGTAGGCCGTCCAGGGAGCGGATGAACCCGCCCGGCCATTCGTCGGCACCTCGCCACGGGGTGCACTGGTCTCGAGAGGGGATGCTGGCTTCTTCGGTCGCTGCGACCTCGCTGGTATCCGTGCAGATCAATCGCCACGCACTGGCCCGAATCGCGGTCCGTCCCCCGGCAATCATTTCGGCCTGAATCAATTCGATGGTCCGTCCCGGCCGCAGGGTCGTGGTCACGACCTCAAATTCGCCGGCGGGAATGAGCCCTAAGATCTCGTAGCTGATGCGGGCAATGCGCATGTCCTCGCGGGGTTCATGCTGTTCCAGGCAGTGCGCCAGGAGCCCGGAGGCGGGCGCCATGTGCTGCTCGTGCTCGTTCCAGGCGCCCTGAGCATGGATGGTCGAGCGGAACCGCCCGTCCCCCTCCTTCACGTAGTAGGCCTCAGCCTGCCCCAGGATCTCTGACAGCTGGTGATGGGTTTGCTCCATGCGTCCTTCCCTCTGAGCGCTCCGTCGCGGCTCCTTGTCGTGGGGCCGACTGTTCCAGCCGGGTCCCTGGCCATTTCCCCCATTCGGGGTTCTGTGACGGACCTTACCCTGAACCGCAGCTCCGTTCCGTACTGTGGGACCATTACTTCACGTAATCGCCGAGGAAACCGAGGACTCCATGTCGCCGCAGTTGATGGCCTTCGACCTAGACGGAACCCTGGTCTTTGACCAGAAGATCAGCGCCGAAAGCGTAGAAGCCATCCACGAGTGGCAGGCCGCCGGAAATCTGGCGGTGTGCTCCACCGGAAAGTCCATCGCCGCGACGATTCATGCGCTCCAAGGTACTGGCCTTCGATTCGACTATTACGTTCTGTACACGGGCGGTGCCGTGACCGACGCCGATTTCCGCGTGCTGACGAGCCACACCATCCCCAACGTCGTCGTCCGCGAGATCGTGGAGACCCTGACTCAGGAGCAGGGCATCGCGGTCTACGGAACCACCCTGGAATCCGGTCACGACGCCCACTTCCCCTCAACCACCGGTTCCAAATCCAGCTCGATCTTGGCCCATTTCGCCCCGATGGCCGTTGAGGATATTCCTCATCACGAGTTCGTAGGCATTCCCTTGTTCATTGAGGGGAACGAGGAACGGATGGAGCGCACGACGTCGTGGATCCGCGAGCGCTTTCAGGGCCAGGTGGACTGCCACCGAAACCAGGACTTCCTCGACGTCGTGCCGCCAAGCTGCACCAAGGGGACGGGGTTGGCATGGCTAGACGAGGCGTACCTGGGTGGGCGTTATGAGACCTATTCGATCGGCGACTCGTGGAACGATCTGGCGATGCACGCCTGGGCCCAGCATTCGGCGTCCTTCCCGTATTCGCCGCTGGAGGTCCAGGACGCCACAGACACCGTGGTGGCCACCGCCGCCGAATACATCCGTTCCGTCCTGAAGGGTTCCACCATCGCGTCATCGTAGGACACTCTCGCGGTCATGACCGCCCTGCGACGAAACGCGAGGTCACCGGACTACTCGCTTCTACTCAACCGTTGAGCGCCGCGTGCGCGCCTCCCTATGGTGTTCAAAACTACACAACACCTCAATCGGGAGCGCCACGTGAAAACCCTGATCATCCTCGGCCTCATTGGGCTGGCAGCACAACTCGTCGACGGCTCCCTGGGCATGGCCTACGGAGTGACGTCGTCGTCGCTCCTTCTCACCGCCGGACTTGCCCCGGCCTCGGTTTCGGCCACGGTTCATCTCGCCGAAATCGGCACCACCTTGGCCTCCGGGGCTTCCCATTGGCGCTTCGGCAATATCGACTGGCGGGTTGTGGCCTTCATGGCCGTTCCCGGGGGAATCGCGGCCTTCCTGGGAGCCAACGTTTTGGCCGCTTCCGGCGAAGGGGCCGAGCCGGTCATGTCGGTGATCTTGCTCCTGCTGGGAGTCTATGTTCTGGTGCGCTTTCTCCGAACGCGCACCGTGCGGCCGTCTTTTCGGGGCCGGGTCCCGGGGTTCTTCCTCGTTCCGTTGGCCATGCTCGCCGGGTTCATGGACGCCATCGGAGGCGGCGGGTGGGGGCCCGTCGGCACCCCGACATTGCTGGCGTCCGGAAAGATTTCGCCTCGGAAGGTGATCGGCTCCATCGATGCCTCGGAGTTCGTGGTGAGCCTCGGGGCATCCGCGGGGTTCCTCCTGGCCCTCGGCCATCAAGGCATCAATCTGCCCTTCGTCCTCGCGCTGCTCGTCGGTGGCGTCATCGCGGCCCCCGTGGCGGCGTGGCTCGTCCGGTTTCTGGCGCCGCGTGTTCTCGCCGTCGGTGCAGGCGGCCTCATCATTCTGACTAATGGGCGCACCCTTTTGGGCACCGATACCGCGCAGGACGCACTGCCGGCAGGCGCCTCCAACATCGTGCTTATCCTGCTGGCCGTCGCGTGGATCATCACCCTCGGATGGGTCATCCGACAACAAGGAACGGCGCGGGCCCTAGAGCCCACGCCGGAACCCCAGAAGGTCCCTTCGGAACCCTAAGCGACTACTGGACCTGCCATTCCCAGCCATCGTGAATCACCGGATCCGTGTACACGAGGGTGCCTGCCTGCTGTGGAATATCGAGGATCACGGAACCTTGAAGGTTCTGGCCCGGAGCGATTCCCAGGGGGATGGTTTGGTTGGGCGGGATGCAACTGTACGTGGAGACCGTCGCGGGTTGATCGATCACGCTTCCGTCGGCCCCGATGAACTTCCAGTTCGCCTCGGAGAAGTAGAACCGGTCGTCGTTCAGGACGCTCTGCATGTCGGCGGCGCTGCCCGTGGAGACGCCCATGTTCAGGCTAATGAACCGTCCGTTCTCGGGCTGGCCCGCATAAGGGGCCGTGCATTGGGGAGAGTTTTGGATGCCGTTGAGGACCATGGTCGCTGCGGGCTGACCGCTCGCGCCGTTGATGACGGCTGGCTGGCCAATGCCTTTGACAAGGTTGCCTCGCTGTGACCGGCTACCCGGTGCGGGCGCATTCTGTTCAGCCTGAGGTGTGCTGGTCTCTGGAGTCGGCGTGGGTTGGCCCTGATCTGGCTTTGGGGAGCTGTCGGTTGAAGGAGTGGACGACGGCTGAGGAGTTGCGCCGTCCGTTCCCTCAGAGGGCTTTTTCGAGGGGGAGTTCGACGGCGTCGAAGATGATGACGACGACGAGGAGCTCGAGCTGCTCGAGGGCGAGTCTGACGAGGACCCCTTCGAATCATCGGAGGATCCTCCGCACCCGGCGAGCGCGAGGCCGGCGAGCGTGACGACCGCGATGGTCAGGGAACGAGACCTATTCTGCGCTGAACGGTTCATGGGGGCATCCTCCGGAGTGCGAGATGATGTGATGGCTCACCTTGTTGTCAGCTTACCGCCAGCTTCGCTAGTCAGGGGGTCGTGACGGACAGAATGTGTCGGACGGCGGAGCGTAGCGGCGTCGCCTCCAGCCCATATCGATCACTCAGTATTCCCGGCCTCATGAGCACAGGTCGCGTCCACAAATAGGACTGGTTCGATAACTCTCGAAGCATCGGATGCATCCAGCTCATGACCCGAAGCAGTCCCGCCGGCACGGGGCGGATGGTTCGACGCCGCACCCCCGCCTCCTCACTCACCACACGGTTCAGTTCTTCCAAGCTGCACTCTGTAATCGACGGGGCGTGCGCTATGAGATCCCCCTTGGGCGCCAGCTCCGCGGCGTTTTCCGCGGCCGCGATCATGGACGTTGCCAAGTCAGGGATATAGGTCAACGTGTGTTGCAGACGAGGGTTTCCCATGGCGTATCCGGCTCTACCTCGCGGGCGCGGAACCATCACCGCCAAATGCGCCACCGAGGTCGATGGTTCCGCAGTCGGCCCCCACAGGTCCGAGGCGACGATGCTGAGCGTGGTCGCGTCGTGCTCGCGCCGGGCCGCGAGAAGTTCCGCTCGCACCTGGCCCATCGGGCTTCGCGGCGCCAAGGCATCGCCCTCCGTCAGGTCTTCAGCCCCCGCCCCAAATCCGTACACGGATTCCGGAAAGACCACCGGGATATTCGCATCGGCGGCCAAGTCCATGACGGCTCGCTCCTGGTCTGGGAGCATCTTTCGCCAAGCATCGGCGTCATACGCCGCGTGAACGCAGTGAAACACCGCAGCCACATCCCGCATGGCCCGAGCCAGAAGACGCCGGTCGGAAACATCCCCCACCAGAACCTCAGCCCCTTCCACCGACTTCTGGCTACGCCGCAAGACCACCGCCTGGTGGCCCGCTTCGACTAAATTCCGCACCATTTGGGTGCCGATCTGACCCGCACCCGTGACGAGGTATTTCATGACCCACCACTTTCCGAGAGCAGTGCTCTCTAGTTGATGACTTTCAGCCTAGCCCTCACTCGAAGACACTTCAAGAGCAGTGCTCTCTTTTCAAAGGTGTGGATCGAACCCGTGGCACACTGAATTCATGAGCACCTCACGCCCCACTCGCGCGGAGAGTCGCGCACATATGGAGGCAGCAATCCTCGAGGCCGGCCGCCAACAGCTGGCAACGCGCGGAGCCGCCAACCTGTCCTTGCGCGAAGTCGCGCGCACGATCGGCGTCGTCTCCTCAGCGGTGTACCGGTACGTGTCGAGTAAAGAGGAGCTACTGACGGCGCTATTGGTCGATGCCTACGAATCTCTCGGCGACGCCGTCACCCAGAACCTGGACCCCTCGGCGGAACCAGCCACACGCTTTCGATCCATTGCCCACGCCATGCGGGACTGGGCACTGAGACACCGGGAACAGTGGGCGCTTCTCTACGGTTCACCCGTTCCCGGCTATGCGGCGCCGGAAGAGCGCACCACGAACGCAGGAACGCGAGTCATCGGAATGCTGATCGCCACCATCTCGGAGGGGAACCCACCCGTAAGCCAACCCTCCGAGGCGCTGACTGCATGGGTCGTTCCCGAGGTGGAAAAGATGGGCGTCGAAGCCTCTCCCCGTCACATCGCCTTCGGCATCGAGGCATGGGGAACGTTGATCGGCACCATCAGCATGGAACTCTTCGGACAACTCGGTCCGTTGCCAGAGGAATTGGGCGATGAGATCTTCACACGCACCACGGAATCGCTGATTCGGCGCCTCACCGGCGACGGTGCCTAGGCCCCACCCTTAATCCGGTCCACAAGGGCCAGCAGGTCTTCCAGGCCATCGGGGCTCATGATCGACGCGGACCCGGGGGCCGAATCACGCAGGCCGTCTACGACCGGCATTCCCTCCGAATCGACCCCACCACCTGCCATGGCGGCGTTGTAATACAGACCATCACCCATCAGCAGAATGGCGGAGGCCGTCACGGGATTTCCGACCTCCTCCAGAATGATCTCGTACCAGTCCGCGTGAATGCGGCGCATGGCTTCACGGGCTTTAGGTTGCGCTTCCTGCCCCAGGCTCAACACGGCGATGAAGGTGCGGTCAATCGGAGCACCCTGACTGGAATCGTCATTGAGGTAAAAGGCCGACGAGCGCACGTAATACCTTGAAGCCCCTTCGCCCGAAGAACGCATCAGCTCGCAATCCTCGGCCGCGTACTCCAATAGTCGTTCGATCAAGCCGTCAGCCAGAGCGTTTTTGTCTTTGAAGTGATACAGCAGGCCACCCTTGGAGACCTCGGCCCGTGCAGCCACCGCATCCATGGTGGCGGCGCGTTCCCCCTCCGAAATCAAGATGGATTCGTAAGCGTCCACAATTCGGTTCTTTGCGCTCATGATTTCGACCCTAGCCTCTTGGAAGTAAACCGTCCAGACGGTACAGTACCGTAAGAAGTCACCCCATTCTCGGAGAGGAGCAGCATGTCACCGTCACTACGACGCAAAGGTGAGCGCCCTCAGCACCATGACCGCCGTTGGGCCGCCCTCGCCGTCCTCATGCTTCCGGTGCTCTTGATCGCCGTCGATAACACCGTCCTCTCCTTTGCCCTGCCGGCCATCTCCGGGGATCTCGAACCCACCGGGCCACAGCTGTTGTGGATCGTGGATATCTATTCCCTCGTTCTCGCCGGCTTATTGGTTCCCATGGGAAGCCTCGGGGATCGCATCGGCCGACGCCGAATCCTTCTGATCGGGAGTACTGGGTTTGCGGTGATCTCCCTCGCGGCTGCCTTCGCCCCTTCCGCCGAATGGCTCATCGCGGCCCGTGCGGCCATGGGCCTCTTCGGATCGGTGCTCATGCCGGCCACGCTCTCGCTGATTCGCAACATCTTCGTGGACCCGCAGGAACGCCGTCGAGCCATTGCCATCTGGGCCGCAGGGTTCTCTGGCGGGGCCGCACTCGGGCCCATTGTGGGCGGTTTCTTGCTCGAACATTTCTCATGGGGCTCGGTCTTCTTGCTGGCCGTTCCCGTCTTGATTCCCCTCTTGGTTTTCGCCCCCATGCTGGTTCCAGAGTCCAAGGATCCCTCGCCCAATCCCATCGACCTCATCAGCATCGTTCTCGTGATGGCCACCATGACGCCGCTCGTTTACGGCATCAAGACGTTCGCGAGCGACGGGCTCCGGGGCGACGTCGTCGTAGGCTTGGTGGTCGCGGTGGTCGCTGGCTTCGCGTTCGTTCGTCGGCAGTTGCGCCGGCCCGACCCCATGCTGGACGTCCGGCTCTTCACCAACTCGGCGTTCTCCGGGGCCGTCTTGGCGAACTTGCTGAGCGTGTTCTCGCTGGTGGGTTTCTTGTATTTCATCTCTCAGCACCTCCAGCTGATCAGCGGCAAGACCCCGCTTCAGGCCGGAATCGTCCTGATTCCCGGCTTGGCGGCGACGGTCATTTCGGGCCTCGCCGTGGTTCCCGTGGTGCGCCGCTTCACGCCGGCCCAGGTGGTTTCGGGCGGTCTCGCGCTGAATGCCGTCGGGTTCGGCATCGTGACCATTGCCGGACCGGCCGGTTCGGACCTCGGCCTGATCACCGCATTCGTGATTCTCGGAGCGGGTATCGGTGCCGCGGAAACCATTTCGAACGACGTCATTCTCTCCGCGGTACCCGCGCACAAGGCGGGGGCGGCGTCGGCCATCTCAGAGACGGCCTACGAAACCGGAGCGGTCCTCGGAACGGCCGTGCTGGGATCCATCCTCAACGCCGCCTACTCGTCTCACCTGACCATTCCGGCGGGCATTCCCGACGACGCACGAGCCGCCGCCCAAGAAACCCTCGGGGGTGCCACGGAAGTGGCCTCTCACGTGGGAGGCGACGCCGGGGCACAACTCCTCGAGTCGGCACGTTCGGCCTTCGACTCGGGGGTCGCGCTCACCTCGGGAATCGGCGTGGTCCTCATGATCCTTGCGGCCGCAATGTCCCTGCGGACGCTGCGGAAGGCGGAGTCCTAAACCGTGTGATCGCGGATGCCCTCACGGGCTCACATTTCGCATAGGCTCGACGTGCACCGAATCGCAATCGTGGTCACCGCCGATCACCAGGAAGGACCCAGTGGAGTCTCCCGTACGCAAGTACATGCTGCAGTTGCTTGAGGAAACCCGAGGCCAGGATGGGGGCGAACTCGCCGACTACATCCCGGAATTGGCCAAGGCCCGCCCGGATGTCTTTGCCATCGCGATGACCACCATCGAGGGACGCACCTATTCCGTGGGCGACGACGAGCGCGAGTTCACCATCCAGTCGATTTCCAAGCCGTTCGCCTACGCGGCCGCCCTGACGGATCGCGGGCTCGACGCCGTGGCGGCCAAGGTGGGCGTCGAGCCCACAGGCGAGGCCTTCAACGAGCTCTCCCTGGAGCGGGGCACCAACCGACCCAAGAACCCCCTGATCAACGCAGGCGCCATCACGATCCACAGCATGCTCGCGGAGCCGGGCTCCTCACTCGAGGAACGGGCCGAACGGACGGTGGAGTTTTTCTCGCGCCTCGCGGGCAGACATCTCGAGATGGACGAATCCGTGTTCCGCTCCGAGCTGGAAACGGCAGATCGCAATTTCGCCTTGGCGCACATGCTCCGCAATTTGGGCGTCTTCGAGGAGCACGCACACCAAGCGGTGGCCGGTTATGTCGCCCAATGCGCCATCAAGGTCACGGTGCGCGACCTCGCCGTCATGGGAGCGACCCTCGCGAATCGCGGCGTGCACCCGTTTACCGGTGAGCACGTGGCGAGCCGTGAGGTCGCACGCCAGGTGCTCGCGGTCATGGTGTCCGCCGGAATGTACGACGCCTCCGGAACGTGGTTCTCGAACGTCGGCATTCCCGCCAAGTCCGGCGTCTCCGGCGGTATTCTCGGTGTCTTGCCGGGCCAGGTAGGCATCGGTGTCATGTCCCCGCGCCTGGATCGCCAAGGAAACAGCGTCCGCGGCGTCCGGGTTTTCAATAAGCTCTCACAGGACATGGGCCTGCACCTACTCGACGCCGGCATCTTCGGCTCGAACGTCATCCGCTCCGTCAGCGAGGAGCCTCACGAGACCATCATGCGGATGCAGGGTGTCATTCAGTTCTCGGGTGCCGAGGCGATCATGCACCGCTTGGCGGGCCTCGAGTGCGCTTCGGGCACCATGGTCTTCGACCTCTCCCGCGTCACCCGCCTCGACGCGATGGCGCGCCGCATGTTCTTGGAGGGCCTCCGGCGCCTCATCGCAGACGGTCACCGCGTCGAAATCATCGACCCCGACGACGTCCTTCCCGACCCCAACCTCGGCGGCGACGTCTACCCGGTCCAGCGAGAATCCGACCGGGGCTAACCTCGAAGCCGCCGGCGTTGACGGGCGGGATAACCTCAAGTCATGAGGGTATTCGTGTACGACGACAACTGCGGGCCATGCGTTCCGCTGGCCCGCCTGCTCGCACAACGCACGCGCGGTCGCCTCGAGGTCATCCCCTTTTCGCGGGTAATTACTGAACTCTCAGAGGACGACGTCGAGCGCTTCACCGAAGAAGCCCTCTACGCCGCCGGACCAGCCCCTGCTCCGGGAACAGCCCTTCCCGACGCCGCGCACCTCTGGGGCCATCGAGCCATTGCGGCTGGACTCGCGGCATCGCATCATCGGGCGGACCGACTCCTGGCGCGCATTATTCTCGCGCCCGGCGTTACGGCCGTTTCCCAGCTGGCGTATCGGTGGTTCTCGCGCAACCGTTGGCGCTTCGGCGGAGGCTCCTGTGCGGTCAACCCCGCAGGTCAGACCCCCACGTCGCCCACGAGGTAACGCTGGATTGTCGGCCCCATAATCTCGGCGATTTCCTGCGGCTCCATTCGGGCCAAATCCGACTCCTCGACAAACACGTACCGAGCGATGGCCAAGCCCACCATCTGAGAGATCACCAGGCTCGCCCGCAGATTCACGTGGTCGATATCGCCCATGCGCGCCGCGAGCCTCCCTCCAATGATTCCGCGAATGGCCGCCTGCAACTGGCTGACCAAGAGCCGGTCCTCCCCAATCGACATCAGATTGGCCCGGATCGCGGCGCTGACCCCGGGGCTCTCCCACGCCGTGATCATCGTGAGGACCAGCTTGTTCCCGAGCTCTCCCACCGGCGTCGTCTGGAAAACCTCGTCGGCGATCTCCTCTGGGACGAAGTCCGTGGGTTTACCCAGCAGACACTCGGAAAATAGCTCCGACTTGCAGGAGAAATAATGGTGCATCAGGGACGGATCCACGTTTGACGCACGGGCAATCGACCGCATGGAGGTCTTGGCGTACCCCTGCTCTTGAAACAGCTCTCGAGCCCGAGCCAGGATCTCCCCGCGGGTGTCACATTTTCCGGGACGGCGTCCTCTCATCTCTTCCTCGCTTCAATCGCGGGCAGATCGCCGCCCACAGCATTTCGGCGCCGCCCCATTTCTCAACGCCGCCTCCGCGCGGCGCTTGGGTCCTTAAGGCCCCATTCTTCCAAGAAAAACTCGAAAGTACATAAACTTTGTAGCGCCACATCAGGCTCGGGACATCGCACCCACCCCACGTCGAAATTACTTTACAATTCACGTATTTTTCTCCGGGAATAAGCGGGACATCACGAATGTTGATAGGGTCAGAACAACGAACCACGACCCAGGAGGAAACCATGCAACTCGGCATCATGACTGTGGGGGACGTCACCCAGGACCCCACCACCGGAACCACCCCTAGTGAGAACGAACGCATCAAGGCGACCGTTCAGATCGCCCGCAAGGCGGAAGAAATTGGCCTGGACGTTTTTGCCACGGGGCAGCACCACAACCCGCCGTTCGCGGCCCCGGGCAACCCTCCGACCCTCTTGGGTTACCTCGCGGCGCAAACCAAAAACATTATTCTGTCCACATCCACCACGCTGATCACCACCATGGACCCGGTGCGCCTCGCGGAGGATTACTCCTATGTGCAGCACCTCGCCGATGGCCGCGTGGATATGATGCTCGGCCGAGGAAACACCGGCCCGGTATATCCGTGGTTTGGTCGGGATATCCGCGATGGCATCAATCTCGCGGTGGAGAACTACGCTCTATTGCACCGTCTGTGGCGGGAAGAGGTCGTGAATTGGCAAGGGAAGTTCCGCTCGCCGCTTCAGTCCTTCACCTCGACGCCGCGCCCGCTGGACGGCGTCGCGCCCTTCGTGTGGCACGGCTCCATCCGGACGCCCGAGATCGCGGAACAAGCGGCCTATTACGGCGACGGCTTCTTCCACAACAATATTTTCTGGAACATGAAGCACACGGGCCAGATGATCGACCTGTACCGCGAGCGCTTCGAACACTACGGCCACGGAACGGCCCAGCAAGCGATCGTGGGTCTGGGTGGTCAGTTCTTCATGCGGCCCAACTCCCAGGATGCCCGGCGCGAATTCCGTCCGTACTTCGATAACGCACCGGTTTACGGCCACGGGCCCACGATGGAGGAGTTCACGGATCAGACACCCTTGACCGTGGGTTCCCCGCAGGAGGTCCTCGAAAAGACCCTGTCCTTCCGCGACTACGCGGGCGAGTACCAGCGCCAGCTGTTCCTCGTGGACCACGCCGGTTTGCCGTTGAAGACAGTGCTGGAGCAGATGGATCTGTTCGGGGAGAAGGTCTTGCCGGAGCTCCGTAAGGAATACGCGGCCTCTCACAATCCGGAGGTCCCGGAGGCACCCGTACACCCCCGCGTTCTCGAGGCCCGGCGGGCAGCACAGGCCGAAGCGGAGCGAACCTCTGAGAATCACTCAGCACCGGAAGAGCACGTTGAAGGAGAACGTCATGCGTAACCCCACCATCGTTATCGTGAGCGCGGGCCTCTCGGAGCCTTCCTCCACCGCCTTGCTCGGCGAGCGCCTCGGTGAGGCCACCCGTACAGCGTTGGATCGCGCCGGCGTAAGCGCCTCGGTCGAGACGATCGGCTTGCGCGGCCTCGCCCACGGGATCGCCGACACCATGACCATGGGGTTCCCGTCCGGTGCCGTGGGCGATGCCCTCGACGCCGTGCGAACAGCCGACGCCGTCATCGCGGTGACGCCCACGTTCAAGGCCGGGTACACGGGCCTGTTCAAGTCCTTTTGGGACCTCACGAGCGACGACGATCTCTTGGGCAAGCCCGTGCTCCTGGCCGCGACCGGCGGAACGGCTCGACATTCCCTCATGATCGAGACTGCCCTGCGTCCGCTTTTTGCCTATCTCCACGCCGACGTCGTGCCCACCGGAGTCTTCGCCGCAACGGATGACTTCGGCACGGATACCACCCTGCAAACCCGGATCGACCGTGCCGGTGGGGAGCTCGCGGAGAGGTTAACCTGGAGGCTCGGAGCCACCGGCCGGCAGCACCCGGCCGAGCCTGCTGTCGGTTTGGATTCGTCCGATGTCGCCGAAGATTCCGCCCCAGCTACGGATGCAGGGTCGGGAGAGAAGCGAGCCCCGGTCGGCACGACCCCACAACGGCCCCACTTGGCCGGCGGTGGGGGCCTTCCCGCGCTCAAGGTGACTCCGTTCGAGGATCTCCTCAAGGGCTAACGCGCGAGAAGGCGATTGGCCGGCGTTTAGTGCGGCAGAGGCACGTAGATCACGCTGCCGCCGAGGGCCATCATCGCGAAGAGTGTGACGGTGACGATGGGCCCAAGCCAGACCCGTCCGGTGATGGTGAAAAACGCTCTGTTGAACAGTGGCAGGATCACCATCATCGGCAGCACCGACTGGAGCATATTCACGTAGAGCCAGTCATCCGTCCAGAACACCGTTCCTGTGGAGAAGAACGTGACGTACTGGATCACGAAGATCGCCGCCAGGCCGACCGAATTCGCGAGCGCGGCGATTAGGTAGCCCACCCACTTCTTCTGCCCCGCAATGCGCATCGACCCATTGACGCGTAGCGAATTGCTGAAGAAGAAGACGAAGAGCAACACGATATACATGAGTCCGACCCAGAACCACCGTGCCGAGATCGGGCGAGCCGCAACCACCAGGAAACGGTAGTCGGAATGGAACAGTCCGTAAATCACAGACAGCAACACGTAGAAGCTCGTGACGAGCAGCAGAGCGAGCAGGAGCGTCTTTCCGAAGTCCTTGGCCCCAATCCTGAGCCCCCATGTGCGAGAGCTTGCCCCGCGACGTCGACCGTAGAGCCAGTGTGTCCCAAAAAATAACGCCAAGCCGAACAGGCCATTGACCAAGGACCAGAGCAACACACCGTTGACCATGCGCGCCGGGAAAAACCACGTGTTGACCGAGTTGGTCGCGTCGGGGAACACGAATTTCGTGGCGTTAGAGAGCGGAATAAACGTCACACAGGCCACTGCGGCGGCGACCACCAGCGTGCCCCAGAAGATCAGTTTGCCGACGCCGGTTTGTCGGGCCTGTGGGGCCGGGACCGGCTGAGCGGCAGATCTCAGCGCCGGGATGCGCAGGAACAGCCTGCTCAACGGCAGAAGCATCACCAGCCCACCGACCATGGAGATCAGGTTGAAGACTTCCTTCAGAAACCAGGTCTGATTCCCGCTCGAAAGGTCAGTGTGCCAGTCGAGGGTCGTCGTGAAGAAGTCCATCAGGCCGCCGATGGCGCTGGGCGACATCGGCTGGAAGGGGTGAATCGTCTCGTCGTTGTTGGCGATGCGGTACGTGCGGTCCGAAGCATCGCCGTAAGGGCTACCAGTCTTGACGGAAGAGATGTGCTGGCTCTTGGGTAAACCGGAGTTGATGAACGCGATGGCTTCCGGGGCGTTGGTCAGGTCTCCGTTTCCGTTGGCGTTCCTGTATCCGCCCTCGTCATATCGGGCATAACCGAGGCCGAGGTTCGAATCGATGTTCTTGAAGGACTTGTCGTCGAAATTGCGCAACCATCCCGAGATATACGCCGAACGGATTTTATTGAGGGACCGCGCGTGAGCACGCTCTTCCTCGGTCACGGTCGCACCACCGGACGAGGAGGGATCAGCCGCCTTCTTCAGAGCGTCCTTCTCCAATTTCCCGTAGTGAGCGGCGGCGGTTCTGACCTGGCTACCTCCGGCCGAATGCCCCGTAATTCCAATACGGTCCTGATCTACGTAGTTGAAGGTGGAGGTCTTCGTGACGTAATCGACCGCTGGGATCAGCGCAGAGTCCTTCGAGTCCGGCGCCTGAGAGCTAGATTCGCCTTGGTTATAGGGGTCCACCACCAGCGTGGCCATGCCACGCCGGCTCAGCTCGAGGGAATTGCTGACCTGGGTCTCCTTGGTTCGCTGGAAGCCCGGGGTCACCACAACCATCGGCACCTTATGGTCCTCGCTCGCCGTAACCGGCTTGTACAGGTCCGCGGAAATCACCTGACCATTGGGCCCGGGAATCTTGAGGCTCTGAACCTGAACGGTTCCCGCGTTGGTCTGGACGATATAAGAACCGAGACCTCCCACGAGCACCATGGCCAGACAAATAAGGAGCTTGATGACGTCGCGTCGGACGCCCGTGGCCGGTGCCGTGCGTCGTAAGGAACTGGGCATAGGTGGAGACTTCCTCCCGATAAGGAGCCAAAAAATAGTGTCACTAGGTAATTAGAGCGTACCGCCCCGACGCGCTCAGGCCCTCCAGGATCAATAGGCAACGCGCGACAAGGCACGAGGAGAACCCCCGAGGCCACTCCTCGTGCCGTGCCGCACCGGTGTTACTTCACCTTGTGGTCGCCGTCGTTCAGGACGACGACGGTGGTGGTGTCCCCATTCTGAAAGGCCACAGACGAGAGATTGCCGGAGTTATTCGACTCGATATTCGTGGAACCCGGTGCCACAAAACGGCTGAACTGGGAGTAGTAGTAATACTCCTGGGAGAGTTCGTAGTTGCCGTTGTCCGTGGCGGTCACGAGACCGCGGCACGAATCGCAGGAATCATCGCTTCCAAAATGGGGGTTTCCCTGGCTGTCCTGCATCAAGGACCAGTACAGCGATCCCAAAGCTCCGTGACGCATGGGCCCCATAATGTCCTTCTCCACGGTGTCGCCGAGCTTATCGCGAGCGTCGGTTTCCCCCACCATGTTGGAACCTTCGCTCATCAAGGAGTTCTTTTTCCGCGATTGATCTTGGTAGTTGTTCGGCCCCGAGGGGTTCGTCGAGTTGTAGGAGTGGTACCCCATCATGTCGACGTCGTCCGAACCCGCAACCGGCTCGGAGCCGTCCGGAGTATCCGTATTGTGATCCCACCCGAGGATGCCGACGTCTTGCGGCAGGGCCTGCTTCACCGCGTGGGCCAGCGTTACCTCGTTTTTCCCGGCCTCTGCGGCGTCGGGCGTCCAGTTGCCGTTACTTCCCTGAACAAATTTGCTCAATTGAGTAGTCGGCATTTTCGTATTGGGGTTCAGCGGTTCGTTCTGCAATGAAACCATCCAAGGCTTCAGGCCAATCTGGTCGTAGGCTTCAGCATATTTTTTGAAGTACTGCGCGTAATCCCCGGTTTTATCCATATTGAGCTCATTCGCCCCGCCGTCGTCGTTACCGGGATGAAGCTGTCCGCTCTTTTTGGCCCAGCCCGGAGCGGTCCATGGGGTACCGATGAGCTTGAAATCTTGACCGGAGAGTTTCTTAGCCTGCTGCAGCATCTCGATCTCCCGCTGATCGCTCGGGTGCTTATCAATCGAGAAGGTATCCGCCCCACCGTCCTGCAAGGAGTGATAGTCATCGGGATCGGACATGAGATCCGTTGATCCCATCGGCGCGCGGGCGATGTTCAGATGAGCATCGTCTGCACCTTGGCCATAAAGCTTCTGCATGATCTCATCGCGGTTCGGTGAATGCTGAAGCAAGAAGGCCGCCGAGTCGGTCATGGTGGCCCCGAAGCCAGCTACCTGTCCGTAGTTCGTGTCTGGCTTCGTACGAATATCGCCCGACGACGGACCGCCGCTCGTATTTTCGGCGTCGAATTGCTGGACCTTGTACTTGAGGTTGTTCTTCCCCTGGTCCGCAGTCGTGAGATACATCGTGGGCTTCTGGCCCTTCTTCATCACGTACGTCGCCACCGACTTGTCCGGCATGGCGGTGTCGAAATCAGCACCGCCGGCCTGAAGGTGGAAGCTGGTTCCGTTTTTCCCCAGGTCGGGCAGGTTTGCGGAACTCGCGGGACCGTCGGCCATGGCAGCGGAGGAGGAGAGGATTCCGGATGTCGCGACAAGGGCGACCGCCGAGATCGCGCCCAGTGTGGCGCGGGAGGGCATTCTGAGGGTCTTACTCATGGTGTTCGTTCCCTTCGACATGGGTCAGTGCTGAAATTCACTGGATCTCGGCGAGAGCCTTGGAGTACTCGTAGCCGTCGTGGACGTCTTTCTCGAGCTGCCAGAAGGAGAGCTTTTGGGCTCCGTGTTCCACGGCGTATCCCTCGAGATCGCGAGCATTCTGCACGCTGAAGTACTGTTGGTCGCCGTCCTTCTTGGCGCAGAAGGTGACTCCGAGCCCGGGATGCTGGTCACCGAAGACGCCCTGGAGCTGACCGTTGGTGGCATCGATGGCTTTCCTGCCATCGGCCACGGTGTCCTCATCCTCACCGAAGTCCATCGCCATGATGTTCACAGTGTTCACTGCCACGCCTTTGTCCTTGGTGTCGGCAAGCACGCCCTGGGTATCGCGGTCGATTCCATCGGGGCCCACCGGGACCGTGTAGTCCACTTTGACGTCGGGGCGCTCCCTCTGGAGTTGGGCCAGTGCCTCATTGCGTCGTTGGTTGGCAGCGTCGTCTTTCTGTGCCCCGCCTTCGATATCGAAGTCCAGGTGATTGACCCCGTAGGTATCCACTATGTTTTCGTAGGCGCTCTTGATCTTGGCGACGTCGTTACACGTGTGAGCCACCATGTGATCACCGTTGCTGGCTCCGCCGAAGGAGATGGTGACGTCGCCACCGTTCTTCTGGAATTCCGAGATCTGGTCCTTCATGTATCCGGAGCCGTCGCTGCTCGAGGCGTCCCATTGAACGTCGCAATTCCCGGAATATGAATTCAGGAACGCGAGGGTGGCTGCGTTGACCCCGGAGGCCTGCTGAGCGTCGTTAATCGTGTGGAAATTATCCGCATTGACGTCGATATACGGAGATACCTCATGTGCGGGGGCGGCGGGGACATCGGCCATGGCCGCCTGAGATCCGAGGGACAGCGCGGTGGTTCCGAGGAGACCGGCGGCGAGGAGGGTGCGGGAGAGTTTCATGGTTTCTCCTAAGAAGAGTGAATGTGGGTGAGGTTCCCGGCCGACGAAGGGCCGTCGTTTCAGCGGCTTCGCCGGCCGGGGTGACGCATTCGCGTCGGGGAGGAGCGGGGCGCTATTTAGAAATTTCCCTGGAATTGCTGCTCGGTCAGGTGCTTCTGGCCGTCGGCGCCCACCATGTTGTCCTTCTTCATGGTGTCCACGAAGGCGCTGTACACGTGCAGGGGATCGCCGCTGGCACCGGTGACTTGCTGGTCTCCACCGTTGCCGCCATTTTTCTGGTTATCGCGGTCGATGGCCGACCACTTGGTCCAGCCGAGCTTGCCGCCCTCGTCCTTGTCGTTATTGAAGTACGAGAGCATCTTGACCTTCTCGCCGTGCGCACCCGTGAAGTAGCTTGCGGTGCCCCACATGTCGTTCATCCACTGGTTCTTACCGTCACCCTCGTTGGAGCCGATTTCCGGAATGGCCAGCGGCTTATTCGGGGCAATTTCGGTGACTTCACGTAGCGACTGCTCCAGGATCTGGCTGGGCTGCTGCCATCCTTGTTCGTTGTTGCGGTTGTACGCATCGACGCCGACCCAATCGACGTAATCGTCCCCCGGGTAGAACTCCTTGCCGGGCACGTTTCCGTTGGCTCCAACGCCGCCCATGCTCATCGGGATCCACATGTACTGTAGGTGGCTCTTATCGAGACCACCGACGCCGTCTAGCTGCTGGTGAACGTGCTGGAAAGCGGAGACGTAGTCATTCGGGGAATTTTCCTTCGTGGCGCCCCACGGGTACCAATCGCCGTTCATCTCGTGGCCGAGCCGCAGATAGACCTGGCGGTCGTCGTCGGTGCCGGCCTTTCCATCCGGACCGTTGACGTAACTCTGGAGCATTTTGCCCTCGCGCTGGATGAGGTCGTCCTTTTTCCCGGTCTCGATGTCGTGCAGAACATTCTTTTCATTCGCATCGCCGGTCCGCAATTCCCACGTAAATACCGGGACGGAACCGCTGTTCCACGTGTTGACCAGATCAGACCGCGTCGAATCGATCTCGTTATCCGCGAAACCGTGGAAAAGAACCTTAGTTGCCGGTGTCTTGCCGACCACCTTGTTGATGTCCTCGTCCTTGACGGTATTCGGATTGTTATTGAGCCCGTAGAGCATCGAGGAAGGCTGGTTGTCCTTCTGCTGGGTGGCCTGTGCCGCCGAGTTCTGATCGCCAGGGGCGGGAGCCGCCTGAGCCATGGGAGCGACGGCGCCCGCCATCAGGGTGCCGATGCAAGCCGAAATAACGCATCGTGTGCCGAACTTTCGCATGAGTCTGCTGTCCTATCGGTAGGGTCTTCCGAGTCGTGGAGGGGGTTACTTGCCGAGGTCGTCGAAGCTGTTGACCTGGTAGTGGTCTTCGTTGACGGTCCAGTCGAGCGGGAACTGCAAATCAAATTTGGACTCGTTGACAAACGGACGCTGCTCGTCGGTGACCCGTTGCAAGGTGTCCTTGTCGTTGTGGCTGTCCGAGTGCTCCATGCTGTCCTGGTGGATGTCCAAGAACCGCTCCAGGAATTCTTTCTGGTCCACGCCCTGTGCCGGTGTCTTGCCGCCGAAGGAATCCACGGTCTCCTGGTGGATCTTCTTAAAACCCTTTTCATCCGGGTCGCTACCCATGCCATTCAGCACCAAGGTGTCGTAGTAGATGAACTGGCCGAGGGCACCGACCCCGTCCTGTTCACCCTGGTCGACGGCGGGATTGAAGTAGAGCTCGTCACGAACCTGACGCTGGGCTTCTTGCATCTTGGGATCCTTCACGGCTTCCTTCCACGCTTGGTGGAAACCCTTTTGATCCAGGCCGTCCAAGTTGTCTCCGGAGAGCTTCTTGAGCGGTTCAATGTAGTCGTGCAACGCGTTCTGACCGCCGGTCGCCTTGTCGTAGTTGTCGAGGACCTTGTTGAAGTCGCCCGTGCCGGTGGTGAATCCGACGATTCCGAGCGTGATGCCGCGGCCGTCGTCTTCTTTCTGATAGAAACCGTAGTGGGCATCCATGTTGAGGTCGCTGTTTTCGTTGGTAGCGACGATGTCGTTCGCCAATTCCTTGAGCTGCGGGTCCTTGAGGTCCTTGGGAGCCGCGGCCGCAGCAGCATGATCCGGCTGTGGCCCGGCATTGTCGTTCGCTGCATTCGCGGCGGTGGGGACCACCAGCGATCCCGCGACCATAGCCAGCGCACCAATACCCACAGTCGCTTTGCTGAAGTTTCCGAGTGCCATTTCAGGTTTGCCTTTCCGAGGGGATGTTCCGTTCTCGAGGGCACGAACCGCCGGTTGGATACCGCGACCGTGCACTCTCCAAATAACCAGCGGATTCTTACGTGAAGGTCGGTTAACTCTTTCCAATCCGTGAATCCCTTGTAACGCTAAGTTTCTGGATCTATCGACAGCTCTTTACAAGGAATCATCAAGAAATTATCTACTTTGACAAAAGTTTCCACGTTTTCGAGGAGGAAATTTTCCTGCGACCAGCCCGATGAGCCCGAAACTTCGGGGTTGAGGACCATAGTGATCCGGCGCCCTTGGGGCGCTGCTAAAGGGGCGGCTACCAAAACGACCATTCCGGCGGCAATTTTTATGAATAAACCCAAACAGCACCGAAAACCCAGAAACTTAGGGCTATTAGGTATTAAATATGAACCGCTAACGTCCCTTTACCCAAAGTTTCCGAACATGTCGCCCGGTGCACACTCACACATGTCAGAAGCGTCGTCGGGAAGGACCACAGTCGACGACGTCGACCGTGGTCATCCAGCCAGCCCAACCACGCCGTCGACCAGGAAGCCGACCCCGATCAGGAAAAACAGGCACGCCGTCGCAACCTCGACGCGGAACCAGTAGGTGCGAATCCACCGCACCACGACCCCGCTAGAAGCCACCCATGCGAAGGTCGCAAACCAGGCCAGTCCGATCACCATGAAGACCACAACGAGGATGGCCGTCTGCCACCACGGAAATCCGTGGCTCATGAACGGAGCCAAGAGCGCGGTAAAGAAGATCAGGGCCTTGGGGTTCGCGAGGTTCGTCGCGAGCCCCTTGAGATACGCACCACGCAGACTCGCCCGGCGTACTTTCACCGCGGGGCCCCCACGCGAGGCGCCTCGCAACGACCACAGCCCCGACAAGCCCATATACGCCAAGAAGCAGCCGCCCAAGATTTTCAGGATCGGAACTATCGCGGGGAAGAGTGCCACGAGCGCGCCTAGTCCCACGACCGCGCCCACCATCCACATCAAATTCCCGGTCATGACCCCGAGGGCCGCCGCAAGCCCCAAGATTCTGGGGCGGGCACCGGTTGCCTGAGGGGCCGCCGTGGAAGGCACCTCCGCCGTCGAGGTTCGAGGGGCCGCCTGCTGCAGAATCATCAGAACGTCGGGGCCAGGAGCCAGGAGAGCAACAACCCAGGCCGCGATCAGCGGCAAGACGTTCACGATGGTCATAGTTCTCCTCGTCGAGGCACAGGGTCGATGGTCGCCCTCAAAACGGACGGATTCTGTACAAAATAGCGCGTTGGCCACCATCAACACAGTCGACGTCGTCCACATGAAGCCATGAATCGGCGGCTCCTCGACCCTCACTGCCGCTTCCGCCTATGCTGTCCGGGTGAGCAAGCCATACGTCGTGACGAGGGAATCCCTTCCCCTTCAGGGTGTCGAGAGAACGTTCACCGTGGTGGCCCCCGAACGGCACGATCCGAGCCCACCTCTCATCCTGGCTTTCCACGGATCGCAACAAAGTTCGCGCGTCTTCCGGAAATTCACCGCCGAAACCTTCGACGCCGCCGCCGTTGCCGCAGGTGCCCTCGTGGCCTACCCCGACGCCTTCCATCGGCATTTCAACGATTCCCGTCGCGGTTCGACCTTCGAGTCCCGCCGCCAGGGAATCGACGACGTCGCCTTCACGGCCGCCATCATCCGCCACATGACCCGCGCACACCACGTAGACCCCGCCCGGGTTTTCGTGGTCGGTTACTCCAACGGCGGCCAGATGGTGATACGCCTCCTCCACGAAGCACCCAAGCTGCTCGCCGGAGCAGCAATCATCGCGGCCACCCAGCCCGCGCCGAGCAATTTTCTGCTCACCGACCGTCCAACCGTGAAGCCGCGCCCTATCCGCCTGATGGCAATCCACGGTACGGCGGATCCCCTCGCGCCCTACGCGGGCGGCGAAGCATCACTCTGGGGTTCCGAATCCCGTGGCGAGGTACTCTCCGCCGTCGATTCGGCCTCGTACTTTGCCCGCCGCAACGGCATTTCCACCGACCCGGTGACGGAACGCCGGTTCGAGGACGTCGAGGTGACCCGATGGAGTGAACAGGGCCGCGAACCCGTCGAGCTGTGGTCCGTCGAGGGAATGGGACACGTGGTTCCTTCACCACACGAATTTCCGCCACAGTTGGGCTCAGGCACACGCTCGTTCATCGCCGCAGAGGCCATCACGCATTTCTGGGGCCTCTCCCCCGCGCCCTTTGAAGGGTAGAACTAGCACTACCCCATCTTCAGTGCCCGCCCCACTGACCCGGCGGGCCGATCCGAGCCACGATAGTTTGTGACGAAGCGCCGACCCGAAGGGGTTCCTCCCGCGCCGACGAGGCCGTCTCGACCAGTGCATGCCTCATCGGCCAACCCATAGCCCCCTTCGGCTCGGCCTCGTCCTGAACCGACGTGTAACCTCACGAGTAACACCAACCCTGGAACCTGAGGCAAAGAACAGAATGAACCAGTCGATGTGGCGCCTGCTCAGGAGCCCCTGGTATCTCGTGACGGCGGGTCCGTGGGCGGCGATCATGGGGATGGTCCTTCAGCCCCTCATCTTCTTCGTGGCCTTCTTTGGCTTCCTGACCTTGCTCACCCTCTCGACCAATTCCTCGGTCAGGATTTCTCTCGAACTTCTCCTACTTCCCGCCATCTGCCTCATCTTCCTACCAATTCTGGGACTGTGGTTCGGCTACGTCGAACGCGGCCGCTTATGGATGTTGGGGTTCCGCGACATCCCCTCGGCCCATGTTGCCCTTCCCCTGAGGCCCTTTACCGTGTGGCTCAAAACCCGGTACAAGGAACCCGCCTCGTGGCGAAACGTCCTGGCGATGGTGGCCTCCGCAATGTTCGGCATCGCCACCATGATCGTGTTGTTCCTCGAGGCGGCCACACTGTTTATCACGGTCATGCTGTGGACCGTCACCGGAGCGCTCCACCAAGACATCGATACGGAGAGCCTGAGCCAAGACCCCCTCGTCATATCGTGGATGGCTAAGCGCCCCCTGCACGCCGACGAATGGTGGATTCCCGCCCTCGCGTTCTTCGGCTGCCTCATCCTCTTCGCGTACTTCAACGGTCTCTACTCCGCGATCACCGCCACGGTCTCCAAGGCCCTGCTCAGCCCTCGGCCCGAGGAAATTGAACGTCAAGTTCACCAGTTGACCTTTTCCCGCGCCCGCATCTTGGACAATTTTGAGTCCGAACGACGCCGCATCGAGCGGGACCTTCACGACGGCGTCCAGCAAGAACTCGTCAACCTCAACCTGCGTCTCGGGATGGCGGAATTTGAACTTCAAATGCTCGAAGGCCAAGGGGTCGACATCACGTCGGCCAGGGAACAAGTGGTCCGCGCCCAGGAGCAAATGACCCACGCGCTGCAGACCCTTCGCAACACCGTTCGAGGCATCTACCCCGCAGTCTTGGAAGATCACGGCCTCCGGGCGGCGCTCGAAGAGTTGGCGAACAACTGCATGCTGCCGGTGCATCTGCACTACACCGCAGCCGACCAGCTGCCCAACGACATCCAGCGAACCGCCTACTACGTTGCCAACGAGGCCGTCACCAACGCCCTCAAGCACTCCACGGCGAACACCCTGTGGATCTCGGCGTCGGTCATGGACGGCGCCCTGACGGTCGAGATCACGGACAACGGCCAGGGCGGCGCCGATATGAGCAAGGGAACGGGAATGTCTGGGCTCAACGAACGCGTGCAACCGTTGGGCGGCAGCGTCTGGGTGGAATCCCCGGTGGGCGGACCAACCACCCTCTACGGACGCCTGCCATTGAGCAGTCAAAGCCCCGATTCCATCGACGCAGCCACCTAATCTCCACCGGAGGCGTCGGCAGATACCCTGGGAGGGGTGGGTCGTCGCCATGAAGCTACGCTCCCACTACCTGTCCCGACCCTGTCGAAAGGCCGAACCAGTGCGCATTGTTCTTGCGGAAGATTCCACTCTGCTGCGGGAGGGGCTCGTCATGGTCCTGACGAGACTCGGTCACGAGGTCACGCGCCAAGTTGAAGACGCCGGCGCTCTCCTGACGGCGGTGGACGAGGCACACGCGGACGAAGGCCTCGACGTCGTCATTACCGACGTGCGCATGCCACCCACCAACACCAACGACGGACTTCAAGCCGCCCACACCCTTCGCGAGCGCTACCCCCGCCTACCGGTCTTGGTGCTTTCCCAGTACATCGCCTCCGCGTACGCCCGTGAACTCTTCTCCGAAGACTCTTCCGGACTCGGATACCTTCTCAAGGACAGGGTCGCCAAGGTCGAGGACTTCGCTCGTGCCCTGGAAACCGTGGCCGGCGGGGGCACCGTGATCGACCCCGACGTCGTGAAGCACCTCATGGGCAACGCTTCGTCCACGGGCCGTTCGAGCGCCTTGGATCAGCTGACCCCCCGCGAATTGGAGATTCTCAATCTCATGGCACAGGGGAAAGCCAACTCCGAGATCGAGAAGGAACTCTTCGTCTCCTCGGCGACTGTGGCCAAACACATAGGTAATATTTTCGACAAACTTGGCTTGGCCCCCGACGCCGGTAACCGGCGAGTACGAGCCGTACTTACTTTCCTTGACAAGTAAATTCGTTGAATTTCCGCCAGGATCGAGCCTGGTTAACCGGAAGGGCACGGTTGCGTTAACTTCGAGACGCGAAAAGTTCACCCAATCGTGGTTTCCAAAGTTTTGGTTTGGAAATTTCCTAGTACTCTTTGAACGCATGGCATTTTCTTAGCGGGCCTAAATTTTGGGGACGTCAAGAGGTCATCGCAGAGAAACCACCAAGGGGGATAACCGTTGACAGAACCACAAGAAAGCCCGGTCGGGAGCGAGGAGAGGATTCGTTCCGACGCGTGGCGGCAGTACTTCGAGACTTCACAGATGCTGCTGAACAAGCTCGAACAACTGCTCCGAAAGGACACGGCGCTTCGTCTCGCCGATTACGACGTGTGCCAGCTCCTGTACCACGCCAAGGACCGGCGTCTGCGTTTGGGCGATATCGCCCACGAGATGGTCTTTTCCCCGTCACGCCTCAGCTACCAAGTTGGAGTGCTCTGCGAGAAGGGAATTCTCCGACGGATCGAGGACACGACGGACGGCCGGGCAGCCTTCGCAGAGTTGACCAGCCATGGGGTGCAGGTCTTCCTGGAGGCCCAGGAGATCCATAAGCGCCACGTCGGAGACATGTTCAACGGCCTGGTCTCTCTGGAAGAGGCCGAGACCGTTGAGAGCGTCTTCACCAGGGTCCGCAAGGTCCTCCGCCGAGGCTAATCAGGGCGCAGAAAACAGGAAGGGCCCGCACTTCACGCACGCGCGTGGGGTGCGGGCCCTTTCTGTGTCGACGGCGCGGGGCCGGTGTGTTTTAGGAGCGGGACGTATCCCGCGTACGGCCCTCCTGAGACCACGGTTTGGCCGCGGGAGATCCGGATTCCAGCTGGTCCGCCTTGCGGAGCTCTTCGCGGTTGTGGCTGACCATCGAGGCCACCACGTTCAGGGCCAGGCCGGCAAGGAGCAGGATCCAGCCGAGAACGCCCAGATGGGCGGTTACGAGGATGGCGCCGAGCAGAATCACCAGCAGGGACGTCAGGTACGCGGGGGTGAGGAAGACGCGATAGTTCATGTCTTCTATTTCATCATGAGGCCGGCGGTTGCGAGTCGCCAGGCTCTTTCCTGCCCATTCGTTGGGCTGCTTGTGGGTTCCCGTCTGGTCTCATCGCGGGAAGTATTCCGGCCATATCGGGGTTCTCGATGGCGGCGAGCTGATCGAGTCTCCGTAACACTTGGTCGGCGGTTGCCGGGTCCACACCCCGGTCGGAACGTGCCTTGATCACTTCGTCCTGCGCCGCGTTCAAGGCGATATCGCGAATATGCACAAATAGCTTGCGCCGCTTGGTGCGTTCCCGCATCTGCTGGTCGTAGACCTCGGAGCTTTCGATCTCCTGCGGGCTTCGCGGGACCATCCGCCGGTAGAGTTCCGAAACCGTCGCCACCATCTCTGGGGGCGCATCCTTGGCTGAGGATCGGACGGCCTCCATCGCCGCGTACTGAGCCCTTTGCAGCAGCTCGCGTTCCTGCCGGTCTTGGTCGTCCTCTTGGTCGAGCCCCAAGATCTTGACGAGCATGGGCAGCGTCAGTCCGGGGAAGACCATGGTGAACAGGAGCACCACGAATGCGATGACCAGCACCTCGGAACGGAAATCAAAGCCGATCGTCGGAAGGGAGAGGGCCAGCGCCAGCGTCACCAGTCCGCGCATGCCGGACCACGTCATTACCAGGGCTTCGCCGAAGGTGCGCGGCGTCATGAAGCGGCCACCCTTGGCGGAGTTGACCGCCACCATCACGGCCATCCATGCCAGCCGCAACAGGATCACGACGGCGGAGATGATGACTCCGTGCAGGATCATTTCGCCGATGCGGTCGCCGGCGTCGTCGATAACCGCGCGAACCTGCAGCCCAATCAGGCCGAAGGCGACGCCGGTGATGAGCAATTCCAAGACGCCCCAGAAGGCCGTTCCGCTGAGACGATCCTCGGGCTCCAGGTCACCGATGGTGCTCGACATCTGGACGGCTCCGACCACCACGGCGATCACGCCGGATGCATGGATCTCTTCGGAAGCGATGTAGATCGCGAACGGGATGACCAGGGTCAAGCCGGACCGTGCCACGCTCGAGGTCAGGTACCGCCGCGCAATGCCACCCAACCACCCGAAAAGCAGGCCGACTGCCACGGCCGCAACCGCGGTGTACAGAAATTCCAAGGCCAACATGGGAGCGGAGAGGTGCCCGTGATCCGTAATGGCCGCGAGCGCCGCCTGGAAGGCCACGAGGGAGACGGCGTCGTTAAACAGGCCCTCCGTTTGGAGCGTGGCGACGATGCGTCGTGGGATTCCCACCGGTTCCGCGACAGCCTCAACCGCCACGGGGTCCGGCGGGGCGACGGCCGCACCGATGGCCACGGCCGCCGCGAGCGTCATTCCCGGGATGAAGACGAGGGCCGTCCACGTCACGGCCAAGATCGTGATGGCCACGAGGACCACCGAATAGATGACGATCGCCCGCCAGTTGGTTCGGAACATCTGCCAACTGGCTCTTTGCCCTAGCGCCCAGAGCAAGGGCGGGAGGAAGATCGGCAGGATCAGCTCAGGCTTGATGCTGACGTTCGGAACCGCCGGAATGAAAATGATCGCTGCGACGGCAAGCGTCAACAGCACCGGCCAGGGCAGATTGAATCGGTCGCCGACGCCTACGAGCACGAGGGTCGCCAACAGAATCACAATAATGACGATCATGAAGTCCACACACAAACCATACGGCCCATAGGCAGCGGTTGGGCAGGAGCGGCGACAAACCCCTCGTGGGCTAGGCGTTTGGCGCGGTCTCGGTTCCTACTCCCCGACGCCGGAGGGACACCTGCTCCGTGCGTTCTTCGTGTTCGGCCACCAGGTCGCGGCCCTCCGCACCCAAAACCTCGAATCCGGCGTCGCGGATCATCCGTAGATCATCCAGGGCGGACTGCCCTTCGCTCGTCAAGTAGTCGCCCAGGAACAGCGAGTTGACCACATTGAGGGCGAGGGGCTGGAGCGAACGCAAATGCATTTCTCGTCCCCCCGCCATCCGAACCTCACGATCCGGGGCGGCCATTCTCACCATCGCGAGAATACGCAAGCATTTCAGGGGATCTAACTCCCACGTTCCTTCCAGCGGAGTGCCCTCGAAGGGCATCAGAAAATTGACCGGAATAGATTCGGCACCCAGATCCACCAGGGAAAACACGGCATCGACGAGCTGTTCGGGGCTCTCCCCCATGCCCACGATCAGGCCCGAGCACGCCTGAAGCCCGGTCTCACGGGCGCGACGCACCGTTTCGACACGTTCACCGAATCCGTGCGTCGTGCAAATCTCCCCGTAGTGATCCTCGGAGGTGTTGAGGTTGTGGTTGTAGGCGTCCGCACCGGCATCACGGAGTTTCTCCGCCTGGCCTTCACGCAAGATTCCGAGGCAAGCGCAGACTTCGACGTCGGGATTGGCGCCTTTCAGGCCGTGGATCATCGTCGAGACCCTGTCGACGTCCCGGTCGGTAGGCCCCTTGCCGCTGGCCACCATGCATACGCGTGAAGCACCACCGGCAATTCCTAGCTCAGCCTGCCGCACGGCCTCTTCGGGCTTGATCCACGTGTACTTCAGGATCTCGGCGGCCGAACCTAGGCGTTGCGAGCAGTAGGTGCAGTCTTCCGGGCACAAGCCGGACTTCAGATTGACCAGATAGTTGACCTTGACGCTATTGCCAAAGTGTTGGCGGCGGAGGTCAGAAGCGGCCGCGACGATCCCCAGGGTTTCGGCGTCGGAGGCGTTGAGGATGGACAGTGCTTCCTCTCGGTTAAGGCTCTGGCCTTCGGAGATTCGGCGGGCGAGGGCAGTTGGTTCACACATCATGTGAGCATTGAACACCGTTTTTGAACGGTGTTCAATGTTCGCAGGGGGCTGCCTCATCGACAATGTGCTCTGAGCGCACACCCTTTCGTCGCTCCGTCGTTCAGACGTAGCGTGGCCTTAAAACAGCACGCTCAGAAGGGATTACACCATGGCAGACCTCTCCGGAAAGACCGTCGCCTTCCTCTTGACCAACGGTGTCGAAGAGGTTGAGCTGACCCGCCCCCGCAAGGCTCTCGACGACGCCGGCGCTAAGACCGTCATCGTCTCCCCCGCCGAAGGGACCTTGACGGCCATGAACGGCGATTGGGACCACGCAGACTCCTTCTCCGTGGACGTCCCGCTCGCGGAGGCCAACCCGGAAGACTACGATGCCCTCGTCCTTCCCGGCGGAACCCTCAACGCGGACGCTTTGCGTATCGCCGACGGCGCCACGGACTTCGTTCGGGCCTTCTTCGACCAGAACAAGACGGTCGCGGCGATTTGCCACGCACCCTGGATCCTTGCCCAGGCCGACCTCGCGCGGGGGCGCCGCCTGACCTCGTTCTCCTCGATCACTACGGACCTCATTAACGCCGGTGCCGCGTGGGAGGACGAGCAAGTAGTGGTGGACGGCAACCTCATCACGAGCCGCAATCCCCACGACATCGATGCCTTCAACGCCGCCATTTCTGAGGCCCTCTCCTAAGCCTCAGCAGCGTGGGCGAGAAGACCCTCGGTAGACTCTTTTCGTGGCCCTGACCCAAGAACGCATTCTCTCGACCGCCCTCTCGCTGCTGAGCGAGTACGGGTTGGGCGATTTGTCGATGCGTCGGGTCGCCTCGGAACTCGGCGTCGCGCCGGGTGCCCTGTACTACCACGTGAAGAATAAGCAGGAATTGCTGACCCTGCTGGCCGAGCGGATGCTGGCGTCTCCGGAACGCATCGAGGAACCCTCGGGCCCGCTCGATCCCGCCGAAACCGTGGAGGCCGTTGTCGCCCTGGCCAGGACCGCACGGGAGGCTATCGTTCCGTATCCGGACGGCGCCGACGTCGTCGGGGTGGCGATGGCGGCCCACCCGGAGTCCATCAGGTCTTTTGTGGAGGTCCGCCGTTGCCTGAAAGCGGCCGGTTTGGACGAGCGCCACGCCGACTGGGGCGCCAGAACGGTGCTCTACTCGGTGTTGGGGTTTGTCTCAGCCGAACACAATCGTGCGCGACTCACCTCACCGGGGCCACGGGGCGGAGGCGCGGAGGGCGATGGCGCCAGCGTGGCCGGATTTGAGGCCGAGGCCTGCGAGTTCGGCGTTCGCGCTGCCGTGGACGGACTGCTTCGGTCCACAAAACTCTCGCCGCCTGGGAGCGGATCCGAACCGCATTACAATGATTGATGCGCGCGGTCTCCGCCAATCCCCAATCTGACTCTCCACGGCCGAACCGCGCGTCATTTTCCCCACAACGTCCAACACAGAATTCAGGTACAGCTCCATGACCGAGGCCTCGATCGCGGCTCGATGGGCCAGATTGCCGGACCACACCGCGCAGGTGCAGGCCCTGCGAGAGGCGTTCCTTGAGAGGTACGGATCGGAGCCCGACGGCGTTTGGTCAGCCCCCGGACGCCTGAACCTCTTGGGCGAGTACGTCGATTTCAACGGCGGCGCATGTTTTCCCACGCCACTGCCGTACCGGACGCTGATCGCCGGCCGTCTCCGGCGAGACGGCATCCTTCACGCCGAGTCGCTGCAGATGAGCGAACCCGTGCAACACCGCGTTTCGGAGATCACGCCCGGAACCGTGAGCGGATGGTTTTCTTACGTGGGCGGCGTCGCCTGGTCCATGAATCAGGAAGGCGGCGGCGACATCGCCCTACCGCCGGATTTTGGCGCCGACCTCCTCATCGACTCGACCGTCCCAGTCGGAGGCGGGTTGTCATCCTCCGCCGCACTCGAGTGTGCAACAGCCTTGGCGCTCCTGGAGCTCTCCTGCCCCTTGCGCACCGAAGCTTCCATGCAACCCCTCCCCGTGGGCGGCTGCGGTCCGGACAACGACGAACTTCGCGCACGCCTGGCTCGAGTGTGCATGCGGGCCGAGAACGAGGTGGCCGGCGCCGTGACCGGTGGGCTTGACCAAACCACATCCCTGCGCTCTCTGCCCGGGCAGGCCATAGTCATCGACTTCCGGGACTTCTCGATCCAGCCGGTGGACGTCAACGTTTCGGATGCTGGCCTAACGTTCCTGGTGATCGATACCCGTGCCCCGCATGATCTGGCGGATGGCCAGTATTCGGCTCGCCGCGACGTGTGCGAAGCCCTCCAGAACGCCACCGGAGTCGAATACCTCCGCGATCTCCTACCGGAGCAGATCGGTTTTCCCGACCTGAACGCCGAGCAAGCCCGCGAAGCCAGGGAACGAGTCCTGGAGGAAACCCTGGAGCGGCTCGCAGCAGACCCCACCGTCGTTCGCCGCGTGGGCGTCACCAAACTCCGATCGTGGATGAAACATATTTTCACGGACATGATGTTGGTGGAGCGGGCCCGTTCACTGTTCACGGATCGCCTGCCCACCACCGCGGAAACTTGGGCCGAGCTTGGTTCGCTCTTTACGACGTCGCATTGCTCCATGCGGGACGATCTGGGCGCTTCCCGCGAGGAACTCGATGTCGCCGTCGCGACCTGCCTGGACAATGGGGCCCTCGGGGCCCGGCTCGTGGGCGGCGGATTTGGTGGCGCGGTTTTGGCCTTGGTTTCGCAAGAGCGCACTGGCCAGATTGCCCAGGCGGTTGCCGACGCTTTTGCACAGCGCGATTTTGAGGTACCGGTTTTTCTGCCTCTGGCACCGGGCCGCCCCGCAAATCGGGACGTGTGAGGCTCTGGACATCCCGGGCTAGTTGCAGAGCCTTCCAATAGTTAAAGAAGTAAGGCGGGACGCGTTGCGCGTCCCGCCTTCTTGCCTGTCTCACGTGGTTCGTCTCCCATAGAACCGTCACGCTGCAGGCGCACGTGACGGCATGCGCGAAGCCTTCGCACATCTCGTCGATATCGACAATTCAGTATAAAACACTCGTGAGTACAAAACACCAATGCGGCGCGGGATTCTTTACCAAACCTTGACCGAAGCAGCGTCATAGTTCTTCTTTTTTCCGGCAAATTCGCGTCGCGTCAGCAGGGTGTGTCTCTTTGCGGCACCCAGGGGGAATAAAACACCACAAAAGCGTCGTTGGTGTGGAGGAAAACTTCAGAACAATCCCCTCGGAAAGGTTTCCTCGTGGCCTACTCCCATCTATTTCAGCCCCTGACTCTTCGTGGTCTGACTCTCAAGAACCGGGCCTTGATCGCTCCGATGTGTCAGTACAGCGCGGCCGACGACGGCGTGCCCACCGATTGGCACCTTGCCCACCTTGGGTCCTTCGCTACCGGTGGTTTCTCCCTGGTTCTTGCCGAGGCATCCGGTGTCACTCCCGCGGGCCGCATTTCCCCAGGCGATTTGGGCCTGTGGAGCGATGACCAGGTCAGCGCTTTCTCGCGGATCGCGGACTTCGTCCACGAGAACGGCCAAGGTGCCGCCTTCGGCATTCAGCTGGCCCACGCAGGCCGAAAGGCCTCCACCTACCACGCGCTACCGGGCTACCCAGACGGGTCTTTGGCTTCCGAAGACGGCGCCTGGGAAACCCTCGCCCCCACAGATGAGCCTTTCGGCCCCTTTGACGCTCCGCGCGCCATGACCGAGGACGACATCTTGGAGACCGCCCAGGCTTTCGCCGACGCCGCGCGTCGGGCGGTGCAGGCCGGCGTCGATACGGTGCAGATTCACGCGGCCCACGGATACCTCTTGCATGAATTCCTCCAGAAGGCTGTCAATACCCGCGATGACCGTTGGGGCGGAGAGGAACTGGAAAACCGCATGCGTTTCCCCCTTGAGGTCATCCGCCGTGTTCGCGCGGAACTGCCTGATGAGATGCCGCTCTTGCTGCGAGTCTCGGCGGTGGATTGGAAGGAAGAATGGGGCACCGACGCCGGACGCCGCGCTAACGACGACGATCTCGCTGAGATCACCGAGTTCGTCCGCCAGGCCGGCGAGCTCGGCGTCGACATGGTGGATGTTTCGTCCGGCGGGAACTTGCCGCAGCCTCATGTGAAGCCGGGGCCGGGGTACCAGACGGAATTTGCTGCGCACATCCGTAAAGAGACCGGCATCGTGACGAGCGCCGTCGGAGTCATCACGGATCCCACACAGGCCGAGCACATCGTTGCGAGTGGACAAGCCGACGCCGTGAGCATTGGCCGCGAGGCGCTTCGCGACCCGCGGTGGGCATGGCGTGCCGCTCGTGAGTTGCGCCAGGACATCGAGTCGCCAGGGCAGTTCTATCGGGCCGCAAGGTAATGAGGAGCCCAATTCACCAATGCTTCCAGGGAACTATCTCCACATTGGCTGAAAATGAGGTCACGATTCAGTGACGACGTTTTGCCAGGGGTGAACAATCCCGGAATCTGGCGGTGGACGGTTCACATTGCCCGGACGCTTGGCCTAGTGTGATCACCAAGAGGCGACCCAGAGCACAAAATTCAAAGGGTTGCCGCAACGAAAGGAGCCGATTATGGGTTTCGATCTGAATAACGACAAGGTTGACGACGCTCTGAACAAGGGCAAGGATGCCGTCAATGACAAGACCGGTAAGGATACCGTCAAGGACGAGCATGTCGATAAGGCCAAGGATGCCTTGAACGACAAGTTCGGCAACTAAGTCACGGTTCCTTACAAAGAATCATGCTGACCCCTCGGGTAATACCTTGGGGAACCTTACGAAAGGAGTCCCGCTATGGGTATCGAGGACAAGGCAAACAACGCCTTTCAGGACGCCTCCGGTAACGCCAAGGAGAAAGTTGGCGAAGCTGTTGGCAACGATGATCTGAAAAACGAAGGCAAGGGCGACCAGCTCTCCGCCGCCGTCAAGGATGGCGCAGAGAAGGTCAAGGACGCCGCTCGCAACATCGGCGATAAGCTCAAGGGCTAATTAGGCGACCTTACTTGCCTGCTCATGGCGGTCCCCCTCCGGGGTGGGCCGCCATGAGTGTTTTAACGACGCCGGGGTTACACGTAAGAACTTCGTTGCACCGCCTACCAGGTGACGGCTGAAAGCCGGCGGACAGAACGCGATGTTTGCTTGAAACGCTTGGACTACGAGCTAAGGGCATAGACGACCACAAGTGATCACATCGACGGCGGCTGAGGCCCGTTCCCCGCCTTCTACCTCGACCAATTACAAAGAAGCATTGACCACCAGAACGCTAATTTCAACGGCATCGGCGAACACGTCCAGGTCATGGACTTTGCTTCAATTAAGACTTTTGCCCCCTGCGCCAATCATAAGAAAGAGGAAGGCGAACAGGGCGATGTCATTTACAGACTCCATGTTGAAGCTCTTCCGCAACCTGCGACAAAGGGCCTTCCGTTTTGTAAAGTTAACGTCTACTTGACACTAAAAAACACCCCAATGAGCAAAGTATCTAGCCAAAATAAGGGATACGAGAGACTCCCCCAACGGACACGTCGACACGTGGCTCTTCACAATTCGGGGTGTAGGTGTGGTCTGAATCCGCCGGCTTCGAGGAGTGCGCGGGCGATGTAGTTGGTGAGGTTGCGGAAGCCGAGGGCCAGGCCACGCAGGTGCTCGAGGCGACCGTTC